>CADAIT010000006.1 GCA_902788095.1 uncultured Bacteroidia bacterium | reverse complement strand
ATAAGAGCTGGTGGGATGCGCCGGGCTCAGCCACAGAGCCGTTATTCCCAGGCCGTCCAGATAGTCCAGCTTGCTCTGGATACCCTTGAAGTCCCCTACTCCGTCGCCGTCGGAATCGGCAAAGGAATATACCAGCAGCTGATAGGTGGTGCTGCCACGCTTGGTCCCGTCAAATGCGGCCGGCGCAGGAGCAAGGGCCTGCCAGTTGGAACCGGCCTGCGCCACGCTCACCGAAGCCTTGCGGCTGCCGGAGACAAAATCCACCGAACCGGTGCGCGCGTCTCCTTCATTTGCAGTCACGGACACGCTCACGGAGCCATTTCCATTGCCGGAGGTGGTGTTCAGTTTAATCCAGTCCGCGGACGCAGTGGCTGTCCAGCTCCCGGAGGCTTTCACCTGCAGGAACTTGGTTGCCGTATCGGACTCCGTAAAGGACAGTGAAGTGGGCTTCACCGTAAACTCCGACGTGGGGTCAACGGGCGTTCCAGTATCCAAAGGTATTTTTTCATAAAGTTGGTTTTATCCACAAAAAATTATAACTTTGCATAATCATACAAAGAATGATTAAGATTCTGTGTTGGACTGTTTCCTTCGGCGAGGACTTAATCATTCTTTAATTTTATCCACAATCGAGTAGAAATCTACCACACCTGTAATCCAATTCTCGCGAATTACCAGAAAAGAGTCTTCATCCTCAATTTCTGTTCGATAATAACGATAACTATAGTCCGGCCGCTCTGGATCAAACCTTTCACAGACATACTCGGAAAGCGGGAATCGCCACAATATCTCAGTAACAGCCTCATTCTTTTTTAAGTAATGGATATGTGGCTGATTAATTGCCTCCTTTATCCCTTTTCCTGTAAAAAGAATCTGCTTTCCCGTCTGCAGTTCCATCATAGTCTTTCCTTGCAAATTCTGTTTTGCCCACTCCAATGTCAATTTTCTGGAGGCCTTTAATTCATTCTCACAATCCATCGCATCCTATTTTGACAAATGTAAAGATTTGTCTCATAAAACGCAACAGAATTTGAAGGATTAATTGGCAGACGGGTGCCCGGTCAGGGGCGCCCGCCTGAGAAAAGTTATTGTACGGTGATGGTCTCGGCTTCGGGATTGTAAATAATGTCGAAGTTCTCGAGTTCACCCACGTTGATGTTGTCGCCGTTATGAACAACGTCGAAGGCTGTTCCTGCCGCGGTGAAGGTACCGCCACGGTTTACGTCCCAGCTGGACGCCTGGCGGAGTTTCCAACCTCCGGCGATGGTCTGGCCATAAGCCACCCAGTTGGCGCCGTCAAAGAGCATGAACTTGTCACCGCCCCAACTGTTGAAGTCGCCAATCAGGCCCCAGAAGTTGGTGCTGAGCGTGAGTGTAGCGGCAGCGGGGTCGTACACCACCATATAGGTACCGACAGCAGAAATGTTGTCGCCGCTTGCCACTGCATCAAAAGGCGTGTTGGCCTCAACGAATGCTCCGCCGTAGTTCTCATCCCAAGCGGCGTACTTGCGAAGCTTGATCTCGTCACCTTCGGCCAAGGTTATCGGCAGGCTGTACCACTTGCCGTCGGAAGCCAGGTTCATGGGAACGTCCATGTTCCAGTTGAAACCATTGATGGAAGCGACCTTGCCTACAACGCCCCATACCAGCGTGCCTATGGTCTCGTTGTTGGCGTTGTACACCACCTGGAATTCACCGGTAAGGCCGATGTTGTCGCCACCGGGAACAGCCTTGGCGAATACCCCCTCTGCAGTGAGGGTTCCGCCACGGTTCACGTCCCAACCATGGTTGAAGCGAATCTTCCAACCGGCAGACGTAATATTGACCTTAGGGCTCACCCAGATGCCGGGCATCATTTCTGTCATGAAGATATCCGTGTTCCAGTCGCCGTTCACGCCAATCAGGCTCCATTTGTCGGAAGGAAGGGCGGGGTCCACGGTAATCTTCAAATTCTCAGGGTCGAAGGTAACAATGTACTCACCCTCTTCTTCCAGCATAATGTTGTTACCGTCGGTAGTGGTGGCATCAAAGGCCTCGCCCAGGGCGTTGAATACACCGCCATAGCTGGTGGTCCAGTCGTGATTCTTACGAATCTTGAAGCCATTGGTATTCAGCTTGGTGACAGGGCTCACCCACTTACCTTCAGTGAGGGCCATGTCCACATCGCCGTTCCAGCTGTTGAAGTCGCCGATCAGGCTCCAGACTTCAAAGTCATCATAAACGGTAATGGTGGGAGCATCCGCATTGGTGAGGTCCAGTTCCACCTTGTAGAAGCCGGCAGCCACAGGGATATTGGCACCGCCTGCCACAGCAGGGAATGCGGTACCCATGGTGAAGGTATAGCCTTCATCCTTGGACATGCCGTAGTCGGCATCCCAGGCGCCGTCTTTACGCCACTTGAAGTCGGTTGCATCCTCAGCCTTGATGTAAGCGGTCCAGACACCGTCCTTCTCGCTGGCCAGGACATCGTTGTTCCAGTCGCCATTGAGGCCGATGATGTTCCAGCCCGTCACAGTGACAACCGGATCGTCCGTGCCAGGGTCATCGGAACCGACAAGCGGGCTCTTTCCACCCAAGGAATTCACAACCTTGAAGGCATTGGTGGCAGGGTTGCAAAGGAGGTCATAAACACCGTCTGCAGGAACAGCCAGATTCTTTCCGCCGTTCGCACCACTGTATTCCTCGTCAAGACTCACGACAAAAGGCTCAGTATCACCGGTAGCACCGATATTGGTATCCCATTTTTGGTCCATACGGAACTTGAACTGGTCGTCAGTGGTAAGAACAACGCCCTCGGCCACATGCCATTCGCCATCCGTAATCATCTGGATATCCTTATTCCACTCCATCTCGACGCTGGCAATCTTGCCGATGACGGTCCAGTTACTGACCTCATCATAGCCCGGATAGGTCTGGAATGCCTCAAGGAGGGTAATCGTACCTTCTTCCTCGTCCAACAGGAGGTCATAGTTTCCTTCTGCAGATACGCCCAGGTTTTTGCCGCCCGCAGTTGCGTCGATGGACTCTCCAACAGCAAGCACATACGGCTCAGTATCTCCGGGAGCGCCAAAATTGATATCCCAACTACCGCCCTTTCGCACTTTGAACTGGTCTGCAGGGCCCAGTTTAATGTTTTTAGCCACATGCTTGTTGCCTTCAGACACCATGAACATGGCTTCATCTGCATTCCATTCATTTCCGGTAGAAGCAATCTTACCAATCAGGCCCCAAGGACTGGGCTCAGTATAATCGGCCCAAGGATTCCCCTGAGGTTTAGAAAACTCGAATGCATAGGATATCCGGCCTTCTGAATCAAGTGTACCACCGGACAGTGTGCTGCTGACAGAGCCACGCACAACAAATTCCGCGGTGCACTGCTGCCCCTCTTCCAATCCATAAACACTCGCTCCCATCTGTGTCTTGAAGTTATTGGCTTTCAAGGTGAGGGTATTGGCAACGACGTCATCTTTTGCATTCACATTGACGTTCATCTCCTTGCCGTTCAGCGATACGAGAATGAGAGCATGATAAACAAGTTTACGGTTCACGGCATCATTGCCGTAGTAGAACTGTGCGGGGGTATATTCTACCACAATATCTTCCTCCGTATTGGCGGAGACAAGAACGGGATTTTCCCCCTTGTCGGGATTGACGGTTATCTTCTCGTCTTCTTTTACGCAGCTTGCCGCTGTCAGAAGGAGAATTGCCGCCGAAAAAACAGATAATATCTTTTTCATTGTCAGCATCTATTAATAACCAGGATTCTGTACGAGGTTAGGATTCACAGAACGGTCGCTCTCAAGAATCGGGTAAACATAACGATTCGGGTCTGCGTCAAAGATTCCCATACGAATCTCGTCCTGACGGCGCTGGCCTTCCCATAAGTATTCGGCCGCCTTGTCCTTGAGAATGTATTCCACTGTCATGGAAGAGCCGGGAGCACTCAGGCCAGCACGGTCGCGTAGGGCACGAATGTAGCCGATTGCTGTGGCATCGGTAGTGGTCCCGCCATTCAGACGAGCATCGGACTCGGCATAAATGTAGTACATCTCCGGGAGTCGGAAGATGGCGAAGTCGGCGCTGGAGAATTTCCACGCAGGGTTTTCATCACCGCCACGGGGAATGACCGTTCCCTTGGAATCAATCTTCGCCCATTTCCAGCAACGCCAACCGGTATCGGAAACTGTGGCGTCGAATGCTGCAGCGTTTGCACCGGCATTGTAAAGCATAATTCGCTTGTCGCTGGCGTCAGGATTATATCCGAGGGTGGTTCCATCTCCCGCGAAACCGGCACCGGAGAGTTCAAAATTCTCTTCTACGAATTCAGGATTGATGTGATAACCGTTCCACACTTCGGCAGATACGTAATCATAGGCAGTAACACCCAAATGAGCGGCCACAACCTTATTCATATCATCCGAGAACGCGCCTGAAGAAAGGGTCGTGGTACCACCCCAGCTGCGGCAATTATCGGTGTCGTATTCAATGGAAAAGATAAATTCGTCGCCGGAGCAGGTCTGGCCATTATCCTGCATGAAAAGTTCACGATAGTCCGGATGCAGGCTGTAACCGTTGCTGATTACCTTCTGGGCGGCAATTTTCGCGTCATCCCAACGGGCGGTCCCGGTGTACACCTCCGCATTCAAATACAGACGGGCAAGAAGAGCCCAGGCTGCATCCTTCGTGGGACGGGGATACGGGACAGCGCCTTTGGCAGGCATGTCGGAATCGTCGGCCACCAAATCCTTCAGCTGGCCTTCAATCCATTCGCAAAGAGCAGCCCGGCCAATCTGAGTGGGCAAGGCGCCTCCGATGTTTTCTTCAAGAGCAAAAGGCGGATTGCCGAAGATGTCCAGAAGGATGTAGTAATACAGTGCACGGTGGAACTTTGCCTCCGCACGATACTGGTGAACTTTGTCGGCAAATGCAGTATGTCCGCGCAATTCCAATTTGTCATCCGTAGTCTGAAGCAGGTATTCATTGGCGAGGGTTATCGCCTTCATGCAACGGGTATAGACGACGATGAGGGACGTGTTGTCGGCAGTGGTCCACCTGTGAGCCGCAATGTCAGGGATATACGAATCGTTGTTCCAGCCGATATCCAAGGAAGCCGTAGGAAGGTCATTGAGGACCAGCCACTGGCGAAGGAGCTCACTCTGACCGGCATCGTCAAAAGGAAGGTCGGAAGCGCCGGGGTCATTCTGGCTCACGAAGCAATAGTAAGCATTGATGTACGAAAGCCCTTTCAGATAGCTGGATTCATCATTATATGCAGCTTCGGAAGTAGCATCGTAAGAGTTCATAGGAAGTGTATCCAACTGCTTGAGGCAGGAAGAAACCAAGAACGCCGATAAGGCAATAAGAGAAATATATAGCTTTTTCATTTTCTTCCCATTTAGAAATTAATGTTCAAGCGTAAGGTGTACAGACGAGGACGTGGGATGAAGTTGGAATCCACTCCATCTATGGTCGTGAGTTCCGGATCAAGACCGGTGTAGCGAGTGAAAGTATATACGTTCTGCACGGAAGCGGCAAGACGGATGGAATCAATCCAATCCTTTCCGATCTTGAAGGTGTAGCCAAGGTTGATATCGTCAATCTTGAAGAAGGACGCATCTTCGAGCCAAAGGTCGGAATAGACCTGAGGAGTGGACATGGTACCGATCCAGGTCGGATAGAGGAAATCCTTGTTCAGATTGCTCAAGTAACCTTTGGAGGCCTCATCGACAAGGCCGAAAGAGGTTGCATAGCCCTTACGTACTTTATTCAGGGCAAAGTTGCCCAAAGAGCCATGTCCGTTAATGGAGAAGTCCCAGTTCTTGTAACGGAGGTGCGTGTTCACACCGAAGAACATCCAGGGGTTCGGGCTCTTACCGGTAAGATAACGGTCCTCCTCGCTGATTTTACCATCGCCGCTTTTATCATATAACGCATTGTAAATAGGAGCACCGTTCTGGTCATAAACCTGGCGATACAGGTAGTAGGTATAAGGAGCATACCCCGTCTTATACACCGAGCTGTAACCTTCATTGGAGCCCATGGTGGTACCCACATGCACGGAATAATTATCTTCGTTTCCGGCCTGCAGCAGTTTGGTAATCTTGATATCCTGGAAAGTTACATTACCGCCGATGCTCCAATGCCAGTCACGGGTCTCGACGGGCACCCCGTTCAGGTTGATTTCGACACCCTTGTTCAGGATACTGCCCACATTGCTGAGCACACGGCTTGAGAAGTTGGTTCCCAGCGGAGCACTCACGTTGTTGAGCAAATCGAAGGTTGTACGGTAATAGCCTTCTACGCTACCGGACAGACGCTCATTGAGGAAGGAGAAATCCAAACCCACGTTAATGGTTTCGGCGGTTTCCCACTTCAGGTTAGGATTGTAGGCCAGAGGTGTCATCGTAGGATAGAACGCATCGCCCATATTGTATTTCATGTACTGGGAAGTGCTGAACGTGTATCGTGCCAGATAAGGATAATAGTCACTGCCGATATCCTGCTGACCGGTACGTCCCCAGCCTACGCGGAGTTTCAATGCGTCAACGGCGCGGACATCCTTCAGAAATGCCTCATTCTTTATATTCCACGCCAAAGCGGCGGAAGGGAACAGGCCCCAACGGTTTTTAGGGCTGAAGCGGGAAGAGGCATCGGCACGGAGCGTGGCCGTAATCAGATAACGGCCCAAGATGCTGTAATTGACACGGCCGAAGAAAGACTTCAGGTAATACTCACGCTTGTTGCTCTGCCAATCTTCGTAAACATATTCGTTGCTGAATCGAGGCAGGCGATTGAGCCAGCTGGCCCACGTATCATCGCGATAGTTGTGCTGGCTGGAATAACCGGCCATCACATCCAGGTTGGACCAGCCCCAGTCATGAGAATAGTCGGCATACGCCTCCAAAACAGTGTTGGAAGCGAAGTTGGAATACTTGCCGGCGAGGTCCGGACTGGAAGCCAGGGCATTGCGGGAACCAATCTGATTGTATGTGGAGCCGCTGTTATTGGCCACGTCGTAACCGAAATTAACGTTCACGCGAAGGTCCTCAAATCCATGAATCTTATAGTCCACCTGGATATTGCCGATGGAACGGATTGCCTGACCATTATTATAATACTCATACATATTGGACAGCGGGTTCGAGCCGGCCATGGTATTCGGATCACCGCTGGCACCATACCAGTTCCAGTAACGTCCGTCCGTCATGTAGATGGGCTTGGTGGGATCAAAGGCAAGTGCACTGCCCACGGGATTGGAGGCCCAGGAAGTGAACTGATAAATAGCCTTTGCATTCAGGTTCACCGAGAGATGATTGTCAAAGAACTTCGGAGAAAGGCTCACATCCAGGTTGTAACGGTCGTTTCCGCCCACTTTCACGGTGGCCTGGTCAATATTGAAACCGGCGCTCACACGGGTCGGGATAATTTTTCCACCCATGATGGAAAGGTTGGCATCCACACCTGAACCCAGGCGGTAAACTTCCCTTTGCCAATCAGTGTTGTAAGTGACACCGTTGTAGCCCAGCAGAGGAACGGCCGTAGGATAATTGGCCGTAACGTAGTCCTTGAATTCATCACCGCTCATAGTGTTGAAGAACTGATAGTTCTGTTTCAAGGAATAGCTGGCGTTGAGCGTAACCTTCAGCCCCTGAGAAGTACCCTTCTTGGTGGTAATGATGATAACACCGTTGGAAGCGCGGGAACCGTAGATGGCAGTTGCAGAAGCATCCTTGAGGACGGAATAGCTTTCGATATCGTTCGGGTTCACGGAAGCAAGCGGATTACCCATGCCTGCGCCACCGTCGGGCGTAATAGGAACGCCATCAATCACAATCAGAGGATCGTTGGATGCGTTCAGGGAGGCAGCGCCACGGATACGGATGGTTGAAGACTCACCCGGGGAACCGGAAGGCGGGGTCACAAGCAGACCGGCCACCTTACCCATGAGCATCTGCTCCGGAGAGTTGATGGCACCACGGTTGATTTCATCGGCCTTGACGGTGGAGACTGAGCCGGTGAGGTCGCTCTTCTTCACCGTACCGTAGCCAATCACCACCACCTCGTCCAGGAATTCGGCATCCTCGGCAAGGAGAATGGTGGCAGGCACGGCCGATGCCGTGAAGCTTTGGGTCGCATAGCCGATACAGGAGATTTCCACCACTGCATTGGCATTGGAAACGGTGAGGATGAAATCGCCGTCCAGACCGGTGGTGGTACCGTTGGTGGTACCCTGCTCCATGACGGTTGCACCAATCACGGGGCCCATGGCGTCTTTCACCACACCTTTAACCTGGTATCCGCCCTGGGCGAATACGGTAGCGCAGGCTGCGAGCAACACTGCGATTGCGGTTAAAATCCTTTTCATTAGTGTGTAGTTAATAATTTGTTATTATTTGGTTTTGATGAATTTCACGCAAAACGCTCCCAGCACCAGGAACACGCCGGCGACCACAAGCATGGCCGGCTGGCTGCCTCCCACCAGCGAAAGCACCAGACCGCCCGTTGCGGCCGCCACAATCTGCGGCAGGCAGATGGTGCCGTTGAACAGCCCCAGGTAACTTCCCATGTAAGGACTTCCTTCCAGCGCATTGGTCAGAAGGGTGAAAGGCAGGGCCAGCATGGCCGCCCAGGCCGCTCCGATAAGGAAGTAGCTTACAAACAGCAGGTACTGGTTGTGAATGAGGATGACGGAAACAAAGCCCGCAGCGCCGATGAGCAGGCTTACCGCGTAGGCCGACTTCAGGTTCTTGAAGCGCGGCAGGACGGCGGCCCAGACAAGGGAACCCACCGCCTGTACGGCAAAGAGCACGCCCACCCAGTTGCCGGCGGTCTGGTATGCATCCGAGGACACGTCGCCGGTATGCCATACGTTATGGGCGATGGCACCATTGGTGTAAGTCCACATGTAGAGGAAGGCGGCCCAGGAGAAAAACTGCACCAGGCCCACCGTCCAGAAGGTGGCAGGCGCCTTGGCGAGGAGCTTCATCAGGCCCTCGGAAGGCTTTTCGGCCTTTTGGGGACTATCCGGCGAGGGGGGGGGTAATCCCGTGGAACTCCGCGTACTCCTTGGGCGGCATCTCCTTCACGCGCAGGAAGGTGTACATGACGCACAGGATGAGGATGGCCGCGCCGCAGTAGAAGCTCCAGATGACGCTGTCCGGCACCACGCCCTTGGGAGCGGTGTTGGCAATGCCTATCCAGGTGAAGAAGATGGGGAAAAGATAACCTACCAGGGAACCGGCATTGCAAAGGAAGCTCTGAATGCTGTAGGCGGTGGTTTTCTGGCGCTCGTTCACCATGTCGCCCACCATCATCTTGAAGGGCTGCATGGCAATGTTGATGGACGTATCCAGGAAAATGAGCGAGAAAAGACCGAACCACATGGCCATGTTCAGGCCCAGGAACAGCCGCGTGCCGAAGTTGAGGCTGCCGGCGTTGGGCAGCAGCAGCATCACCAGCACGGCGATGACGGCTCCCACGATCAGGTAGGGTTTGCGGCGCCCCATCCGGCACCAGGTCCTGTCCGAATACTTGCCGATGAGCGGCTGCACAATCATGCCCATCAGCGGGGGAAGAATCCAGAAGAAACTGAGCTGGTGAGGGTCCGCACCCAGGGTGGCGAAGATACGGCTGATGTTGGCGCTCTGCAGGGCATAGGCAATCTGCACGCCGAAAAAGCCGAAGCTCAAATCCACCAGCTGGCGGAAGGTTAAGTCACGTTTTGTGGACATAGCGTTACTAGTTTTAGCCAATATGGCTGGGCAAAATTACATCTTTGCGCGCAAACCGCTTATATACGCGCGCCGGAAAACGGTTGAATGGACATTTTTTTGCGACGAACGGAATTATTGCGTAACTTCGCTCCATGAAAAAGCGGAATATCCATGCGCTTATCCACGGCTTCGCGCTCCTGCACGCAGTCACGGTAGCCGTCTGCGCGTGGCTCGGCCTGCCGGACCCACTCCCTCTCACCGCCCTTACCATACTCATGGCCGTCATCCTGTGCTACATGGAGAACCTCACGGTGGAAATCACCCTGTCGGCCGTCATCCTGGTGAACGTGGTGGGGTTTCTGCTGGGCAACCTGGGCGCGCAGCTGGTGTTCGGCGCCCTTCCCGGCGCATGGCAAAACGTGGTTTCCACGGTGGTGGTGACGGAACTGCTGGGCTGGTCGCTGTATCTGTTCGCCAACGCCTTCTCCCCTTCTCCGGCTGCCAGACATGACCGGCAGATATCCTGGAAAAAGCATCGTTGGGTGCTGATTATCTCCATCGGCGTACTTTTCGCGCTTCGGGGCTATATCGGCACGTCCTACCAGGGGAACCTGTTCCAGGAATCGGCCATCGTGGGCATCCTGGTGCTCATTTCCGTGTTCATGCTGGCCTTCATGGTGCTCTTTGCCGTGAAGATGCAGCGGGAGGCGGCCGACCAGCGCACCCGGCGGCATCAGGCGGAGTTCCGCTACATGACGCTCAAAAGCCAGGTGGACCCGCATTTCCTCTTCAACAGCCTCAACGTACTGGACTCCATCGTCCAGGACGGAACGCCGCAGGAGGCCAGCGAATACATCCACAAGCTGGCCGGCATTTACCGCTACCTCATGCAGCACGAGGCCCGGCAGCTGGTGCCGCTCGCGGAAGAAATCCAGTTTGCCCGGACGTACAAGGAACTCATCCAAATCCGCTTCCCGGAGGGGCTGGTGCTGGAGGACCCTATCGGCGACAAGATTCCTTCCGGCTATATCTTCCCCTGCACCCTGCAGCTGCTGCTGGAGAACGCGATTAAACACAACGCCATCAGTACGGAAAAACCGCTGGTGGTGAGCGTCTCCACCGACGGGAAAAGCATTACCATGCGCAATACGCTCATTCCGAAGGTTTCCACACGGCCTTCCATGGGAATCGGCCTGCAATATATCCGCAACCAGTACAGGGACCTGGCCAACGCAGAAATCACAGTAACCAAAACGGCTGATTACTTTGCCGTTACGGTCCCCATCTTGGAAGATTTCAAATAATTGACTATCTTTGCCATACATGAAAGCGCTTATCATAGAGGACGAACCGCTTGCACGCGGACACATGATCAAACTGCTCACGGAACAGTTCCCGGAAACGGAAGTCGTGGGCGCCGTCGGGTCGGTAACCACCGCCGTGCAATGGCTGCAGGCCAATCCTGCACCGGATGTCATTTTCATGGATGTAGAACTGAGCGACGGCATTTCGTTTGAGATTTTCTCCCAGGTGGAGGTCTCCTCTCCGGTTATCATGACCACCGCCTACGACCAATACGCCGTCAAGGCATTTGAGGTGCACGCCATCGACTATTTGCTCAAGCCCATCGAAGTGGCCGAACTCCGCCGCGCCATGGGCCGTATCGCTTCCGGGGAAACCGGCAGGCCGCGCACCGAGGCCATACATTCCCTTTTGAAGGAAGTCCGGAAGGAGAAATTCCTCATCCGCCTGAACGACCGCATCGTGCCCATTCGCACGGATGAGGCCGCCTATTTCTATTCGGAAGACAAAAACTCCTACATTGTCACGCTCAACGGCTCCTCGTACATTCTGGACGATTCCCTGGACACCATTGCCAACGGACTGGACCCCGCCGCTTTCTTCCGTATTTCGCGGAGCTGCATCATTTCGGACCGGGTCATTGACAGCGTATCCCGCCTGATGGGCGGCCGCCTGCGCATTTCCCTGCGCCCGGGCATCCTCGCCGCCACGGATTTCACCGTCTCCCGCGCACGCGTGGAGGACTTCATGGCCTGGCTGGAGAAGTAGCGCCGCTAATCCAGCTTGAGCACAGCCATGAAGGCACTCTGCGGGACTTGCACGGTGCCAATCTGACGCATGCGCTTCTTGCCTTCCTTCTGCTTTTCCAGCAGCTTGCGCTTACGGGTGACATCGCCGCCGTAACACTTGGCTGTCACGTCCTTACGCACCTGACGCACGGTTTCGCGGGCGATGATTTTTGCCCCGATGGCCGCCTGCACGGCAATGTCGAACTGCTGGCGCGGAATGAGGTCCTTGAGCTTCAGGCAAATTTTTCGGCCGAAGTCATAGGCGTGGTCCTCGTGAATGAGCGTACTCAACGCATCCGCCGGGTCTCCATTGAGCAGAATATCCAGCTTCACCAGGCGCGCCGGACGGAAATCCGTCACATGGTAGTCGAACGACGCATAGCCTTTGGAAATGGATTTGAGTTTGTCGTAGAAGTCAAAAACCACCTCCGACAGCGGCAGGTCGTAGTTGAGCTCCACGCGGTCCGTGGTAATGTAATGCTGGCCTATCAGCGTGCCCCGCTTGTCCATGCACAGTTTCATGATGGGGCCGTAGAAATCGGCCTTGGAGATTATCTGGGCGCGGATATACGGTTCTTCGATATGGTCCACGACGGACGGTGCCGGCAGGCCGGAGGGATTGTGCACGTCGATGACCTCCCCCTTGGTGGTGTACACCTTGTACGACACGTTGGGCACGGTGGTGATGACATCCATGTTGAACTCCCGGAACAGGCGCTCCTGCACGATTTCCAGGTGCAGCAGGCCCAGGAAGCCGCAGCGGAAACCGAAGCCCAGGGCCAGCGAACTTTCCGGCTCATAGGTGAACGAGGCGTCGTTGAGCTGGAATTTCTCCAGTGTGGCACGCAGTTCCTCGAACTTGGAGGCATCCACCGGATACAGGCCGGCAAAGACCATGGGCTTCACTTCCTCGAAGCCCGCAATGGCCTCTGCGCAAGGCCGTTCCACGTGCGTGATGGTGTCGCCCACCTTCACTTCCACAGCCGCCTTGATGCCCGTGATGATATAGCCTACATCCCCGGCACGCACCTCTCCGGTGGGGTTCAGCTTGAGTTTGAGATTGCCGATTTCTTCCGCCTCGTACTCGTTGCCGGTGGAGAAGAATTTCACCTTGTCCCCCTTGCGGATGGTGCCGTTAACCACCTTGAAATAGGCGATGATGCCCCGGAAGGAGTTGAATACCGAGTCGAAAATCAGGGCCTGCAGCGGACCGTCCGGGTCTCCTTTGGGCGCCGGTACCTTGTCCACGATGGCATCCAGCACCTCCTGCACCCCCGCTCCGGTGCGGGCGCTCACGCGAAGCACGTCCTCCGGGTCGCAGCCCAGCAGGTCGCACACCTGGTCCTGCACCAAATCCGGCTGGGCGCTGTCCATGTCGATTTTGTTGAGCACGGGAATAATCTCCAGCCCATGGTCGATGGCCTGGTACAGGTTGCTGATGGTTTGTGCCTGAATACCTTGCGACGCATCCACAACCAGCAGTGCGCCTTCGCAGGAGGCGATGGAACGGGACACCTCGTAGGAAAAGTCCACGTGGCCGGGCGTGTCAATCAGGTTGAGCCGGTACGTCTCCCCGCCGCGCACGTAATCCATCTGGATGGCGTGGCTCTTGATGGTGATGCCCTTCTCCTTTTCCAGGTCCATGTCGTCCAGCACCTGATTCTCCATCTCACGGTCGCTCAGCGTACGCGTAAGTTCCAACAGGCGGTCTGCCAAGGTACTTTTCCCATGGTCGATATGGGCGATGATGCAAAAGTTGCGGATATTCTTCATAGTCTGCAAAGATAACGCAATTTAGCCAAACCGCCAAGTGCCATCATTTCGCGCCTTTTTATGGCGCTTCGGGGGAAATTTGCTATTTTTGCGGCTATGAACGTAAAAGCTGCTCTTCAATCGATGCGCCTGCGCACCTTGCCGCTCTCCACGAGCGGGGTGCTGCTCGGCATCCTGCTGGCCGTGGCCGACTGGAAGGTGGACCCGTGGTCGGCCGTACTCATTGTCCTTACCGCCATGAGTTTACAGATTCTTTCCAACCTCTCCAACGAGTTGGGGGACGTGCTGCATGGCACGGACACCGCCGAGCGGCAGGGGCCGCAGTACGGCCTGAACGGCGGCGGACTCACCATAGTGGAGATGAAGGGACTCATCGGCACGTTTGTGGGGCTGTGTGCGGTGCTGGGGGTGGCCATGACCTGGCGGGCGTTCGGCACCCTGCTGGACCTGACGCCCATCCTGGTGCTCATGCTGGGCGCCGCCGCCATTGCCGCCGCCATGAAATACACCTTGGGTCCCAATCCGTACGGGTATCGGGCCAAAGGGGACATTTACGTGTTCATTTTCTTCGGGCTGGTGTCCGTGCTGGGCGCTTACTTCGTGTGTACCAAGGGTTTGGGCTTGCACTGGAAGTTGCTGCTGCCGGGCGCGGCCGTGGGATTTTTCTCCGTCGGCGTGCTCAATGTGAACAACATCCGCGACATGAAAACGGACGCTGCCACCCGCACCACCGTGGCATTGAAACTGGGCGGACGGCGGGCGCGCATTTACCAGACGGTGCTCATCGGCCTGGGCTGGGCGTGCCTGACGGCCTACTGCCTCTTGTGCTGGCCTTCCTGGTGGCACTGGATGTGGGTTGTAACGCTGCCGCTGTACATCAAGCACTTGCACATGGTGTGGACCTGTTCGGACCGTGCCCTGGACCCCGCTCTGCCGCTGCTGGTCATGTCCACCTTCCTCCTGTGCCTCCTTCTGGGCGCAGGATTCTGTGTTTACCTCATCTGAACTTTCGCCACCCCCGGGGACAACAAAACAAACGGCTACAGATTTTCGTAGGTGAAGCGACGCCATGGAAGGGCGTTTGCCTTGCCTGTTTCCAGCACGCTCATGACATATTGCAGCAGCGGGAAGTCTGAGAGGTTCACCTTCCCCTGGCGGGCTTTTACGGTCATGGCATGGGAGAGCCGGCGTACCACCACCAGCGACTCCAGCGTGATGCCGCCCAGCAGTTCCTGGGCTTCCTCGCAGGTTTTCCCTTCACCCAGCAGGAGTCCGAACTTGCGCGTGCGGGCTCCCATGGAGGTTACGTACAAGTCGCCGATGCCCACCAGGGCGCTGTCCAGCTCCGCATGTTCCAGTTCCAATACACGGAGCATCTCCTTGGCGGCCTGGTAGAAAACCGCCGCCTGCGAGTTGAAATGCGGCTGCTCCGCCCCTTTATCCAGCCGGTGCGCCCGTCCCAGGGCGATGGCCACGCCCAATGCGTAAGCATTCTTGATGGCCACGGCCGTTTCCAGCCCTTCCGCGTCGTGTGTAAGGGAAATATGATACCACGATGCCTGCAGGGCGTTTTTCATCATTTTAAGAATGGCGTTGTCCTTGCCGCAAATGGTAACATGCGTATGGTCGTGATTGATAATCCCTTCCGCCGTACCGGGGCCGCCCAGCGCGTAAATATCCCGCTTAATGCCCGCTTTGGCCAGCTTGGACTCCCAATAAGAAGGATACGAGATAAGCGTGCCGTCCCTCTTCTCCATGAGCCCCTTGGCGGCGGAAAGCACAGGGACGGACGGGTCCAGCTTCATGAGAATGTCGTTCAGGAACCAGTCCACGCCGAATGAATTGACGGCGCCGATAAGGAAATCGGCCCCTTCGACGGCTTTTTCCCAATCCCGGCAATGGTAGAATTTGACATTCTCCGGATAGGGGACGTCCACTTTGGGATGCCGGCCTGTTTTTCTGCAGGCGTCCACAATCTCGTCATCCACCGGCGATCCGGCCATGCGGATTTCATTTCCTTTCTCTGCGGCCACACAGGCCAAGGCAGAACCATACTGCCCGATTCCTATAATAGTAATAATTGCCATAGTCTGAAAATATTCACAGCTGCGCAGCCACCGACATGATAAAACGGATGCCGCCCATGCCGTGTGCGCCATAATGGCCGAAGTCATACGTTATGTCCCGGCCCTTGAAGTATTCCTCCGCACGCTGGGCATTGACAAAAGGTACAGTTTTGTCGTCCTTGCTGTGGAACATATAAATGGGAGAAGCAGGGGTGAAGTCGAGCACGGAATTGCGTACGAGCGCCCTGTACAAGGACGCTGTTTCTTCCGAAGTCTTGTCCCGGCCTTCATCTGTCATCAGTTCGCTCAGGTTTTTCACCCCAATAAGCTTGTTGATTTGCCCCACGGTGTATTTCTTGGAATTAATCCACTCGTCGTAATTCTCCAGCAGGCGTTCCTGGAAGAAATCGGACATGTCCAGCCCCAGTTTTTCGCCCTCGTTGATGCCCTGGACAATCATGGGGATGGCGCAGGGGATGCCGGTGACATCCGTTTCCATGGCGAAGTCGAAGGTGGCGGCAAGGTCATACGGGCCGCCGCCGGCAAACACTTTCCGGATGGGAAACACGTCGGCATAATCGCGCTGGATGGTGCGCATGACGCCCAGGGTGGTGGACCCTCCCTGGGAATAGCCCATCAGGTAAACTTCATCGCTTTCCGGCGCCCGGCCGATATACTGAAGGTATGGCTTTATGGCAAGGGCCATGTCGATGACGGCATTGGCCGTGCTGGACACATGCATGTACGGATGAATCCGCCCGGCCGTGACACCGAAGCCGATATAGTCCGCGACCACCACGGCATAGCCCTTGGCCGCAACGATTCCCTCCATGGGGAAACATTCCGACGGGCACTCATAATTGGCGCCGATGGTGTAGTGGCTCACGATGACCATGTTCTTGATTTTGCCGTCACGCGGCAGCAGCAACTTCCCCGAGAGGGTGACAGGGCTGCCGTCCACGTCCCGTCCCGTATAGGTGCCGCTCACCTGGATGACGTTGTTGCTGGTAATGCTGCCCAGCAAATCCGATACCGCGTGCGCCACGCTGGTGACCGCCACTTTGGTTTCCGGCTCATCGTCCTCCATGAGCCGGACCACCGGATTCAAGGTCCCGTCCGACAAGGCCACGTTCGTGGATTGTACGGATGTCACTTTGAAAGTATCGTAATCTGCGAATATCACCTCCGGTTTCTCGCAGGCGGCCAGCAGACATGCCAGAACAAGGGGGAAAATTAGCTTATTCATACGCTTACCATGCATAATTGAGACTGATAGAAACGAGACGGGACCCCAGCATATACACCTTGTTGGTACCGCTGAGAGCCGCCATGAAGCCCAGTTCCATGCTGCCGGACCAATGGCCCGAACCCAGCTGGACACCCACCAGGTTCAGGTTGAAGGCCGGAGAAAGGGCGCTGCCTCCGGCGTTGTCCAGGGCCACGAGCAGGCCGGCACCCGCTCCTGAATACAGGCTGACCACCCGCGTGTTCAAATACGAAAAGCGGACGGTGGGCATGGCGACAATATTGTAGTTGCGCACCTTTTTGCCCGTGCCGATCAGATTGTGGTAGCGGTCGAAATGGCCCTCCTGCCAGAAAATACCCTCCACGTCCAGCTGGACGCCGATGCGCACGACCCGGGAAGTCCGATACTGGTACTCCGCGAAGAAATGGCCGGTGCAGGCACTGTTGTACCGCTCCTGAACGGAAAAAGTCTCCGGCAGGGAACCCGGATTGGCATACTTGTGGGGCGAGGTATTGGAAAATGCGATAGATTCGAAGATAGCGTCCCCCCAACCCACACGCACCTGATGGCGCATGCCGATTTCGCGGGCGGTCTGCGCGCCGGCCGTAAGGACGGCAGCAAGACAGCACACTACTAATAGGACACGTTTCATCTTCCTGAACGATTTACCCTACAAAAATAATGGTTTCGGCCGATTTTATCAAAAGAATTTGTATCTTTGCCCGTACTATGCAAAAGAAATGGCTCATTTTCGTTCTTCTCCTGTTGCTGGCCGTCCCGGCCCGGGCACAATGGTCTGCAGGCGGCAGGGTCAGCATCAACGGTAATGTCGGGAACGGCTCTTTCGGCATGACGCTAAGACCGGATGTATCATACACCTTCAAGGACATAGCCGTGGGTATCAACGGCATCGCGGAGTTTGACAGATTCAATTCGAATAACAGCACGCCCGAGACAATCTACAAGCTTGGCCTGGCTCCTTATATCCAATACTTTTTCTTCCGCATCGGACAGTTTTCATTCTTTCTGGATGGAGGATTGGAGGTGAGCCGCTTCGCGTCCAACGTGGTCCAATACTGGAGTTTCATCCCCTACATCGGACCGGGTCTGGAAATTTCTCTCACGGAGCATTGGACGCTTCAGGGAACCTTTGGACGCCTGGATTACAATTCCTACTCCCGCACCATCAATTTTTACCTTGACGGCAGCGCTTTCTCGGCGGGTCTGTACTATTCCTTCTAAGCCTCTATCAGCACCATCAGGTTGTTGGTGCTCAGGGAGTTGTCGTACCTGAGCAAGCCGCCTGAATTCATGACCATGCGCACGCCCAGGGTGGTTTCCGGATGTTCCGGGTCCTCCTTCCAGTGAGCGGCCCTTTCCGTGATGTCGAAACGGCGGCAGTCGTCGCGGAAACGCAGAAAGGCCTGCCCGTGAAGCAGCGAAAGGCGGACTTCCAGATGATGCGGTTTCCCGTCGGAAAAGCCGTAAAGCATGATGATGTTGCCCATTTCCTCGATGTACATGCTCACCATGTAAGCCACTTCGCGCGAGGAACCCCGTTCCCTGCAAAAGGCCTGGGCCCGCTCCGCCAACGCCCATACCTGCTCCGGACGCTCCAGGGTGCGCACCATACGGTCTTCAGGCGGTACGCCGAAATTGTCCGGCACATCCAGATAGGCTTCCATCCCCTTGTAGCGGCGGTTCCGGTGCAGATAGGCATGCAGATTCATGGAGGCGACAACGAGCAGCTGGCCTACAGGAAAAGCAGCAAAAATACCTTTCACCCCCCATATTTCGAACATGATGAGGGCGCAGGTCAGCAGGGCCAGCAGTTCTTCTCCCAGGAAAATCCAGACAGCCTTGTACATTTTCCCGACGCTTTGTTCATAACAGCCCATACAACGGGTCCAGGCCAACAGGGGTAAGCTGACGGCCATACAGCGGACAGCGAAGACGGCCAGAGGAAAACTCGTATCGTTTGGAGCAAGATACAGCGTCACAATCGGCCGGGCCAAAGCAAAAACGGCAATTCCGACCGCTCCCATGATGCTTATGCAGGCGTATGCGCTCATGCGGACCACGTCCATGAGTCCGCGCCGGTCCTGCTCCCCGTAACTGATGCCGGACAGCAGCAACGTTGCGCCGGAGATGCCGACAGCCACCGATATAAGCAGGCCGGACAGGTTATGCTGCACGGAAAAAGCGGCCATGGCGGTAGCGCCGGCCGTTCCCATCACCAAGGCGTTCAGGCCGATTTCAGCAACGGCGCGCGCACCTACGCGAAGGCCGGCAGGAAGGCCCGCAAGGAAAATGGTGCGCGACTGACTGCCGCGTATGTCACGCCAGCGCAGGTGGAACATCCTGTCCTTCCTGAGGAAATACGTCAGCAGCACCAGCGTTCCCAGCATATAACTGACGCTGGTCGCCAGCCCGATGCCGAACATGCCGCCGTGGAACACCTTTACGTTCAACAGGTCGATGACGATGTCCGACACGCCCATCACCAAACTGCCCACATGCACCAGTTTCCGCCGTCCTTCTATCTGCAGAACGGGGATGAGCGACAGGAATACCAGCAGGAAGGGTGTACCCAGAAAAACGGCCTTCAGGTAATCTTCGGCCATGTCATGGACGGCGCCTGACGCGGGGGTGCCCATGACGCGGGCGATGGCGTCCGTGAACAGCAGACCCAGAACGGAACAAAGGACCGCAATGCCGATGGTCAGGTACATGGTGGCGGAAAACAAGCCGTTGGCGCGCCTTTTTTCTCCCCTGCCGATATACATGGTGCACGGCTGCTGGAAACCGACGGTAATCATGTAGGAAAAGATGGTGAGCAGCACGAAAATGGGCGTGGCAATACCATGAGCGGCCATGGCTTCCTCTCCCAGAAAACGTCCCACGACAATGCCGTCGATAACGCCGCAAAGGGCATCGGCCAGCTCCGCATTGATAAGGACCAGCATGGTCTCCCGGAACTGTTTCCGGCTGAGGGCGGGTATGTTGCCAAACTTTTCCACGAATTTGTAAAGTTACAAATAATTTTTTTCACCCGCTGAAAATATGCTATCTTTTTCATGCGGCGGGAGATACCTGCCCTGCTGCAAAAGGCGCTGCTGGGCTTTGCCCTGGGATTCGCCCTCATGATGGTGCTGGATGTCTTGCTGGGGTAGTTTTATTTGCTTATCTTTGTATGTCGGACGCAGGAGGTACCTGCGCACCACATGTTATACCACACAAAAACTATGTCAGAAACCAAATTCCGGGTCGAGAGCGACCTCATCGGCGAACTTCAGGTTCCCATCGACGCATACTATGGCGTACAAACCCAACGGGCACTCAACAACTACAAAATTTCCAACACGCGGATGTGCGACTATCCGGAGTACATCATTGCCATGGCCTACGTGAAAATGGCCGCGGCGGCCGCCAATACCGAGCTGGGCGTGCTGGACAAAAAAATCGGAGAGGCGATTGTGGCCGCCTGCAAGGAAATCGTGTCCGGAAAACTGTGGGACCAGTTCCCGGTGGACATGATGCAGGGCGGTGCCGGCACCTCCGTGAACATGAACGCCAACGAGGTCATTGCCAACCGCGCCCTGGAGCTCATGGGCCACAAGAAGGGCGAATACCAGTTCTGCTCGCCCAACGACCACGTCAACTGCGCCCAGAGCACCAACGACGCCTACCCTACCGCCTTCCGCTATACCTTCGTGCGCATGAACAAGCACGTGGAAGCGTCCCTGCGTGAACTCATCGCCTCCTTCCGCGCCAAGGGAGAGGAATTCAAGGATGTCCTCAAAATGGGGCGTACGCAACTGCAGGATGCCGTTCCCATGACCTCCGGTCAGGAATTCAACGCCTTTGCCAACAACTTGGAAGAGGAACTGGCCAATCTGGAGCGCAACGCCGTGCTGCTGAAGGAAATCAACATGGGCGGAACGGCTATCGGCACGGGACTTAACGCCGTTCCCGGTTTTGCGGAGCTGTGCACCCAGCGGTTGTCCGAGTTCTCCGGCGACACGTTTGAAAAGGCGCCGGATTTGGTAGAAGCCACGCCGGATACGGGTGCGTACGTGAGCTATTCCGCCGCGCTTAAACGCCTGGCAGTCAAGCTCTCCAAGATTTGTAACGACCTCCGCCTCATGGCCTCCGGCCCCCGCTGCGGCCTGCACGAGATAAACCTCCCGGCCATGGCGCCCGGTTCCTCCATCATGCCCGGCAAGGTGAACCCGGTTATCCCGGAGGTGACCAACCAGGTGTGCTTCAAAGTAATCGGCAACGACACCGCCGTGTGCTTTGCCGCAGAAGCCGGCCAGCTGCAGCTGAACGTGATGGAACCCGTCATCGCGGAATGTATCCTGGAAAGCCAGACCTGGCTCATGAATGCCATGAATACCCTGCGCACCAAGTGCGTGGACGGCATCACCGTGAATGCGGAGCACTGCTACAACATGGTGCTCAATTCCATCGGCATCGTAACGGCCCTTAACCCGTACATCGGCTACAAAGCCTCCACCAAAGTGGCCAAGGAAGCGCTGGAAACCGGCCGAAGCGTGTACGACCTCGTGCTGGAAAAAGGCCTGATGACACGCGAGAAGCTGGACGAGGCCCTGGACCCCAAGGCCATGACCGCCTCGCACGACCTGCTCAAGTAAGATGGCCGTCAGTATCAAGCTGCAAAGAACGGAAACTGAACTGTTCTGCTCGTCCAAATGGTGGGGAGACCCTGATCTCCCCGCCGATATGGAATACCCCGTCGTACAGGTGACGGAAGACGGCGAAAGCTTTGACTATCCGCTCACCTTCGTGTGCCAGATAGACTGCGAGGACATTGCACCGCTGGACCCGGAAGGCAGACTGCCGCACCAGGGGATGTTCTACGTATTTGCCGCCATCGACGAGTATCTGGACTACGATGCCCCGTACCACAACGGGCCGGGTGAATGGGCCCGAAAAATGGTGGTTGTCAAGTACACCAAGGCCATCAACTTCGAAACCTTCCGCAGCGCCATCCTGGTGGACGACGAGGACCGGCCGCTTACGCAGCCGGCGCTCAAAATGACCTTCGAGGCCTGCGAGGACGATGCGGACTGCACCCGCCTGATGGGTATCGGTCCGGAAAGTTTGCCCGCCGGCTCCGGGGACGGGCTGGAGAACTTCCTGCAGATTGTTTCCGGAACAGCCGGACTGCATTTCCCGGACAATGGCGTCCTCAAGCTCCTGTACAGGCAGTCGGACCTGGCCGCCGGCAAGTGGAAACTGGTCCACGCCTGCTTGGCCTCCCGCTAGTTGTCAGACGGTTATCGACCAGTCGAAACTGGTGGATGCGACGCTTGCGATGAACAGGACCAGCAGAACGATGACCGTGATGAGCCAGAGGACAAAAATCACCAATCCGGGCTTCCAGGAGGGGGATTTGAAACCGAAGATGAGCTGAATGCCGCCGTAGAGGAGGCCGACAAAAGGCAGGATGACAGCCAAGGCGGCCAGCACCATTACCCAGGGCGTGGACAGGAGGTCATATACGGCCGGCCAATCCCTGGACAAATCCTCCATCATACGGGTGATGGGGACGCCGAAAATCTGGGTTCCTTTCAGGGACAGCACCGACACGGACGCCAGCCCGGAAGACCCGACAATGAGAAGCACGATTCCGACAGCCACCAGCATCCACTTTCCGAAACGCCGGAAAAAGTCGGAATGCGCCACTTCCCGCGCCGTATCGCCCATCTCCTGAATACCGCTCTGGACGGTGCGGCGGATATCGTCGGCCGTACCGGGGTCCCCTTTCATGGCCCAGCGCTCCTGCGCCGTGCGGGCGGCCGGCATGGACACCCAGAGGATGGCATAGAAAAAAGGAACGGACAGGCACCAGACGCCTTCATCGGCACACGAAAAAAAGACAACGACGGCCACTACGGCAAAGATAACCCGCAGCAGGCTCACCTCTATCCCGAAATAGTTGCCCAGCCCGGAACAGACGCCGCCCAGACGCTTGTTGGACAGGTCCCGATAAAGTTTTCTCCGGGGCTTTTCCTTGGCGGCTTCGGGGGCGGGATCATCGGCCTCGATGGTTTCCGGACGGCCGATGACATCAATCACCTGCTGCACCCCGGGGAGGGTGACGACGGCGCCCTTGGGCGTCTTTTCCTGCAGGAGCTCGGCCACCCGCTCCTCGATGCCTTCCATGATTTCTTTCCCGCCTTCCTGCTTAAGGTAGTGGGTTTCCAGGGTAGTCAGATAGCCGGAGAGCGCTTCGGCCGCATCCTTTTCCAGCATAAAGGCGTAACCGCCTATGCTGAGTTGTATGGTTTCTTTCATACAGGTTTACTGTTTTAAGGTTTGAATGCTTTGGACCATTTCTTCCCAGGCGGCGTCCATCTCGGCAAGCAGTTCGCGGCCTTTTTCCGTAATTACATAGTATTTTCTGGGCGGACCCTGGGTGGATTCCTCCCAGCGGTAACTCAGGAGTCCCTGGTTTTTCTGGCGGATAAGCAGCGGATAAAGCGTTCCTTCCACTACGAGCATATTGGCGGCCTTGAGCTCTTCCAGAATAACGGAAGCATAGGCCTCCTTCCGGCTCAGGATACACAGAATGCAGTATTCCAGCACTCCTTTCCGCATTTGAGAGCGGACATTTTCACTGATATTTTCCATAGCCACTTACTGTTTATAGGTTCCACGGGCGAAAGCCGACATATTCTCCGCGGTGGGAGGAATGCCGCGCATCTCGCACTTTTTGGCCGGGGTATCGGCCTTGGGGACGGCAATCCACAGAATCAGATAAATCCAAAAGCCGACCGAGCCGAAAATCAGCGCCGCCAGCATGACGATGCGCACAAGGGTGAGGTCGATATCAAAGTACATCGCCAGACCGGAACAGACGCCGGCGACGGATTTGTTGTCCACGTCCCGGTACAGGCGGCGGGGTATTTCTCCTCCGGCGGCCGAAGAAGAGGCGCTGAAGCCGGCTTCCGCAGACCCGTCGGGCATCCCGAGGGCCGATGCCACCTTCTGAACCATTTCCAGCGTCACCACGCGGGAACCCTCCCCCACTTCCTGGAAGAAGAGTTCGGCGATGCGGCATTCGATTTCCTCCATCACTTCTGCCTTCTGATGCTCAGGAACGGTGAGCTTGGCCTTGAAGTGGGCCAGATAATCCTGCAGGCGGGTATAAGCATCCTCATTCAGAATGAAGCTGCGGCCTCCCAAAGAAACATTTACTACCTTTTTCATTTTTCAAAATATTTGTTGATGCAAAGATATAAATTATTTTTGGTACTTTGCAATACAAAGTAGTAAAATTTTCAAAATATTTTTACTTGTGACAGCTAATCATTTGATTACCAGCGCATAACGCAATATTCCTCGTTCAAAAATTGAACGAGGAATATACGCAAAAACCTGAAGAACAGGCACTTAGTTGCCACAAAAAGCTACTCGGCCGGGGAGAAATCGTCCTTGCCTACTCCGCAGACGGGGCAAACCCAGTCGGCAGGGATGTCTTCAAAGGCGGTTCCGGGGGCGATGCCGCTGTCCGGGTCGCCGGCTACGGGGTCATAGATATACCCGCAAATGTTGCAAACGTACTTTTTCATATCCTTTATAGTTAGAGAGATTCTTCGCTTTGCTCAGAATGACAGGGAGGGCTACAGGCCAATCTTCTTGAAGAAATCGTTGCCCTTGTCGTCCACCAGGATGAAGGCCGGGAAGTCTTCTACGGTGATTTTCCAAATGGCTTCCATGCCCAGCTCCGGATATTCCACACATTCGATGCTGCGGATGCTGCTTTGGGAGAGCACGGCAGCCACGCCGCCGATGGTCCCGAGGTAGAATCCGCCGTGTTTCCGGCAGGCGTCCGTCACCACCTGGGAGCGGTTGCCCTTGGCAATCATCACCAGCGATGCGCCGTGGTCCTGGAACTCGTCCACATACGGGTCCATGCGGTTGGCCGTGGTGGGGCCCATCGAGCCGCAGGGATAGCCGGCAGGCGTTTTGGCCGGGCCGGCATACAGGATGGGATGGTCCTTGAAGTAGGCGGGCATTTCCTCCCCTGCATCCAGACGGGCCTTCAGTTTTGCATGGGCGATGTCACGCGCCACGATAATGGTTCCCTTAAGGTTCACGCGCGTGCCCACGGTGTATTTGGTAAGTTCCGCACGCACGGCGTCGATGCCTTTGTCCAGGTCTATCTCAATGCCCTTGGGGCCTTCGCCGGGACGACGGAACTCCTCGGGAATCAGCTCCGAAGGGTTCGAGTCCATCTTCTCGATCCAGACGCCGCCGGCGTTGATTTTGGACTTGATGTTGCGGTCCGCGCTGCAGCTGACACCCATGCCGATGGGGCAGCTGGCGCCGTGGCGGGGAAGGCGCACGACGCGGATGTCATGGGCCAGGTATTTGCCACCGAACTGCGCGCCCAGGCCAATCTTCTGCGCCTCTTTCAGGAGCTTTTCCTCCAGGTCGATGTCGCGGAAAGCGCGGCCGGTTTCGTCACCGGTGGTGGGCAGGCCGTCATAGAACTTGATGCTGGCCAGCTTCACGGTAAGGAGGTTCTTTTCGGCCGATGTGCCGCCGATTACGAAGGCGATGTGGTAAGGCGGGCAGGCGGCCGTTCCCAGCGAGCGCATCTTTTCCACCAGGAAGGGAATCAGGGTTCCCTCGTTCTGGATGGTGGCCTTGGTCATGGGGTAGAAGTAGGTCTTGTTGGCGCTGCCGCCGCCTTTGGCTACCATGACAAAGCGGTACTCGCTGCCCTGGGTGGCCTCGATGTCAATCTGCGCCGGCAGGTTGCACTTGGTGTTCACCTCGTTGTACATATCCAGCGGAGCGTTCTGGCTGTAACGGAGATTCTCCTGCGTGTAAGTGTTGAAAACCCCGCGGCTGAGGGCTTCTTCGTCCTCGAAGTCCGTCCAGACATGCTGGCCTTTCTCGCCGTGGATGATGGCGGTGCCGGTGTCCTGGCAGAAAGGAAGCACTCCCTTGACGGAAGTTTCCGCATTGCGCAGGAACTGCAGGGCCACATATTTGTCGTTGTCGGAGGCCTCCGGGTCCTTCAGGATGGCAGCCACCTGCGCATTGTGCGCACGGCGCAGCATGAACTGGCAGTCATGGAAAGACTGCTGCGCTACCAGCGTAAGCGCTTCCGGAGATACTTCCAGCAGCGTTTTATCTCCGCACTGAACGGTTTTCACCAACTTCTCTGAGCCGGGAATCTTGTAGTATTCAGCGGTATCCCTACCAAGCTGAAACATAGGGGCGTATTTGAAATCAGGCATCGTTGATACAGTTTGTTTTGAATTTGCAAATTTAATGAATCAATCAGACCTTCGCAAATCAATTTTCAGACAGGCTTCCATCCGCTGTTTCGGCGCGGTTGTCCACTCGTTCGACGGCCCGAAACATGTGGCAGCTATTCGCCTGATTCTCAACCATTTCCCGTATAATCCTCGTTCGATTTTTGAACGAGGATTATGTTATAAGTGTATGATAATCAAATGATTTGCAGTCACATAAGCGTTTCATTCGGCAGTTTTCTTACCCCTGAGTGCTGTTATGGGTCCAAAAGATGGGACGATGACAGCAAAAAACGCCCAAAACGCTGTCATGGGTCCAAATTGTGGGACGATGACAGCACGCGCAAGGCAGGATTGCCGAGGAAATTTGGGGAGAAGGCAGGCGAATGGCAAATTATTTGTATATTTGCAGGCTATGGCGAAATTGTGGACCGATATCCTGCTGCCTCTGGCGCTGGCCGGAACGGTGGCAGCGCAGACGCTGGGCGTGGAAGTGAACCGCGCCAGGGTGCTGCATGCATGGTTCCCCGATGCCAAACGGGATACCCTGCAGGTGGATTCCGCCCGCAAGTCGCTCGACAGCCTGGTACCGGTCAAAACTTCCCTCGACAGCCTGGCAAAAACCCTTCCGGACACGCTCAAGCACCTGCCGGACAGCCTCAAACCGACCAGAACCTCCCTCGACAGCCTGGCTGCGGAGGAAGAAGAGTTTGACCTGTTTGGAGCGGAGGATGCCACGCCCACCGTCTTCGCCCGCGACACCATGAAGGTGCCGGACAGCCTGAAAGTCACGGACCCGTTCCTGTACAAGTGGTATGTGGCCACCAAAGACAGCTATACCCACCGCGTGGTCATCGACTCCCTCAAACAGACCGGAGACAGCCTCATCTGGCCCCGCGTGGATTCCCTTTTCATTGCCGATTCCACCCTCCAGGCCCAAATCGCCTGGGAGAAAAAATGGGCTTCCATGAGCAAGGCGGAGCGCAAACGCTGGACTTATGAAAACGTGCAGCTGCCCGCCATCAGGCATCGGCAGGACAGCATCATGAAACGGAAAGACAGCCTCAGGCACATCAGGGACAGCATCATAGAGAATACGCCGCGTATCCTGGAAACCCCTTTCCTGCCGGACAGCCTTTTGTACAAGCGGCTCACCACCTGGAAGCACGACCGCCTGTTCAACAGCATGGAAACCACCCAGTGGGATACAACGGCCAACTACCACTTCTACGACTACCCCTTCATGCGGGACGATGCCGGCGCCACGTGGCTGGGCATGCCGGGCAGCGCCGTGCAGCAATACAACTTCTTCCGCCGGAACCGGGAACAGAGTACCAGCTTCTACCAGGCACAGGAAAGCTGGACCTATAACGCCGATGACTTCACGTTCTTCAATACCAAGACCCCGTACACGGAGCTGGAATACTCCGGCAACCTGTTTAACAGCAAGACGCTCAGCGCAGACAATTTCCGGGTTTTCACCACCCAGAACATCCTGCCCTCCCTCAATGTCGCCCTGGAAATGAAACGATACGGCGGTGCCGGTACCCTCAAGAACGAACAGACCGACAACCGCACCTACTTCGTAAGCGGAAACTACCTGGGCAAGAGATACATGGCCCACGCCG
This sequence comes from uncultured Bacteroidia bacterium, assembly GCA_902788095.1. Classification (GTDB taxonomy): domain Bacteria; phylum Bacteroidota; class Bacteroidia; order Bacteroidales; family UBA932; genus Cryptobacteroides. The sequence continues at coordinate 104,938 of CADAIT010000006.1, read as the reverse complement.
GTTTCATCTACAACAAAATTGCCCGGCAGGAGAGCGGCGGTATGATAGACAACATGTGGGTTCGGGACACCACCGTCGCCGTGCGCGAAATCGAGGTGAACCTGGCGGCGGCCACCAACAGCTATCGTAAAACCACCGTTTTCCTGGACCAGAGCCTCCGCATCCCCTTTACCTTCATCGAACGGCTCCGCCACCGCGGGGATACCACCTGGACACCTTCGGACAGCCTGAACCGGGACGCCACCACGGCCTTTGTGGGCACCGCGTCGGAATTTACCACCTACAGTAAAAAATACGTGGATAATACCGCCAGCCCGCTGTCCGCTTTCTACTACGACGTATTCAACATCAATCCGGCCAAGAGCGTGGATTCGCTGCGCACCATGCGCCTGGACAACCGCATTTTCATACGCCTGCAGCCCTGGAAGGAAGACGCCATCGTCTCGAAAATCGAAGGCGGTATCGGCGACCGGTTCCAGACCTTTTACCTGCAGCAGCCGAACGAAGTCCTCTATCGGCCGGCCAGCCACAAATGGAACAGCTTGTACGCCTATGCCGGAGTGGAAGGCCGATGGAGGCGCTACATGCAATGGAACGCCACCGGCTTGTACACCTTCGCCGGAAACGAAGTGAACGACTTCTCCGTCAACGCCAACGCGACGCTGAATTTCTTCCCCTTCCGACGGAGTCCGGACAGTCCCATCAGCCTGTATGCCCATTTTGAGACCGGGCTCAAGACGCCGGATTTTTACCAGCAGCACTTCTACTCCAACCACTTCCGCTGGGAAAACAACTTCTCAAAAGTATCGACCACGAAAATCAACGCCACGCTGAGCATCCCCAAATGGCAGCTGAAAGCGGAGGTGGGGTATGCCCTGCTGGCCAACCAGGTATATTACGACACCCTGGGCATCGTACGGCAGCACACTACGCCGGAAAGCGTTTTCTCCGCCGCGCTGACCAAGAACTTCGCCTTCGGACCGGTACATCTGGACAATACTGCGCTGGTGCAGCTGTCTTCCAACCAGCAGGTGATTCCCCTCCCGACCGTGGCCCTGAACTTGCGCTGGTATCTCCAGTTCAACATCAAGGACCCGAAAATCCTGCAGCTCCAGCTGGGCGTGAATGCCCGTTACACCACCCTGTGGCATGCACCTTCGTACAATCCTGTCACCGGCACTTTCACCGCGCAGAACAAAGAGAATTACGGAAACTGTCCCGTATTCGATGTTTTCATCAACGCACAGTGGAAGAAGTGCTGCATTTTCCTGAAACTGGAGAATGCCGGCAACGGCTGGCCCATGGAACGCAAGGATTACTTCACGGCGCACCACTATATCCAGACTCCGCGGATGATCAAGCTGGGTATTTCGTGGCCGTTCTACCCGCGCCTGGGCAAACTGAGAACGCTCAGTGAACGCGTCAGTTCCGGCGGCATGGGCGGCGGAGGCAACGCGGGCGGCGGTTTGTCGGGTGGCCTAAGGAACATGTCCCGATGAAACGCGAAAAACTGATTCTTGCCGTAACGGTGGCGGCGGCACTGCTTTTTGTTCCGTTCAACGGGCACAGGCACGGCGTACCCGAAAAGAGCTTTGCGACCGTTCACGCCGTTTCCGCTCCCCTGAGCCCTTACGACTCCATCATCCGTTCGTATGCGGACAGCATCGGCTGGGACTGGCGCCTGATAGCAGCCCTCATCCGGCAGGAATCGCGTTTCAACAGCAAGGTGATTTCACCCGGGGGCGCCGTGGGCCTGATGCAGGTCCAATCGGCCAGATACAGCCAGGAAACACTGATGGACCCGGAGCAGAACATACGGATTGGGACGCGCTACCTGAAGAAATTGGAGCAGATGTACTCTGCGGCCAGCCGGCTGGACACCATCAAATTCGCCCTGTCCGCCTATAACATGGGCGACGGGAGGCTGTCCCGGCTCATGGCCGATGCCGCCGAAAGCGGCAAGGACCCACGGCAATGGGAGGAGGTTGTGCCGCTCTGGCACCAATCCCGAAGATATGTCAACAGTATTTTACGGCTCTACGACCACTATCTGCTCACACAGCCTTCTGCTCTGCGTCTTCGCGTGCTTTCTGATACAATTCCCACGAATTGAACAGGTTCTGCCAGATGGCATAGAGCCCGCCCGCCACAGAGGTTACAGGCGTTAAGTAATTGTATCCCAGCCATATAAGAAATCCCGTATTCTTTTGTCCCAGCGCCTGGCCGGCCGTCAGGCTATCCACCTTGCCGCGCCCCATCCGCCGGCCCGCGAAAAACTGCAGGAAACAACAGAGGACGGAAAGCAGGACGATTCCCGCCACGGCCCACAGGCTCAGGCGGCTCATCAAAAGTGCGCGTGTGGACAGCACCATGGCCAACGTGAGGCCGATGCCCCAGATGTAAAAGGAATTGGAAGCCCAGCGCATCAGCCGCCGCTGCAGGTTGCGGGTGGTGTAGCGCACCAGCCAGGCAAGCAGGCCGGGCAGAATCAGCACCGGAAACACTTTCAGGGCGATGTGCCCCACATACACCCAGAATCCCAAGGTGGCGGAAGGATTCACCAGCGGAATAACGAGCGGAATGAGGAACGTGGCGGCCACGTTGATAAGGACCAGATAGGTGACCGTGCCGGCCAGGTTGCCCCCCAGGCGGTCCGTAATAACGCCGGCGGCCGACGCGGTGGGACAAATCATGCACAGCATGGCGCACTCCAGCAGCATCTGCAATTCCCCTTCCGAGATGGCCACAAGCCCGGCCAACGCCAGGAAACTGAGCACCTGCACAGCCAAGGCGCCCAGGTGCCAGCGGCTGAGCCTGAGGTCGTGGGGCGATATTTTCACGAATTGAAAGAAAAGCAGGAAAGCTATCACGAGCCGCTGTCCCTCGGAGGCCATCACGTGCAGCACGGGCCCCGCCGGGTGCAGGGCCGGCGTGAAATGATACAGCAGATACAGACTGATTCCCAGCACGATGGCGCAGGGAAGCATCCACTCTTTCAGAAAGGAAACCAGCCTACGCATGAATGTATTTTTTCACCAGCGGGGCGAAGAGCCTGTCCAGAAGCGGATCGGTCAGCCGCATGCAGATACCGGTAAGGAAGGCCAGAATGAGCGTCCCCTCGCGGATGACCACGGTGAATCCGTTGCCGGTAAGTTTACCGAAAGCAAACCAGGAAAAAGCCGCGGTAAACACCACCAGGGCGATGTCGAACAGGACTTTTACCGTGCTGAACGGCGCTTTGGTAACCCGGCTGAGCACAGCGGTGGTCATGTCTCCGGCCAGAATCCAGCCCTCTCCCAGCACCTCCAGCTTAATGCCGACGGCCGTGATGGGAACGGAAATCAGGCACAAAAACATTTGCATCGCATAATCGGAAGACGGGGAGGCGATGGCGTCGAACATCCAGATGAAGGCGTCGCACAGATAGCCGAACACGAAAGCGGCGGGAATCTGCATGAGGTAGCTCAGTTTGAAATCTTTCCGGAGCAGGAGGAACTGCAGGAGGATGAACACCAAATGCAGAATCCAGGTGAACGTACCCACGGAAACGGACGGCCAAGCCAGGTTGAAGATGGTGGGCGGACAGGACGGCGGCGAGATGCCGAGGTTGGATTTGATGGACAGACCCACCCCCAGCGCCACGACGATGAGGCCCAAGGTGGAGATGCTATATCGTACCAGAATATTCCGTGTTTTCATAAAATCAGTTTCAGGTGTGCAAATATCCGCATAATTGTGTAATTTTGCAAACTGTGAAAACTATTAATCACTGCTATATGAAAAAAGGAATTGTTCTTATGATGTCACTGCTTGCCTTTGCAGCCTGCGCTCCCAAAACCGGCGCACCCGCATTGGATTTGACCGACCTGGACACCACCGCCAGTCCCAAGGTGGACTTCTACCAGTACGCCACCGGCGGCTGGCAGCAGAAAAACCCGCTCCGTCCTGAGTTTTCCCGCTACGGCAGTTTCGATGCCATCCGGGAACGCACCCAGGAAAACCTAAACGCCCTCTTCGAGAGCATGACCACCATGGAAGCCACGCCCGGCAGCGTGGACCAGAAAATTTCCGACCTGTACAAGATGGCCCTGGATTCCACCACCCGCAACAACCTGGGAGCCAAGCCCATCCAGCCTTATATCGCCCAGATTCAAAATGTCGGGACCAAAGAGGAACTCGCCACCCTGCTGGGTGAAATGAACCTCTATGGCGACGGCGGCTTCCTGGGCTTCGGCGTAGAGGCGGACCTGGCCGACAGCGACATGCAGGTGCTGTACCTGGGCCAGGGCGGCCTGGGCATGGGAGACCGCGACTACTATCTGAAGGAGGAAAACAAGGCCCTGTACGACGGCTATAAGGCCTATCTGGTGCAGGTGCTCACCCTTGCCGGCGTGGACGACGCCCGGGCCCAGGCGGAGAGCGACCTTCTCGTGGAGAACGAGATGGCTTCCATCTTCTGGAGCCGCGAGCAGAACCGCAACATGCAGGCCATCTACAACCCCATGTCCACCGAGGAAATCTGCACCCGCTGGCCCCATCTCCTGTTCAACCTGACGATGGACGCGGCCGGTGTAGCGCCGCAGGAAAAAGTGATTGTACAGCAGCCCAGCTACTTCGACGGCCTGAACAAGCTGTTCAAAGACCTGCCGCTGGAACAGCTCAAAGCCTATACGCTGTGCCAGTTCGTAAGCGGCCAGGCCAGTTCCCTGTCCGACGACTTCGTCACGGCCCAGTGGGAGTTCTTCTCCCACCAGATGGGCGGCGCCAAGGAACAGCAGCCCCGCTGGAAACGCGCCATGAGCGTTCCCAACAGCCTGCTGGGAGAAGCCGTGGGTGAGATGTACGTAAGCCGTTACTTCCCGGAAAGTTCCAAGCAGAAGATGGTTACGCTGGTGGAGAACCTGCGCACCGCCCTGGGCGAGCACATCGACGCCCTGGAGTGGATGAGCGACACCACCAAGGTGCGCGCCCGTGAAAAGCTGGCCGCCTTCACCGTGAAAATCGGCTATCCGGACAAATGGAAAGACTACAGCACCCTGGAAATTGACCCTTCCAAAACCTACTACGAGAACCTGCGCAATGCAAGTGCCTGGTATGTAAAGGATAACATGGACAAACTGGGCAAGCCGACGGACAAGACCGAATGGGGCATGACGCCGCAGACGGTAAACGCCTACTACAACCCCACCACCAACGAAATCTGCTTCCCGGCCGCCATCCTCCAGAAACCGTTCTTCGACCCGGAGGCCGACGACCCCGTGAACTATGGCGGCATCGGCGTGGTAATCGGCCACGAAATGTCCCACGGCTTCGACGACCAGGGCTCCATGTTTGACGCCAGCGGCAACATGGTAAACTGGTGGACGGCTGCGGACAAGGCCAAATTCGACAAACTCGGCGACAAACTGGCCGCCCAGTTCGACGAGGTGGAAGTGCTGCCCGGCGTACACGCCAACGGCCGCTACACCCTGGGTGAAAACATCGGCGACCACGGCGGCCTGTCCATCGCCTACACCGCCATGGAGAACGCCCTCAAGCTTTCCGGCAAAACCAAGCCCATCGACGGTTTCACCCCTGCCCAGCGCTTCTACCTGAGCTACGCGGCCATCTGGGCCCAGAACATCACCGACCAGGAAAAGGCCCGTCTGACCAACCTGGACCCGCACTCCCTGGCCGTAAACCGTGTAAATGTAAGCATCCGCAACTTCCAGACCTTCTTTGACGCCTTCGACATCCATGAAGGAGACCCGATGTACCGTCCGGAAGAGGAACGTGTACACATTTGGTAGCGGAGCGATTCATATCGCGTAAACTGACTTTTCAAGGAAACGTGGCGGCGGTGGCAATCGCCGTCAGTTTCTTTGTCATAATTGTCGCGGTAGCCGTGAGTTCCGGCTTCCGCCATGCCATCCGGGAGGGAGTGGCCCAGCTTACGGGCGACATACGCATCGCTCCGCGTTCCGACGGAGAAGACAACGTGCCCATGCCGCGCCATATCCCCTCCGAAGAGGCTATTCTTTCCCTGCCGGGCGTGCAGGAAATTGTCCCCGCCGTCGTTCGGGCCGGCATCGTGAAGCAGGGCGATACCGTGCACGGGGTGCTGGTGAAAGGCGTCCCCGGGATTCCCGGCCTGGCCGGGAAGGCCGATACGGTCGAGCGGAAGGGTCCGTCCCTGTCCATCCCCCGCCGGCTCAGCGAAATCACCGGACTGGGCGTGGGCGACGCCATGACCATTTATTTTGTCGGCGAAAAAGTTCGCGTACGCCGCTTTGCCGTCAACGCGATACACCAGGACCTGCTGGAGCTGGACGACAACCTGCTTGTATATGCTCCCCTGGAAGACATGCAGCGCCTCAACGGCTGGTCTCCGGAGCAGGTTTCGTGCCTGGACGTGCGCGTAACGCCGGAGAAAAGCCGTTCGCAGGTAGAGTGGACGGGACTGGAAATCAGCACCCGCCTGCTGGATAACGAGACGGAGGAAGACCTGCTGGTTTCAACCGCATCGGGCCGTTATCCGCAGGTCTTCGACTGGCTGGGGCTGCTGGATTTCAACGTGCTCATCATCCTGCTCCTGATGACCCTGGTGGCCGGCTTCAACATGGTGAGCGGGCTGCTGGTGATGCTCCTGCGGAACATTGCCACCATCGGCACGCTGAAGACGATGGGCATGGACAACGGCGCCATCGGCCGCCTCTTTGTCACGGTCGGTGCAAAAGCGGTTCTGAAGGGCATGCTGGCAGGGAATGTGCTGGCGCTGCTGTTTTGCTGGGTGCAGGGCACGTGGCACCTGATTCCGCTGGACCCGGCCAATTACTTCGTTTCCTGGGTCCCCGTCCACGTGAACGTACTTTGGATTCTGGGCGCCGACGCCCTGGCTTTCCTGGGCATCCTGGCCCTGCTTTGGCTGCCTTCTCGCGTGATTGCGCGCATCGACCCGGCCGCCAGCGTGAAAGCCGACTAAATGCGGGCCTCGCGGAAAACCTCCACGATGGAAGGATAGGTGTTTTTCAGGAACGGCGGAAGCGAGCTTTTGGCCACCCAGGCGGCTTTGGCGATGTCCTCCTCCCGCTGCGGAGTAAGGTTGGTCGGGTCGGTGTACAGCATGTCGTACCACCAGGTGTGCTTGAGGTGCCAAAGCCCCTGACGGAAATAGACATGGTCCGTGATGCAAATGAGCCGCCGCAGTTCCAGCTGGTCCACGCCGGTTTCCTCCTGGACCTCCCTCATGGCACAAACCTCAATGTCTTCGCCGGGCTCCTGATGCCCCTTGGGCAGGTCCCAGAGTCCGTTTCGGGAAATAAGCAGAAAGTCTCCGCGCCGGTTGCTCACCAGCCCGCCGGCCGCATTTACCTCCTTGAATTCCGTGCAGATGCGCCGATAGGTATTTTCCACATTGTCGGTGGGAATATAGATGCGGGACAGGGTGTCCTGTACCTCGAACATGCGGACCAGGGCATGGATATTCAGCTTCTCCCCTACGTGGAATTCAACGGAGTTCGGGTCTGCCAGGGCTTCTTCCCGGGGCGAACAAATTATGATGCAGCGTTTCTCAAAGTAGATTTTGTGCATGGTTTTTGCTATCTTTGCATTTACAAAGATACGAACTTATGACTGAAATCGAAAGCAAACACGGAATCGTTTCGCGCCAACCGCACGAAATGTACATGTCTTTCGTGGACCTGCAGAACTTCCAGCGCATGCTGCCGGAAGACAAAAAGGACATGGTCACGGCAGACTATGACACCCTTACCGCCACGGTACAGGGCTTCCATATCGGCGTAAAGGTGCATCAACGGGTGCCGTATTCCCGCATTGAACTGGTGGATTTTGACGCGCCCTTCGCTTTTCATGTCGTCCTGCACTTCGAACCGGCCCGGGAGGACCCGTACAAAACCGACTTCTGGATTAAGGTGGAAGCCGACCTGAACCTGATGATGAAAATGATGCTTTCCGGCAAGCTGAAAGAGGCGCTGGACAAAGTGGTGGACGGCCTGGTAGATGCCTCCAACGGCAAAATGCCGGAAGGCTTTGACCCGGCCAACTGGGCCAAGTAGATTCTTCGCTGCGCTCGGAATGACAACACACTTGTGCCCATGACAGGTTTTCCGGATGGATTTCAAGCGCTGCTCACCGCGTCGGTGGGTGCGGAGCGGGCCGCCACGGTGCTGGAAGCACTGCAGGCGGCGCCTTCCGTTTCTATCCGCCTGAACCCGTCCAAACTGCGCACCTGCCCTTTCCCGGATGCCGTGCCGGTGGCCTGGAGTCCATACGGGTACCTCCTCAAGGAACGGCCGGTCTTCACCCTGGACCCGCTGTTCCATGCCGGCGCCTATTACGTACAGGACACATCGGCCATGTTCGTGGGCCATGTGTTCCGCCGGCTTCCGCTTCGGGAAGGCGCCACGGTGCTGGACCTGTGCGCGGCGCCCGGCGGAAAAACCACCGACCTGGCGGCATCGCTCCGGGAACGTTTCGGGGACCGTTTCACGCTGCTTTCCAACGAGGTGATGCGCGCCCGTTACAGCCTGCTCCGCAGCAATGTGGAAAGCTGGGGGGACACGCGCGTCGGGACCGTTTCGCGGGATCCGTCGGCCTTCGGCACGCAAGCCCTGTTCGACGTCATCGTGGCCGATGTCCCCTGCTCCGGCGAAGGGATGTTCCGCAAAGACGCGCAGGCGGCGGCGGAATGGTCGCCGCAGACCGTGACATTCTGTGCAGCCCGTTCCCGGCGCATCCTGCGTGACATCTGGCCCGCGCTCAAACCGGGCGGCTGGCTGCTCTACTCCACCTGCACCTTCAATCACCTCGAAAACGACGACACCGTAGCCTGGGCCGCGGAAGAACTGGGAGCGGACATCGTCCCTGTATTGGCCGACGCCACCCCTGCCGTCGCCACGCGCCACGGCTATGCCATGCTGCCGGGACTGGTCCCCGGGGAGGGACAATACGCCGCCGTCCTGCGCAAGCACGCGGAAGCGGACGATATCCGCACCGGCGACCCGTTCGCCCTGTTCCGGGCGGCAAGCCTCGCCGCTCCGGAGGCGCTCCCCCGCTGGGACGTGGACCGGGAGACCGCCCTGCGCTACTTGCACGGCGACGCCCTGGTCCTGCCGGCCGATGCTCCCGCCGGCCCGCTCACCATTTGCTATCAAGGCCTTCCGCTGGGTCCGGCCAAAAATCTGGGGAAGCGCTGCAACAACCTCTATCCCAAAGCCAAACGAATCAGAATGGATATCCGATGAAAAAAAGAATACTTCTTGTCGTGCTGGGACTTATGTGCCTGGTGCCTTTGCGCGCCCAGGATTCCAAGGAGGAATTCCTGCGCCGCTACAACAATCTTGTGGAACGCGTGGGAGCCGACGGACTGGGCATAGAAACGCTGCTGAACAAGTGGGAAGCCGCCTGGCCGGAGGACCCGAACCAGATGCTGGCCCGTTTCTCCTTCTGTTTTGCCCGCAGCCGGCAGACCCGGGTGGTTCCGATGGACCGCGACCGCTATCTGGGCAATCCGCCGCTCGTTCCCATGAAAGACTCCCTGGGCAATAAGGTGAACTATTTTGAGGTAACGGACTACGACGACGCCCTGTTTGCCGATGCCAACGCCGCCATCGGGAAAGCCATCGCCACCGCCCAGCACCGCCTGGACTGGCGGATGTACAAAATCAACGCCCTGCTGGCCTACGAAAAGGAAAGTCCGGACATGACGCTGCAGGAGCTCAAGTCGCTGGCCACCTTCCATTATACGCGCAAACCGGACTGGGAGCACGAGCAGCTGGGGAAGGTGACGCCGGAGCAGTTCGAGGCCATCATGCAGGACTACTGTGCCGCCCTGTTCCGGATTAACTCGCCGGTATCCCTGGAGGCGTTCAAGGCCCTGTCGGAGCATCTGCTCACCTACAGCAAGGACAATCCCCTGTATCTGGACAACCTGGGGTCTTACTACCTGGTGAATAAAAACAACAAGATGGCCCGGAAGTATTACGACCAGGTGCTCAAGAAGCACCCCGGCGACATGACCGCCCTCAAGAACTGTCTGCTGATGGCCCGCAGCGCCAAAGATATCAAGACGGAGAAGAAGTACCTGGCCCTGATGGCCGTCCATGGAGAAACGGAAACGGACCGCGCCAGCGCCCAGGCCCGCCTGGATGCTTATCAGCGAAAGAAGTGAAACTATTTTCCAAAAACATCCGTATTATAATAGTATCGTAACAACGGATCTAATGAAACTTTCACAATTCAACTTCGATCTCCCCATGGATCGGATTGCACAGGACCCTCCCCGCTGGCGGGACGAAGCCCGTCTGATGGTCCTTCACAAAAACACCGGCGACATTGAGCATCGGCTCTTCAAGGACATCATCGACTACTTCGGGAAAGGGGATGTTTTCGTCCTCAACGATACCAAGGTCTTCCCCGCACGCCTGTACGGGAAAAAGGAGAAAACCGGTGCCGATATCATGGTGCTCCTGCTCCGTGAGCTCAACCGGGAGCAGCGCCTGTGGGATGTCATCGTGGACCCTGCGCGCAAAATCCGTATCGGCAACAAGCTGTACTTCGGTGAAGACGAATCCATGGTGGCGGAGGTGATTGACAACACCACTTCCCGCGGCCGTACCCTGCGTTTTCTCTTCGACGGTCCGTACGAGGACTTCAAGGAGGCCCTGTACGCCCTGGGCGAGCCGTATGTCCCGGAATGGGTGAAAGAAAAGACCACTCCGGAGGACGTCGAGAACTACCAGACCATCTTTGCCGCGCACGAGGGCGCCGTCAGCGCTCCCGCCGCCGGCCTGCACTTCAGCCGCGAACTCTTCAACCGCATGATTCTGAAGGACATCGAAAAGGCTTTCATTACCGTACACATGGGTATCGGCCACTTCCGCAGCGTAGATGTGGAAGACCTCTCCAAGCACCGGATGGACTCCGAACGCCTCATCATCCCGGAGGACGCCGCCGCCGTCATCAACCGGGCCAAGCGCTCCGGGAAAAAGGTATGCGCCATCGGCGCCACCGTCATGCGCGGCCTGGAAACCTACGTGACCACCACGCACGAGGTAAACGCCTTCGACGGCTGGACCAACAAGTTCATCTTCCCCCCGTACGACTATTCCGTGCCGGATGCCATCGTATCCAATTTCCACCTGCCGCAAAGCACCATGCTCATGAGCGTTGCAGCCTTCGGCGGTTACAAGCCGGTAATGGCCGCGTACGAAGAAGCGCTGAAGGAAGGATACAAGTTCGGCCCTTACGGAGACGCCCTGCTCATCGTGTAGTTTTTTTTACCGAATCGGTAGAAACAGCAAAAAAACATGTGAAACAACGCAATCTTTTTTACGATTGCGCTGTTTTTCGTTTTATTGCGCTACTTTCGCTGCATGACAAGGTATGACGAGCAAGTGGCGCTGTGCGCGCTGAACAAAATTTTCGGCTATCACCCGCGGCTGGCGATGGACCTGATGGAGGCGGCCGGCAGTGCCTCGGCCGTTTTTGACCGGCGCGACCTGCCGGTGCCGGGACATCCGGAACTGGCGGAACAGCTGGTCCCGGCCATGCTGGACTGGGCGGCCGGCGAACTGGAACGTATCCGCGGGAAAGGATTCCGCTTCCTGGGGATTTCGGACGAGGATTACCCCGCCCCGCTGCGGGAAATACCGGACCCGCCGCTAGGCATCTATCTGAACGGCAGCACGCCGCCTGCGCAGATTTTCACGCTTCACCCCATGGTGGGCGTCGTGGGCACGCGGGATTTGAGTCCGTACGGGCGGAGCTGGTGCCGGAAGCTGGTGGAAGGGATGGCACGCGCCCGGATACGGCCCTGCATCGTGAGCGGCATGGCGCTCGGGGCCGACGGAATCGCGCACCAGACGGCCCTGGAATGTGGTCTGACGACCATCGGCGTCCTGCCCACAGGCATTGAGAAGGTCTATCCCTGGCAGCATGAACGCCTGGCCATGCAGATGATTGCGACGCCCGGCTGCGGCCTGGTGACCGACTACCCTGCGGGCACGGCGCCGGTAGCGCTGAATTTCCTGCGCCGGAACCGGATTATCGCCGCGCTGGTGCGGGCCGTCGTCGTGGTGGAATCCAAAACCAAAGGCGGTTCGCTCATGACCGCCCGCTATGCCGTGGAGTACGGACGCGACGTATATGCCCTCCCCGGCAGGGCCGACGACCTACGCAGCGCCGGCTGCAACTCCCTCGTGCGCGAAAACATGGCCGAAATCATCACCACGCCGGAAGACCTGGCGGCCCGGCTGGGACTGGGCGGGACCCGGCGCGGCGAAGGCGGTTCCCGGAAAAACGGGGCCGAAAGGCTCAGGAACGCCCTGGTGCAACGCTTCGGCGCCGATGCCGACGAAACCGCAGCAGGCCTGGCCGTGCAGCAGAACCGCGGCGTGACGGTAGAGGAGCTGTCGGCCCTGCTGCAGCTGCCTTTTGCCGGGACCATGACGGCCGTGGGCACGCTGGAAGCGGCGGGCTTCCTGCGCACGGACCTGCTCCGGCGCTGCTCCGTCGCACCCGGCTGGGAATGAGAACGGGCGAAGTCCGGACTGCGACATGAGACCTCGCAAAAAAAATTTCGTATATTTGTAGGTATGTTCGTGGATACCCATACGCACTTTTACGATGAGTGGCTGCTCCCGGATGCGGATGCGGCCATTCAGCGTGCGTTGGACGCCGGCGTGGGGAAAATGATTCAGGCCGATGTGGACAGCCGCGAACGTCCGGACATGTGGGCGGTCGGCCTGCGCCATCCGGGGGTGTTGTACCAGATGCTGGGGCTGTATCCCGGCTCGGTGACCACGGAGAACTGGAAGGAGGAACTGGACCAGGTGTACCGCATCGCGGCAGGAGATTCCCCGGCTTCGCTCGGAATGACAGAAAGGTCGGATGTAGCACCTCGGAGCGAAGCGACCCAGGGGGTCTGGGGGATTAGGCCCCCAGAGAGTGAAACGGGTTTAAAGCCAATGGCGTTTACCGCCATTGGCGAAATCGGCCTGGATTACCATGAAGGGAAGGAATACGCGAAGGAGCAGCAGGAGGTGCTGCGGCTGCAGTTCGAACTGGCCGCCAAGTTGGATTTGCCGGTGAATATCCACATGAGAGACGCCTGGGAGGATTTTTTTGCCGTACTGGAAGACTGCCGACACCTGCACCTCAGGGGCAACCTGCACTGCTTTTCGGGCAGCTATGAAATATATGAACGGGCCAACAGGAGCGGCGATTTTTCCGTGGGAATCGGCGGGGTGCTCACCTTCAAGAACGCTTCCCTGCCCTCCACCGTGGCCCGCATCCCCATGAAGCATATCCTTCTGGAGACCGACGCTCCCTATCTGGCCCCCGCTCCCTACCGCGGGAAGCGCAACGAGAGCGCCTACCTGCCGCTCATCGCCGCAAAGCTGGCCGAGGTCAAGGGAATCAGCCTCGAAGAAACGGAAGCCATTACCACAGATAACGCTATACGACTGTTTAACCTATGAAATCGTCCATTCTCATCATTTACACCGGCGGCACCATCGGCATGAAGGAAGATCCGCAGGACGGCACCCTGAAGCCCTTCGACTTCAGCCAAATCATGGAGGAAGTGCCGGAACTGAACAAGTTTGACGTTTTTATCGAATCCTATACCTTCAATCCGCTCATAGACTCCTCCGACGTGGAGCCGGCCATCTGGGTGCAGCTGGCGCAGCTCATCAGCGAACGCTACGAGGAATTCGACGGTTTTGTCATCCTGCATGGCACGGACACCATGGCCTACAGCGCTTCGGCCCTGAGTTTCATGCTGGAAGGCCTGGCCAAGCCCGTCGTTTTCACTGGAAGCCAGCTGCCCATCGGCGTACCGCGCACCGACGGCAAGGAAAACCTGATTTCCGCCGTGGAAATTGCCGCGGCAAAGGACCATGAGGGGCATGCGCGGGTTCCTGAGGTGAGCATTTACTTTGACTCCAGGCTGCTGCGGGGCAACCGCTCCACCAAGTACAGCGCAGAGGCCTTCAACGCCTTCGCCTCCCCCAACTGTCCGCCGCTGGCGGAAGCCGGAATCAATATCCGGTACCACACGGACGTCATTCGCAAACCGGTATATTGGGACGCCCAGCTGCGGGTTCAAACCAAGCTGGACACACGCGTATCCATCCTGAAAGTGCATCCCGGCATGACACCGCAGGTGATGCGCGCCGTCGTGTCGGACCCGCTCACCCGCGCCTGCATCATCGAAACCTACGGTTCCGGCAACGCCCTGTCCAAGCCCTGGTTCCTGGACCTGGTGAAGCAGGCAGGCGACGAGGGGAAGATTCTGCTCAATGTCACGCAGTGCAACGCAGGCACCGTGAACATGGATTTATATGCCACCGGAGCCAGCCTGAAGCATGCCGGAGTCCTTTCCGGGGCCGATATAACCACCGAAGCCGCCCTGGGCAAACTCTTCTCGCTGATGGGACGGAGCGACAACAACAAGTGGGTGAAGACCATGCTCGAAAAGGACCTCTGCGGCGAAATAAGCAAATAAACTTTGGCTATTTGGAAAAAAATTCCTAAATTGCACGACCAAAAGAGAAAATTATATTCATTAACTAATTCAACTTAATAACTAACAACACAAAAACGATTATGAAAAAGTTTTTCATGTTTTTGGCAGTCGCCGGTCTCATGACCTTCACTGCAAACATTGCTTCTGCTCAGGACGAGGCCGCTGCCCCCGCCGCTGCCCAGCAGGTAGAAGAGGCTGAAGAGGTAACGGACCTGTTCGCCGGTTCCGGTGAGGAAGTTCCCCTCCACCAGGCCCTGAAGACCAAGTTCATCGAAGGTGGTGCCGGCTTCATGTCCCTGATTATCATCTGCCTCATCCTCGGTATGGCCATCGCTATCGAGCGCATCCTGTACCTGGCATTCTCCAAGACCAACACCACCAAGCTCCTGGAAGCCGTGGAAGCTGCTCTTGAGAAAGGCGGCATCGAAGAAGCCAAGAAAGTATGCCGTGAAACCCGCGGTCCCGTGGCCAGCATCTTCTATCAGGGCCTGCTCCGCGCAGACCAGGGCGTAGATGTAGTGGAGAAGACCATCGTTTCCTATGGCGGTGTTCAGATGAGCCTCATGGAGAACGGCCTCAGCTGGCTGTCCCTGTTCATCAGTATCGCCCCGTCCCTGGGATTCCTTGGTACCGTTATCGGTATGATCCAGGCCTTCGACGCCATCCAGGCAGCCGGTGATATCTCCCCGAACGTTGTTGCCGGCGGTATGAAGGTGGCCCTTATCACCACTGTGGGTGGTCTTATCGTCGCCATGATCCTCCAGATCTTCTACAACTACATCATTGCCAAGATTGACGCTCTGTCCATCGACATGGAAGACTCCTCCATCCGCTTCGTGGACGCCATGGTAAAATACAACAAGAAGAATAAGTAATCCCTTAAATTCCACATTACAATGGAAAACCAGAAATACGCTAAAATTTTCAAGATTGTCCTCTGGGTCCTCATGGTCCTGAGCGTCTGCGTGCTGGTCTGGGGTTTCTTAACGGGATTCGAGGCCAATGACGGCGCTGCGACGAATCTGCTCCTCCGCTGGGCATACATCGTTCTGGGCATCGCTCTCGCAGCCGTGGTTTGCGTGGGTATCTACATCCGCGCCACCACCGACCCCAAGAGTCTTGTTAAACTCGGCATCTATGTCCTTGGTGCGGCCGTCCTGGCCGGCATCGTGTATCTGATTTCCCCGGGCAGCCCGGCCATCGGATACTCCGGAGCCATCCCTCCCACCGCATCCGAGCTCAAAATGACCGACACCATCCTCAACCTCGCATACATCGTCGGTGGCCTCGCCATCCTCTCGATTATCGCAGGTGAAGTCATTATGGCCATCCGCAAAAAATAAGAGACACCATGGCAAGAAGAAAAATCTCAACAATCGGCTCTACGGCTGACATTGCTTTCCTGCTGCTGTGCTACTTCCTCATGACTACCACCATGGGGGACCAGTCCGGTCTGCAGCGCCGCCTTCCCCCTATCCCTGACAGCGATCAGGTTCAGGACCAGAAGGTGAACCGCCGTAACATCATCATCGTCAGAATCAACTCTGCCGATAAGCTGTTTGCCGGTAGCGAGCCCATGGACATCTTATACTTGAAAGACAAAATCAAAGAGTTCCTGACCAACCCCGCCAACGACCCGAACCTCCCGGAAAAGGAAGCCAAGGAAATTGAGGGCAAGACCTACATGGTCTCCAAGGGCGTCATCTCCCTGCAGAACGACCGTGGTACCAGCTATCAGGCATACCTCCAGGTACAGAACGAGCTGGTAAAGGCCGTCAACGAACTCCGCGACGACTTCTCCAGAGCCAACTTCGGCGGCAGAAAATTCTCCAAACTCACCGAAGCTGAGCAGGACATTGTTAAAAAGGCTGTGCCTCAGAACATTTCCGAGGCAGAACCCAAGGATACCGGTAAAAAATAATAGGAGGTAAAATTATGTCAAAATTTGGAAGTTCCAGTAATAAGAAGGAAGTCCCGGAGGCATCATCGAACTCCCTGTCCGATATCGTTTTCATGCTCCTGTTCTTCTTTATGGTAACCACGCAGATGCGTGAAACGGAGCAGAAGGTGAAGGTAACCATGCCTGTAGCCTCCGAGGTTGCCAAATTGGAGAGAAAGGACTTGAGCGCCAATATCCTCATCGGTTCCCCTACCCTGCAGTATCAGGCCATGTACGGTACCGATGCCCGTATCCAGCTCAACGACTCTTTCAAGACTGTAGCAGACATCCGCGACTTCATTGCCGCAGAGCGTGACGCCATGTCCGAGGCGGAACGGTCCCTGATGACCGTGAACCTCAAGGTGGACCAGGACGTCCGCATGGGTATCGTTTCCGATGTAAAACAGGAGCTGCGCCGCTGCTCCGCCCTTAAAATCATGTACTCCGCCCGCAAACCGGCGAAGGACTAAGGGACTACATCGTACAATAGGAAAAAGCAGCTCTCCGGGGCTGCTTTTTTTTGTGCTTTCAGGGTACTTTTGCGCACTTATTTTTACACTAAAGTACCATGAAAAAAGACCAAAAACCGATGGGGCGCAGCACCCGCAGAAAGCTGCAGCGTGTATTCATGCATCACGAACTGGTAAGCCTGGCCATTTTTGCCTATCAATGGATGGAGGCGGAAGAAATGCACTATACCGACGACTATCGCCGTAAGCGGTGTATGGCAACGCTTCAGGAGCTGTTAGGCAGCCGGAAAGCGCCCGGGCTCCTCCAGGAAAAGATGGAGCGTGAAATGCACGGCATCCTCTCCCGGCTGCACCACGACTTCCCGACGCTTTCCCCGAAATCCATCCTGATATTCTCCTATTCGGCCGCCGGCTTCACGAACGCCCTGGCGGCCAGACTCGCCGGACTCGGCGGGCCCGAAGATGCCAGCCGCATCAAAACCCGCCTTCGTGCACGGATCGAAGCGTCCGATTCACCTTATAAGAAAGAATACCTGGCGCTCCTGCCCCGAAAAGCTTGCAGGACGGGCGAGGAACTGCACTACCTGAATGACCCGAAATACAGAAAACTCTGGAAACTCTGACTGACGGGACGGCTTAACAGCTGTCCCTTTCTATTAAGAGAGGCGGCATCAGCTGCTGAAGGATTTCCGGATCGGGGGCGCCCTGGTTACGGGCCTCGATGATGGAGAACAGCGACGCTACCGCCAGCTCCGCGTTCTCTCTCAGGGGCTGCTCGATGCAGGTAATGGCCGGTTCCATGAATTCGAGGAAACCGTTATTGTCGTAAGAGACCACGCCCACGTCCTTTCCGATTTGCCGGTTGCGCTCCCGAAGCGCTTTGAGGACACCCAGCAGAATGGTGGCGCTGAACGCAAAAACGGCATCGTACTTCTTTTTGCCGAAGGCACGGCATGTTTCACGGTAACCGTTCTCGATGGAAAAGGCATTGCCGACGATGTCAAAGTCTATATGATGTCCTTCCAGCGTATCCACAAAACCGCTCACACGCTCCTGGTTGGGGATGGAACCCGGCACACCCTGAATCGCCAGTATGCACTTGTACTCTTTTTTCAGCAAAAGTTCGGCAGCCATTTTGGCGCCGGTATAATTGTCGGTGCAGACATAAGGCAGCGTCGTATCTCTGAAATAACGGTCTATCAGGACCATCGGAATCTGCACGGATACCTTTTCATGCACCTCCGGAGACTCGGAAACCGGAACACAGATAATTCCGTCCACTCCCCCGCGCTGCAACATTTCCAGTTCCTGCAGTTCTTCATCGGCAGACTCGCGGGAGTCGGCCAGTATCGTCCGGTATCCGCGTGCGTCGAGCAAATTGATGAGTATGGCGGCAAGATTGGAGAAAAAGGGATTTTCGATGCCGGGCACAAGCAGGCCGATGGTATGCGTCTTCCGGGTACGGAGGCTCTGCGCCAAAAGATTGGGCCGATAATGGCAACGTTCCGCCTCCTGGGTAATGATGGAAACGGCTTTTTGGCTGATACGGTACTTCTGCGCTTTACCGGAAAGCACACGCGAAACCGTGGATGCAGAATAACCTGTATGCTCGGAGATAGAAAAGATATTATTTTTTTCCATCATACTAAAGTTGCAGTGGCAAAGATACGATAAAAGCAAAAAAAAATCAATTAATATGTTTGATAATTAAAAATATTGCTTATATTTGTCACGAGTTGCACAATCGATTGCATTAAGAGGACCCACTGAAACATAAGCCTTTCACCACCCTCTTAACGGCGCAAATGACTGCACAATCGATTGCGCAAGTATAATTAAGACACTAAAACCAAGGATATGACCAAGAAAAGAATCCTTGTCATCGGTAGCAGCAATACCGACATGACTGCCAAAACGCACTCCCTTCCCCGTCCCGGGGAAACCGTATTGGGGGGCGTATTCACCATGGGGGCCGGCGGAAAAGGCGCCAACCAGGCTGTCGCCGCACAGAGGCTGGGCGGAGACGTGCAATTCATCTGCAAAGTGGGCCGGGATATGTTCGGCGACAACGCCGTCGCCCAGTATAAGGCGGAAGGGCTGGATGTGTCCGGCGTCCTCCGCTCTTCCCTTCCTTCCGGTGTCGCCCTGATTTATGTCGATGACAGCGCCGAAAACTGCATTGTGGTTGCATCGGGCGCAAACGGAGACCTGTCCGAGGCCGACATCGACGCATCCCGGGAGGCCATCGCGCATTGCGGCATTCTGCTGCTTCAGCTGGAAATCCCCATCCCGTCGGTTCTCAAAGCGGCCAAAATGGCACACGAGGCCGGAGCGATGGTGGTGCTGAATCCCGCACCCGCCTGCCCGCTCCCGGAAGAGCTGTTCCGTTATGTTGACCTGTTCATCCCGAACGAGACGGAACTCTCCACCTTCAGCGGCTTGCCCGTAACGGACGCCGCCCAGGCCCGGCAGGCCGCCGCTGCCATGCAGAGCAAGGGCGTAGGCAAAATTATCGTCACCATGGGAAGCCGAGGGGCCCTCATCTGCGACGGCGGTCCGGAAGTCTTCGTACCGGCGCACAAAGTAAAGGCCGTGGACACGACGGCGGCAGGAGACACCTTCTGCGGGGCTCTTTGCGTCGCCATCTCCGAGGGCAAATCCCTCAAGGAAGCCACGGAGTTCGCGACGGCGGCATCGGCCCTCACCGTACAAAAGATGGGCGCGCAGAACTCCATCCCTTTCCGTAAAGATATTAACATTTAAATTATAAGACTATGTTCATCGTTGGCAGTTACTCTCTCGCAGTAATTTTCTGCTTTATCACAATGCTCTGCTGGGGCTCATGGGGAAACACCCAGAAACTCGCGGCAAAGAGCTGGCGCTATGAGCTTTTCTATTGGGACTATGTCATCGGCATGCTCCTCTTCTCCCTGCTCCTGGCCTTCACGGCCGGCAGTATCGGCACAGAGGGACGGCCCTTCCTTCAGGACCTTGCGCAGGCCGACTGGTCCAGCATCGGATGGGTGCTCCTCGGCGCTGTGGTGTTCAATGTATCCAACATTCTGCTTTCCGCCTCCACCTCCATTGCCGGCATGGCCGTAGCCTTCCCGCTTGGCGTAGGCATCGCACTGGTGATGGGCGTATTGAACAACTTGCTTCTGCACCCCACGGAAGGGCAGAATACCGGCCTTCTCTGGCTGGGCGTCGCCCTCGTGGTGGCGGCCGTCGTATGCAACGGCATCGCTTCCGGCAAGGTTTCCAACGAGCAGCGTGACCCCAAACAGAACCGCAAGGGCGTCATCCTGGCCGTCATCGCCGGCCTTGTGATGTCCTTCTTCTCCGCGCTCGTTTACAACGGCGTGGACCTGGCCGATTTCCATCACCCCGCAGCCGGCAAGCTCACCCCCTACACCGCCATGGTCATCTTTGCCCTGGGCGTGGTTCTCAGCAACTTCGTCGTGAACACCATCGTGATGAAGAAACCCTTCGTGGGAGAGCCAGTCACCTACGCCCAGTATTTCAAGGGCAACTTCAAAACGCACCTCGTAGGCATGCTCGGCGGCGCCATCTGGGCCCTGGGTACATCTCTCAACTACATCAGCGCAGGTGAAGCAGGCGCAGCCGTTTCCTATGCACTTGGCCAGGGCGCACCCATGATTGCAGCTATCTGGGGCGTATTCATCTGGAAGGAATTCAAAGGCGCCTCGAAGAATGTCTATAGCCTTCTGGCCCTCATGTTCGCCCTCTTCGTGGCCGGACTGTCATGTATTGTTGTAGCAGGAATGTAATTCACAACTGGTTATGATTACAATTAAGAAAATGACGATTGCAGCCGCCGTCCTCCTTCTGGCCGGCATCACCGCATTCGCACAGAACAAGACCATCTCCGGCACTGTTCGGGATGAACGTTCCGAACCCCTTCCCGGAGCAACCCTGGTCGCTGCCGGAAGCCAGGCGTACGCCATCACGGATGCCAACGGAAAATTCTCCATGTCCGTACGCCAGGGGCAGGAAATTACGGTTTCCTATCTGGGATATGACGACTATCTGTTCACCGTAACGGGAGCCGCACAGTACAATATTTCCATGAGTCCCTCCGAGGCGACCATGCTCAACGAATCCGTAGCCATCGGTTACGGTACCACCACCAAGAAGGAAGTCACCGGCTCGGTCACCAGCCTCCGCAGCGAAGACTTTGACAAGGGTGCCTTCAACAGCCCCGCAGGCATGCTTCAGGGCAAGGTCGCCGGTCTGCAGATTACCAACCCCAACGGCGGAGACCCGAACGGTTCCTTTGAAATTCTGCTCCGAGGCACCAATACCCTCAGTGCAGGGCAGGGCCCCCTCATCATCATTGACGGTGTCGTAGATGCCGACCTCAGCTCCATCAACTTCCAGGAAGTGGAGTCCATGGATGTCTTGAAGGACGGTTCCGCCGCCGCCATTTACGGCACCCGCGGCACCAACGGCGTCATCATCATCAACACAAAGCGTGCACGCTCCGGCAAAACCAGCGTGGAGTATGACGGCCAGGTTTCCGTCCAGACCGTCCTCTCAAGGGCCAAGCCGATGAACGCCAGCCAGTTCAAGGACGCCGTGACCGCCTATGTCAACGGCGGTGAGGCATACCTGTACGGCTCGGACACGGACTGGTTCGAGCAGGTTACCCGTGTCCCCATCAGCCACAAGCACAGCCTTGCCATTGCAGGCGGCTCAGAGAAATTCTCCCACCGTACGGTCCTGAATGTCGAACAGAACCAGGGTATCCTCCGCAAGAACGATGCAAGCAAATACCTGATCAAGACCAATATCCGTCAGGAAGCGCTGCAGGGATGGCTTACCTTCGACTACAACCTCAGCTACGCCAAACGCAAATACAACGGAACCCGCTCCGGCATCTTCCGTCAGGCATTCATCCATAACCCCACGGAAGCCGTTCTGGACCCCGACGACAAGGAACACGGCGGATACTTCACCGTCACGGCCATGGACTACTACAACCCCGTGGCCATGCTCAACGAGAGAAACGGCGAAACCGTCGTTGACATGGTCGGCGTAAACGGCCGTGCAACCCTTAACATCCTGCCCGTGAAGGGCCTCAAATGGGACAACTTCATCAGCTACGGCATCACCCGCAGGGAAAGCCGTGACTACAAAACCCGCTTCTATCCCGGAGAAACCGGCATGATGGGTTCGGCCGAAATTGAGAATGCCTCCTCGACCGATCTCCAGTATGAGTCCACCATCAGCTACAACAACAGCTTCGGGAAGCACAATGTGCAGGGTATCCTGGGCTATACTTACCAGACGCGCGGATACCGCAGCGCCTACCAGTACAACTACAGTTTTGATACGGATTACTTCGGAACGGACAATATCGGTTCCGGATACGCCCTTAAAGACGGCATGGCCGATATGAGTTCTTACAGGTCGGACAGCAGGTACATCGCTTTCTTCGGCCGCGTCATGTATAACTATGGTGACAAGTACCTGGCTTCCGTTTCCCTCAGAAGGGACGGTTCTTCCCGCTTTGGTTCCCAGCACAAGTGGGGTTGGTTCCCCGCCGTAAGCCTCGGCTGGCGCATCACCCAGGAAAATTTCATGAAAAATGTCTCATGGCTTGAGGAACTGAAGCTGCGTGCCGGTTACGGCGTGACCGGAAACCAGGACTTCGACAACTACAGGTCACTGTTCCTGATGGCCACCAGCGGGCTCTTTTACTCAAACGGCAAGTGGTACAACACCTACGTTCCCGCCAGCAACGCCAACCCCGACCTCGGATGGGAAAAGAAGTCGGAATTCAATATTGGTATAGACTGGAGCGTGCTCAAGGGCCGTCTCGGCGGTACCATCGACTACTATTACCGTTTGACCACGGACCTGCTCTATGACTATGCCGTTCCCGTGCCCCCGTACGACTACAAATCGTTCTTTACCAACGTAGGCGCCATCAGCAACAGCGGTATAGAGGTCACCATCAATGCCATCCCCGTCAAAACCAACGACTGGGAATGGAACACCACCCTCATCTTCTCCAAAAACGCCAACAAACTCATCAAGTTCACCAACGAGGAGTTCCAGGGACAGGAGTACAGGATCGGCTGGGTGAACACCCCGCTGGGCGTCTATACCCAGCGCCTTGAAGAAGGAAAGAGCCTCGGCAGTTTCTATGGCCCCGAATTCCTGGGCACGGACAAAGAAACCGGCAACGCCATGGTCTCCACCGACGACGAAAACGAGTGGAAATGGCTCGGAAGCGCCTACCCGGACTTCAACCTCGGCTGGAGCAACAGCGTTTCCTGGAAAAACCTTTCTCTCAGCGCCACTTTCCGCGCCGCTATCGGCGGAAAGGTGCTCAACCAGATGCGGGGCGTGTATGAAAACATCACCAACATGGGCCTCCAGAACATCCAGGAATCCTGGCTGTACGACCAGGATTATACCGGCGGCGTGGTTTACTCTTCCAAATATCTGGAAGACGCCACGTACCTGAAGCTCGACAACATCTCCCTCACCTACAGCATTCCTCTGGAAAACAAATATGTAAAGGGAATTCGCGTCTATGCAACCGCCCAGAATGTATTTGTCCTCACCGGCTATACCGGCGTTGACCCCGAGGTCTCACTCTCCGGCCTGGCACCGGGCATTGCTCCGCTCAGCTACTATCCCCGTACCAGAAGTTTCACACTGGGCGCTTCAATAACCTTCTAATGTGAGATTACCATGAAAAAGTTTCTATATATACTTGGAATAGCGGCCTGCGGGTTTACCGCCTGCACCAATCTGGAAGAAACCCCCTATTCACAGCTGCCCAAGGAAGAATTCTTCAAGTCGGAATCGCAGCTTATCACCTACAGCGCAAGGCCATATACCCTGCTGCAGAACTGGGGTGTGGAACAGAGCATGTGGACGCTCATCATGCAACTGAGCAATGAGGTGGCCGTGCCCAAATCCTACAACGGAAGCTGGTCTGAACCCCGTTACCGTGAGATTCAGACCCATAAGATGCAAACCAACAACAAACTCATCCGCACGGCATGGGAATTCTGCTTCAATATCATCGCCGGCTGCAACGACGTAATTTACGAAGTTTCAAACTCCGGCGAGATGAGCGAGAACAAGGAGAAAATCATTGCCGAAATGAAGGTGCTCCGCGCCTACTGCTATCTGATGGCCATGGACTGCTGGGGCAACATCCCCTACTCCGTGGACAAGAAGCAGGAAGGCTATCCGGATGTCAAAGGCCGTGATTTCTTCTTCCCCTTCATCGAGAATGAAATCAAGGAAAACATCGACAAACTGGATCCCCACGCTACGCCTGTCAATTACGGCCGCTGCAACCAGGACATGGCACATTTCCTCCTCGCCAAGCTTTACCTTAACGCTAAAGTATGGATAGGCAAGGAGATGTGGGCCGAAGCCGCCGCGGAGTGCAAGGCCATCATGGGCAGCGGACACTACGCCCTCACCCGTACCTACAAGGAGAATTTCGATGTCCACAACGAGGGTTCTTCCGAGTCAATCTTCGCCATCCCTTACAGCACCGGCATCACGACCTCGGACCGCAATGCGTTCTATCCCTTCTGCCTTACCCTGAATTCCGACTGCGAAAAAATTTGGAATATCAGCGGTACCTGGAACGGCGCCTTCATCGGCCAGCCGGACTTCATGGCCTCCTATGACCCTGCCGATACCCGAAAGAGCGACACCTGGCTCTACGGGCAGGTCTATGACCTCAATGGAAACAAGTGGCGCATATCCGTGGGCGTCGATAAGAAGGGTGCGCCCGTCTATCGGGACTATATCCTTGAAGACGTGAACATTGACGAATCCAAGTTCTCCTATGGCCTGTCCCGCACGGACGGCGCGAGAATCATCAAATGGACCTACCAGAGCGACGGCAGCCTCACCAGCTACAGCGTCGGCATGGAGAATGACTTCATCCTCTTCCGCTATGCCGATGTGGTGCTGATGTATGTCGAAGCCCTCATGCGCCAGAACAAGACCGGCGAGGCCGCGGCCGTCGAGGAATTCAAGACTATCCGCACCCGTGCAGGCCTGGCGCCCATGACGGCGGCCGAACTCACGCTCGACAACTTACTCTGGGAGCGCCAGCATGAACTGGTCATGGAAGGATGGGGCCGGCAGGACCTTATCCGCTTTGGAAAGTATCTTGACAAGTGGTGGATGAAAGAGGCCGGACAGGAGCGCGAACTCCTCCTGCCCATCCCCGAGGAGATGCGCGGCGCAAATCCCAAACTACAGCAGAATCCCGGTTATTCAAGTGCATCAGACGCAGAATGAAAAAGTTATCAATAATACTGTCAGCAGCGATCCTCCTTCTTGCCGCATCCTGCGCGCAGAAGCCGTTGGAAATTACCCGCACGCAGCTCAAGGACAAGATTGCCGGCGCCTGGATTGGCCAGATGGTAGGCAACATCTACGGACTTGAGTATGAGAACAAGTTTGTGGACGAACCCGGTGAAGGCCCCTTTGTCTTCAACAAGGCCATGCGCAAAATGGAGGCCGTGGACGGCGCCTTCTCGGACGATGACACCGATGTCGAATACCTCTACCTCCTGATGATGGAGAAAAACGGAGTGGATCCCACTTATGCCCAGGTCCGTGACCACTGGATGTATCACATCCGTGACAGGGTGTGGCTGGCAAACCGCGCCGCCCTGGGCCTGATGCACTACGGTTTCACGCCGCCCCTCACGGGCAAGAAGGAGTACAATCCGCACTGGTTCCAAATTGACCCTCAGCTCATTAACGAGATTTGGGCCTACACCGCCCCCGGCATGCCCGACTATGCGGCCGGCATTTCCGACTGGGCGGCCCGTATCACCTCCGACGACTGGGCCGTGTCCCCTACCGTCGTGTACGGTGCCATGTACGCCGAAGCCTTCTTCGAGAAGGACATCCCCACCCTCATTCGCAACGCCAAGGAGTATCTCCCCGAAAAGGACCGCTTCAGGGGCATCATAGACGAATGCCTGGAGCTCTGGAAGAAGAATCCCCAGGACTGGAAGGCTTCCAGAAAGGTCATCGCCGATGAACTCTATTTCAACGAAGACGACCTTTCCAAGAGCATCTGGAACGCGGACCTGAACGGCGCCATGGGCATCCTGTCCCTTCTGTATGGCGACGGCGACATGGAAAAGACCCTTTCCATCGGCTGTGCGCTGGGCTTCGACTGTGACAACCAGACCGCCACCATGTGCGGACTGCTGGGGGTCATCAACGGGGTGGAATGCGTTCCGCTGGACCGTGCCATGCCTTTTGAACACTGGACCAAGCCCTTCAACGACCGTTACATCAACGTAACCCGCTACGACATGCCCGACGCCTCCATCGAGGACCTCATCGAGCGCACCGTCGTCCTTGCCGAAAAGAACATCCTGGCCCGTGGCGGCAAAGTTCGCGAGGAAAACGGAGAGAAAATCTACACCATCAACCGCAAGGCCCGCTTCACGCCGGCCAAGGAACCTGCCGCCCTGTTTGAGCTTCCCGCTCCCCACGGCCGCAACATCGCCCCCGAAGCGGTGGAAATCCTTGCCGCCACCCGTGAGACGGACCGCGCCACGCTGGATTCCTGCTGGCTCACCATTCCCGTTTCCTATCGTGCCTACACCGTGGATGTCATCAACGACGGCGTAGAGAGCGGCCCCGGAGCGGCCTTCTACTCGCTTGGAGAAAAATCCAACGCGCCCAAGCAGGACTACTTCGGCTATCGCTGGAGCCAGCCCGTAACGACGGACATGATTTCCTTCCACTATGGTCCGCTGGAGGAATTCGGCGGATGGTATAGCAACATGCACCCGGAATATCTGGACGAAAACGGCAACTGGGTGCCGATAGAAGCCACTGTCACGCCCTCTCTTCCCTACTCGGACGAAGTCTTTTTCCAGCCGCACAATGCCGAGTTTGTCTTCACCTTCCCCAAGGTTACGACAACGGCCGTGCGCATCATCGGAGACGATGCCGTCCTCATTCACTGGCACAAGTACACCAAGGCGGTGTCGGCCTTCATTTCAATAACGGAACTCAAGGTTTATGAAGCGGAATAGTCTCGTACTGGCAGCTGTCCTCCTGCTTTCGGCCTGCGCCACCGCGCCCGAAAAAACGGAAGCGACCCTTTCGAAAGACGCCCTGATGGACAAAATCAAGGGCGGATGGGCCGGCCAGACCATCGGCGTAGTGTACGGCGCTCCCACGGAGTTCAAGTTCTGCGGCACCATCATCCCGGAAGAGATTCCCATCGGCTGGGGCGACGGCTACGTGAAACACTGGTGGGACCGCAAACCCGGCCTCTTTGACGATGTTTACAACGACCTCACTTTTGCCGAGGCCTTCGAAGAGCTGGGGCTGGATGCATCGGCCAAGGACCTGGCCATGCGTTTCGCGTATGCTCCTTACCACCTGGCCCATGCCAACCAGGCGGGAAGGTACAATGTCCGCCAGGGCATCATGCCTCCGGAAAGCGGCAACTGGCTCAACAACCCCCACGCCGATGACCTTGATTTCCAGATTGAGGCCGATTTCGTCGGACTGATGGCCCCCGGCATGCTCCCCGAGGCGCTCGATATAGCGGACAGGGTGGGCCACATCATGAACAGCGGTGACGGATTCTACGGCGGAGCATACGTTGCAGGCCTGTACAGCGCGGCCTTCGTGGAGAACAATCCTGCAAAAATTGTGGACATGGCCCTTGAGGCAATTCCCCACGAGAGCACTTTCTGGCAGTGCATCAACGACGTACGCCAGTGGCACAGGAAATACCCCTCGGACTGGAAAGCCACCTGGTTCGAGGTCCTGAAAAAGTGGGGTGCGGACACCGGCTGCCCCAAAGGCGTCGGCCTGAGTTTTGACATCGACGCGAAACTCAACAGCGCCTATGTTACCATCGGCATGCTGTACGGTGACGGAGACTTTGGAAAATCCATGGAGATTGCCACCCGCTGCGGTCAGGATTCCGACTGCAACCCGGCAACCGTCGGCGGCGTTCTCGGCGTGGTCTATGGCCTTGAGAACATCCCGGAATTCTGGCGCAAGCCGGTGATGGAAATCTGGGACCTGGACTTTGAAGGCACGGACGTCTCCCTTTCGAAGGGCAGTCAGTATTCCTTCAACCACGCCCTGCAGCTCATCGCGAAAAACGGCGGAGAAGTACGTGAAAACGAGGTTGTCATTCCCATCTCCAAACCGAAAGTTCTTCCCCTGGAGCAGAATTTTGTGGACACTTATCCGCTGATGCGCGACCAGAAAGACGCCTGGCTGAAGGATGTCTATGAGTTTGACTTCTCCGGCAACGGCTTCGTGATTTGGGGCAACCTCGTGTGCCTGAGAGGCATCACCGAAGACTACGCCCAGCGCGTCGCCAAGAAACATGTCGGCTCCGAGGTCTTTGCCATGGCCGAAGAAGACGACCCGTATGTGGCCGAAATCGAGGTGTGGATTGACGGCGTCCTGGACCAGGTGTCCATCCTCCCCATGAAGGGAACGTCGCGCAAACTGGAACCCGCATGGAAGTACGGGATGGAAGAAGGTCGCCACCATGTCAAGCTCATCTGGCGCAATCCCAAGCCTGACACCTATCTGCTCAGGATAAACGCAATAGAATACTACGGCAGCAAGCCCAATACGGACACTTACTATCACAACTGATTACCGTCATCCCGGGCATAGCCGAGGGATTTGAAAAAAGAAATGAAAAAGTTACTCATCCTATCACTGGTTTTCCTTGCGGCCTGCTCCCAGGCCCCAAAGGTACCTTATGGCCAATCCGTGAGCCTGGACCAGGCAAGCCTTATGGACAAAATCCGCGGCGGGTGGTACGGACAGACCATCGGCTGCACCTATGGCGGTCCTACGGAGTTCAAGTACAAGGGCGGACTCATCATGGAGGAGATTCCCCTCACCTGGTATGATGACTATATCTACGATACCTACATCGAGGATCCCGGCCTGTACGACGACGTTTACATGGACCTCTCTTTCATGGAGACCATGCTGAAAGAAGGGCTGGACGCACCCGTGGAGTCTTATGCCAACGCCTTTGCCTATGCCGACTACAAGTTGTGGCACGCCAACCAGGCCGCCCGCTACAATATCCTCAACGGGCGCGGCGCCCCGGAAAGCGGGCACTGGAAGTACAATCCCCATGCAGATGACATCGACTTCCAGATCGAGGCCGATTTCATCGGCATGCTCTACCCCGGCCAGGTGAACAAGGCCTCGGAACTCAGCGACCGCATCGGCCACATCATGAATTACGGAGACGGCTGGTACGGAGGCGTTTACATCGGCGCCATGTACGCCCTGGCCTATGTGTGCCAAGACATCCCCACCCTTGTGACCGAAGCCCTCAGGACCATCCCCGAAGGAACCAAGTTCCACAATACCATCTCGGATGTAATCAAGTACTGGAAGAAGTATCCCGACGACTGGAAACAGTGCTGGTTCGAAGTCACCAACCGCCATGCCAACGACGTCGGATGCCCCGAGGGCGTTTGGAACGGCTTTAACATCGACGCCACCATCAACTCCGCGTTCGTGGTCATCGGCCTCCTGTACGGAGAGGGGGATTTCCTGAAGACGATGGACATATCCACCCGCTGCGGAAACGACTCCGACTGCAACCCGGCATCGGCGGCGGGCATCCTGGGTGTCATGTACGGTTATGACGCAATCCCGGACTACTGGAAAAAGGGAGCCGAAAAAATCAAGGATATCCCCTTCCCGTACACGACGCTCAGTCTGGAACAGGTCTGCCAGGAGAACTACAATCTGGTTGTAAAATGCAACGAAACAGGCCAAAACGGCATCTTATTCAATGTGGAAACACCACAGCCTGTCCGCTACGAACAAAGCTTTGAAGGCATCAAGCCCGTGGAGAAACGGGTCCTGAAAAAAGCGTTCACAACCTCCGTGGACCTTAGCTTCAAAGGAAACAGCATCGTAGTGGAAGGCAGCGTCCGGAAAACCGGCCATGCGGATGACAGCTATGTGGCGTCCGTTACGGCCCTTCTGGACGGAAAAGAAATTGAACACTTTACTATGCCGATTGACTACATCAAGCGCAAGTACGAGATTTTCAGTTCTTATTGTTTCGAAAGCGGAGAACACACGCTTACCCTCCGTCTGAATAACCCTCATCCGGATTATGAACTGTATGCACAAGAAATGGTCGTCTATGATTCACTGTAATTTCATAATGTTTGTTTGCATGCTGGCCATGCTGTCCTCCAACGGATGCTCCAAGACACCGGAGAAGCAGCCGGAGGAAAAGCAGCCAGACCCGCAGGAGCAGAAAACGGACCCTGAAGAAGGTAAGCAGGACCCCAATCCCGACCGCTACCAGAGGGACTTGGTGCTCTCCAGCACCATTCTGGACACGGACGTACGTTATTCCCTTCTTCTGCCTAAGGACTATCATGACAACCAGGACAGGCATTATCCGGTCGTGTACATGCTGCACGGCTACGGAGACGACCAGAATTCCTGGAACGGAGACTGGCTCCACGCCCGTGACCGGATATCGGCCCTTGAGTCGGCCGGCCTCGAGGACATGATATATGTTTATCCCATGGGATACCAGTGCTACTATGTCAATAAGTATGACGATTCCTTTGACTATATGGACATGTTTGTCCAGGAACTTGTCCCGCATATTGACGCCACACTCCGTACGATTCCAGACAAGCAGCATCGCTGCGTCACGGGATACTCCATGGGAGGCTTCGGGGCCTATGTCCTTGCCGCGAAACATCCCGAGGTTTTCCTCTGCAGCGCTCCTCTTTCCATGTCTTTCCGCACGGACCGGCAGTATATGACGGAAAGCAGCAGCGGATGGAACACCCAGTGGGGGTCGCTGTTCGGCGGGAAGGGAGAAAAAGGGGAAGCCCGGCTCACGGACTACTACAAGGAGCATTGTCCCTACTATGTCTTCAATGAAGAGAACCGCCAGGCGCTTGAAAGCGTGAAATGGTACTTCACCTGCGGAGACGACGAAGAACAGCTTCTGATAGCCAACGACTCCCTGCACGTCGTGCTCCGGGACCGCGGCTTTGCGCACGAGTACCGTGTAGGCAACGGCGCGCACACCTCCACATACTGGATGGACGCCCTCAATGAAGTCCTCACCATGTTCTCTTTCTACATGAACGGAGGGGATGTCTGGCCGGGACGCAAGATAGAGGAACCCCGCATCCCCGACATCACGCTGGACGGGGAGGGTGTGTACAGGACGGAGACTTTCTCCGAAAGCGGTTCCCTTGTACTGGTGGCATACAAAGACTTCAAGCGGGTTGGAGACCTGATGGCGGAACTGAGCCGCGGCGCAGGCAATTACGCCCTCCTGCCCTGCGATTTAAGCGTGAAAAACCTGGCCGATTGGAAAGAGGACTGGCAGTCCAGGATTAGCGGGGCTAAACTGGGGATTGTCGCCGTCGGCGAGGCGGGAAAAGAAGCCCTCGCCCTTCAGGAACAGGCCGCCAAAATTTGCTTCATCGATGCTTCCCTGGGCGAAGAGATTGTTCCGGTCAGAACTTGCAGCTATGTTATCCTCAATACGGATTACGGCGTCAATTACAAAGACATGGGAGCGCTCTACACTGCATGCAAACTTGGAGACTGCCCCTTCGAATACCGCGTAGCCAAAGCCACGGAAGACCCTGAAAAAGATATTCTCAGACTGATTGAAACCAATAAAACACTTTTTAACTTTTAATCCTTAATTTATTTATTATGAAAAAGTTATTCTATGTACTGATGGCGTCCCTGCTGGTGGCCGGGATGGCATCCTGCGAAAAACCCGCACCGACCGTGAAGCCCGGCGGCGAGACC
Source organism: uncultured Bacteroidia bacterium (assembly GCA_902788095.1). GTDB lineage: Bacteria > Bacteroidota > Bacteroidia > Bacteroidales > UBA932 > Cryptobacteroides. The sequence continues at coordinate 73,155 of CADAIT010000006.1, read as the reverse complement.
CCTGGCGGAGAAACTCCTGGCGGTGAGACTCCTGGTGGCAATACCCCTGGCGGCGAGACCCCCGGCACTGAGTACAAAGATGTGGAAGTAATCCTCAAGACCGCTTACATCGAGGCCATCTGCGACTGGCCCGAGGAGAATGACTGGAAGGCTACCCGCATTGGCGAAACCCGTTGGGACCTCTCCTATGACGAGTACGGTCACATTGTCTCCGCTCTCGTAAAAGGCGACAAGGAAAAAGGTTATCTGTTTGACTACAACGATGACTTCACAAGCTGCGACGTCACTACGGAGGCCGATGAGAACATCGTAATCTACAACCTCAAGCTGAACGACAAAGGTCTTTGCACCCAGTTCACCAACAATCTCAAGGACCCTGCGGAAGTATGGACCTACACCTACGACGCCGACGGTTTCCAGCTCACCGCATCTATTGGCGGAGAGGTTAAGACCTCCTATGTTGTCCAAAACAAGAATGTCTTTACCTGGAGCCGCGACGGAAGCCGCCTCAAAGAGCACAAGTACGACACCAAGGACAATGTGGCTGACATCCACACTTCCTATTCCGAAGATGCCGGCCTGAGCCGCTTCCTCTATGAGACCGGTCTGTTCGGCCGCAGCTCCGAAAAGGTGTGCACCGAGGCCAAATGGCAGGACCGCGACGCCAAAGCTACCTTCGAGTACGAATACGACGAGGCCACCGGTGGCATTGTCAAGGAGGTTAAATACTACGCCGGAGACTACGACTTTGACGTTTGCTTCGCCGTGGAAAAGAAGACCATCAAGGTTAAAAAGTAACCCCCGGTTCAACGCATTTCCGGCTCCCTGTAAAAGCAGGGAGCCTTTTTTTTGCTAAGGTGCGGGGAAAATGTTATATTTGCATGATTTGAAGTATCGGAAATTATGGAAACTGTGAAAAGGACCAAAATCAAGGCTCTGCTCGCCTCGGAGCCGGGCCGGGAAGTACTGGCCAAAGGCTGGGTACGCACCAAGCGAGGCAACAAGCAAGTGAAATTCATCGCCCTGAACGACGGTTCCACCATCAATAATATCCAAATTGTCGCCAATACGGAGCTGTTCGACGAAGAACTCCTCAAACGCATCACCACGGGCGCTTCCCTGGCTGTGAAAGGACAGCTTGTGGAATCACAGGGCAGCGGCCAGGCCGTGGAAATCCAGGCTTCCGAGATGGAGGTCCTGGGAGACTGCGACCCCATGCGCTTCCCGCTCCAGAAAAAGGACACCACATTGGAATATCTCCGCAGCGTGGCCCACATGCGCCTGAGGACCAACACTTTCGGAGCCGTCCTGCGCATCCGCAACGCCATGGCTTTCGCCATCCACAAGTTCTTCAACGAAAAAGGTTTCGTATATCTGCACACGCCACTCATCACAGAAAGCGATGCAGAGGGCGCCGGCGACATGTTCCAGGTAACCACCCTGGACCTCAAGAACATCCCGCTGGACAAAAAGGGCAACGTGGACTTCTCCAAGGACTTCTTCGGCAAAAAAACCTCCCTTACCGTTTCCGGCCAGCTGGAGGGTGAGCTGGGAGCTACCGCCGTCGGCGAAATCTACACCTTCGGCCCTACCTTCCGCGCAGAGAACTCCAACACCCCGCGCCACCTGGCCGAGTTCTGGATGATTGAGCCGGAAATGGCCTTCTACGACATCAACGACAACATGGCCCTGGCAGAGGAATTCGTGAAATATCTGGTGCAGTACGCGCTGGACAACTGCCTGGATGACCTCCGCTTCCTCAACGACAAATACGACGACGGCCTCATCGAGCGCATGCGCAGCGTACTGGGCATCGACTTCCAGAAGGTCACCTATACGGAAGCCGTGGACATTTTGGAAAAGGCTGTCGCAAACGGTGTCAAGTTCGAGTATCCCGTACACTGGGGCACGGATTTCCAGAGCGAGCACGAACGGTACCTGGTGGAGAAACACTTCCAGAAACCCGTTATCCTCATCGACTTCCCCAAGGACATCAAGGCCTTCTACATGAAGCAGAACGAGGACGGCCGCACCGTGCGGGGCATGGACGTGCTCTTCCCGAAAATCGGCGAAATCATCGGCGGCAGCGAACGGGAGGCCTCCCTGGAAAAACTGGAGCGGCGCATCGAAGAACTGGGCATGTCCCGGAAGAATCTGGAATGGTATATCGACACCCGCCGTTACGGCTCTGTTCCGCACAGCGGATTCGGACTGGGCTTTGAGCGCCTGCTGCTCTTTGTTACCGGCATGGCCAACATCCGGGATGTCATACCCTTCCCCCGCACACCTAAAAACGCAGAATTTTAACCTACCATACTATGCTCGTTATCGGTATCGCCGGTGGCTCCGGTTCAGGAAAAACAACGGTTGTCAAAGCTATCGTCAACCAACTTCAGGGCCGCGTAGTGGTAATCCCGCAGGATTCCTACTACAAAGATTCCAGCCATGTCCCCGTGGAAGAACGGAAGAACATCAACTTCGACCATCCGGAAGCGATTGACTGGAAGCTGATGTGCCAGCAAATCCGTGAACTTAAAAGCGGGAAGGCCATTCAGCAGCCGGTATATTCGTACATTACCTGTTCCCGTTCCACGACGGAAACCGTGACGGTGGAGCCGGCCGAAGTCATCATCGTGGAAGGCATTCTCATCTTCACCTGCAAGGAATTACGGGACCAGATGAACATCAAAATCTTCGTGGACGCTGACGATGACGACCGCCTGATGCGCATTATCGTACGCGATATCGCGGAACGCGGCCGCACGATTGAAACAGCCATCGAGCACTACTGCGACACCGTGAAGCCCATGCACCTGCAGTTCATTGAGCCGTCAAAACGCTATGCCGACATCATCGTCCCTCAGGGCGGGCACAACAGAGTGGCCATCGACATTCTCACGACAACCGTAGAAAAGGCACTTCACCAGAAAAGGGCAAAACACCGCAAATGAAACTGAGCCCGGATCGCCAAGCAGGATTGTATATCACCGTGAGCATCCATCTCGCGGTGATTATCGTATTGCTGGCGGTCCGAATCGGCTATGAAGTGCAGCGGGAAAATAGTTTTGTGCTGGACTTCACGCAGCAGGAAGAGATGCAGCGGAAGCAGGAACAGGCGGAGCTGCACGAACTGGCCGAACGGGACTTGGAACGCCTGCTGCAGGAGGCGGCGTCCCTGCGGAGTTCCCAGATACGCAATGTCGCGGTGGACCGCAGTACGCTCAAAGACGACAAAGGCATAGATGCCGACCAGCTGTACCGGGATGCCGAACGCCTGGCCCAGGAGCTCAAGGACGGCCAGAAGCAGCAGCCGGAAGAACCGGATGCCTTTGCCGCCGCCCAGCCGGAGCAGTCGCACACGGACAAGCCGGAGCAGCCACGCCCTTACAGCGGACCTTCCGTGCTTTCCTGGAGCCTGGACGGGCGCAAAGCATCGTACCTTCCCATTCCGGCCTACCGTTGCTATGGCGCCGGTGAAGTGACCGTTATCATTACCGTAAACAACCAAGGCAAAGTGGTAAACGCCAAAGTGGACAACAGGCTTTCCACGGACGACGACTGCCTGCGTACTTTCGCAGCACGCGCCGCCCGCCTGTCCAAATTTTCGGCTTCCCCCACAGCCCCTGCACGGCAGCTGGGGACCATTACCTATGCCTTTATTGCACAATAGCCTATGAAAGAGAGCGACGCCATATTGGGCCCTGAGAAACTGCAGGGCATGCTGGGACTCAAAGGGGCCTTCGGACGCATGGTCACCCGCTGGGTGATGAAAATACTGGAAATCGACAAAGTGAACGAAACCCGCTTCAAGTATGCGGGAGAAAACGCCCAGGACTTTGCCAGGGACATCCTGAAAGATGTGGGCGTAAGCTACGAAATCCCGCAAGGGCAAATGGAACGTATTCCGGCCTCGGGCGGGTTCATCACCGTGTCCAACCATCATTTCGGCAGTATCGACGGCCTTATCCTCTGCGATGCCATCGGGAGGCTTCGTCCGGACTATAAACTGCTCACCACCTTCCTGCTGTCGCTGATTCCGGAACTCTCCGACGGCTTCCTCCCCGTGGACAACCTGTCCGGGAAAATGGACGCCCGCAGCGTCAACAGCATCCGCACGGCCCTGCGGCATATCCAGGACGGCGGTGCCATCGGCTTTTTCCCCGCCGGCGAGGTGGCCACCTACCAGAAAAAAGGGAAACGCACGGCCTTGTCGGCCAAACCCGTCGTCGAGGACAAGCCCTGGGCGCCCAACATTATCAAGCTCATCAAAAAATCCGCCTTGCCGGTCATTCCCATCTACTTTGACGGGACCAACTCCGCCAACTTTCACTTTTTGGGAAAAATTCACCGCCGGCTGCGCACCGTCCGTCTCATTCACGAAGTCTTCAACAAACGGGGATTGGTGGTGAAAGTCCGTATCGGCCGGCCCATCCTGCCCGAAGAATTTGAAAAGATGGATGTAAACAGCTTCGGCGCCTATATCCGGAACCGGACCTATGCGCTGGAGGCCCAGACTGTCTCCGGTACGGACTTCTACAAAAGCCTCCTGGTACATTTTCTTCAGCAGCATCCCACAGAACCCCGTGCCGAGGAAATCCTCCGGTCCCTCCACGACCTACAGCCGGATTTCCTGCGCGTAGCTCCGGACGACCTGCTCGCAGGGTGCCAAAGCCTGGACGATCTGGACCGACTCATCGGCATCCTCAGCGACGGAGAATACCGGGTGCAGAACCTCCTCCCGCCTCATGCATAGCCTCCTTACCTTTCTCCTGCTCTCGCTGTTGCCCTACGTAAATCCGTTCGTAGGGACAGATGCACATGGGCATACCTTTCCCGGCGCCGTTTACCCCTTCGGACAAATCCAACTGAGCCCGGACACGCGCCCCCTGGCCGGAGACTGGGACGGCTGCAGCGGATACCATTACTCGGATTCCGTCATTTACGGCTTCTCGCATACGCACCTGAGCGGCACCGGCTGTGACGACTGGTGCGATGTCCTCATTACGCCCGGCGGTCGGCCTTCCCGCTTCTCGCATACGCGCGAAAAAGCCTCCCCCGGCTTCTATCAGGTATATCTGGACGATACGCACGTGCTGGTCCAACTGGCGGCCGGCCGCCGCAGCGCGCTGCACGACTATACGTTCATGGGCGATACGGCCAGTCTCACCGTGGACCTGAAGCACAGGGACCCGCTGGAAGCGTATGAGATTCAGATTGAGGGCAATCGATGCTATGGCTATCGCGTTTCCAACAGCTGGGCCCGCGGACAGCAGGTACACTTCTACCTGGAATTCTCGGCGCCGGTGACAGAGAGCCATATCCAGGGCGAAAAAGCCGTCCTGCACTTCCGGGAAAAGCATGTGCAGGTGCGCGCAGGCATTTCCTCCGTCTCGTGGGAGAACGCCCGCGACAACCTGCAGCAGGAATGGCCTGAGACCTTGACATCGTTCCGTAAAAAAACGGAAAAGGCGTGGGAGACCTACCTGGGCAAGGTGGACTGCCCGTACACGGACACGGAGCACCGGCGCCGCTTCTATACGGCCCTCTATCACACCGCTATCCATCCTTCACTTTACTCGGACGCAAACGGCGAATACCGGGGCATGGACGGGAAGGTACACAAGACCGACGGCTGGGAGCGTTACACCGTTTTCTCCACCTGGGACACGTTCCGGGGTCTGCATCCCCTGCTTACGGAGATTGAACCGGAGCGAACGGTGGATTTCATCCGCAGCATGCTCTCCATCTATGACGAGCAGGGCAAACTGCCCATCTGGGAGCTTTCCGGCTATGAAACCAACTGCATGATTGGTTACAACAGCGCCCCCATCCTGGCCGACGCCATTGCCCGCGGGCTGCAGGGCTTCGACTACGAAAAAGCATTCGAGGCCATGTTGGCATCGGCACGGAATACCGAATTTGGCCTGGACAGCTTCCGGAAAAACGGACTGGTACTGGCCGATGACGAACACGAGTCCGTTTCCAAGACGCTGGAATATGCCTACAACGACTGGTGCGTGGCACAGGTGGCTCTCAAACTGGGACATATGGCCGAATATGAGGCGTTTATGCAAAGCGCCCAATATTGGAAGAATGTGCTGGACCCCGCCACCCGCTTCATGCGCGCCCGCCTCAACGGCCGCTGGCTGAGTCCCTTCGACCCGCGTGAAGTGAACAATCATTACACCGAAGCCAACTCATGGCAGTACAGCTTCTTTGTTCCCCAGGATGTGACCGGCCTCATTGAAGCATTGGGCGGTCCCGAAGCCTTTGAAGCGCGGCTGGACGCCCTGTTCACGGCACCGGAGCAGACGACCGGCCGTACACAGGCGGACATCACCGGCCAGATTGGCCAGTACGCCCACGGCAACGAGCCGTCGCACCATATCGCCTACCTGTACGATGCTGTCGGCAAGCCGGAGAAACGGGAGGCACGCGTGCGGGAAATCCTGGAAAAACTGTATTCCAGTGCGCCCGACGGCCTATGCGGCAACGACGACTGCGGACAGATGAGCGCCTGGTATGTGCTTTCCTCGCTGGGGAAATATCCCGTGTGTCCGGGCGCGCCGGCAGGGGCTGTCACAAGCATGGAAAATACCCTTGTCCGCAATCCCTCCTTCATCATGGAGAACGATATGTTCACGGACTCGCTCACGCTGGCCCTGGAGGGACCCGGAACGCTCTATTACACGGTGGCCGACGGCCCTGCGCAACTTTATGAAGGTCCTTTCACCGTTACCGAGCCGTGCACGCTTACCGCCTGGGCCGAGGAAAACGGACGGCGCAGTTTTGTCACCCGCAGTCAGGTGCGGCAAGTCAAGAAGGACTGCGCCATTCAGCTGCTGTCCAAGTACAGCCGGCAATATACGGCCGGCGGAGACGAGGGCTTGATTGACGGAACCCGGGGCGGCCTGAACTGGCGGACCGGCGGCTGGCAGGGGTATCAGGATACGGACTTTGATGTGGTCCTGGACCTTCTGGAAGTGCGTTCCCTGAAAACGGTGGGCGCCGGCTTCTGCCAGGATGCCCGCTCCTGGATTTGGATGCCGCGATATGTCGAATTCCAGGGCTCCACGGATGGGGTCAACTACTTTTTCCTGGGCCGGCTGGAAAACCCCGTGGATGAAAAAGATTACACCGTGCAGGTGTGGGATGCCGAAATCCCCGTCAACGCCTCCGCGCGATACATTAAAGTGCATGCGGCCAATATCGGCACCATCCCCTCCTGGCATCCCGGTGCCGGGGCGCCCGGCTTTATCTTCGTGGACGAGGTCTGGGCAAATGCCGCTCCCCGTCTATAATTTCTGGTAGGCCAGACGCGGGTCTCCGGAATCCAGGTAGATGATACCGCAGTACGAAAATCCATGCTTGAGGATGTTGTGCTGCATGATATGGTTGTCCTTGTGGGTATCAATCCGGATGTTCCGGTCATGGGCGAAGGCGAAGTCCATGATGGCGGCAAATACGCCGTGTACATCCGGCAGACTGCCTATCCGGTGAAGTACGTGGTACGGCCGCTCGTCGTCCAGCCATGCACCCTCATGAATGACGCGGTATGTGGGCTCCGGCGACGGCATAAAGACAAAGTAGCCGACGAGCCTGTCTCCCTCTTCAAGCACATATCCCTGCCGCTTGTCGATATCGTCCCGGACCACCTGCTCCGACGGATACCCGTTCACCCACTGCCCTATATTGCCGGAAGCGCACATAATCCCCTTGGCCGCCTCCAGGACAGCCATGATGGCCGGAACATCCGACGATATGCCCACGCGCACAGTCATGTTCTGTTTATAAAAAGCCCAAGCGCCACGAAATCAGGCAGAAATGTAGCGCAGTGAATCGAAATACAAAAAGCGGACCAGCAGAACCGTCATGGCCGAGATCGTCAAAGGCATTTCCCGTCAACCGCACAGGATATGAACTTGTTGTCATCCGGAGTACAATTTTTTCCGTTTTTTACGACGGAGCGTTTTTTCTTATTGCTCCAGCAGGCGGCCCAGCAGGAAATCCATTCCGTTTTTGGAGAGTTTCATCACAGTCTGTGCACCGTCCGGTCCCTGTGTGGACTGCTGACTGTCGAAGAGGAGATTCTCCGGCCGGAAGGAGGTCACTTCTTCTAGGCCGGCCAGCCAGAGCGTGCCGTCTTCACTTTCTGCCATCGGCCCCATCAGCGGCTCGATGGCAGTGAATCCGTTGCCGGAATCGAACCAGTGGACATCTCGGGCATGCAGGTCTCCGTCCATGCGCGCCACCAGGAGCCCGTCAATGGCCGCAACTGCCAGATACCCGCGCGGAGACAGGTGGACGCTGCGGATTTCGTGGCCTGAAAGGGTGGGTTGCACTTCCCGGAGCGGATAGACTTTTCCCCGGGAAACGACGAAGAGGGAGTCTCCGAGGGCAAAACATGGTCAGGCAAAGTACGGCCAAAGATATTCTGGAGACGTTGTCCATCACTGGCAAATATAGGGATTTTGTCCTGTTCTACCACCGTATTTTGTTTTGCCTCAGCAGTTTTTTTCTTTCGCCCCGCGAAAGGGCCCGTTCGTCATCTGGAAGGGCCGGTTCGTCAAAAGGCGGGTGGCTTCCTTTCTTCATTTCGCCCGGAATTCATAGATTTACGCAAAATGATAAGAAAGCTTGCTTATGGACAAAAGAAAAATGCCGTATGAAAGACCGGAGACCTTCAGTGTCGAAATGGATACGGAGGTTCTTCAGGCTGTTTCCCAGCAGGCGGATCCGCTCAGCGGATTCCGTGATAATTTTGAATGGATGTCATGGTAGGAGGTGCGTATATGAATAAATATTGTTTTCCTGTTCTTGCAGGGTTCGTCCTGCTGTCTGTGTTTTCCTGCGATAAGCAGGTGGAAACTGTTTCTCCGGAAGGGGAGGGGAACTGGTCTGTCTGCGTCCCTGCCAGCAAGGGCGGTGAAGCCACCAAGGCCCTTACCTATGACGAGCCTGGGAAAAAAGTGCTCACATCTTTTTCCGCTACGGACAAGGTCTATGTCTATAATAAGACGAAAGGAGCCCTGGACGCCGGTGTACTGACTCCGGATGCGGAGGGCTCTTCCGTGAACCTGGTCGGATCCCTCACGGGGAGCTATTCCGTTGGGGATGCGCTGGAACTGCGTTACTGTCCCTATTCCTCCTTCGGAAATGGGATTTTCGACTATGAAGAGCAGGATGGGACGTTTGAGCACCTCCGGGATTTCGGCGTGGCTGCAGTCAATGTCACGGCCGTGGATGCCGTGAACCATACCCTCACGCTGGAGGATGCCGCCTTCACCAATCCCTACAGCATTTTCCGTTTCAGTTTCGTCGATGCGGATACGGGCAATCCCATTCCCATCCAGTATCTTTGGATCAAAACGGTCATGGGAAATCTAGTATTCAAGGACAGCCCGGACGGTACGCGGGAGTATTATGGTGAAATGGCCGATGGAAAGATCCCCAGAGAGGTCTTCCGCAGTAATTCCACCGACCCCGTCTGGTTGTCGCTTTGTTATGAGGCCCCTTCTGTGAGTCCTGAGATAGATTGGATGGCATTTGCTATTCTGGATGATGTAAATAAAATCGTCTACGACATGAGCAAAATGACGGACGGCAAAATCACGAATGGGAAGTTTTATACTCCCACCATTGCAATGATACCGCTCCCCAAGCCGGAAGTCACCCTTACAGGAAGCGCGAGTCCCGTAGAACCCACTCAGATTTCAACTGGTTTATACAAGTTGTTTTCAGACAACTATTATTATTATGAGAATCCTGGCCTGGATATCACTATCAGTGGAGATGGCGACCAGTGTCGTTTCCGGTGGAAAGACAGTGCATTGGAACCCGAAGGGGCCACTGTACGTTTTTCCGGAACTTCGTACGGTATGCCGCAGGGCTTCACCACTACTCAAACAGCGTTTATAGAACACCTTCACCGTGGCCCGCTAACCCTTGTCCTGGATGGACAGACCAAAATTTGGGGCTCTGCAGAGCATCCTGCCATTCTGGTGGACAAGATGTATGGGGAGGTGGTTTTCAGAGGAAATGGAACCCTGATTATTGATCATGTAACCAATTCAATTGGAACTCAGGGAATTATGACAGCTGATGGCGCAGGAACTCCCAGTGTCGGAGTACCGCTCAGTGTACACGCTGCTTCCGGCTATTCGCTCAGTGTCTCCGGTGTGGACAACGGTGACGGTACCAGTACCTGGATCTATGTGGTTGCAGCGAATTCCGGAACTTCAATACCCGGCATACCCACCTTCCCCAATGCCGGCGATCCCTTTAACATCTAAGCACAAGGAAAGATGAAAACGAAGAAGACATATCTGAAAATGGCCGCCCTGCTTATGGTTGCAGCCGTGGCAGGTTCCTGCTCCAAATTACAGGAAAAAACCGTATTCACCCTTACAGCCACCCTTTCTCCCCAGGAAGGTCTGCTCACACGCAGCATTATAGCCGATACAGGCACCGGAATCGCTACAACTTGGGAAGTAGGAGACTATATCTGGGTATCTTATGAAGACATTTATTCCAATTCCGAAGCCAGAGGCATCGTGACGGCCGTGGACGGAAGTGGCAATGCCACCGTTTCCGTAGAACTGACAGACCCCAAGGATGGCGGCAGTGTCTTGTTCGGTTTCCCTTATAAACATTGGAAAGAAGGAAAAGGATTGCAGGAAGAGGTTCAGAGAGGAACGCTGGCGGATATCAATGAGAATTTTATGGCGGTTTATGGAAATGGAACGCTCTCTGTTTCAGGTAGTTCCGTGACTATTCCCGCCGGAGTTACCATGGGGGCCGATAACTGCATCTGGAAACTCTCTTTCACCGACGGGACGACCGACATTACCAACAAGATAAACCAGCTTGTTATCAGTTTCGGCCCTTATGACGAGTATACGATAGAACCGTGGTATCCATATCCGGATGCCATCTATGTCTCTTTATATCCGCAATTCGATTCGCCCGTAACTATCACGGCCAGGACCTATCCCACCACCTATTCCACTTCCAAAGCCAGCATTACTCTGGTGGAAGGAAAGTTTTACTGTTCCGAGGGGCTTGTCCTGACAGCGTTGTAGTTTACAGCAAGGAGACAGCTTCCAGCTCCCTGGCAATCTGGTGCAAGCCGGCCTCGATCTTTTGTCCTTGGCGATCGTCATAGCGAGAGTGTTTGTATTTGGTTTGTAGTTATCCCAAATTTACAAAAACTTTCGCTATTTTACTAACAATCAATTAGTTAATATTCATCGAACTCGCGTTAAACAGATACTTGGCGGGTATTATTTTGGGTTAAGGCCAATAAAAAAGGATTGGATGCTTATCCAACCCTTTCATTCTAAAGATGCCTCTGATAATCCATCTTTTCGTGCAGAACGCGGTCTACCCAGACTGAACCATCGTCATGCTTTTTGAAGAAGATGATATGATGGCCGACTCTATAACCCAAAAGTCCCTCTTTAATCTCGCTATAGTTTCTTGCGAGAAAACTAGGAAGGCCGGAAAGGTTTTGTATAGAGAAATATAACTGACGATAGTATTCCGAAGCCTGCTGTTCTGACCACTCTTTGGCGGTATACTCCCAAATACTATCCAGGTCTGCAATTGCTTTCCTGGAAATATGATACTTAGCCATTGTTCCTCCCCCTGCTACTCAACTCCTGCAAATGAGCCTCAAAATCAAAGTCTTCCACATATCCGCTAGCCTCACCCTCCTCAATGGCAGAACGGAGCGCCGCTATCTTACGTTCATCTTCTTCCAGTTTGCGGAGGCCGGCACGGATGACTTCGCTGGCATTTGTATATCTTCCTCCAAGTACGCTGGCCTGGATGAATTCGTCGAAATGGGGACCTAATGCTACGGTTGTCGTTTTCATAAGCATAACTATTACACCGCAAACATAAGAAATATTCTTATGTTTTCCAAGCGAAGAACAAAGAAAGGTCCTAAACCCTTTCCTATTAGCAACTACACCGGCATAAAGTCATCTACGCCGGGAATAAGTGCAAGGCCAGATTCTTCGAGGTGTATCTGACCGTCGGAATCGATAAAGCTGATGGTCGAGACTATCCAATGTATTTGGGGAAGGTAACCCTCCCGGAAAGCACAACTTCGCGGCCGTCCACGACTGCGGATCGCCTACATAGGCATCTTTATCGCAGGAAGATAGCACAAGGACAAGCCCTGCAAGGGCCGTCGTCAGAAAATTATTTACAAAGCTTTTCATGATCCTTATCTCTATAACCTTATAAAGATAACAATAATCCCTGATAATTGCACACGGACACGGAACCCCGCCTCCGGTTGCTCGGGCGGCTTAAGTATGGGCCAAAAAAAAGGAGGTGACTTTGGTCACCTCCCCCTATTGATGTTCAGGACAAACTAGTTATCACGAATCGGACGGATGGCATGGGCGTTTGCCCATTCTGCATCTGATCCTCCAGAATTTCCATCATTCAATATTAGATACCCATAACTGAAACGAATGATGATGGGGCCCTGGGCGGTCCAGATTGTAGCTCTGGATAGACTCCGGTCGTTATTGACGCCGGCAGGTGCAACCAAAGCAGAAGGTTGATTGGCGCCACCATCTGAGCGTCCATTGCGGTAGCCACAGGCCGATAGGAAGAATCCGTCAGACAAATAGCCACCAGGATACCAGTTATTATCGTATGCATTTAGATAAATCGAATTTTCTTTGTTACGATATTTGGCGAAAAAATCAGTTCCATCGGGCATCACTCGGAAACCTAAAGGGGAAGGGTCATACAAAGTCTTGCTATTTTGACTCCATCCTCCGGGGAAAAGGTTACCGCTATTAGAGAGGTGCATAGTCATAGGATTAAGGATGGATTCCTTTACTTCCGAGAATGTTGTATAGAATTTAGGATTGCCCCCAGGTCCAGTTAGCATACTACCCGTATCGGTGATTAAAGGATCACCACCATTTGGTCCCCAAACAGGATTGTTTACCGCCTCTCCCCGGGATTTAGATGCAATAATCGGGTCCTTTCTTCCCCACTGGAAATAGGTATATTTTCCGTACCGGAATTGTTTATTCGTGTAAAAATCATGGCCCTTCTGCTGAATAGAAAAATCAGCCGTTTTATTGCTTTCATACTGGACCACACGGAGCATCTCGGCGCGAGCCGGGTGATAAGAACCAGAACCTGTACTCATATCCACCCAACCGATGTTAGCTGTCATATAGCCATTCGCATCAGCAGTAATCTCCTGATCCGTAACCCAGATATGCCAGCTCCAAAGAATCATACCATTCCCCTTAACAGCGATAACAGAGTTGCCGGGACGAATAGACTCCTGTGGTATACGGAACAAAAGGAAATTATCCTGAACCTGCACATCACAGACGATACCGTGATTATGTTCTGTGTCCCAGAAATCAGTCCAGACCAACGTTCCTGTCAGATTAGAAATACCTGTCTGATCCTTAATCCAAGCCTGGGTAATCGTATTCCCATTATGATCCTTGAATGAAGCATTACCCGAAACATTTGATGCTCCGTTCTTTATACCGTTACCATAAACCAAAGGTATTTTGTACCAACCTGCACCTTTAACGACATAGCAATTTGCAGTGCTTCTATTCGCGACGGCCATCCCAGTTATATCATACATAGACAGATCGATGGCATTATCCTTTGAGAATAAATTGTTGATACCACTGGGATGCAGGCGAGCCCCCATAGACTTCTGATGATATGAATCAGGGTCGTCTGAAGTAATTTCAATGATTTTACTGCTTGCATTCACCGTTCTGCTTTCCCAGTCTCCTGAGGAAAGGGTCCTTCCCGAACCATCAGACGTAACGGGAAATCTGACCCAACCACCAGGCAAGCGATCATTGTCTGGTGTATAGGAAGCATTTGTAATATCCCGCCAGTCTGTCTGATTTTCGTTGGTGCGGCTGCCCAGGTTAATCTGCGTCTTCCAGGCTACCGGCTTCTCGTGACGGGTTCCATTTCCATCTACGTAGAATTTATAACTTCGGACACTATAGGTGGTGGAGGCAGCTCCCGGGTTCATAATAGGCCCCGGGGTAACTTCCAGCACGTAAATCCATTCTTCGTTTTCGTGGCCAATATTGTAGATGCGCATCTTGTGCGAGGGTCTCAAGGTAAAGTTCTGATCCAATTCAAGAGTACGCGTAACACCTCCGTTGAAAGTAAAGGTAAAAGAAAGTCCCTTTTGGGCAAGGGGGAGCGCCAGGAGAGTAATGTCCAGGGGTTTGTTGAAAGGAATGCCCTGGGAAAAGCCGGAAACCTGCCTGAAATCGTACGTGATAGTTTTGATTCCATTATTATAACCGTCATTCCCTATCGTCTCAACCTTTCCACCACTGAAACGGATGGTGGAAGGCATACGTTTATCTGCTCCATCCTGGGTACGCAAGTAACCATCAGTGCAAGAAATCGTAAGCTTCTCCAATTTATAACTGGCAGTAGCCTCCGTATTGGTGAGGATAAGCTGATAAGCATTGAAGAACGGCGTGAGTTCCATCTCAATGGACTGCGGGGAAGTCATATTGGAAACGAATTTTCCGGCTGTCATCACGGCATAGTCCATATCGTCCATCACTACATAGCGTCCGTTCTTTTCGGTGATGCTGCAGGTGAGATTATTCGGCATATGCAGGCCGAAACCGGCAGACGTCGAACTATTTTTCCAGAGCCCGTAATCGTATCCGTCCCCTTTCTTGAGTGCCTTTCCGATACTGCGGGACGGGTAGGTGGCAAAGAAATAATAGTCACCGCCTCCTTTGAAGGTAAATGACTCATCGGAGGAAACGGAAGTAGATTGCGATTCCAGGTTTCCTTCTGTTTTGAAAGCCTTGATCTCGTAAGTATGTTTATACTCTTGATTCCCCTTATAAACCATCAAATCCACCTTATCTCCAACCTCCCAATCTATGCGTTCCTTCGTCGAGGAGGACGTAACATCCTGTCCGTTCTGATCCTTTCCGCTGAAGACCGTCTTGGTGGCAGAGGTGTCGAACAGATTGTCGGAGGCTTTGGTAAGAAGCCCTTCCTGAGTATAATGCGTAGAAAACTGGAAATCTACTGCGTGACTCCGGTTTTCGGCCAGCGGGTCCATCATCTCACGGGTACAGCCTGCCGCCAGCAAGACAAGGGGCAATATTCTTATCAATTTGTTTTTCATACTTTACCAGGTAATTTTGTTGGTGGCATCTTCGTGTGCCAGATCAATGGCCTGACAGGAATAGGTGAATGACATGCTCCTGTTCTTCACCAGGACCTTAAAAACGGCCTTCTTGCCACGCGGATATGGAATCCATTGCCCGTCCTGTTGAAGATCCAAAGTGCGGACGACACCGTCTTCGAAAGTAAGCTTGAGTGTCAACTGGTGTTCTACATCCGTATTCATTCCGCCGAAAAACTGAATGAACTTGGGATTGGATGTATTTGTAGGAAGAGTGGCATTGATGTTATCCACCATCACCGAATTATGACCTTCCGCTGTATCGTCATACGACCAATCCAAATGGTCGTATTGATACATCGCCAGCCACTTTTCCTTGCCGCAAATGGATTTGTTGGAGATGAGTTCCAGTTTTTTCAGGTTCCACGTAGGATTATTGTTCTCTCCGTCTACCAGTTGGAACTCGAAGGCTGTGAAAAGAGGATAGAAAGAAAGCTTCACCTCTCTTGTTTGGGCTCTGTTGACTTTTGTCCGTGCAAAGAGGTATGCATAGGACATATCAGACGTACCGCTCTGTGAATGGGGCTGCACGGTATTGAAAGAACAGGGGAAACGATTACCTGCAGGGCCGTAGACAAACGAGGATGCACCGGACGGCATCTGGTCCGGATACAGAGCCATAAAAATATGATCGTCAGCAGTTTCATCCCACTGCAATCCACCTTCGTCCTGGGAATTCACCACGCTCACGTTAGCCCGGCTAAAGCGACCATCGGCTGCGACTGTGTTACCTTTGATAACATATGTTGCCTGCGGATTACCGGCACTACCGTCCCGCTTCCAGGTAAGGGCCTTATTGCTGAAAACACGGATTCTGTCACCATCTTTCCAGTCTATACGCTCGAAATTACCCTCCGTCTGGCCGGAATAAGCCACCTTGGTCTCCTCCACCTGGGTCTCGGCGGTAAAAACGATATCCTTGCCGGAGAGGAAGGAAAAGGGGCTCTTGGAACAAGCTCCAAAAAGTGAACTTGCAAGTATCAGTGCAATAAAGGGGCGAACGCTACCTCTCATATTTCTCATTTCCATTCGTGATTAAAACCCGTATCGACCCCACTATCAAAACTACCATAAGTGACAACCTCCTGACCGGTGGTTTCCACGGTCATTGTATTTGCAACCGAAGCGGCCAGGATATTGGACTCCATTTCAACATCTATACGCGAGAGCACGCGAGGAGATTCAAATATCTGTTTCTTGTTTTTCATTAATTTTCGTTTATCTTCTTATAGGCCTGAAAAATTCCTACAAATATGAAGATTTATTTTGAGACTATCAAATTAAAATGAAAACCGCAAATTTAAGCACAATCAAGGTGATAATCTGCTGATTTTCATCTTAAATTAAAAAAAGTTAAGTATTTTTAAGGGGAATTTTTTTTTACAAAAATATTATTCTTATTGTCCGAAATGGACCAAAATCCCATTATTATTTACACGTAAACTGCCCCGGAACCAAAGACGACAACCAGTGGAAAGTTGTGCGGGGCGCATAGCGAAGGGAAAAAGGAAGGGATGAGAGCAGACGCAGGAAGGTGTCAGCCTTCCGGAAAAGCGGGCGTCCTGCCAGTGCGGCCTTCCTGGATGTACTGTGGTGACCAAAATTGCCTCCCCGGCGGACAATCCTCTCCAGCGGAGAAGGGTCCGGGAACGAGGCATCGGCAAAAGGCAGGTTGGAAGCGCCCAGGTTCTTCTTCAAAAAGGAAGAGAGAAGGAGAGTCCAACGGGAAATTCCCGCTTCACTGCACATCTCGCGATAAACAGATTCAGAGTACGGAAGAACGGAATAGGCCCGGGCCAGATCACAGAACTGCCGAAGCCCGACCCCGGCGCTGCAGGCGTGCTTGAGAATATGGATGTTCAACATCAGGAGCTGTGCCTCCGGAGAGAAGACATCGGGAATAGGCGTACGGAGAGGAAGGTCAAAAAAGGAACGATGCATATCGACATCGAAACCGTGAAATTGAAAATGGAGACTGCCGTCGGGAGTACGGACAAAATCCCCTTCCGTATGGGACCGGACCCGCTCCGATGCCTGCCGATAAGTATCTTCCGGGAAATAGACATCTATGTCCCCCAATTCACGCAGTTCCGGAACAGGATACAGACGTGCCACCTCCAAACCCTTCATATAAACGGGGGTAAGGCCGCCGCTGCAGAAAAGAGCGGTAAGTTCCTCTACCGCTGCCTGTTGCCGCCGATGGAGTGCAGAAAGCCGGTCGGTATGGGCGAAGACGGCATATTCCAGTTCCGGCGGAACAGCAATGGTGCCAGGCAGATTTTCGATAGCGTCCCCCACCAAGGCACTCACACTCTGCCGACGGGCCATCTCCCAAATAGCGTTCCAGTCGGCGGAAGACAAGTCTGAAAAAAGCGAGACCTCCCTCTCGGCAAGGGAGCGGTCCCAAAGGCTGCTGCGAAGAAGTGACAGAAAAACCGCTGTTAACCGCTTGTCATCAATCGTTGTTCTTCCCATAAAGTGACAATTTTGCGAGCCTCTTCCTCTGCATCCGCAGGCTCCAGGGCATAATGATCCACCAACAAACCGCTTACGTCTTCAAGGGAGAAGTCTTTCCCCGAAAGGTTTTTCCACAGGAAGGCAAAACTATCGTTCACCTCCAGGGCCTGTGGCCGGTCCTGGTAAAGCATCAGGACGTACCGGCCCCTCATACGATGCAGGCGGCAAAGCGGAGAAAGTCTCATTATCCGAGAATGCGTTTCAGGAAACTCTTTTTCTTTCCACGGTGTTTCCGCTCGCGGATGTCTGCAATCTGCTCGTAAATGGTATCCCAGTCGGGGATGCCACCCAGGTTGCGGTCATCGATATAAACGTCGGCCAACACCTTCCCGGAAACGGACTTTGCACTGGAAAGGAAAAGCTCGTTCTGGGGCAAGTTGCTGTTTACCGCATAGAACTCCAGTCCGCGGGAACGACAGAAAGCAACGGCTTCATCCAGAAGCTCTCCTTCACGTACGGTCCATAAAATGAGCTTATTACCTTCTTTTACCAGACGCTTGAGCGTGTCGATGGCCCCTTCCTTTTCCTTACCGATGGCAGGATAACAATGCTCCACAATGGTGCCATCAAAATCTACTGCAATTACCATAGTCGCTAAACCTCCTCCTGTTCTTCTCCATAACCATAGCCGTAGCCATAACCGTAACCATAGCCATAGCCGTAGCCGTAACCATAACTATATCCGTAGCCCCGGCGCTGGTCAATTCCATTAAGGACGATACTCAGGTTCTTCAGGCGCTTTTCCTGGTACATCTGCTCCAGGGAAGCCAGAGCGCGCCGGTCAATTTTACCGGAGCGGATTATAAACATATTCATATCCACGACATTCTGGAGCACCAGCATATCGGCCACAGCCATTACAGGGACACCGTCAATCAGGACGTAGTCATACTGGCTCTTAAGGGTTTCCAGCAAGTCGGCGAAGCACTTGCGTCCCAGCATTTCGGCCGGATTGGGCGGGATGTGACCGGCGGGAATGAAATCTACATTCTCTATGGCATTGCGCACAATGATATCTTCCAGCGGAATATCCGACTTGCTGATATAGTTGGAAAGCCCCCGGCGTCCGTGCTTGAGCCCCAGCAGGCCGGAAAGGGTGCGTTTGCGAAAGTCTCCGTCAAGCAGGATTACTTTCTTGCCGGCGTCGGCCAGGCAGGCGGCGGTATTCACCGTCACAAAGGTTTTTCCGGCATTGGGGTTGAACGACGTGGTGGCCACAACGGGGTGGGTGCAGCCTTCCGGGCGCATAAAATCCAGGTTGGTGCCCAAGAATCGCATAGCCTCCGTAAACAGTTTGGTCTGGGAGTTGGTATAGGCCGTGGTAATGAGGTTGGCGTCGTCCTTGTTGCTTCCGCCCTGCTTTTTCTTGCTCTTCATCCGGGCCATAGGAAGGTCGGCCAGGAAAGGAACAGTGGTCAGTTCCTCTACGTCCTTGCGGGTGCGCACCTTGTTGTCGGTGAGGAGGTAGATGATAAAGAACACCGCAGGAATCATAATGCCAATCAGGAAAGCCAGCATAAGGATGCGGTTGCGGTTGGGCGAAACCGGCGCATAGGTGCTTATGGCCGGGTCTATCATCCGGGCATTGTCCTCCACCATAGTCATAGCCAAGGAGTTCTCTTCCCGCTTATTCAAGAGGAACACGTACAAATTCTCCTTCAGTTTTTGCTGCCGCTCAATGTTCAGGAGATCCTGCGATTTGGCCGGGATGGCGGTAAAATTGATGAGCGCCATCCGTTCCTGCTCGGCCAGGTCGGCCTTTTTGAAGGAAAGGGAGGTCTCAAAATTGGAAATACGATCCAGAATGTTCTGGCGCATAGGCTTGATGTCATCCTCCAACTGCCGCACGACAGGCGAAGCCTCGCTGCTGGCCTCCACCAAACGGGAGCGCTGCAAAATAAGGGTGTTGTACTCAGTAATGGCCGCATTGATGGAGGCCTCGGTAATACCGATATTGGCCGGGACCGTAATATACTGCTGAAAGGCCGTGTACAGGTAATCCTTCAGGTAGGCCGCCAGTCTCTCCTGCATTTCTATCTGCACAATCTGCTGGTTGTAGGAGCGACCCGCACTCAAGTACTCTTCGGCAGAAGCGTTGGCGCTGGTCATCTTCTCTTCCTGCTTGAAGCGGACCATATCATTTTCAATTCCGGCCAACTCCTGCTGGATAGCAATGATTCGTTCATTGATGAAGCCGGCGGTATTCAAAGCGGAACGGTTCTTTTCCAGGATGGATTCCTCGTTGTACTTCTCTACCAGCATATTCACAATATCACAGGCTCGCTGGGCCGAACGGTCGGTCAGGGAGATGGAGAGCATAGAGGTACTGGTAGACAACTGTGATGTTTGCAAATTTCCAAGATAACGCCCCACAGCACCCATCACGCTATTTTTGACAATATGCACTTCACCACCTGCATAGCTGGTATAGGTACGCGTCGGGAGAAACACCATTCTTCTGCCATCCAAATCCAACGTATCCCCAAAGGAGACACTGCGGGACATTCCATTCCACATAAGAAGGATATGGTTCCCGTCCTGGGGAGAAACCCGTACAGTATACGAAACCGGGTCATCGTCTCCACTCCGCACCGGAATCATCCGAACGGGAGAACGGTCATATAGTTCCACGTCACGGAGTTTGATATCCTGGAGATAATCTATATCGGCATTCAGGGCCAATACCACTCTGCGCATCAATTCCTTGGAATGGAACTGCATCTTTTCATAAGTGACATTGACCGAGTTCACCATACTACTGTAGTTGCCCAGCGTAGAAGATCGGGTATCGGCCGGGTCTTTGATCATAACCGTAGCCGTCCCACGATAATAGAACGGTTTTTTTGAATAGCGAATATAGGCAACCGTCATACACACCAGCACGCACAGCAGAAAAACCCACCAGCGACTCAGTAAAAACAGAAAAATATCAACCAGATTGACCTGGGTATTGTTTTTTTCTTGCATAGACACGCTAGTTCTTAGCCAATTTAACTAAAACCAGTATGGACGTAACCAGGGAACCAAGGGAGGTAAAATACATAATCGGCCTGATAGCACCCTCAAACGCAGGATCCACTATAGGAGTTCTGGGTTTAAAATATACAATGTCATTTTGCTGAAGGTAAAAGACCGGAGAGTCGAATACCTCTTTCTCGCGAAGATTCACCTTGTACGGAACCCGGGCACCGTCAATCGTGCGGATTACCATAACATCGTCCATCCGAATGTTCGGAGAAGGTCCTCCAATACGTGCCAACAGTTGAATCAGATTGATGCCTCCATCTACGGGAATCACCTGATTGGCCTTTCCTACCACCGTGATGTCGAACTTTTGGAGAGCCACCTTTACCACCGGGTCTTTGATATAACCGTGTTCCTGCAGGGCAGAGGCAAGGGTGCTTTCCAACTGGCGCGTGGTCATTCCTTCCACCACGCACACTCCCAGTTTAGGGAAATTGATGGTTCCTTCCCGGCTGACAGTATAGGGAACAGGAGCGCCGGTGCCGCCGGCCACCGATTCCGAATAGTTGAGACTGGAATTGAACGGCGCCGACAACTGAGGGATGTCGCTGCGGATTAAGATATCCAGTTTGTCAAACTTCTGGATAATCAGTTCTTCCGGCGGAACCGCTTTGTAGCGGGTATCATATTCCATTCCCCGGAATATGGCCTGCTTCGCAGGAGAAAGACAACTCCCAAGGGACAAAAGTGCCACCAACAGCAGCAATGCGTTACACCATTTGAGCTTCATATATCGCCTTTACTTTGTTAATCATAGTCTCTGTCGTAAAAAGCTCCTGGAAACGCTTCCGGGCAGCTTCTCCGAATTTTTCCTTTTCTCTTACCACATCCATAAGCGCCTGGGCCATAGCCCTGGGATCTTCGGGGGGCACGTTGAGTCCGCTTTTCCCGTGCTCATTCACCCAGGACATTCCTGAGCCTTGCACCAGGGTGGTCACTACCGGTTTTCCCAGCGACATAGCTTCTATCTGCACAATCCCAAAGGCCTCGGTTTTTAAGACACTGCTCAGGACAAACACATCACAGGCCGCAAACCAGGAAGGAATGTCTTCCTGCGGAAGATAGCCGGCCAGTTCTACTTTCCCGACCAGACCCTTGACCTGAATCTGCTCTTGAAGTGCCGCGCGCAGGGGGCCATCCCCACCAATGACCACTTTCCACCCCTCGGGCAAAAAAGCAGCTGCATCTACCAGGTAACTGTACCCTTTATACGAAACCAACCGCCCCACGGAAAGAATCATTACCTCGCAGGGATAACGTCTCCTTATCCGGGCAGGATTCCCTTCCAGCAGAGGGTCTATACCAATAGGTACAAAAGTACACTTTTTTTGGAAATCCTGCAACCAGGGAGAGGATTTAATGTAAACGGGGGTAGTTCCCACAATCACATCGGCGCGGCGGATGAGCCACTTTTGCAAAGGCCGATACAGGATCAAAAGCCCCTTCTGGGACAGGATATCACTGTGCCAGTGAAGCACCACCTTCCCCTTGAAACCGCACAGCCACAAAGCCAGCGCAGCCATCGGGTCGGGATGGTGAATATGGATGATGTCATAATCGCCCTTGTGCTTCCGAAGCCAGCCCACCATTGCCGGAGACAGCATAGTAGCCGCTTTCTTGGCCAGGGCTTTCACGCAGATAACGCGTCCTCCGGAAGGAAGGGAAAACACCAGTACACCATCCTCCATACGGGCGAAAGAGGCATCCTGCGGATCAGGCTTGTCGCCCGGCAAAATGGCACACAACATGTCACAGGCGACACCCGCCTCAGGAAGGTGAGCGGTCAAATCCCACATTACCTTCTCTACCCCACCGCGGATGGGATAGAACTTACCCAGTTGCAAGACTCTCATAGAGCGAAATATATTTACGGAAACAATCGTCTTTGGAAAAATGGGACAGTGCATAACTGCGGCACCGGCCCGTATAACTCTCTTTCCCCTGCATCCGGATGGCATGCAAGGCTTCCAGGAGCCCCCTCACGTCCCCCTGCTCCACCACGGCACCGGTCTCAGGGGTAACAGATTCCACGCTGCCCCCGGTACGGTAAGTCACCACCGGCGTTCCGCAGGCGATGGCTTCCAGGTTCACCGTGGGATAATTGTCCTGCCACGTGGGATTCACCAGCGCCGTTGCACCCGTGTACAGGCGGGCCAGGGCCCGGGCATCGGCCGTACGCTCCAGGGTGTCCACCCCATCGGGGAAACGATACCCCTCGGGCAGCCGGCCCACCACCACCAGGCGTTCATCGCTATCCAGAAAGGCGGCCAGGGCCGACAAATCTTCCAGTCCCTTCTCCGGGAGCCATATACTGGCCACGGCTAGATAATAACATCCGGCCGGGCTGCCGGGTGAAGGTTTGAACACGTCCAAATCAATCCCGTTGGGAATCACCCGACAGGGCTTGTCCCCCAGGAAAGAATGGGCGATTTCTTCTTTCATCCACTGCGACACGGTGACAAGTGTCAACCTGGGGATACCACTGAACGCCTTTTTTTTGTCCCGAAAGTTCTTCCGCGAGCGGTCAACCAGCCATGAGGCGGGGAAAGCCCCCTTCTGCGGGCACTTTTCACACTGGGTCTTCCACTTGTCACAGCCTGCCGCGGCATAGTGGTAGCAGTGGCCGGTAAAGAGCCAGCAGTCGTGTACGGTCCACACAACCGGCTTTCCGGAAGTGGAGAGATATTCGGCCAACAGCGGATAATTCAGGAAATAACCATGCACATTATGGATGTGGATTACGTCCGGATCCAACTCCCGGATTTGCCGGATAAACCGACGGGTAGCACGCCGGGAGGCCAGCCCGTGCGCATCGAAAAGCCTCGTGGCCAGAAAGTGCAGCAGCAGGTCCCACTTGTTTCCCACCGGAATCAGGTGGGAGGAATGCGGCAGCACGCCATCGCGGGCACCGCTGTAGGCAATGTAACTCTCCCAGCCGTTGGCTATGGCCAGTTCTCCCAGCGCCCGCATAATTTTCCCGGTAGAAGTATTTTCCCGCACTACGGGATTGATTTGAAGCAGCTTTTTCATTTTCCGCCCACCAAAATACCGGTTACCCGGGGAAGAAAACGCCTTCCCAGCGCATAAACAGCGGTAAGAGCCGCCAAAACAAGAACTACACTGAAAAACCATACTGCTATGCTGGCCCAGTCTCCCTGGAAAGGAATCAACCTGGCAATCCCCTTTTTAACACCCACCAATAACAGATAGTGATAAAGGTAAATGAAAAAAGTCCAGGGCCGCGCGCTCACCGGGATCCGGCTTCCGGTATGAAGCCACCGCTCTACGGAAGCGATCTTATGGAAACCCAGGCATCCTCCGGCCGCAAACAGAAACAAGGGTTCCGGCCCACCATAAGGAAAGCCACCATATTTGCCCATCGCCCACCATACGCCAAGGGCGAGCACCCCCCACCAGCGCGTGTAACGGATAATCATATAAACCAGCGGAGACAGCAGAACCACCACCATCAACTCCCGGATAAACCAGAGAGAGAGGTTGATGGGGCCTGTCCAAAACACAAAAAGCGGGTCCTTCCACCGATCCCCCAAAAAGCCATCCACCATAGATGGAGCCGCTTTGATGGCAAAGTAGTAACAGAGCCAGGCAATTACAACAGCTATCAGGTAAGGAATCAACAGCGTGAAAATACGTGAGCGGATCTTTCCCCTGAACCACCTCCACTCCGGTTTCTGTGGCGCATTCCAAAAAAACAGATAACCGGAAAGGGCAAAAAAGCTGGGCACACACACGGAACATATCCACACGATTGGCTGAAGATTATTGGATGTGGCATGAAGACACACGATGCCCACCGTCAAAAGCACCCTTAGCACGTCGATACGGTTACCCCGTGCCACTACTGCAGAAGTCTCTGAAAGCACTGTATCCATTGCTGCATCACTTTTTCTTCGGAATAAACATCTACAATTTCCCGTGCCTTTGCACTCATCCGCTCCCTGAGGGAGGGGTCCCGCATCAGACGCGCCATCGCACTTGACAGCGCCGGGATATCCCCTTCCGGAACCAGCAGCCCATTTTCGCCATCCCGGATGATGTCTCCGGGGCCGCAAGGGAAGGTAAAGCAAACCCCGGGAAGGCCGCAGGCCATAGCCTCCAGCAGCACCATAGGAAAGCCTTCATAATGCGAGCTCATCACCAGGAAGGAACTGGCGGCGTATTCCCGGAAAATCTCCTTTGTGGGCGGATTCACACGGGCACTTTCTTCCACGCGCTTCTTTTTTATCAGTTCCCGAAGCATTACTTCCCACTCCCCCTGTCCAAAGATATCCAGGCGCCAATCGTCCCGCAAATCCTTTGGAAGCAGCGCCCACGCTTTAACCAGACGGTCGAAGCCCTTCTGATAATCCAACCGGCCCACCGCAATGACCCGGTGGCTGTGCGGGTTCCCTATTGTTTCCGGAACCCGCAGGGCGGCATTGGGAATCACTTGCAGATTGGGCAATGCACCCCAGTAGGAGGCATCTTCATGAGTAAGCACCACAAAACGGTCGAAACGCCGGACAATGCGCTCATCCTGCCAGGTGCGGAAGCGGTCAATCTGCCCCAGCAGCCCGCTGCGGCCATACTGGAGACGAAAGAACTTGTTAAAGTGCAGTTCCAGCACCTTCTTGCTTCCGTCCCGGATAGAAGGGATGAAAGACGATTCGGAAGGATAGAGGGAGACGACAATGTCGGCCTTCCAGGCCATTAGGAAGGCAGTCAGGCGCTTGCGATGAAGCCGACGGCGGCGAAGAAAGGAAGGAATCCTGGCCAGGGGATGCTTCCGGAGGTCTTCCGTGTAATTGATATCCAGGTCCACCATCTGAACCCCCTCCGGGAAAGCATAAAACGGCGGGCGCCCGCCTTGGTCTGTAGTGACTATGGCCAGTTCATAGCCGCCCTGCTCCGACAAATAGCGCACCTTGTTCAGGAGCACCCTTTCCATCCCGCCAGGGTTATACACCGAGGCCATACAATAGATAATCTTCATCGGCTATAATATTTGACATCTCCCCGGGCACAGAACAGCAGTGCATCCAGGAAAAAGATATCGGTTTGTACCTTGGCCCAGATGATAAAAGTGAGGACCACCATAAGCAGGGACAGCAAAACGAACTTATCGTATTTTTCGTTCAGACAAAGGTGGTTGTATATGTAATAAAGCGAATAAATGACCATCCCGATGAGTCCGCAGTAGAGGATGAAGTTGCAATACCCGATATCCGAATTGGTCTGATACACGCCCACTATGCCCTCTCCTATCCACCAGCCCCGTGGGGTAGTGGGCCATACCCACATAGTCTTCAGGTGGTCCGTAGAGCCGGTCCGGAGCTCTCCGGTCTCCACCCAGTTGAAAAATCCTTCGAAACCAAAACGTACATTCTCATAAAAGGCCTGGCTGCTTTGGTACAGATACACGGCCACCGCACCCATAATCAGCAAAGTAACCACGCCTACCAAAAAAACACGCACCTGGCGGCTGGACACATACCCCCCTCGTGTAACCTCCAGATTGACAAGAGCCATATAAGCCAAGCCCAGGGCTGCACCCACCACCGCGGTCCGCGAAATCATAGCTCCTACAACCATTGTAACGAAAAAGGCCGACAACATAGTTACAATAGAAAGATTCTTCTCTCCCAAGTGGGCATTGGTGGCTATCTGATGAGCCATAAGCAACAAAATGGCAGAAAAACGCACTCCGGCAACGTCCAGGGCGCAGCCTATTCCGTACAAACGGCCTCCTGTGCGGTAAAAATCACTCCCCGTAATGAAAAAACGATCTGCCATAGACGCGACCGATGGAACATTGTCAAAAATCAAGGCCAGCGCGCACTGAGAAACACATACGATGGCCAAATATTTTGTCAGCGTCGGGAGGTCGTCCTTCCCCGTGCAGAACTTCATAACAGCGCAGGCTCCCAGAGCACCCAGTACCCAAGTCAGAAAAGACTTGATGTAGGAAACATACTCCATATTGTAGGTTTCCGTAAGTGTAACAGCTATGAGGCACCACAAGGAGAAAAGGGCAGCAAGCACCCCGGAAACAAGCACTATCCGCGGTATCTCTACACGCTTTTCCCGGATAGAGCGATAAAGGAACACCAATACACCCCAACCCGCCATAATCATCTTTGAGTTTATGGCAGACGGAAGGAACGTGAATTCCGTCGGAAACACAAAGAAACTCAATGCTACTGCTGTAACAAAGCCTGCCAAAAACTTCTTCATCCTACCTGTAAATTATACCGTAAACAAAACGGTAAACAAACACATAATAGAACTTCACGGCCCACCACTGCCGCCTGGAAGCCACCCATTGCAGCAAACGGGTGCGCAGCGGAAGTGCCTTGTTGCCCATAGCGTCTGCATTGGATTCCGGAAACCAGGCATACCAGGTTTCATAGTGTGCTTTGTCCGTACTCATCAGCAGCGGCAGTTTGAGGAAGAGTTTCAGATGGTTTACATACTCTCTCAACGCCATCGCATAAGGAGAATCTTCCACAGCCTGCTGCGCAAGGGCCAAATTATCGGCTATCTCCTTTCTGCGAAGTTCACTGAACTGACGGCTGATAGATGTGGTGCTCACGGCGTTGTAACAATATAATGTCTGATGCAACTGAATCACGTCCCCTGCACGGCAAAATGCCCGAATCATAAACTGCATATCTTCCCCCATATTGGCTCCGTCTGTAAAGCTTAACCCGGCCGATCGGACAAAACTCCGCTTAAGGGCAAAAAGCCACAGGTTCCAACGCATAGTGCCCCCCATCAGGTTCTTCAAGGCCTGCAAAGGGGTATCATAGTCTGCCTGCCGCATATATCGGCCCTTCTTTTCAAAGCCCAAAGTCCAGTCCCAGCCCACAATGTCTGCGCCTTGACAAGCCTCTGCCGCCACGGTCAAAGCGTCGGGCGCCATTTTATCATCGGCATCCAGAAAAAGAAGATAGTCTCCCTGCGCCTCCTGGAGCGCCCGGTTTCGCGCAGCCGCCACGCCACTGTTCCTCTTCTGGCGGAAAATCCGGCCCGGGAAGCCACTCTCCCTAAGGTAATCCTGCATCATAGCGGGAGAATTGTCCGTGGAGCAGTCGTCCACAAAAACCACTTCCAGATCCCGAAAAGACTGGGCTTGCAGGCTATCCAGGCTCTCCCTCAGGGAGCCCTCCGCATTGTATACCGGTATGATAAGGGAAAACTTCATAATTCAGCAACATCTTCATTCCGGAACTTCCGGGCAAACAGCGCCTCGGAGGCCTTCAGGGCAGGAAGGTCTTCGGGTGTCCAGTCCACGATCTGCCCGTCCTTCCAGCCAATGGCCCTCAGGCAACCGGCGCCATCATCCTGCGTGTTGTAGAGTTTTTCCCGGAAAGGCGCCTGCCAGGCCAAGGTTTGCATCACCATTTCGTCGGCGCAGAAACTGTGGCTGAAGACCTTTTGTGCCCAGACTCGATGAGCCAGGAAATGGCGGGCCATAGCATCCGTCACGCTCACCCACTGGGAGCCTTTTTTGAAGTCTACGTCCCGGTTCCGGTAAATTCCCAAAATCTCCTGTACGCGAATATACGCGGCCCGGAGTGCACGTTTTACAATAGAACTGTTCTTGAAATCCTTCGGGAACAGGTGCCAGCGCTGCACTTTTCGTAACACTTCCGGGGTAATCTCAGTGAGGGTATAGCCGATAAACTCCGTCCCCTGGTGCGTATCACAAAAAACGTGAATATAGTCCTGCGACTTTACCGGCAAATCCACACCGGAAAGAAGGTGGTAATACTGGTAAGGCCCCCTGGCTACTGCCGTTGCAAACAAGACATATTCGGCCTCAACCACGGTCCAGTCTCCCCAGCGCACATCCACGCGTTCCTCGGTGAAATAAAGCCCGGCATGCTCTGCATGAAGTTCCGGCAGAACTTTCACCTTCTTATCCAAGTGCACAAAAATGTCGTTCCGCTCATCGTCCAGGCGGGAAATCAGGAGCCGGAGAAGGTCGAAACTGCCATGGGCCAATATGAGGTACGCGTGCTTCATTTGAGTTTTCTTTTCAAGGTACGGAAGGCCTCGATCAAACGGCCGATGGGTTTGATACGGTAAAACTGCCACAGGCGCTGCACCTTGGCCGGAGCTGTCCATTCCACCTTTATCTCCTCCGGAAGGGTATCGTAGGTGCGCCACCAGGCGGCAAACTGAACCGTGAGGAGCTGCCAGGGCTTTCCTCCGGTATAATGGATGGTGGCTTCCTGCTGTACCTCTGCCCACAGTCCCTTCTGGGGATATTCCCGTTCAAAGTCGGGCCGATACTGAGGCAGGAAAAAGGTTCGGATGCCATTGTACAGGGGACTCAAAGGCAATACCCTCCCTTGGCAGACCTGGTTCAGCGCATCCTGGTCCGGGAATTCCAAATAAGGAACCTTACAAGCTTCCAAAAGTTTCTCGGATACCTTTTCTTCCCGCATGGTCTTCAAGTTCATCAGGAGAAAGCCGGAGTTGAAATAGCACCGAGGGTCGCACCCCAGGGCCCGGAAACGCTCGGCCTGGTTCTCGATGGGCGCCTCGAACACCACGCCAAGATAATGGCTGCCCAGGTCGGTCTCCCGGAAGAGTTTTCCGATATCCTGACGGACGATCACGTCGCAATCAATATAGACCAGCGAATCGTACTCCGGAAGCAGTTCTGGCAACAGAAGGCGGAACGATGCCGCCTCCGTATAACGAGGGTCCGTATAAACGCCCTCCAGCCGTCCCTTCAAGGGGATATAACGGAAATTCAAGCGGCCCTGTCCCAGACGCAAGAGTTTTTCCTGCATACGTACAGGAATCTCCTCCGTCACCAGGCAGATGACTTCAAAAGCGGCCGTGGATGCATCCAGAAGCGACCGGAGCATCGCGGCCGCCGGCACGAAGTAATTGGGTGTGAATGCAATGGCGAGAGGAGTCATCATTGGAAATAAATATTTTTAAGCCACCAGGCATAAACCGGATCCTCCATGGTGAGCCTTTGCCCGAAATCGTCGATGATATCCAGTTTCTCCAACGCTTTTTTAGCACGTTGTACGGTAAGGCTGTTTTTGAGCCCATACTGCTCCATGACGGAAGCCGAGCTGAGGCGTTTCTCTCCGCAAACAATGGCATGCAGGAGATTCTGCTGGGTAAGCGTCAACATTTTTGTCAGGGCCAGATTCAATCCGGCCTGCGAATCAACGAATGCGTGGAACGCTTCTTCCACAGCCTCTTCCGAACTGTTCTTTTCTGTCCTGTTCCATACCATTTCGCACAACTGCTGGATGTAGTATGGGTTTTCATCTACCCTGTCGACAATCTGGCAGTCGTAATGATTATTCCTTGTTTTTTATTTTTCAATAACTTTCCCGGGAACGCCCACCACCGTGACTCCCGGGGTTAAGACATCTTTAACCACTACAGCGCCGGCGCCAATCTTCACATTGTCGGCAATGCGGATGCCACCCAGAATCTGGGCCCCCTGCCCGATGTCCACATTGTCACCGATGACAGGAGAATCATCAGGATAGCCTCCAGTGCTGCCGATACAGCAATTGCCGTGTATTTTGCAGTTTCGTCCGATACGGGCCTTGGGATTGACGATAATGGATCCGAAGTGCTCGATCCGCAGCCCCTCACCAAAGCAACCCGCGCTGATAATGAATCCCAGACGGGAGCCCAGGCGGTTCTTGCGGGCTTTGTACCAGAAGGCCATTATCGAGTTCCGCTTGTTGAAGGTATAATGCTCCTCCCTGCGGAGAAACTTTACATAGCGGTCTATGTAATAACGCTCCGGCCGGATGAGCCAGTTCAACAGTTTTTCTTTCAGGGTCATGATTCTTTCTTATAGGTCAGTTTATGCATGGGGATTGTAGCCAGTATCTCTTCCCGGGGCAGCAGATTGAATGCGGGGTCGTTCATGGACTGCTGCAGGTAGTGCGGAAGGGTGTCGCTCTCCAAGGGAAACACATCTTTGGGCTCATATACATCAAACAGTATCTGTAAGAACAAATAGTCCGGAAGCCAGTCCTGCTCCTTCCACCAGAAAAGCATAAGTTGGCATAAATCTGAGACCATCGGCCCTCCTTTATGAGCGAACATTATACTGCTGAGCATGTTGACACGAAAACCCTTGGCCCAACCGAAATAGTATGCATAGGTGTTGCGCCAATAGGAGATATGGGGCTCCGCCGGGTCTCGCCGATATACGAAAAACGGCATCGTATCATACCTCTCGGGAATAGGGGCAGACAACATCACTGTCGCATCCAGCCAAAGACCACCGTAAACATCCAGCAGAAGAAGCCTCAACAAATCCGAGAAAAATGCCCGCGAGAACTGTTCCCGCTTTTCGGTCACAAAAGAAGGGATATCCAGGTATTCTGACAAGTTGTCGTCGCTCAGGCGGATTATTTTTCTGTATCCAGCCCATTTTTCCACCGAAGCCAGACACTCGCGAACAACAGCGGGGACATGGTCGTAACCCTGGGCCCAGTACTGCCAAATAATGTGCTCTGTCCCCAATTCCTTTTTCGGCTTTAACTCAACGGCTGGTCCTTCGGCCCTGTAGCGGGCAATCAAGTCCTCACAGACAGCCGCAACGCGGGCATGCTGCCGGAGAATCTTCTTCTCCCGGAGTTTACGCCAAAGATATGTTCTCTCCAGTTTCATCGCGATGTAAATTTACGGGCAAATAAATAAGCGGAGGCCTTCATTCCCTCCAGCGCGTCCAAAGGGAATGCGCCAGTGGTGGCTCTTCCCATTTCCTGAAGCAGGTACTGCTCATGGGAAACAATCCGGTCTTTCAGAGGAGAAGACATCAGTTCCGAAGGGACAAAGAACTCGTCCCCGCAAAGCGTATATCTGTACACCTTCAGTATTTCTTCTTTACGAGACAGGATGTACTTCACGGCCTCCTCCGTAAGACTCAACCAATTGGAGGCTTTGTAAAACACCCTCCCCTTGTTAGTTTCTATTCCCAGTATACGCTGCATAGCGATGGCCGATTTCCAAAGAAACTGGCTCATCCGCCGTTTGGTTGTGTCTGCCGCCTGGTAGTTGTCCAGAAAGAAATTATAGCGGCGCATCTTCAGCCTCTCCTGGTAAGGTTCGTCGATACACAGGCCTGTGAGGACACTCTTCCCATCTTGAGCCCGGAAAAAGGCGTCCAGTTCCGAAAACGGCTTCAGCGGAAGCGTTACGCCGGAAATGACATGATAGTAATCATAGGGGCCCTGTGCAGAAGCGGCTTCAAACAATGCCAACTCGCAGCGAATCTGAGAGACCGTACCCCAGCGCACATCCAAACGCTTCTCAAGGACTTGAAGTTTGCTTTTGCTTGCGTGCAATACGGGCAATTCCTTCACCTTTTTGTCAATATGCACATAGATGTCCGATTCGGGATGGTCCAGCGCGTCTATCAGCATCTGGAGAATCTCGAATTCATTGTGCGCTATGACAAGCCAGGCGTGTTTCATCGGACGGGAATTGCTCTAAACTGTCATTACAAAAATACAAAATAAATTTCTAACTCTATTTTGAAATAATGGAAAGGCGACTAGCGTTTTCAAGCCCCTGCCCGCCTGGCACATACTCTGTGCAATAGGACCGCCGCCACAACGACGGCAAAGACATCGGCCAACACATAAACGGCCGGCGATACGGCAACGGGCATGTTTTTCAAACAGGAATGAACGATATGTATCACCGGAGAATGAATCAAAAAGATTTCCAGGGAAATCTCGCCTAAACGGGGAAGAATTCCACCAAAAGGAAGCCTCCTGTAACATTTTTCCGCCCAGGAGCCAGAAACAAGTAAGCCCGACAAAATCAGCGGAATCAATATAACCAGTTGCGCATCAAATGATTTTTTGGTGAACATGATACAGAGAAAAAATACAAAGGCCAATATTGCGCCTACATTGACAAGCTGCCCGTTCTTATTTAACAACTCCGGATAACCTACCGACAACGCATACACCATCGCTCCGCCGCACATGCCCAAAAAACCACGCAACAAAGGGAAGCTGAAACAGCCCAGTTTTGAAAAGTTCTCCACTTCGGGGCTGACCTGAAACACAAATGTATATCCAAGAATAAACATTACCGGGAGCAGGACCTTTGTTGCCAACCTCCTGTTATATTCCAACAAAGAATACAAGAGAAAACCTCCGATAATCAAAACGCTTAAGAACCAGCCTCCGACCAATATCACATAAGAGTGGAGCGGCGGACCCATTTCTTCTGTCAGCGTCAGGAAGGAAACAAACGGGGAAAAAACTTCTATAAAACTGTCAAAGTCGGTAAAGGACGCCAGGTGCTTGTAATCCAAAACCGCCGCAAGGCCGAATGACAGCAGATAGGGAGGGAAGGCTTTCCGAAGCCGGCGATATGTATATTGAACAGTTGTCTGCTCTTTCTTCAGAAAATCCCGCATTAAAAAAACACCGGCTATCCAGAAGAACATGTCAACAGCCAAATACCCATGATGCATCCCCTTTACAAATAAACTATGATGCAGGACGACTATCAGAATCATCAGCCCTTTCAATGCATCGAAGGATCGGTAACGCAATGTCGTCATCTTTTTATGCTTTTACACGTTTACAATTTAATCTGTCCCATAGCCAGATGCGGGGCTTATCTATCAATATACAAGCAACGGCTATGGCAAGAATGAATACGAGGAGGGGGCCGATTGAATAGAGACCATAGGCGTCTCGAATTTGAGCCACCCAACTCTTGAAAGTAGGATAAAACAGGCTGTGTACATGTATCAAATAGATGGCAAAGGCCGAACTGGCCATCCAGTTGATCCAAGTATTGCTGAAGTGCATTTTAGAAAAGGCCAAAAGAAAATACAACGACGCAATTATTGCCAAAGGGGAGTCGTACTGATTGAGATGAAATCCTTTTCCAAACCATTTATAACCAAACCAAAACAACAGAGCAGAAAGCAGACACGCTGCCGTATAAATACTGATATCCGTTCCCCCTTTAAATGTAAACACCCTCTCCGGATATAAACGGACATACCTGGCCAGCAAGTACAGGCCGATGAAAAACAGCGGAGAGAACCCACGATCGAAATACCCCTGTCCCCCAAGGAAGCCATAGGCGAATTCTGCCAGAAACCAAGCAAAAAGCACCCCTTGGAATGTCTGCCGACTTGTCGTCGCCGCAAAAGAATTCAACACCGGCGCCAACGCATATAAAATCAAATACGAAACTACAAACCAATACCCGCTACCCAAGAAGACATAACTCAAAACATCGGCTTTAAAAGAAATGGGGATTCCGGCAAACAGGGCAACAACGACACAAAACGCAGTAACGTATAAGACCTGAAACCAAAGCTTGAAAGCCCCCTTCCAAGAGGCATTTACCCCAAACCAGCCGGAAATCATTACAAAGACATTAACGCAAACCAGGCAGAACTGGTTAATCAGCAGACGTACCACCCCGGTACTTCCGGAGAGGTCTGCTTCATTAACGTACCCATTTGCATGACAAACAAGCACCATCAGCATGCAAACCAGACGCAAAAGTTCAAAGTTTGACTGTCTTTGCTTTTCCATTTAATCCTTTATTTCAGCGCTTTTGCCGTTTCTTCCAAATATAGCGTCCCAAAACGAAGATCCGGCTCCAGATAATTACCTTCCCCCCACTCGTTCCATGATTTAATGAATAGCAGGCCGTTTTTGTCTGAGTTCTCTACACTCTTTGCCACCTCGGCACAAAAGCGCCCCCATTTTTGTGGCGTG
This sequence comes from uncultured Bacteroidia bacterium, assembly GCA_902788095.1. Taxonomy (GTDB): domain Bacteria; phylum Bacteroidota; class Bacteroidia; order Bacteroidales; family UBA932; genus Cryptobacteroides. Next base: position 38,613 of record CADAIT010000006.1, on the reverse strand, counting down.
CTATCATGCAGAATGACACCTTTCGTCCCACTTCGGGGAGAGTGGTCAAAGTTGGGGTCTATACACGGAACCGTCTCCGGAAACTGTGCAAACTTTTGCAGGGCACACCTTGTGTAATAATCATATTCAATTGGAGAGGCTTGATGGAATAGCGCGTTCCACCGTGCCTTTAAAAGATGTTTTCTGTCATGGTTATGAATGTATACGGCATCAAACATGGCATCATAAACCACCATGTCATAAGCCGGGCCCTTTGCCTTCTGCATAGCACCGGATCCCTGTGCAAAAGCAAAGAAACAAAAACCCGGGAGGCCGTTTTCCGAAGCCAGGTTGTTCCAAATATCGGCCATTAGGGCAAAATCAGGAATGTCTCCGGGATCAAAAATGCCAAATAAGAGTTTCCCCGCCACCGTAATATAACGCTTGTCCCTAAATGCCGGCAACATGGCATAAAAATGCTGCTTATAATCTTCGGCTCCCGGATAAGTCTGTTCCATCAGCATCCTGTCCGGGACGGCCGGATCCCAAGTCTTCGCTTTCCATGAGTGATTGGCCCAGCATAGACAAAAAGGAAAATCCGGATAGTTCGTATTCACGACTTCTTCGAAGACCTTATCCAACAATCGCTGGCCGCCAAACCAATAATGCCAGTAGCAGAATCCCTCGATTCCCGCCTCCTTGGCCATCCTTGCCTGCCGGCCACGGACCTCGGGAATACGTAAATCGTAATACCCCAAATCTGCAGGAACGCGTGGCTGATAATGGCCGGGGAACAACGGCCTTGCGCGTCCCACATTGGTCCATTCCGTGAAACCGTTTCCCCACCAGGAATCGTTCTCCGGGGTGGGATAAAACTGCGGTAAGTAAAATGCGATTGCTCGTGCCATAATTACCAAAGATAAGTATTTATATTGCTTTTTTTATTATTACTGTTCGCGTGATATATTTTTTGATATACTTTTTCCATCAAAGGGAAAGAGATGCTGGGGGGGAAAGAGTAAATAAACATGAATACTTTTGTCTTCCTCAGTTTGGACAAATATTTTCTCTGATTCTTCACCAGACTGGAAACCCTCATATGAATCTTCTTTATCTCCTGGCGAGGAAGTGTCGGATTGTAGGCGTTAACAAGAAAATGAAGCGCCCTGTCATATTCCATTGAAAGGAGTGGAGAATAAGTAAAGTATTGTGTTTTCTTCATAAAACAATCATAATACTTAAATATCTCTTCCATCGGTTTTTCCTTATGCGAAAGGCTGCCCTCAACATCAATCCGATAGTGATATAAAACCTTTGAACTGGTAAAATAACAAGAAATATAGCGGCAATAATCCAATGTAAATAATTCGTCCTCCCGATATGTCAGATTCTCGACAAACCGAATCTGGTTTTTCATAATTATATCGCGTTGGAAAAACTTATTTACGGTAAATCCAAAATACTCACAATTATCTGGATTCCGCATCAATGTGATGATTCCTTTCTGTATGGATAAAGAACCTGTATAAAGTTTGTCTTGCATCCTCTTCTCCGCCTGCCCGCCTTTTTGTGAAAAAATGGACAGAGAAAAAAATACAAGGTCATAATTCTTCCCTTCTATCGATCTAAAAAAAGAGCAATAATCTGGCCCAAGAAGATCATCTGGGTCGACAAATGATATCCATTCCCCGCTCGCTTTCTCTATGCCTATATTGCGTGCCTTCGAAACGCCTCCATTCTTCTGATGAAATACACTCACCTCTGCATATTTTTTGGAGTACTCATCGCAGATCTCGCCAGAGTGATCGGTACTGCCATCATCAATAAGAATAATCTCTACGCCATCGTGCCGCTGCTGCAGAATGCTATTCAAACATTCTCTTAGATAATCTCCGACGTTGTATACGGGTATAATTATGGATAGCGCTGTCATATTTTTCACAAACACTCCACGACAAAGTTACAGCTTTCTCAAAATTGGAACCTCCCTCTGCCCATTTTTGATTTTATCAATTCTATCGCCTCCTGATAGGCATACAAACGGAACCCTTTGGTCAGGAAGAAATAGGTCACAGGGCAAACAAGGGCCGATACCAGCAAGGAGATCCAATGAGTCGTAAGGAAATGAGAAATTGCCAGGGCCTCGGCCAGGACAACCAAAGAAATCAGGAAATAAGGCAGAATCACTTTCATCTGTTTTCCAAAACTGTATCCTAAAATCCGTTTGGTGTAGAAAGCATTGAGATATAGGGCTATCAAGGAATACAAGACCTGCCCCAAACACATCACCTCTATGGAGAAGAACATAGATACAAAGAGAATGATGAATGCCAGTGTCTTTTTTATAATCTCCAAACGAAGAACCAGATCGGAGCGCCCCTTGACATACAGCAAGTTCAAGTTGATGGCTGTGATACCGTTGGTGAGCTGGCTAAAGCAGATAATCTGCATCAGCGGAACGCAGGCCAGCCACTTGTCGGTAAGAAGGAGTGATACCAACGGACGGGCACACCCGCAAATGAAAAGAATGACCGGGAAAATGAGGAACGACGACAACTGGATGTATTTCTCATAAACACTCAGCAGGCGCTGGTCATCATCCTGAATCTGACTCAGTATGGGGAAGGCGACCCGGTTCAGAGCGCTGGTTATCGTGGTGTTTGCTATGCCCGGGAATTGTCCCGCCCGTGAATACTGTCCCACGTCGGCCGCAGAGAACCTTTTTCCAATAACCATAGGATAAGCGTTGTCATAGATGACGCTGATAAGGGAAGCAGCCAGCAGCTTAGAACTATACGCAAACAGCTTCTTAAACGATTGAACGGAGAAAAACAAGCGAGGCCACCAGCGGACAAAAGCCAGCGTAAGCAGTGTCGCAACAAGGGCAGATGCCAGCGACTGAGCCACCAAGGCCCACACGCCGAACCCCTTATAAGCCAAAACAATTCCAACTGTACCCGAGACCAGGGAGCCTAGCACAGAGATAATAGACTTGGTTCTGAAGTCTACCCGGATAGTGAGCAGTATTCCCTGAACAGAGGCCAAAGAGCCGATGATCAATATCAAGGCCACCACACGCATCAACGGTTTGAGGAGGGGCTGCTCATAGAAATTTGCCACCACTGGTGCCACAAAGAACAAAAGCAGATAGAAAAACAGGCTCAGGACCAGATTGATGATATAAACCGTGGAGAAATCCTCCTCCATGGCATTTTTCTCCCGAATAAGCGCACTGGCCAGGCCGCCGTCTATAAACAGCTGAGAAATTGCCAAAAAGATGCCCAGCAGGCCAATCAGGCCATAATCCGTCGGGCTAAGCAATCTGGCCAGGATAATGCCTATCACAAAGTTGACTCCCCGGGTAAGAATTTGCTCTACAAAACTCCAGGAGACGCCTTTAACGGTCTTATGTTTCAGTGATTCAGGCATAGATTCTCTTATCTATCCTTTTGTATAGCCGGGACAAACCTTCGGCCAGAAGAAAGGTTACAGGAATCACCGCCATCATAAAAAAGGCTGGGTGCATATTCAGTCCATAGAACGAAAACACAATCATTGGCAGGCGCTGAATGATATAAATGGTAAAAGCATTTTTTCCGGCCCAGGCAAGTACTGGATTTCCCACTTTAATCCAGGAAGAAAACAGCATTACAACCAGGCAGAAGAGGCACGCAACTCCTCCATAAATATCAATCCCAAATAAGTGGTGCGCGACAAAGTATGCCAACAAGAAAAGGGCGGACAACAAATAGGGTACACCTTGTCGCTGCAACAGCGTCTCAAGACGTTTTTTCTGTGTACTCACAACTGCCCCAAGTGGAAATACCGCCATTGTATCAACCCACCAACGGTCCTTTCCTGCCAAAATCCAAAGGCTCCCCCAAAGTCCCGCCGTAAGGATTATTAAAGCAACAATCCCTCCTTTTCTGAATACTCGCTCCAACTTCATGGCCACCCAGGCTATCAGATACAGGCAAAGTATCACAAAGATAAACCAATTGGAGTTTCCCACGTCTTCCCAACCAATCCAGCACAAATAATAATTCCGCACCGGATATGTAACCGGCAGAAAGGCCTGGACCAGAATGAATAAGAGCACCGCAATGTCAAAATGCAAAAGAATCTTCAAAAGGCGGCGGCCTAAAAAATGCTTCTCGTATTCCGGCTTCTTCGTGAAAGACTCCCAGATGCCATATCCCGAATAAAAAAAGAACATGGCCACTATCAGTTGACCCAGATGTTCCTGTACTCGCACGTAGGGGACATCGGCCCAACTGTCCGACAAAACAACGTATCCGCTAAGATGAGAAAAAAGAATCAAAAAGGTAAAGATTCCCTTGATGGCATTCGCCCGGTCCGGCGACAAGTAAGAGGAATCGTACCCCGGGAATCGAAGGCCCCACAGGCAAAGGACAAGCAATATGAGAAGCAGAAAGGTCATGCTTCAGTAAATTTTATCCCCGAAAGGATTTCCCGATAAATATTGTCGGCCACACTTCGTCCACCCGGGGGGCGAAGGTACCTCTCGTGGAAAGCGATGCGCATGGGTTTCATGGAGTCGTTTTCCGCCAGTACCACATTTTCAACGAAGGAAAGAATGTCCTTTTCACAAGAGCCGGAATAATGTGCCCGTATTCCCTCTTTCCCCATTGCATTCTGGTTAGACATGGCTGCATTTATGTCGCGGGAAACAAACATAACCGGTTTCCCGGTAAAATGATACTCCACCGAGAAAGAGCCACAGTCATGAATCATGGCATCCGATGTCTTGAACAAGTCCGTATAAGGACCTGCCTCCAACTGAGTATTACTTCCCTCTGCCCATCGATTGTAGAAGTCCCGAGTCTTGTCCGGTCCCCAGTTCGGATGCTTTTCAAGTTCGGTCCTTAAACGCGGGTGCGGCTTGAATGCAAATTGGATTTGATCCTGAAACTTTTCGGCCAAATCTGACATAAAGGAACTCATCCATATAAAGGAATCCCGACACAGCCAACCTTTGTCAACAATCGAAAAGTGCGGCGCCCATATTATCCTTTTTTTTGGAACACTCTGAATCTTCCACGGATCTGTCTGCGCCGGCTCAGCAAACACGTCTGCCATGGGCTCACCGACAACACGAACATTCTTGGCTTTATTGTACAAAACCCCCGCCGCCTCTTCGCGATGATCATCCAGCTGTAAGAATACACGCCAGGCGGCATTGCACAAAAAGTTTTGAAAAACCCACGGCTCTTCGCAAGTGTGCATGGAATAGGGGATATAGCTTATGAGCTTTCCGATAAAAAAAGTACTGTCAAGATCGTTATTGTACAGGTGGTTGTATGGTTGCGGATAAAAAACGATATCCGGATTAAAAACTTCTCGCAAAGCGGTGCCGGGAAAGGACTCTTCTGACAAATCGATAAATGGTAATGCCCGAGCCTCACAATACACGCGCAATTCACTTATATTTGACTTCCTCTGCACTTCGCTATAATTAGGAAACGGATAGAGAACTAGACGGACATCAAAGCGCGAATCCGAAGCCAAAAGGTCATACACCCGCTGAGCGCGCCACATCGGGAGGGAAGAAAGAAGAAATGCGACCTTTGCTTTCCCCTTTTGGCGAATCTCCTGAATACAAGAACGCTGCATCCAGTAAATTTGTGGAAGTTTATAAAAGCGATATAACAAGGACTCTATTCGCATGCGCTGAATGTTTACTTTCTATCGGCGGTGTTTCCCGCTCGTATCAAGCATTTCATCCCCCATTCATATACCCTATTGATATTAGGCATGTGAATACCTTTTGCTTCAGCTTCTTCTCGAATCCACCGAAGTCCATAGGGAAAATCTTCCGTAAAATATCGACTGTCATAATCGGCCTTCCATCCACCATCAACTGGCACCATGGGTGTCAGAATTGTTTGAAAAGCCTCTATTGAACGAATCTTCCCGGTTAGAGCAGATGCGTTGGGGCTCTCATAATAATCTGCCAAGCGTTTGATGCCGTGCACGTCCAAAACATCGAGCAGGCAGAATAACTCTTCATCCATTGCAAGAACAAGACGGGAAGCGTCGTCTGTCCATGATTTATAAAAGAATACCGGGGCATCAAACACCTTATTTTCCCGACCGGAGAAAATAGTATAAAGTCGTCCCGTGTGGAGGATGGGATTTGAATTGGACAAAGCGACCTCATAGATGTTCTCCGAAAAAATGATCGGTGTCCTGAACAATTGCTCTATCTTTTGGCAGAATTCTTCCGACTGAGGAATATTCTCCGCCGCCATGAAGAGTTCTTTTTTATATCCCAGCAAACGGGCCGACTTTCCATATTCTTCTACTCGGGCAATGAAAGGAACTCGTTGAAAGCCAAAGACCCGGGCGTCCTTGCCTAATATCTGATGCGCGAAAAAGAAGAATCCGGTGCTGGAAACGATGCTTCCGACTATTGCCTTTCCCACAAAAGGACGAATCTGTTGGAGTGTCTTCTCCAACATAAAGCCCGGCAAACATAATAAAATTATATCCTGCCCTACAATAACATCCTCCGGGTTGGCGGAAATATGTTTAATGGCGGCACGAAAAGACCGTCCGTCGGGATCCCTGACGGTTATTTGCGAGCTCCACTGCTCCGGGCGGCTTGTCAGAAGGGATAACTCCACTCCTGCACGAGAAGATAGCACTCCCGCACAAACATGTCCTAAAGAACCGCCGCCGCAAATACAAATCCGCATTTCTACAACTGTTTCAGGACTCTCACCAAATAATTGTTTTCTTCACGATTACGAACTGCGATACGAACAAATTCGCGCCCCTGAAAAGCCTTCTTGGCACTGCAGTCTTTTATGAGAATCTTGTGGTTCAGCAAAATATGAGATAACTCCTTGGCTGTAAACCGTGATGTCAGTTCACAAAGGAAATAATTCGCCTGGCTGGGATATACTTTCAAAAAAGATACGTCTTTCAGTTCGCTTAAGAAAAATGACCTCTCCTCGCGGAATAATTGACAGGCTTTTCTATAGTCCCCGGCATACTTCTCATAGATTTGCATATAAAACTCACCGCAGGAGTTGATATTCCAGATTGCAACGTCTTTTTTCATAGACGCTATCATCTGCCTATCCCCACCGGCCAAAACACCCAGACGGAAACCGGGAACACCATAGGATTTGCTGATGCTTTTTACTACTACAAGGTGTGGATTCTGTTGGAGCAACTTTTCGTCCAATAGGGATATCGGCCCTTCTGCCTCAACAAAGTCAACAAAAGACTCATCAACAATAAAACGGACTTTTTTCTTTTTTGTCCATTCCACTAATTTCAGCAGGTCCTCATAAGGAATATAATTGCCGGAGGGGTTATCAGGGTTGATAAGCAGAAGTGTCTCTATCCTTTTGTCGTTAAAATAACTCTCAATCTCCGACGCGCTATAACGGAAACCCTCGCCTTCCGGAGTAAAGCAAACGCGATTCTTTTCTTCTGTCCGGTTAGGATACTCCTCAAATGTCGGGAGAATAATTCCCAAAGGACCGGAGCAACTCTCCATATATGCTTTTATCAATTCCGCAGCACCGTTCCCGACAACAATAGATTCCGGGTGCACGCCAAAGTTTTTTGCGGCAAGTAACGCGTTTACTTTCATCCCGGACGGATACCCGCGCATAAGCACCTCGAAACTGGCCTTTATTTCATCAATCATCCGCTGGGGCGGAAAATACGGATTGACAAGATAGCAGAAATCTATCATTTGCGGATAACGCCAATAGCCACCATAGCGGGAGGTTATTGCTTGATACCGCCCTTCATCTGTGGGTGCAAACATTCCTGACGCAATGTCCAAATCCTGAACATCATCTATCTCGTACCAGATCTCCCCTTCCAGCGGCAGGGCTTTAAGCGGGGTGTCATCCAGATGAAGGAGAACACGCAACACCTGCTCATAATACTCATTGTTTCCCAACGCTGTACTATATGCTGAAAGGAAGGGAACATAATACTGCTTGGAAAACTCCCTGCTGAACTTATAAATGTTGACCGTTTTGTAGTAATTCTTTATATCTTCAAAGCGGAAGCGCTCCTTGTTGATAAAACGAGTGATCCGGTTCTGCTCGTCCAAGGTAACCACGGTACCGTCCATCCAACTCTCATACTTGTCCACAAGAGCCACGTTGGGATAAGGATCGTCAAGTAATTTCTTCAGAACCGACGGCTCAAAAATCAGGTCAGACTCAAGAAGAATGGAATCCTCCTGAACCAGATAGTCTTTAGCCAGATACAGCGAATAAATGTTGTTCGTCTTGTCATAAACAAGATTATCCACATATATCACCGGCATCCCTTTATAGTTGTCCCCCACATACTCCTTCAAATTTTGACTTTGGTATCCTACTACCAAGACAACACGGGAGACATGGATTTCATAAAGCGAAGACAGAGCCCGGTCTATAAGACGGACTCCGTTTACCTCCAACATACATTTGGTGTTATGCCTAGTATATTCTCCCAGGCGTTTGCCAAATCCTGCAGCAAGAATAACGGCTTGCATAACTGTTTATTTTACATCCCTCACGGCCCGAACACTCATGCCATAACTCCGGTAGGCCGTGAAAAAATTCCCGTAGCCAGAATCGTCCATTCCGTAATAGTAGGCATTGGGACAATAGGCATTCCAAAGCTCCGAAGTCCAGTAATGGCACTGGGCCTTGTGCCAGGTGGTCGTTCCGGATGCATCGGTAGAGATGTCGGCGTCGGCTTCGTTCAATTGGGCACTTCTGTAGAAGCCGACAGCCGGTAGGAAAAGGATACTTTCCCCCGAAGCACGTAAACGGACGCGATAGCCCGGAACGCCATTCAGCACCTCCTTACTCCAGATGCCTTTGAGACGAAGTTCATCCCAATCGGCTCGGGTGGGCATACGCCAACCCTCACCCAGGTTGACGGTAGCGGCATCGTCGCCGGGCTCCAGAACGGCACTGCCGGCAGCACCAGCGGGAAAATTGTATTTGGTCATCTGGGGCTCAGGAGTGGAATAACGGTAATTGTCCCAATCGTAAAGCGTCTTGCCTTCGGTTTCTCCCCAGGCAAAAAAGGTTCCCGCCTCTTCCGGAGCCGAAGCGCCTACGTTGCAAGTGGCCCACTCTACCTTCAAGGGCTGAAGGGAAGGATGCAAATGATCGTGTATGCTACAAGCCAGAAGGACCTGCGACATCACGAGCAGAACAGCTACTTTCTTGCCCATCCTAATTTACTTGAGTCTAAATACGAATTCAATCCGACGGTTCAGTCTTCTGCCGTGCTCCGTCTCGTTGGAAGTCTTGGGACGTTTGGAGCCATAGCCCTTGGCATCCAATCGTTCGAACGGTATTCCGTGACCGTGCAAATAGTCGAAGACCGCCTGCGCGCGACGCTCCGAGAGCGGCTGGTTCACTGAATCAAAGCCCAGGATACAGGCGTGTCCTTCGATGGTGGCATGCACGTCGGGATTCTCCCTCAGGAACTCCACCACCTCCTGGAGGATGGGATAGGCATCCGGGCGAAGATTGGCCGAATTCAGGTCAAACAAGACATCGGCCTGCGTACGTGAATTGATACTCTCGGCCAAGGCTTCCAATTCCCTTTGGATGTACACGGTATCTACGCTATGCGTGTGAACGTGCACCGTGTCGATACGCAGCACCTCATAAGGTACTTCCGTCACCTCACGGATTACGCGTGCCTTCTGACGGCCGAAGGTATAGGCCAGGCCGATGGTTGCGCTAAATTTGATTCGCAACTCCTTCTGGGGCGTGTCTTCATAGGTGCCCACGTTACCACTCATCATAGTGACTCTCACACCGGGAACAACGCGAAAACGTCCCGCACGGATAGGAAACATAATACCCGCACCACCGCCGAACGCGTGTTTGTGCTTGTTGTTGACGCCCATTTCAACACTGGTGTGAGTCACGTTGATATAACCGGCGTGAACATAAGGGACCAGCCAGGTAGTGGGACGGAAGAGTGCATCCGCGTGAAGATAAAAGAACGGATGGCTGCCGTGGTCGCGGCTAGGTAGATTGACATCGTTGAAGGACGTGTTGATACCGTGATAGCCCAGGCTTGAACCGAAATAACGGTTTAACCACTTACCGGCATACACATCAACGGATATTCCCGTTCCGTTTCCCGTCTTTTGTGTCGAGTAACTGCGTACGTCGGTAGCCATATTGAAACCGCCTCCCACACCGACAAACCAGTTCAGAGGGTATTTTTCCGGCTTATTAAGCTCAGCAGCAGTTTCCCTCGGGGAATAAACCGTAAGGGTATCCTGCCCCTGAGCATATGCCGCCACACTAAAGGCGGCGACTAAAAAAAAGATAAGAATCTTCTTCACAATATAATATTTATCTGATAATCTTGTTAAAAATGATAAGCTATTCCCAGCGAAATAACGAAACGCATATCGAAAGGAAATCCGGCGTAGCCGCGATAGGCGTCGTGATCGCTCCTATACGGCATCAGGCAGTCATACGCATCCGAATAAAACTCGCCACAGGCATCGATGAGTACTCCCACCTCCGGTGTGATGTGCCACTCTCCCATATAACCAACGCGAAAGCCAAAAACATCGTTGGGCTCTTTCGAGTTGGGAATCGGCTGGTCGGGGGTAGCCCAGGGATGAGGCCAGTTCGTGACGCCATTTTTCAGGTTCTCCACCACATCATAAGTATGGGCATAGCCCAAACCTGCGTAAATCCTTGAAGAAAACGCATCTTCAGGATTGCCGAAGTGAATCATAGCATCGGCAAAAACATTGATGCTCCTGAAATAATAGGGATAGAAACCGCCACCCGCTTCCTGGGAATTGCAGGCACCCGCATTTTTACCCATGGCGAAGCTCACGCGAGTACCGAAAATATTGGTAAAATCGTACATCCCGTCTACCGAAAAACCTGCAGTAACAAGGTCTGCAAAACGGCGATGCTTGAAATATGACATTACATTCTCGTGTACATTGCCTATGACATTGCCGCGGACAGCAACACCCCAGGGCAATGCAACCTTTTTGGTCTGCGCACCGGCACTGAAAACTGAAACCAGCACACAGGCAGTAATCGAAAGAATAGCAATCTGTTTTTTCATTTTCGAAGCGCTCTTCTGTCTTTCAAGGAACGGCTACGCCGTCAGTCTTGCAGTTGCAAAACCGATATAGGCGATATAGAACCTCGTCCGATAATAGTTACAAATATAATCATTTTTTAGTTCTATTGCATTATTTTAAGCCACGCCTTGGGCACCAAAGCCCTGGCAAAGAGGCTGCCGGCCAAACCCACCACCACATACAACTTGCCGGCTTCGTCCATAATCGTTCCCTCTACTCCAATCAGCGGCCCGTCCGTTACCTGCACGGGATCTCCGGGCGTAAAAGGCTCTGTCAAAAGGCCGCCTTCTTCCAGGGACGCCTCGGAGAAAACACGCCGAAAATCGTCCATCTGCTTGTCCGGCACCACCATCATTGCACGCGTGGCACAGTCCTGCATCCATTCCATCGGAAGGTGCCGCTCAGTAATGAGACCGAGCGCCGACAGACGGTCCGTGCGGACAAAGACCAGGTTGGGAGCGGCCGCCCTTTCGGCCATTCCTTTTCCTCGAGTACGTTTCCGTTTTACCGTAGGAACAAAATTTTCGATACCCATTTCCGTGAGCATGTCGCGCATCTGGATTTCTTTGTGAAAGTAGCGCGTCCGTGCCACATACCAACACTGCTGCATCGCAAACTAGAATTTCTTTCCGGAAACAATGGTCAGGAAGGTTAGCATGAGTATTTTGGCATCGAAAGCGATGGACTGAGTGCGCAGATAATAGATGTCCTGGTCCAGCCGGGTGAGCATCTTTTCCATGGTGTCCGTGTATCCGTTGTACACCGTGGCGAAACTGGTCACCCCCGGACGAATCTGGTACAGGTACTGGAAGCGATTGTCAATCTGCATGATTTGCTGGACAAAGTACTCCCGTTCCGGGCGCCAGCCCACAAAACTCATGTCCCCGATGAGTACATTCCACATCTGCGGCAATTCGTCCAGGTGATGGACGCGGAGGAAACGGCCCACGCGGGTGAGGCGGGGATCGGTTTCACCGCTGCACAAGGCGGGAGTACCCATGGATTCCGCATCAATGCGCATGGAACGGAATTTCACCAGCTTGAACTTGCGTCCACCCTTGCCGATCCGCTCCTGGCAATAGAAGGCGGGACCTCCGTCCTCCAGTTTTACGGCGATGGCGCAGATGAGAATCAGGGGGAGAAGACGGCGAGCAGGATGAAAGAGACCACTACGTCGAAGGTGCGCTTGGCAAAAGCGTTCAACGTGGCGATGTTCTCATCCGTAAGAAGCTTTTCTTCGTTATCCAGTTCAGTATCCAGGCTTTCAAAATCCTGCGTACGGGGGAAGAAAATGCAGTCGATTCCGCCGATCTTCCATTTGAGGCGTTCCACACCGATGGGACCGCTTACATAATATACCGGAAAGTTTCCGATGATACGGCCTTCCATGTCAATATCGTCGCTAACCAGCCCCATCACAAGGTAATTTCCGGATTCGCCGAGTTCCTTGGCCATTGCGACAGCGGCAGAGTCCGTTCCCATGACAAGGGCGGATTTGGCCGCGGAAAGCTGACGGATCCGGCGAACCTCGGAGCCCTGGGAGATGCGGACATACTGGCAAATAAACAGCGTGAAAAGCATATCCGCAAAGATCAGGAGCACACAGTCGATAATGGAAGGGAAACTCACGAAACCGGCAAGCAGGCACAGTGCAAGCAGGCCGTCTTTGATCAGGACGACAACGACAAGGTGCAACAGACTTTCCCTGGAAACCACATCGCGGTCTCTCTTATAATATTTGGTAAAGAAGAAAGCCAGCACGGATGCGACGAGCGACAGACCCAGCCACTTAAGAAGGTGGATTGTGAATCCGCCGATAGGAGAAGTTACCCACCGCAGAAGAAGGATAGAAAATAAGGAAGCACTCACCGAAAGGATGAGGTCCCTGATGAATCCCAACACGAGTCCTTTTTTGCTTTTACTCATTTCCACTCAGCAAAATTTTTTACCTTTTCTAATTAAGGCGATTTTTGGGGCTGCAAAGGTACAAAAATAAAAACTATATGAAAAGGATTTTTGAAAAATTGTATTTAAGGGATTTTAGCAAATTAATTGAACTGATAATCGATTGCTTACAAAATCGATTAATTTACTTTAAGTGTTAATTATTTACAAAAAAGCAACATTTTTCCACCAAAAAAACCTATTTTGACGCCTCGATGTAAGCTTTGAGACGCTCTTGAAGAACGTCTTTGAGGACCTCATCGCTCTTCAATTCCAGGATAGCGCGGATGCGGGAACGCTGGGATGTGATGTTCCCCTCGCTCTTTCCGGTAATGTGGCAAATCTCGGTCAGCTTCATATCCTGAAGGACCATCTGGCAGATGGTGACCTGCATAGGAGTAAGCATAGGGAATGCGGCGGAGATGTTCTTGCGGGACGATTCATCCTCCTGACGGATGGCGGCAAGGCCGCTCACCAGGCGGGCCTTGACACTGGGATCCATACGGGATAGGATTTCCCGCATACCTTCGGCTTTTCCTTTCTCCCGGCAAAGTTGGGTGATGGCCCTGATGCTTTCCGAATTCAGTCCGGTGTCGTGGTAAAAGGCGGAAATTTCGTGACGGAGATTAAGATTGTCGGCCTCCAGGTTGAACGCCGCATGTACCGAGTAAACGTCATAGATAATCACGCCGAAAAGCACCACCAAATACACGGGGAGAAAGGTCTCCAGGATGGAGGAGCGGCCTATCGTCAGGCAAAGCAGATACGTAAAGATGGAAATGGACGAAATAATGGTGGGGCTGTATTTGAGAAAACACAGCAGCGATACGGTAATTAGCATCAGGGAAAGGAAGGATGCCTGCAGGATAAGGGCATTGCTTTCCGGCGTATTGATGGTGGCAAAGGTGATTTTCTGGGCGCTGAGTTCCAGTTGCAGAAGGATAAACAGCAGAGTTGTCCCCAGCCGTATATTGATTTTATGGGTAAAATACAGCAGTTCCAGAAGGAGTGTAACCGCCATTGTGGTAATATCTACCACCGTGAGCGTAGGATTCTTGGGCTGAAGGAAAAAACTGGATATGGTCAGTATAATGGACAGGACCCCGATGGCGATAAAAAAGACGAGCCGCTGTCTTCCAATGATAGTGTGCTCCTTGGAGGACAAAAAGGCGGAGACATTGATACCGGATAGTGACATGATTGGCTATTGTTTTGTTCAAGATGCAAAGTTACGCATTTTTTCTTTTCATTGGTGCATCGGCATAAAAAAGTGGAATCTCCAGAAGGGATAACATTCGCAATTTTATCTATTTGTAGCCATGAAGATACACAAAATACTGATGTAGGCGGCTTTGCTAATTCAACGGCTGAAACTAAAACTAAAATACTTAGTTCGATTTTTAACTCAGAAATTGTATTTGACGGTGAAAATTATCGAACCACTGAATTCAACAATGTTCTCAAATATATTTACGATAATATCAATGAATTACAAGGCAAAACGAAAGCGGAACTATCTGATTTTTCAGATAATTCCGCTTGGGTAGCCCGGAGGGGAATCGAACCTCTATTTAAAGTTTAGGAAACTTCCGTTCTATCCGTTGAACTACCGGGCCTTGCTACAAGGGGCTCAACCCCTCGTACACCATAAAAAAAGAGCGATTATTCAGCGCTCTTTTCAATGATTTGACGACCGCGATAGTAGCCGCACTCAGGGCATACACGGTGATACATCACAGTAGCGCCGCAGTTAGGGCAGGTGCTGAGCGTGGGAACGGGTGCGAAGTCGTGCGTACGCCGTTTGTCTCTTCTCTGCTTGGAGATTTTGTGTTTCGGATGTGCCATGGTTTATCTTTTTTAATTGTTTATTTGCTGTCAAAAAGTCCTTTCAGAGCGGCGAACGGGCTGCTCGCAGCAGCCTCCTCGTCCGAGCGCTCCACATGACTCAGAAACCGGACGGTATCGGGGTTGCACTCCCCTTCCGGATGCACCCGCTGTATGGGCAGTGATAGACATACATAGTCGTATACCGCCTGACTCAGGTCCCATTCCGGGTACTCACCGGCAGTGAGCACCTCTGAAGGTTGTGCCTCCACGGGAAGGGTAAGGGCTTCCAGACAACGGGTACAGGGCACGGTTACCGTGCCGCTCAAGCGGAGTACAGCCTCCACCTTCCCGTGCCTTTCTTTCCTTACCATGATTTCCACGTTGACATGGGCGTCCAGGATTTCAGTGTTGTCAAAACTTTGAAAGAACTCTGTATCTGCCAGATAGCGGAACGTCCGCTCGCCGGTAGCCCAATCGTTCAGGGTTATGAGTATCTTTTTCATATCCACAAAAACAGATTAAGGGGTGCAAAGTTACAAATAATTTTCGGAATAACAAATCTGCTTACTCCTCCGAACCGGAATTTCTTTTTCTGTCCAGCGGATCCAGCTGAATCTTGCGCATGCGCATGTGGTTGGGAGTAATCTCCACCAGTTCGTCCTCCTGGATGTACTCCAGCGCCTCTTCCAGCGAAAACTTGATGGCCGGAGGCAGCACCACTTTCTCGTCCGAGCCGGAGGCGCGCACGTTGGTCAGCTTCTTGGTCTTGCAGATATTGATATTCAGGTCTCTGTCCCGCGTGTGCTCCCCTACGACCTGGCCGCCGTAAATTTCCTCGCCGGGTTCCACGAAGAAACGGCCGCGATCCAGCAGCTTGTTCATGGAATAGGCGACGGCCTCACCGGTCTCCAGCGACACCAGCGAACCGTTGGTGCGCATTTCGATATCGCCCTTATACGGCTGATAATCCTTGAACCGATGCGCGACGATGGCCTCTCCCTGGGAGGCGGTGAGCAGGTTGCTGCGCAGGCCCATGAGGCCGCGGGTCGGGATTTCGAATTCCAGGAGCGTCCGGTCTCCGCGCGGTTCCATGCGGATAAGGGCGCCCTTGCGGCGGGTGCTCAGCTCGATGGCGGCGCCTACGAACTGCTCCGGCACCTCGATGGAGAGTTCCTCGATGGGCTCGCAGCGCTGGCCGTTGATGGTCTTGTCCAGCACCTTGGGCTGCCCCACCTGCAGCTCGAAACCTTCTCGGCGCATGGTCTCAATAAGCACGCTCAGGTGCAGCACGCCTCGGCCATATACCACGAAACTGTCGGCATTGACACCGGGCTTGACGCGCAGCGCCAGGTTCTTCTCCAACTCCTTCTCCAGGCGGTCCTTCAGGTGACGCGAGGTGACAAACTTGCCGTCCTTGCCGAAGAAAGGCGAATTGTTGATCATGAACATCATGCTCATGGTGGGCTCATCGACGGCGATGGGCGGCAGGGCCTCCGGATTTTCGATATCGGCAATGGTATCGCCAATCTCGAAGCCTTCAATGCCTACCACGGCGCAGATGTCACCGCACTGGACCTCGTCCACGTTGGCCTTGCCCAGGCCCTCGAATACCATCAGCTGCTTGATTTTGCTCTTTTCGACGATGTCGTACCGCTTGCAAAGACTCACTGGCATGCCGGTCTTGAGCGAACCGCGGGTGATGCGGCCCACGGCGATACGGCCCACGTACGGCGAATATTCCAGCGAAGAAACCAGCATCTGAGGCGTTCCTTCCTTGATTTCCGGGGCGGGAATCTCTTCCAGGATGGTATCCAGCAGGGCGCTGATGTCCTGCGCAGGCTGCTTCCAGTCCTTGGACATCCACCCCTGCTTGGCACTGCCGTAGATGGTCTTGAAGTCAAGCTGGTCTTCATTGGCGCCCAGGTTGAACATGAGCTCAAAGACCTCCTCCTGCACTTCGTCCGGACGGCAGTTGGGCTTATCGACCTTATTGATGACGACGATGGGTTTCTTGCCCATGTCGATGGCCTTGTTGAGCACGAAGCGCGTCTGCGGCATGCAGCCTTCGAAGGCATCGACAAGCAGCAGCACACCGTCCGCCATGTTGAGCACACGCTCCACCTCGCCGCCGAAGTCACTGTGACCGGGAGTGTCGATAATGTTGATTTTCACGCCTTTATAAATCACCGATACATTCTTTGCGAGAATGGTGATACCGCGTTCGCGTTCCAGGTCGTTGTTGTCCAGGATGAGGTTCCCGAGGTCTTCGGGTTTCCTCACCAGATTGGCCTGGTAAATCATGCGGTCCACGAGCGTGGTTTTGCCATGGTCAACATGGGCGATGATGGCGATGTTTCGGATGTCCTGCATAGTCATTGGAATAAAATCTGGCAAATTTACAATATTTCTGCAAAAGGGGCAAGTGTATCAGGCCGATAACGGTTTTCAGTCCCCTTTTTCAAACGGAAAAGCGGCCTTCTGAGCCGCTCAAAGGCCGAAAACGCCGGAAAATATAAATTTATCCGTTTGGTTTTTCGGAAAAACAAGCGCTGCACGGCAATGAAAGGCCGATTTTACAATTAAACGTTTCTATTTTTTTTACACGGATAAGTTTGCTGAGCTTTGCAGTGAAATAAAAACAGAACCGCTATGAAACGATTTGTCTCTTTGTTGACGGTACTGCTGGCCCTGGCGGCCTGCAGTGACCATGAGGGGCTGGAAGGCAATCCTTCGCAGGCTCCGGGAACCAACCTGTCGCACGGCATGATTCAGCTTGGAGAAAAGCTGGACGACCCTTACACCGTTGAAAACATGCGTGCTGCCCTTACCAAGACGTACCCTACCAAGGCCGGACGGTACGACATCAGCGCCACCGACCTGTACGTGCGTTTTCTACCGGCCGACGATGCCCAGCTCAAAGAACTGGAGGGCATGGGATTATACCTGATGGACCATCCTATGGACTACAGCATTGTCCGCGAAGGCGATTATTACCAGGACCCCGAAGTGGGCGAAGAGGCCATTACCTGGCAATATGCGGTGGTTCCGCACGATTTCGTCTTTCCCGAAGGAATCCGGTACGAACTGCTGGACGAATGTTACCTGGCCGAACACGACCCGACCACGCGCGGGGACCTGGACATCGACTGGGACCTGGTGGAACGGGAAGCCTTCCGCCTGACGGGCAATGAGCACCTGCTGGAGCCGGAGACCAAAGGACCGGCCGTGGCGCCGTCCGGCCGCATTACCATCGAAGACCCCAACTTCAGCGGCGGAAAACCCTTCGGCGTAGCCGGCGTGAAGGTCGTGTGCAATATTTTCATCAAAATCGCCACCTGCTACACGGACCGGGACGGATACTACCAAATGGAGAAGAAATTCTCGGGAAATCCCCGCTACCGTATTGTCTTCCAGAACGAAAAGGGATTCTGCATCGGTTTCAACTGGATTATTATTCCCGCCTCGGTAAGCACCTTGGGCAAGGCGGAGCCACAGGGGCTGGACGTCCACATCAATACGCAGAGCGATCCAGCCCTGTTCCGCCGCTGTGCCGTGAACAACGCCGCATACGATTACCTCAACCGCTGTACGGACACGGACCTGGGCATCACCCCGCCGCCGAGCGACCTTCGCTTCTGGATTTTCCCGAGTCTCAGCTGCTCCAGCGCCTGCATGCTGCACCACGGCGCCTTCCTGAGCCATGGACTTGTCCAGACCTATCTGGGCGGATTTGCGCCGCTCATCAGACTGTTTGCGCCGGACATCACCATCGGCACCAAAGAGGATGGCTATGAGGAAATTTACAGCTCCGTCGTACACGAAATGTCCCATGCCAGCCATTATGCCAAAGTAGGCAACGACTACTGGAATCCCTATATTGACTATGTCATCCGAACCTTCATCACCGAGGGGCAGCAGGCATACGGAACCGGCAACGGCAAGGGCGCAGGCTACTGTGAAGTGGGCGAAATGTGGGCGTATTTTATGCAAAGCACACTGATGAAAGACCGCTACAGCGGCTCCCTGATGCACTTTGGCAACATGTACTGGTTCAAGCCGGACATCCTCCTGTATCTGTACGAACGGGGCATGTCCCGCGCAGAAATCTACCATGCATTATCGGGAGACGTTACCTCCCTCGACGACCTCAAGGACCAGCTGATAGCGCTCTTCCCGGCGCGTGAAAAGTTGATAGTGGAAACCTTCCGCGGATATGGGAAATAAATACAATCTGTGTACAGGGCGGACTGCGTTCCTCCTTCTGGTCTGTCTTACGTGGGCATCCTGCTCGCTTGTCAAGGAGGACCGGACAGCCTGCCCCTGTGCACTGACTGTAGCGTTACATGACCTTCCGGCCTGGCCGGTCCGTTTTTCCCTGAGCGCAGATAATTTTTATCGGGAATGGGAAGTAGCCCGGGATACCAGCATGATGGTCCATGTGCCCAAGGGGAGCGTAAAACTCACGGCGATAGCCGGCGCTCCCCTTCCCCAAAACGGGGCCGTCAGCATCCCGTACGGATTTGAGTGCCCGCCTTTGTATGCACATGTGGAGCAAGTCCCCACGCCGGATGATGAGGCGCAGGTTCGCGTGCAGTTGCACAAACACTTCTGCAACCTGTCTTTGACGATAGAAGGGCCGCCTGGCCGCGGAGAACCCTACTGGACGCAAATCCGTGGGAATGTGAGTGCGCTGGAGCCGGTCGGGACACCGCAGGAAGGGGCCTTCCAATGCCGTCTGGACAACGGCGATGCCGTCCGTTTGCCGCGCCAGCTCCCGGAAAGTGAACTGTGGCTGGACCTCACCACCCCGGAAGGGACGGTACGTTCATTTGCCCTGGGAAACTACATGCTGGATGCCGGGTATGACTGGACCGCCCCGGATCTGGCAGACCTTCCCCTTCAGCTGAATCTTTCCCTCACCGCCATCACCCTCCGAATGGGAATGTGGGAAACCGTCATCCCGCTGGAAATAGAAATTTAGGAAAGAAAAGTTTGCACTTTCAAAAAAAGTGCGTATATTTGCAGTCCTAAAACGATGCGCGGATGGCGGAATTGGTAGACGCGCTACTCTCAGGAGGTAGTGTCCGAAAGGACGTGTCAGTTCGACTCTGATTTCGCGCACAAAGGATGGCTTTTGAAGTCATCCTTTTTATTTTGCAAAAGTGCCATAGAGTGCGCCCAGCGGCCGTTCCTGGGTTAGAAAGCAAAATTTCTACGGCCGTAAAATGCCACTTATTTTACACCTATTTTACACCAGGTGAAAAGAAAAAATCCGGTCTTTTTACATATATTTGTAAGTGGAGATTGTGATTTTATGGATAACACCGATTCAGCCGCAACCCGCCTCGTGGCAAGGCTGTTCAAGATGAATCAGGAACTCACAAAAAATTCGTAACTTGCACCCGTAAACAGAAATAACGCCATGGAAACCAGCTATCCAGTACGCGACAAAATAGAATACATCATCGCATTCATCAACGAATTCGGGCAGCGTTTCGGCCTCACTGACTTGCAGGCATATCGCTACCTGAAAACTTACGATGCCATTGCCAATATTGACAAGCACTACGGAGCTCTGCACACCCAGGACTTTAGGGACAATGTCGAAGATGTAGCAACTTATTGCAGAAGAATGGGAGGAAAGTTATAATTGAGTGGGAGATTTGTCCGTTTCAGTTTTTCTTTGCATCTTTGTCAGGAACGATTATTGCGCATTGAACTATGCCTAAAATTTACGAATACTTTGGTTTTATCTTCTTCTTTTTCTCGAATGAGCATGAACCCATTCATGTTCACGTGATAAAGAATGGATGCCAAACAGTATTTGAACTTATCCTGATGAATGGAGAACTGAAAGAGATCAGACGCCGTCCGGAACATGGATATGAACTCCTGAATGATAAAGATTCCGCAACGGCAGAAGCCTTCATCCGCGCCTACTATCGCAATATCGTTGAAAAGTGGATGAACTTCTTTGTGCTGAAGAAAAAGGTACGTTGTACTCAAATTACAAAAAGAGTAAAATGAAAAACAGAAATGAACAGACTCTCTACGTTGTCCGGGCAGAATATGTCGGGGGCGTGAGTCTCCGTATCTATTTCAGCGACGGGACGTCAAAGACCGTGGATTTTGCACCTTTCATCCTCACGCATCCCCATCCTCAATATGACCGTTACATTCAGCCACGGTATTTCAAGAAATTCACCATTGAGCACGGTAACATAGTTTGGGGAAAGAACTGGGACATGGTCTTTCCTGTCGAACAGCTGCACCGTGGTATAGTTGCATAAGGAAGAATCGCTGCTTATTTTACACCTATTTTACACCAGAGATGCAACGAATAAAATTAAAGTTCTGATTATTAAATATTTAAACAATCAGTCTCGACTCTGATTTCGCGCACGAAGGATGGCTTTTGAAGTCATCCTTTTTTGATTTTACGCATCAATGAGTTCAGCTGGAACCTGAAAAAGAGGTTCTCCAGCCAATAGGGTTTTCCGTCGGCGAGAATTACATTCCCCGCCCCTTTTCCGGGGTTTGGGAGCCGGGAAGTCGCACAAAAAAAGAAATTTTTACTAAATTTGAAGATGAACACAAAAAGCGATTCGCATGAAAACACTGAACGTTCCTCTCGTAGATTTCGACAGCCTTGACCTTGACTCCGTCATGGAGCTTCAGGCCGCCCGCTTTGACGTAAACATCGTGAACTGGCCGGAAGTCTGTTCCTATGCACCCCTCTGCTCCGGCCGGATTGCCCGTACCGAAGGCTCCCTGGTCGTGGATTTCCGTGTAAGCGGCCTGGATTTGCGGGCCGAAAACAAGGAGGACAACGGTTCCCAGTGGGAAGACTCCTGCGTGGAATTTTTTGTTCAGGACCCGGACGGCTCCGTGTACTATAACTTCGAGGTGAATGCCCTCGGCAAAGTGCTTGCCTGCACCGGGGCGAGCCGCCACGACCGGGTGCCGCGCCCCCGGGAGGAGATGGACGCCATCGCCCGTTTTGCCTCCGTGAAAAAACTGGACGCCGTAAAGGAAGGCCTTCAAAGCTGGCGGGTTTGCATCATCATTCCGTTTGAACTCATCGGGATAGACCCGGCAAACCTTCCCGAGAAAATCCGCGCCAACTTTTACAAGTGCGGGGACAAAACCGCCCATCCGCATTTCGTGAGCTGGGCTCCCATCGACACACCCACGCCGGATTTCCACCGTCCGGATTTCTTTGGAGAGCTCCGCCTTGCATGAGCATCAAAAAAGCCGAAGGAAAAAATTCCTCCGGCTTTTTGTTCCTGAAGCCCCCATCTGTTAGAAATAGGTGACCGTCTTCTGTTCCACGGCGCTCAGAAGCTTGTTGGCCAGGGAGGAGACGCCGAAACGGAAAAGGCTCTTGTTCATCCATTCCGGTCCCAGGATGGTGCGGACGATGGACCAGTAGCAGACGGCATCCAGGGCGGAAGCAATACCGCCGGCGGCCTTGAAGCCCACCTTCCGGCCTGTCGCCTCATGGAACTTCTTGATGCACTCGCACATGACATAAGCGGCCTGCGGAGTGGCGTTCACCTTCACCTTGCCGGTAGAAGTCTTGATAAAGTCCGCGCCGTTTTCCATGGCCAGGAAACTGGCGTCGGCAATGCGCTCCGGCGTTACCAGAAGACCGGTTTCCAGGATGACTTTGAGGCAAACGGGACGGCCCAGTTCTTTGGCCACCTTGTCGATGCACGCGCGGGAGGCCTTGATTTCCGCGCCGGCGGTCTCATAGTCCCCCGCCAGGAAGCTGTTCAGCGCCAGGACGATGTCGATTTCATCGGCACCGCCGCGCACGGCCATTTCAATCTCCTGCAGCTTGACCGGGAGGAAACTCTGGGACGTTGGGAAACAACCGGCCACGGTGGTCACATGCACCTCCTTGGAAGTGCGCTCGGAAGCCACGACGGAAGCAAAGTTGGGATACACGCAGATGGACGCGGGAAGCGGCCATGCGGGATAGTCCTCGGCAAAGGAATTCACCTTACGCACCAGGGCTTTCACGCTTTCCGGGGTATCGTCGTTGGCCAAGGTCGTCTGGTCCATGATGCCGAAGCATTTCTTGTACAGCTCCTCGGTAGCGATTTCTTCCAAACCGCCTGCAATCAGGTCCAGATGACGGGCGATGGCCTCATGGTCCGGCTTATAGCCGTATTTGCTGGAAATAGACATAATTTTTATCCTTTTATTTGTACAATATATCCTTCATCGATAAGCGGTTGCACCAATCGGCGCATTTCCTCTACCGTATATTTCTTCAGGCCCGCAAGGGGCGTTTCCCGGTCGATGGTATATACCATCACTTCCCGCGGTTTTACCTTCCGCACTACCTCCATCCAGGGGGCGACCCAATCCTCCGTAGCCCAGCCGGGGCCCCGCAGGAACATGGTTTGCATCACAAAAGCGCCTTGGAAGCGTTTCATGGAGCGGATGACCTCCGACACGTGGTAGTTCCCGGCAGGCCGATTCACCAGCGCCACCTGCGCATCCGTGGGCGCATCCAGCTTGAGGATGGCGTTATCCACCTTGCAAAGGGCCTGAAATACGCTTTCTTCCCCGGCACGCGTGGCATTGGAAAGCACCGACACCTTGGCCTTCGGATAATATCGGTCCCGAAGCGCCAGCGTTTGTTCGATAATCTGCGCAAACGCCGGATTCAGCGTAGGTTCCCCGTCTCCGGAAAAAGTAATGGAGTCGATGGGGGTATTCTCCGCCGCGCAAGCCTCCAATTTGGTACGCAGCGCACATTCGACATCCGCGGCCGTAGGGAGTTTTCTGTCCTCCAGGCCGTCTTTGTTCCATCCGCACTCGCAGTACACACAGTCAAAGTTACAAACTTTTCCGCGTTCCGGCAATAAGTTGATTCCTAACGAACTCCCCAGGCGCCGGCTGAAAATGGGGCCGAAAACCGTTGTTTCTCGCATCATAGGCGTATAGATTTGGATTGAGGGGTAAGGCGGGGAGATTCTTCGCTTCGCTCAGAATGACAAGAAGTAATGAGCACCAAGCCGGGGTTCTTTCCCGCCTCGATGCTGCCCAGCACGGCCTCCTTGCCCAGGAAACGGGCGCCATTGAGGCAGGCCCACTGCAGCAGCTCGCCCAGAGAGACCTCCGGGAAGGCTTCCTGCAGG
The DNA here is from genome assembly GCA_902788095.1 of uncultured Bacteroidia bacterium. Lineage (GTDB taxonomy): Bacteria > Bacteroidota > Bacteroidia > Bacteroidales > UBA932 > Cryptobacteroides. The sequence goes on along the minus strand of CADAIT010000006.1, from coordinate 14,586 downwards.
GTATAAAGCTCCGCCACCATGTCGAGCCAGTCATTGGACGACAGCGAATCCGTACCCACGCAAATGGGAATACCGCTTGCGCGCATCACGGGAATGGGCGGCAACATGTTATGTATAAAGAGGTTGGACAAAGGGCAGACCGCCAGGAAAGGCTGTGCCAGCCGCTTGCGGGCCATCGCCGCTCCTTCCGGCGTAAGACAGCACTCATGCACCAGCAGCACGTGTCCCTGCACCGGTTCCGGCAATCCTGCAGCCCGCAGACGGTCCAGGAAATACTCCAGCGATGTGGTTCCGGTAACCGGCGGCGTAGGGATGCCGTTGGCCACGCGGTTGTCCCACATGGGGCCGCTGCCGTTTTTCATCATTTGCTCTTCTTCGTCCGACTCCTCGCTGTGGAACGACAGATAGCCGCTTTCCAAGCCCGCCGCGGAAGAGGCGCTCACCAGTTCCGGGCTCATGGTATAGCAAGAATGCGGCGTAGGCGCGGCATCCAGGCCGAATCCGGCCGCCTTTGCCTGCAGCGCACGAACATCCCTCATCACGGCCTCACAGGCGCCTGCATCGGCCCCGAAGACCTCCAGAAAGCTGCGGGTGTACATGGGATGGGCGGCTTTCACCGCAAAGGAGTCGTCGCAGTTGGAAATGTCCGCCATGGCAACGACGCCCTGCGCCCACAGCCCGTCCATGGCTTCCTTGAGCATGCGCACCTTGTCTTCCCGCGGGAAAGTGTCCCTGAGGGCGTTGATTTGGTCGATAAAACCGGCCATGCCCGTCCCCTTGCGGAACAGCCCTTTCATGTAGGAGAGCTCCACGTGGCAGTGCGCATTGACAAAACCCGGGACGATGGCGCCGTCCAGCAATTCCTCGCCCGGCTCACAAAGGCCCGTCCGCACCACCGTTCCGTCCTCTTCTACCTCCACAAAGGCATCCTTCAACGGTTCCGTTCCGTTGAGCGTATAGACATATTTTGCAGCAAAACGCTTCATAATGAATCCCTTGCAGACAAAAGTGAATCTCTTACGAACAGGAGAGAATCCTTGGGATACTCCGGGAGAGAATCGGGCGGCAGGACCAGCTGCACGGTGTCCTTGTCCAGTCGTACCAGCAGCGTATCTACGGGCCGGACGGGGGGCTTGGGCCAGGTGGTATCCGGCACCATCTTGTAAATCCGCAGCATTTTTTCACGCCAGCGCTCCAAATCAATCTCCTGCTGCACTCCCTTGGCTTCCTTCTCCAGGCGCGCCTCCACTTTGTCCATCACTTTTTCCAGGCGGGCAGGCTCCTCCAGATAGTATTCCAGGCTGTACAGGAAGTCGTCGGTATCGTATCCGTAGGCCTCGAAGATGCCTTCATAGACCAGCGAGGTATCGGCCTGCCTTCGCAGACGGGGGTCCTGCTTCACCTGCTGGTCCTGGATGAGCATCCGGTACATGATGTCCTCCATGTCGTCGCGGGAAATGCGATGGGGACCGCAAGCGGCCGCCAGCAGCATGACGATGACGATATGAAGGACGCGGCGCATTAACGGAGAATGGCGCCCAATTCGCTCTGCAGGGCCTGCAGTACACGTTCCATGGTTTTCTCCACCTCCTGGTCCGTCAGGGTATGTTCCGGGTCCTGGAGCACGAAGTTCAGGGCATACTGCTTTTTGCCGAAGAGAATTTTCTCGCCGCGATACACGTCGAACAGGGTAACGCCCTTGATGAGTTTCTTGCCGGCGCGGAGGGCGGTCTTGCGGACATCGGCATAGCTCACGCCTTCATCCAGCAGGAGCGCCAGGTCGCGGCGCACTTCCGGGAAGCGGGGCAGTTCCTTGAAGGAGAATTTGTCGCGCTTGATAAGGCCGAAGAGCACTTCCCAATTGATTTCCGCCGCATAGACCGCTTGTTTGATGCCGAAACGCTTGCACAGCACGGGGTGCATGCAGCCCAGGGTGGCCAGGAGCTTGGGCTCCTTGCCCGGCAGGCTGTAAGTGATGCCTTCCGAGAAAATATCGGCGGGAGCGCTGTCCATCTGCAGGGAGTTCACGTCTATCCGATAACGGGCCATCAGGGCCTCCACAAAGCCTTTAAGCTGGAAGAAACTGGACTTCTGGACGGGGCTGCGCCACACTTTGTCCGGCGTGCCGCTGATGAACAGGGAGAAGCAGCGGTGCTCCTCATAGCCGGCCAGCGTAGTGCCGTCGGTTTCCGGCAGGCGCTGATATACAGAGCCGTACTCGAAGAAGCGCAGGGCCGTAGCCTGGCGGTTCAGGTTGTAGGCCACCACCTCCAGGCCGTTCAGCAGCAGCGTCTGGCGCATTACGTTGAGGTCCTGCGAAAGCGGATTCACAATGTGCACGCAACGCTCCGCCGGGAAGGTTTCCAGCTTGGTATAATAGTCCTCCTTGGTAAGGGAATTGTTCATGGTTTCCACGAAGCCATTGGCAGCCAACCAGTTGGAGATGGCGTTGCGGGTAGCTTCCGGATCCGGCTGCTGCGAGGGGTTCACGCTCATGCGCAGGTTCTGCGGCAGCTCAATGTTGTTGTAGCCGTAGATACGGAGGATTTCCTCCACCACGTCGCACTCGCGGGTAACGTCCACCATGTAGGTAGGAGCACCTACCAAGGCACCGTCTGCGCGTTTCTCAAGGAACTGATAATTAAGGCCTTCCAGGATTTTTTCAATGGTATCGTGGCCGATTTTCTTGCCGATGAAATGCTCGATGCGCTTGTAGTCCAGCACAATGTGGGCACGGCCGACCGGCTCCGGATATACCTCGCGGACCTTGCCCACGACCTGGCCGCCGGCCACTTCCTGGATGAGGAGGGCGGCACGCTTGGCAGCGTACAGGGCGGCTTCGGGGTCTGCGCCGCGCTCGAAGCGGAAACTGGCGTCCGTTGACAGCGTCTGGCTCTTGGCCGTTTTGCGGATGCTCACCGGGTCGAAGTAAGCGCCCTCGATGAATACGTTCACGGTGCTGTCGCTTACGCCGGAATCTTCACCGCCGAACACGCCGGCAATGCACATGGGACCTTCGGCATCGGCAATGACCATGTCGCAGGCGGCCAGTTTGCGTTCCTGGCCGTCCAGGGTGCGGATGGGCTCTCCCTCCGCGGCACGACGCACAATCACCTTGCCTCCGCGCACCTTGTCCGCGTCGAAGGTGTGCAGCGGCTGGCCGGTCTCAAAGAGCACGAAGTTGGAGATGTCCACCACGTTGTTGATGGGCTTGAGGCCGATGGAAAGCAGGCGCTCCTGCAGCCATTCCGGGCTGGGACCCACCTGGACGCCCTTCACGGTGATGCCGCAGTAACGCGGCGCACCCTTGCTGTCCAGCACCTCCACCGGCATGGACTCGCCTTCCCCCTCCCGGAAATCGTCCACGGAAGGGATGCACAGCCGGCAGGGAAGGTCGCGGCTCTTGAGGTAGCCGTACAGGTCGCGGGCAACGCCGATGTGCGAAGCGGCGTCGATGCGGTTGGCTGTAATCTCGTATTCAATGACGGCCTGGTCCTCCAATTGAAGGTATTCCTGCGCGGGCGTTCCGGGAACGGCCTCCTCCGGCAGCACCATGATGCCGGCATGACTGGTGCCGATGCCCAGTTCATCTTCGGCGCAAATCATGCCGAAGCTTTCCACGCCCCGGATTTTTGACTTCTTGATTTTGAAGTCTCCGGGAAGCACGGCGCCGATCTGCGCAAAGAGCACTTTCTGGCCGGCGGCCACGTTGGGCGCCCCGCATACCACCTGGACGGGCTCCGGGGAGCCGTCGTTCACCGTGGTGACGTGCAGATGGTCGCTGTCCGGATGGGGTTCGCAGGTAAGTACCTGGGCCACAACCACATGGTCCAAACCACGGTCCTGCACCTCAACGGCGTCCACCTCAATGCCGATGGACGTCATGGCCTCCGCCACCTGCTCCGGGGTGAGGTCACACTTGAGATACTCTTTTAACCAAGAATAAGATACTTTCATTTCATGAAATATAAAATGTCAACGTTACCCCCTCCCGAAACCCCTCCCCTCGGGGGAGGGACTTTCCAGAGGTAATTCTTCTATTGTATGTCTTCCAATTTAAACAAGGCTTCTACGAATGCCTTTTTGTCAAATACTTTCAAATCGTCAATGCCCTCGCCGATGCCCAGGAACTTGACGGGGAACTTGAAGGAGTCCACGATACCCACCACCACACCGCCTTTGGCGCTGCCGTCCAGCTTGGTAACGGCCAGGGCGGTGACGTCCGTGGCCTTGGAGAACTCCTTGGCCTGCACGAAGGCATTCTGGCCGGTGGAGCCGTCCAGCACCAGCAGCACCTCGTGCGGGCCGTCCGGCACCACACGGCGGATGACGTTGCGGATTTTGGTGAGTTCGTTCATCAGGTCCACCCGGTTGTGCAGGCGGCCTGCGGTGTCGATGAGGACGACATCGGCCCCTTTGGCCACGGCGCTTTTCACGGTGTCGAAGGCTACGGCGGCAGGGTCCGAGCCGGTGGGCTGTTTCACGATATCCGCTCCGGCACGCTCCGCCCAGACGCTGAGCTGCTCCACGGCGGCGGCGCGGAAGGTATCCGCCGCACCGATTACCACCTTCTTCCCTTGACGGGCAAGCAGGGCCGCCAATTTGCCGATGGTTGTGGTCTTTCCCACCCCGTTGACACCCACGACCAGCATCACGTACGGCTTCTTGCTGAAGTCGAAGGCCTGCACCGGGCCGTCATCCGGGCCGATCAGACCGGCTATCTCGTCGCGGATAATGGCGGTAAGTTCCTCCATGTCCACGTACTTGTCCTTCTCCACGCGCTCTTCAATCAGGTCGATGAGCTTGAGGGTGGTATCCACTCCCATGTCCGAACTGAGCAGGGCTTCCTCCAGGGCATCCAGGACCTGCTCGTCCACCTTGGATTTGCCCACGATGGCCCGCCCCAGCTTCTGGAAGAAGTTCAGGTTGGTTTTCTTGAATCCTTTGTCGAAAATTCCCATATTATGCAAAGATACATATTTTATGGGCAGAAAGCAACAAAATTCGCTTGCGGCAGATTTCCCCCTCCCGTGCCGGGCGCCCCTCCGGTTTGGCACGTTGCCACGTCAACGCGTCAAATGCACCAGCGCACGATTATTTGTCAACGCGGCCGGAAATGTGTACCTTTGCGCCATGCTATATATTCCCAAGAATTACCGGAACCTGCTGGGCAGTCCCGAGCAAACGGAAAAGGCCATCAAGGCCGTGAAAGATATGTTCCAGGCCAACCTGAGCGCCCAGCTGGTGCTGCTGCGCGTTACGGCGCCCATGATGGTGCTCTCCGGCCAAGGTCTCAATGACGACTTGAACGGCGTGGAGCGCCCCGTGAAGTTCCCGGTAAAATCCCTTGCCGATGCCCCTGCAGAGGTAGTGCATTCCCTGGCCAAGTGGAAGCGCCTGAAACTGGCGGAGCTGGGCGTGACGTCCGGTCGCGGCATCTACACGGACATGAATGCCCTGCGTCCGGACGAGGACCTGGACAACATCCATTCCATTTATGTGGACCAGTGGGACTGGGAAAAAGTGATGCTCCCGGAGCAACGGAACCTGGATTACCTGAAACAGACGGTCCGGCACATTTACCAGGCCGTGAAGGTGACGGAAAACAAGCTCTTTGTGGAGTTCCCGCAAATTGCTCCCATCCTGCCGGAGGACATCCACTTTGTCCATGCGCAGGAACTGCTGGACCGATACCCTTCGTTATCGGCCAAGGAGCGCGAAAATGCCATTGCAAAGGAGTACGGCGCCGTTTTTATCATCGGCATTGGCGGCAAGTTGTCACATGGGGAAGCCCATGATGGACGCGCTGCGGACTACGACGACTGGACCCTCAACGGCGACATCCTCCTGTGGAATCCGGTCCTGGACAGCGCCTTCGAAATCTCCAGCATGGGCATCCGTGTCGATGCCCCCACACTGCACCGTCAGCTCGCGGAACGCGGCCAACTGTGGAAAGAGGAGCTGTACTTTCACCGCCTGCTGCTGGAGGGCAAACTGCCACAGACCATTGGCGGCGGCATCGGCCAGTCCCGCCTGTGCATGTTCCTGCTGCGGAAAGCGCACATCGGCGAAATACAAAGCGCCATCTGGCCCGCGGACATGCGCAGCGCCTGCCACGCCGCCGGCATCGAACTCGCATAGCCTCGTGTCCCTATTCCGCGGGCCTTGCCCCGTCTATGAAGGGTGAACGCCGGTGGTGCCTACCTTTCCATCGCTGGGCTTGGCGCAGATCGGGACAGTCAGTGGCGCAAAAGCGAGGCGGCGGGATTCCTCATCCTTAAAATGGCCCGTTTTTATGGACGACAGCGGCATCTTGCCCCTCTCATCCTTATTTTGGCCTATTTTTGAGGACGAGAGCCGTACCGGAGCATGCATTACGCGTTTTGGCGTTAAAACGCGTAATGGGGTGCACGGCAATGCATCGTGTAACGCAAAAATGGCCGAAAGTGTGTTAAGGCGTGCACGGGATAGCGCGGTCAGCGGTAATCAGTAAAAGTGCGCAACGGGAGGCATTGAGAAAGGAGGCCGCCGCACACTACCAAGTGCGGCGGCTGACAGGAAGAGGGCTATAGGGTAGGACAGGGAGATGCCCGGTCGGAGCCGGGCAAGGTGGGGCGAATACAAAAAACCGCCCTTGAACAAGGACGGTTTTCTGTTATTTAGGGAGAAACTATTTCTTGTTGAAAAATTCTTTCTCTTTGCCTTCCTCAACCAGCTGCTCTACAAACACGTAGGCACCGGTCTTGGGGCTCTTGTCCATGCGGATAACCTTCACCATGTGCTTTGCACCGGCTTTTGCATCGAAGGTTGCAACTGCTTTCTTTGCCATAGTCTAAACGGTTTTACTTGATTTCACGATGAAGGGTGACTTTCTTGAGGTACGGATTGTACTTCATACGCTCCAGGCGGTCCGGGGTGTTCTTCTTGTTCTTGGTGGTGATGTAACGGGACATACCGGGAACACCGCTGGCTTTCTGTTCTGTGCACTCCAGGATGACCTGCACCCTGTTACCTTTAGCTTTCTTTGCCATAATTGATAAGGATTAAAGGGTTAAACAAGGCTTACGTATCCTTTCTCCTGGGCGGCCTTCAGGGTGGCGTCGAGACCATTCTTCTCGATGATGCGCATACCCTTGGTGGTCACTTTCAGGGTGACGAAACGCTGTTCGGATTCAGACCAGAATTTCTTGGTCTTGAGATTGAGGGAGAAGTCGCGCTTGGTGCGCAGCTTGGAATGGGCAACATTGTTACCAATCATTCTCTTCCTACCGGTTATCTGACAAACCTTTGACATAATATTTTACTTTTTTAATTGTTACTTGTTTGGGTGTTAAACGAGTTTCAGGAATCGTTTCCACCGAATGCTTTTGGGGAAGCTTTTACTCTCATCCGTAGAGAGCCAGATGATGGAAGGCGTACCGACTATGTGGTCTTCCGGAACGAACCCCCAGTAACGGGAATCCAAGGAATTGTGCCGGTTGTCACCCATCATGAAGTAGTAGTCTTGTTGGAAAGTGTACGTTGTCGCATGGGCTCCGTTGATGTAAATGACATCCTCTTTCACCTCCAGCGTGTTGTGCTCATAGTCCCGGATGATGCGCTCGTACAGCGGCAGGTTGTCCGGGCTGATGTTCACTGTAACGCCCTTCCGGGGTATCCAGAGCGGGCCGAAATAATCGCAGGTCCATGCCCCGTCGTACGGGAAGATATCCTGTCCGGCAGTAGCGTAGCGCTCCCGGTTAGGAGTAATCTCCACCACCGTCTTGATGTCTTCCAATTCGTCCAGCATTTTCTCCGTCAGCGGCATCATGGGATAGCCGGGCAGGCGGGAGTCGAAATACAACTCACTCAGGTTCAGGCCCAATTCTTCCAGCTTGAGCTGGTTGATACGGTTGCCGGTGGTAATGACCTGATAGGTGAGCTGCCTTCCGGGATAGTCGGGTTCCTTTTCGCCATTCACCCATACCAGACCGTCCTTGACTTCCAGCGTGTCACCGGCAACGGCGACGCAACGCTTGACATAGTGGTCTTTTTTGTCGGTCGGGCGGACAATCACCGGGCCGAACTGGGCAATGGTCTGTTCCCTTCCGTAGTTCCGGACCCAGGCGTGGTAATCGTCGGCCGGACGGCGGGTAAGGACAGTGTCTCCATTGGGGAATCCGAACACCACGACGTCCCCGCGTTTTACCTCACGGAATCCCTTCAGCCTGCGGTACTTGTTCTGGATGAGCGTGGAATACGACTCATGGCCGAAAGCACGGTTGTGCGTAAAAGGAATGGTGAGCGGCGTCTGGGGAACGCGCGGCCCGTAAGTGAGCTTGGACACGAAGAGATGGTCTCCGGTGTACAGCGTACTTTCCATGGAGGAGGAAGGAATCTTGAAGGCCTGGAAGAAGAACATATTGATGGGCGTGACGACGAGCACGGCGAAGATGATGGCATCCAGCCAGTCCAGCCACACATTGTGCTTTTCTCCGGGGGCGTATTCCTTCTTCCAGAAGAGCCACTTCACTTTTTTGGTAATGAAAAAGTCGAAGAGGACGCCCAGGCCCAAAAGCCACCAATAGTTTCCGAACCAGATCACCCATGCAGTGTAGAGCAGAGCCCAGAAGCCCAGCTTTACCCACTTGTTTCGGATGATTTCCTTCCAGCTCACGGCTACAAAGCTACTTTACAGATTTTACGATAGCCTCAAAAGCCTGAGGATTGTTCATGGCAAGGTCTGCCAGGACTTTACGATTGAGACCGATGTTCTGCTTGGCCAGGCGTCCCATGAGCTGGGAATAGGTGAGACCGTACTGACGGGCGGCGGCGTTGATACGCTGAATCCACAGGGAACGGAACTCACGCTTCTTGGCCTTGCGGTCACGATAGGCGTAGGTGAGACCTTTTTCGTAGGTGTTCTTGGCGACTGTCCACACGTTCTTGCGGGACAGGAAGTTGCCGCGGGTTCTGGAAAGAATCTTCTTGCGGCGTGCCCTTGAGGCAACAGAATTAACTGATCTAGGCATAAATTTTTACTTTTTTGGAGGCAGTGACATCTTGTCCGATGTGCTTTACGACTGCGTTCCAGTTAAACATAATTACAGGACCAGGAGCTCTTTTACGCGGCGCACATCGACCTTCTCGAGGATGGCGAAGTGATCCAGGTTGCGTTTCTGTTTCTTGGTCTTCTTGGTGAGATAAGCGTGCTTCCTCTTGATCTTTCCCGATCCGGTAAGCGTGAAGCGCTTTTTGGCACCGGAGTTGGTTTTAAGCTTTGCCATTGTGTTAAACAATTAATAATTATACATATAGGCCGATGAGATTCTTCGCTTCGCTCAGAATGACAGGGCGGCTTATTTCTTCTTCACGGGAGCCAGCATCATGGTCATGCGCTTGCCTTCCAGGGTGGGCATGTTTTCCGGACGGCCGAACTCTTCCAGTTCCACGGCGAATCGAAGCAGCTGCTTCTCTCCCTGCTCGGCAAACTGAATGGAGCGGCCGCGGAAGAATATGGAGGCCTTTACCTTGGACCCTTCCTGCAGGAACTCCTGCGCATGCTTGAGCTTGAACTGGAAATCGTGCTCGTCCGTATTGGGGCCGAAGCGGATTTCCTTGATGACAATCTTCGCAGCGTTGGCCTTCATCTCCTTCGCCTTCTTGCGCTGCTGGTACAAATACTTCTGGTAGTCCAGAATTTTGCAAACGGGAGGGTCTGCCTTGGCACTGATTTCCACCAAGTCCAGTTCCAGCTCCTGGGCCAGGGCCAGGGCCTTGGTGAAAGGATAAATGCCCTGTTCAGGGATGTTCTCCCCTACCAGACGGACCTGAGATGCGGTAATTTCACGATTAATCCGAAGGGCGTTTTCGTCCTTCTGGACACCTTGCACCTGCACAGGCTTCTTTTTCTTGAGACCACCGGGTCTCGGTTTGAAAGGCGTTGCGATAGTTTTGCTCCTTTAATAATTAAACTTACTGGGCCAGTTCCTCTGCCACGGCATTGCGGACATACTCCACAAAAGCGGGCACGCTCATGGAACCCTGGTCCTCGGTTCCACGGCGTACAGACACGGTTTCGTCGGCCGTCTCCTTTTCGCCGACAATCACCAGAAGCGGAACTCTCTTGAGAGAAGTCTCACGGATTCTCTTGCCGAGTGTCTCGTTCCGGTCGTCTATAGAGGCGCGAATTTCGGAATTATTTAGCAGATTTACAACTTTTTTCGCATAATCTGCATATTTTTCACTCACAGGCAGCACTTTGACCTGGTCCGGATGCAGCCACAGCGGCAGGTGTCCGGCGGTGTGCTCCAGCAGCACGGCCACGAAGCGCTCCAGGGAGCCGAACGGGGCGCGGTGAATCATGACCGGGCGTTTGCGGGAGCCGTCGGAGTCCACATACTCCAGCTCAAAGCGCTCCGGCAGGTTGTAGTCCACCTGGATGGTACCCAGCTGCCAGCTGCGGCCGATGGCGTCCTTCACCATGAAGTCCAGCTTGGGCCCGTAGAAAGCGGCCTCTCCCGTCTCGATTACGTACGGAAGGCCTTTCTTCTTGGCAGCGTCGATAATACCCTGCTCCGCCTTGTTCCAGTTTTCATCGGAGCCGATGTATTTGGACGGATTCTTGGGGTCCCGCAGCGATACCTGGGCGGTGAATTTGTCGAACTTGAGGGTTTTGAACACGTACAGGATGAGGTCTATCACCTTTTCGAATTCCTCCTGAAGCTGGTCCTGGCGGCAGAAAAGATGGGCGTCGTCCTGGGTGAAGCTGCGCACGCGGGTAAGGCCGTGAAGTTCACCGGACTGCTCGTAGCGATAGACGGTGCCGAACTCGGCAAAACGCAGGGGCAGGTCGCGGTAGCTGCGCGGGGCGCTGCGGTAAATCTCGCAGTGGTGCGGGCAGTTCATGGGCTTGAGAAGGTACTCCTCCCCTTCCTGCGGCGTATGGATGGGCTGGAAGGAATCCTTGCCGTACTTGGCATAGTGACCGGAAGTCACATAGAGTTCCTTTCCGCCGATATGGGGCGTTACCACAGGCAGATAGCCGTATTCCGCCTGCTTCTTGGCCAGGAAGGCCTGCAAGGTGTTGCGCAGGGCGGCGCCGCGGGGCAGCCACAGGGGCAGGCCGGCGCCTACGCGCTGGGAGAAAGTGAACAGCTCCATGTCCTTGCCAATTTTGCGGTGGTCCCGCTTTTTGGCCTCTTCCAGCATCTGCAGGTACTCGGTGAGCAGGCTGGCCTTGGGGAAGGTGATGCCGTAAATACGGGTGAGCTGCTGGCGTTTTTCATCGCCGCGCCAGTATGCCCCGGCAAGGGAGAGCACCTTCACGGCTTTGATGACGTCCGTATTCTTCAGGTGCGGTCCGCGGCACAGGTCCGTAAACTGGCCGTTGGTATAATAGGTAATGGTGCCGTCTTCCAGTTCAGAGATGAGCTCCTGCTTGTACTGGTCTCCTTTCTCGGTGAAATACTTGAGGGCTTCGGCCTTGGAGACTTCGATACGCTGGAAATCCTGTTTCTGACGGGCGAATTCCAGCATTTTGTTCTCAATAGCCTTGAAGTCCGCATCCGTGAGGGTGCGGCCGTTCATGTCCACATCGTAATAGAAACCGTTTTCAATGGCCGGGCCAATACCGAACTTCACACCCGGGAACAAGGCCTCCAGCGCCTCTGCCATCAGGTGCGAAGAACTGTGCCAGAACACTTTCTTGGCTTCATCGTCCTCCCATTTCAAAAGACGCACGGCGCAGTCTTCCGTGATGGGACGGGTAAGGTCGATGGTGGTTCCGCGGGAAGTTTCCGGCTCGGCAGGATATTTTACCTGAACCGCCAGTACCTGTTCTGCCAAACGCGGGCTGATGCCCATGGCAATCTCATAACCTGTTACGCCAGCCTCGTACTGACGCACACTTCCATCCGGGAACGTAATGTTAATCATAAATTTGAGTTTATTACTTACAATGTCTTTCACTCGCTATTGTACAATAGCCCGCAAATATACGAATTTTTTATGTATCTTTGTATGCGATGAAAGGGAAATTGGACAACACCATCCTCTGGAACGAGGCTGCCAAGGCTGGCGTCCTGTTCGGGCTTGTTTCCGTGTCCTGCCTCGCCCTCAAGGAGCTGGCCGGCATGAGCGGGAGCAATTTCCTGACGCAGGCGGCCTTCATCATTCTGTGGACCGTGGAGTTTTTCGGCTGCATCCTTCTCATGAAAAAGGTGCAGCTGGACCTGCGGGACAAGTACCAGGACGTCAAAATGGCGGACACGTTCAAACTGGGACGACGGGCGGCGCTGCTGAGCGGCCTGTTGCTCGCGTCGGCCCAGGCCCTGATTATCCTGTATATGCCGCAGGAGACCATGGACCAGCTGGTGAGCGCCGTTTCCGAGGCCATGCCCATGGGCGCCGCCCAGCAGGAGCAGATGGACGGCATGCTGGACAAACTGCCGCTGCTCACCTTCCTTTTCCAATGGATGTACTGCTTCCTGTACGGTACGGTGCTGTCCAGCATCATGTCCCGCTACATCTTTTTGGAAAAAATCTTCGGCCCGCCGTTCCAAAATCCCCCTGAAGACGAAAACACACCTGACGAGCAATAAGTTATGGACTTGTCTATCATTATACCGCTATACAACGAGGCCGATTCCCTGCCGGAGCTCAAGGCTTGGATCGACCGCTCCCTACAAGGCTTCACCTACGAACTTATCTTCGTGGATGACGGTTCCACCGACGGTTCGTGGGAGGCAATCCGGCAAATGAGCGGTCAAGTGCACGGCATCCGTTTCCGCCGGAACTATGGCAAATCGGCAGCCCTGTACGAAGGTTTTTCCGCAGCCCGGGGGGACATCGTCGTCACCATGGACGCGGACCTGCAGGATTCGCCGGAAGAGATTCCGGAGATGGTGCGCATGATTCGGGAAGAGGGCTATGACCTGGTGAGCGGCTGGAAACAGCATCGGCAGGACAACGCCCTTACCAAGAACCTTCCTTCCAAGCTGTACAACTGGACTGCACGAAAAGTCACCGGCATCAAGCTGCATGACATGAACTGCGGCCTCAAGGCCTACAAGGCCGATGTCGTCAAAAATATAGAGGTGTACGGCGAAATGCACCGCTACATCCCCTACCTCGCCCAAAATGCGGGCTTCGGGAAAATCGGCGAAAAACCCGTCCATCATCAGAAACGCAAGTATGGCGTTTCCAAGTTTGGCATGGACCGCTTCGTACATGGCTTCCTGGACTTGATGAGCCTGTGGTTCCTGTCACGCTTTGGCAGCAAGCCGATGCATTTCTTCGGCACCAGCGGCACCCTCATGTTCCTGATCGGCTTCGTGATGACCGTCTGGATTATCGTGGCCAAGCTGGTGCATCAGGCGCAAGGGCTCAAGTACCGCGCCGTCACGGAACAGCCGCTGTTTTACCTGGCCCTGCTGGCGGTGGTGCTGGGCGTCATGCTGTTCCTGGCAGGATTCCTGGGGGAACTGGTTTCCCGCAATGCGCCGGAGCGGAACCGCTATCAGATAAAAGAACACTTTTCAACCAAACCTTAATTTTTATTTATTATGAAAAAGTATGTTGCTGAATGTCTGGGTACCTTTGTACTCACGTTCCTGGGCTGCGCATCGGCCATGTTCATCGGTTGCGGAGAACCCGCCGGTGTAGTAGGTGTTGCCATTGCCTTCGGTCTCACGGTTGTTGCCATGGCCTATACCATCGGCGGCGTGAGCGGTTGCCACATCAACCCGGCCATCACCCTGGCTGTCGCCCTGAGCGGCCGCATGAGCTGGAAAGACGCCTGTGGCTACTGGGTGGGCCAGATTATCGGCGGTATCATCGCCGGTGCCTGCCTCATGCTGGTCGCCAATGTCGTGACCGCCTCCGACCTCACCGGTGCACTCGGCTCCAACGGTGTTGCCAATGCCGGCGGTGTGGGCGGCGCCTTCCTCGTGGAAGTCATCGCCACCTTCATCTTCGTGCTGGTCGTGCTGGGCGCCACCGACGCCAAGATTGGTGCCGGAAACTTCGCCGGCCTTGCCATCGGCCTCACCCTCATCCTGGTTCACCTGGTGTGCATCAACCTCACCGGTACTTCCGTGAACCCCGCCCGTTCTATCGGACCCGCCATCTTCGCCGGCGGTCAGGCCCTCAGCGATGTGTGGGTATTCATCTGCGCTCCGCTCGTGGGTGCCGCCCTCAGCGCTCTTTGCTGGAAGTACTTCGAGACCAAGTAACAGTCCCCAACCGGGTTATTAAACTGCCAGGCTCCGGGTTCCCCCGGGGCCTGTTTTTTTGCAGGTGCGGTCATCGTCCCACTCGATGGACCCCAGACAGCATTTTTGGCGGTTTTTGCTGTCATCGTCCCACCTTTTGGACCCATGACAGCACTCTTCCTTTCGGAGCGAAGCGACTCGCCTGCAGGGCACGGCCGGTCCGGGTATTTTTCGCATAGCGGAAAATACGGAAAGGGTTTAAGGCTGCGGTTTTTGGTTTATGGCCACCGGCCACAAACGAAGAATGCCGGGCGTCGCATGACGTCCGGCATTCCAAAGAACCGCAGCTACCTACTCTCCCACCTGGTGGGGCAGTACCATCGGCGATGGTGAG
>CADAIT010000005.1 GCA_902788095.1 uncultured Bacteroidia bacterium | reverse complement strand
TCCGCCAGCGGTCTTTGTGTATTCCGTACCAATGGCTGTAATCTCGGGAAGGCCATTGAAATAATAGCCCTTGCCGCTTACCTTGCCGGAAATGACATCACCGGCGGCGAGACCATGATTGGCCAGGTAGAGGAGAATGGCGCCGGATGCATCCTCAAGATAGGCATTGTTGCCATTTACATAGGAGACAACGGCTCCCGTGAGTTCGGCTTCATAATCGGCCGCCGAGGAAGAACCCGTAGCCGTGTCAGGAATCTGGGCGACAATGCCGGCAATCGTCGTTACCTTGTCTCCGCCGGATTCACCGCCGCCGGGGTTGAAGCCGCCGTCAAAAGCGATGGTTACGCTGGTCAGGCGGGACTGGGCATCGGGCGACTGGAAGACCACCTTGTTGGCAGTACCGTTCCAAGGGCCTACCTTGTATGTGGTGGCATTGGCCTTGATGGTTCCGGAGCCACCTTCCAGCACAGTGAGGTCCTTGCAATACTGGCCGTTGTTGTAATCGTTGGCCTGGAACTGGATGCCGGTCATGTTTACGCCTTCCGGGGCCGTGATGGAAATGACGGCGCCTTTGTACACGCGGGCCGAATACTGGTCCGGGGTAACGATGGTCGTGGTAGAGGCATGCTTATAGACACCAATCTTGATACCCTCGACGGTGGTTTCAAAGCCGGAGCCGTAAGTGGCGTCCGAACCGGCCGTCCAAGCGTTCTCGTTGGTGAGCTTGATGGTATAACCTTCGATGTCTTCGCCAGGTTCTTGTTCTTCGCCGCCCTCACCAGGAACAAGGCTGTAAAGATAAGCCTTATTGCCGGCAGTCTCAGGTGTATTTCCCTTGTAATTCACCACCTTGCCGCAAATAACGACCTCGTCGCCCACCTTTACAGGCGTGTCATTGGCCGTGAACTTCTGGTTGTTCAGATACAGGACACGGAAGCAGTAGAAGCTTTCAGAATCGGCCTTGCCGTCTTCCGTAATATAGAAGGTGCCATTGCCATAATCGTCGGCCTTATACTGGAATTGGATGGAGGAGATGATACCCTTCACATAAACATCGTTTTCGCTCTCAGTATCTGCGGCCAGCGTTTTGATAAAGGCATTGGCGCCGGCAGGATTGTAAGGGTCATTCACCGTGCCGGTTCCCTTCGCTTCGCCGGTCTCGCCGGTGCCGCTATCGGAACCGGTATTTCCATTGAGGCTGTACAGGTAACAGCTGTTCATGACTGTCTCCGGGGTGTTTCCGCGGTAGTTCATGAGTTCGCCGTAGATGATGACCTCGTCACCCTCCGCAAGTGCGGTGTCGCCCGCGGCAAACTTCTTGTTATTCAGATAAAGGGCACGATACACATAGAACTCATTGTCCGTATCCGCATCCTTGATGTAGAAAGTACCATTGCCGAACTGGGTGCCATAGGCCTCGCCGATGGACTTGACAATACCCTTCACATAGTAGGGGCCCACTTTGTCATACTCGGTGGTGGAGGTCCAGGTGAGGTCCTTGACGGCATTGATGGCCGCAGCCACGTTGAACGGGTCGTCCACGGTACCGGTTCCCTCAGGTTCTCCGGTCTCGCCGCTGCCACCTTCTGCACCGCCCTTGTCCACGCCATTGAGGCTGTAGAGGAAGGCCTGGTTCTGCTGGGTTTCAGGGGTGTTGCCCTTGTAGTTCACAACGTTACCATAAATGATAACCTCATCACCCACTTGCACCTGGGTGTCATCGGCCGTGAACTTCTTGTTGCCCAGGTAGAGGACTCGGTAGGCAGTAAACTGTGCGCCTGCGGTGGTTCCGTCATCGGAAATCTTGAAGGAACCATTGCCGAAGTTGGTGGTAAACTCCTCATCCACGGCAGACACCTTACCCTTGACGAACACCTTCTTGGGGCTGGTCACATCTGCGCCGAGGTCATTCACATACGCGATGACGCCGGCCACATTGTACGGGTTGTCCAAGCTGCCGTCGCCGTTGTCGATTACACCCTTGGGACCGGCCTGCTTGACAGTAAGGCTGGTACGGGCAAAACCGATGGTGAACACGATGGTGGCGGAATGATCGTAATCGGCGTTCTCCATAACAGTAATTTTAATGGGCTGAGCCTCCACTGCGGCCATGCCTGAGGCCGGACTGACGGCGACCCACTTCGGAACGCCGCTCACAGCCCAGTCACGGGTGGCCGTGAGAGATACTTCCTGAGAGCCGCCGGCTGCTTCGAACGCAAGGCTTGTTTGGTCCAAAGACACTTTGGCCGGTCCCAGGTCCACTTCTTTGTCACAGCCGACGAGCATTGCCGCGCCAGCTACAACTGCCATAAAGAGGTTTCTGAGTTTCATAAGGTTATCTTTAATATAAGGTTATTATTGACTGTCTCGCAGATTTACAAATATACAACATTTTTTCTATCCTACCAATTTAAAAAAGCCCGGGGCTCGGTGGGAGCCTCGGGCTGTAACGGACGAAAAGCGCAAGCTTATTCCGTCTTTCCGTTCAAACTGACGATATAGGCCGTACCCTTACCCGTCGTCTCCGGGACAGGCTCTCCGCTGCTGGGCGTATAGAGGGTAAGCGGTCCGCAAATCACAACCTCGTCGCCCGGCTTTACGTCGGGGTCGCCTTCAACCCACTTACGGTTCCCCAGATAATACACCTGGTACGCTTCAAACCAATTGTCAGAATCCGTACCGTCATCGGTGATATAGAAGGAAGCATTGCCGAAAGAGGCGCAGTTGGTGAAAGTCTGTTCCACTTCCCTGGAGACGGCGAACTTGCTGATGATGCCCTTGACGAAATAGCTTTCGCTGCTTACTTCACCGCTGGCAAGATTCTCCAGAACCCAGGCACGCGCCTCGCTGGCGGTGAAGGGATTCGTCTCCGTGCCCTTAGGATTGTCGGCATACTCTTCAATCTTGGTGGCGATGATGTTAATGTACTTGCCGCTGCTGCCCAGACCGTTGAACCAACCGGTTACGGTAATCTTCCGGCCCGCGTAAGACGATGCGTTCAGGGCCTCCACGGGAGCCGCGATGGACCCCTGCTTGCTGCCGTCGGCAAAGGCGTCCAGGGTAAGATTGTAGTAGTTGCCGGAAACGGTCAGGGTGCCGCTCAGCTTGATATATTCGGCTTCCGTTGCGGCATATTCGCCGGCACGGTCCGTAATATCTACCGCAGCGGGGGCCTGGAACGGGTTATTCTGGCTGTCCACATCCACGGCCGTAATGTCGGTGAGCTCGGGAACGCCGCCGTAAGTAATCTTCTTGGCGCTCATGCTCACGCCGTCACCCACACTGAGGGCGGCGGCAGCCTCACCATAGGCATAGATGGCCTTGACACCGTCGGAAAGCACGGCGCCCTTGGTGGTAAGTGCAACCACAACCGTGGAAGGCAGGGTCTGGACCTGGGAGTCGTCGCTCATGGCAACGATGTCGCTCACGCTGGAACCGGTGGCGGGAATACCCATCTGGGTGATGGATACGGACTTGAGCGCAGTGGGACCCTGGATGGAGATGGTAGCCGTGCGCTCGGCCGTCTTGGTGTTTTCATCGGCATGGAGCACGTATGCGCCGTCTTCGGTCACGCTCATCAGCTGCAGCCAGGGAGAATCGCTGGTGACCAGCAGCGGGCTCTCGCTCGCCGTCACCACCATATGGAACGTCGTGTCAATGGCGGGGAGTTTCTCGAAGGAGAAGTCGTTGACGGAAATCAGGGACTTGCTGTGCTTATAAACGTGGGCCTCGCCCTGAACGGTCTCAGGGGTGTTGCCCTTATAGCTCATGAGTTTGCCGACAATGGTAATTTCGTCGCCGACGGAAAATTCATTTCCGGTAGAGAAGGCCTTGTTTTCCAGCCATTTGGCGCGATAGACTTCCAACCACTTGCCTTCCTCGAACTTGCCGTTCTCGGACAGGTAGAAGGTGGCATTGCCATATTGCGTGCTGATTTCGTCTATCCGGCAGACAATACCGTTGACATAGTATTCGCCGTCCACGTAGTAGCTGTTGCCGTCGCCTTTGTCAACCGCTTTGATTTTAGCGAGGGCTTCGCTGACGGTCAGAATGACGGGCTCCGCTTTCTGGGCAAACTGGATGACCGTGATATATTGCGTTTTTGTGCCGCAATTGATGTGAACTTCCGCCGTCCTGGTGCTGGTGGTAGCCTCTGCGGAGAAAGTCACGGCCGCCTCGCCGGCGCCGCCCGACATGGGCGTTGCCGTGAGCCACTCGCCGAGGGAAGCTTCATCTATGCTCCAGTCGGACTGCGCCGTAAACTGGAGCTGGGTGATACCGCCGGCCACGTCAATGGACACGATGGACTGAGGAACCTGAATCTCGGACAGGGTCATGGGCTGCTCACGCTCGCAGGAGAGGGTGAGACCGAGACCAAGGAGAAATGCCCCAATAATATATCTGAGTTTCATAATACCGCGATTTCAGATTAGTTAAACATATATTTAAGACCGATGGAAGCATACCAGCACTGGCCTACGATGGAATTGTACATCCAGGTCTGGGTTTTTCCGTTGACGGCTGCAGGCGTGGAGAAGAGCGGGTAGCCCTCCGCGTCCATGCCTTCGTACTGAAGGATGCGGCCGTCGTTGAGGTCCGGATTCATGTACTTGCTCACACCCCACTTGGAGTTGAACAGGTTCAGGAGGTTCTTGATGTCGAAACTGAGCTGAAGGGTGTTCTTGGTCTGGCCGATCTTCAGCACGAAGTCGTGCTTGTAGCTGAAATCGACACGATGTACCCAGGGAGAATACACGGAATACGCTTCCGCATACTTGCCTTGGTTCTTGCTCAGATAAGCGTCATTGTGCACAAAATCCATGAAACGGTCGCGGTCGTCGTTGGAGACGAAGCGGAAGGCTCCGCCGGCCACATCGATATCCGTGGGGATATACAGGGAGTCGTAATTGAAGTTGTCTCCGTTCATGTCGTTGGTGAGCAAGTAGGAATAGTTGTAACCGCCCCTCCAGGCCTCATAGATGAGACTGAAGTGGTTGTTGCTCTTGTCATGATGGGTGATGGAAGCGACCACGCGGTCCGGCGTATTGTTCTGGGACAGGTGCAGGGTGGTATAATTGGGACCGGCCACCGTCGGAACAATGTTGAAGATGGAAGCGGGGTCCGAACCGGGCAGGGAGGTGAGTTCCTTGGCAACCACATGGGTGTAGGCCAGCATGAGGTTGAGGCCCGGGACAGGACTCATGTTCATGGTGACATTGCCGGACCAGGTATAACCCTTGCTGGTATTGGTAAGCACGTATGCCGAAGAATCCGTATATTTATAAACCGCGGGATAAATGGGACGGTTGTCCACGCCGTTGAAGCGCGCGAATCCGTTCACGGGCATTATGTTCCAGTCCACCATGGTGGAGGCGTTGATGTTCTTGTTGAACATACCCTCGACCGTAATGGAGAACGGGAAGGATGTCGGGAAGGCATAATCTGCGGCGAGGGAGGTCTTCCACACCTGCGGCATCTTGAAGTCGGGGTCCACGGCCGCTATTTTGGCAGAGGCTTTACCCGCTTCCGAAGAGATTTCCTTCGGATAACCCAGGTCATACCACTTCTGGCGCATTTCCTCCCGGTCAGTGATGAGGTCGCCGGCAAATTCAGCCAGGTTGGGATCGGCCGTGTCCACGGCACCCTCCTTATAGGTGGTGGAAATGATACCGTTATACTGGTTCATGGAAGAGTTCTGGGGCATGTTGGTGAGGAACACCAGCGGAATGCGACCGGTAAAGATACCGGTACCGCCGCGCAGTTTCAGGCTCTTGTCGCCCAGTACATCCCAGGTGAACCCGACGCGCGGGGAGAACAGCGGGACGGCCTTGGGCCATTTTCCGGTGTCGATACGGCGGATGTTCCCGTTCGCGTCCGGGTATTCAAGGTCATACACGCCCTTGTTCGTGATAATGTTGCTGTTGTCGAAGAAGAAATCGTCGATACGGATGCCGGCGGTGAGTTTGAAGCGGTCGGTGACATCCCAGTCGTCCTGTGCATAAAGACTCAGCTTATGATAGGTGACGCGGCTGGCCGGATTGTCCCGCATGAGGTTTTCGTAGCCGTAGGTGAAGCATACGGTTTCCGGCGTGGCGCCGTTCAGGAAATCATCCACGGAGTTGTAACGATAATAACCCGTACCGTTGCGCAGGTAGGAGTTATCCGCCATCTGGTACTCGTATGCCAGACCGGCCGTGAGCTTGTGGGCGCCCATGTACCAGGTGAAGTCGTCCTTCAGGTTGAACACGTTGTTGTGATAACCGTTCTGCCAGGTGAAGAGCTCATAGCCCAGGGATATGTACGGAGTAATGGTTCCGCTTCCGTCCATGATGTCGATGAACGGGAAGTAGGCAGACGGCGAACTGCGGGCCGAGTCCAGTTTGGAGAACGTAGCCAGGAACTGGTTGGACATATTGTCTCCGAAACGGCTGTTCAGGTCCAGGGAGAAAGAATGGACCAGGTTGTCCGTATTGTAGAACGAGTTGGCGAAAGCCATCCCGTACTGGCCGATGCGATCCTTGTCGTAACGGAAATTGGCGTCGGATGCTTTTAGGCTGGTGCCCGTAACCGTGGCGGAGTTCGTGTAGTTGTAACGCAGGGCCAGGTGATGGTTGTTGGTAATGTTCCAGTCAATGCGGGCCAGGGCCTTGATATTGCTTTCGTTGTTGTTGAAGTCCTTGTAAGCGCCCGTATCGTACTTGTATTTTTTCCACACATAGTCCTTCACACGCTCCATGTCCGCGACGGTGGTGCGGGAAATGTTGAGGGCGGGGTCCGCCACGCCGTTCTCGGAAGGGCGCCAGTAGGTGGTCACTTCCGGATGCGGGATGTACTCGAAGTTCACGAAGAAGAAGAGTTTGTTCTTGATGATGGGGCCGCCGAAGGTCATGCCGTAGGTGGTGGTACGGTCCGGAGCACGGTCCCCCAGTTCCAGGCCGGCGACATTGTTGCCACGCATCCATTCGTTGCGGTGGTACACATAAACGCTTCCCTTGAAGGTGTTGGTGCCGGATTTGGTGATGGCGTTCACGCCGCCGCCGATGAAGTTGGTCTGACGGACATCGTAAGGGCTGATGACCACCTGCATTTCCTCGATGGCATCCATAGAGACGGGGTTTCCGCCGCCCGGAAGGGCACCGCTGAGGCCGAAGTTGTTGTTGAAATTGGCTCCGTCGATGGTGAAATTGGAGGAACGGTCATCCGCGCCCATGAAGGTCATGCCGTTACCGCCATAGGGCGACAGACGGGTGAGGTCCGTCAGGTTGCGGCTGACCGTAGGCAGGCTCGTGATTTGCTGGCTGGTGATATTGGTCGCGGCTCCTGTCTTCTCCGAAGAAAATTTGGAGGAAGCGGAAGCAATCACGACTGTTCCTTCAAGCATTTCGGAACTCTCGGCAATTTTGGCGTTTTGCGTATAGGTTTCACCCAATTGAAGGGTAACGCCGGTGTACGCGACATCCTGATAGCCCAGGCAGGTGAAATCCACCCTGTAGGGGCCGCCGGAACGCATACCTTGGATGGTATAGTGGCCATCCGCATTGGTCACGGCGCCATAGATGGTGCCGGAGGGTTCGTGCTGAGCAACAATGGCGGCTCCCACGACAGGCTCGCCGTTCTGGTCCACCACGCGCCCCGACAGGGAGGACGTGGTCACCTGGGCATAGGCGACGGTGCCCGCAATCAGCGTTGTGAATGCGAGCATCAGGCTTTTGAAAGCGTTTCTCATAAAAGGACAAATATTGATACTTTTCTAGCTTAGTATAACGTACAAATTTAATAAAATGTTTTCACTTTAACAAAAAGAAAGCCGCCTGCGCGGGAAGGCACAGGCGGTTCAGAGTTATTAAACCTTGGCTCTTAGAAGGACCAGCGGGCGCTCAGGAGAGCCTGCCAGGTAGAGGCAAGGTTGTTGTAAGCCGTCCACTTGGGGGCATTGAAGGTATATTTTTCAGCTTTGGTATCGTAGGAGAGGATAATGTTGGAAGAGATGTTCTTGTACACTCCCCAGTTGCTGTTGAAGATGTTGCCCACATTCTTCACGTCCACACCGATCTCGAAGGTCTGCTTGCGGCCGGCGATCTGGAAGTACCATTCGTGGGCGACACGCACGTTGATGCGGCTCACGAAAGGAGCCACGGCGCCGTTACGCTTGGAGTACTGGCCACGGATACCCTTCAGGTAAGGATCGGCGGCGATGAAGGCCTCGTAATCGGCCTTGTTCGCGGCGGCAGGCTGGAGCACTTTGCCATTCTTGTCCACGACATCGCCCCAAGGCATAGCCTTAAGTTCCTCGGTAGTAGGAACATAGATGAGCTGGGAAGCCTTGCCGGCACCGGAGACGTTGTTCATCAGGTAGCTCAGACGTGTGTAGGAGTTACCGCTGAGGTAGCCGTTGTTGATACCCTCATAGAAGATGCCCAGCTTGGTGGCGGCGTGGGAGCCTTCCTTGATGGTGTAGGAGGCGTTGGCAATCACACGGTTGGGAGCCACATAGTAGGCATAACCCAGCATGGGAGAGTTCACGCCGCTGATGGTCTGGATGTTGCCGAACTCGGAGATCTGGTCGCCGCCGCCGTCGGAGAGGGTGCGGGCGTCAGAGTGGGTGTAAGCGGCCATGAGATCCAGGCCCCAGTCGAAGCTCTTGCTCAGCTGGGCGGTGACGGAGTAGTACAGACCGTGACCGGCGTTGTTGATATTGTGGACGTAGTAACCGTTCACACCGCGGCCTTCGCTGTTCTTGATGCCTTCGGAAACCCATTTTTCACGGGCCTCAGGCTCGCCGGGGAGCTGGATAGTGCCATCCTGCTTGTAACCCAGGGAAGTGGCGTAAACCTCGTTGAAGTTGTAGCTGAAGATTCCTTCGAGGGTGGCTTTGATACCGCCGGGGAGGTTGGCATCCAGGGCCAGGGAGCTCTTCCAGCTAGCAGGCATCTTCAGGTCTTTGGCGATGATGGTGGTGCTGGTAGGAGCGGTGAGGTCTGCTACCTTCCAGCCGCCGTTGGCTTTCCAGACGTTGTTGATGATGTCGGCACGGTTGTTCGAGAAAGCGGGAGCGGAAGCGCCGGTGCTCATATTGGCAATGTACTGATACTGAAGCACATTGGAGTTACCCATGGCAGAAACCAGCCACACGTTCGGAATACGGCCGGTGAAGATGCCGGTACCGCCGCGAAGCACCAGGGAGCGGTCTTTCAGGATGTCCCAGTTGAAGCCGATACGGGGCGATACATTCAAGGAAAGGGCGGGCAGGTCGGCCGTGCTTAGGCCGGCGAAGGAGCTTTCCGGATTCTTTTCGCCCAGGCTGGCGAAATCCTTGTTAAGGTTGTTGTAAGGATTGGTGACGATGGGCAGTTCCAGACGCAGGCCGGCGGTGAGTTTGAAGTACGGGGAGAAGGTGATTTCGTCCTGGGCGTACACGGAAGCCTGGCTGTAGTTGAAGGTAGGGAAAGCCTGTGCAGTAGGATCTTCCAGGTTGGCATGGGTGATCATGAAGGCCGATGCCATGGGCTTGGTGCCATTGCTTTCGACGTCAGTCTTGAAGGACTCCCAGCTGTCGTAGATGTACCAGCCGGCGCCGCCCTGCATGAAGCCGTTCTTGGCGCTGTTCCATTCGAACTGGGCACCAGCGATGAAGTTGTGGATGCCGGCGTTGAAGGAAACTTCGTCGGTGACGGTAATAGTCTGTACGTCACGGAGGTTACCATAGGTAAAGGGATCCACGCCGATGGTGGTGAGCATGCCGTAAGTGTCGGAACCTACGGGGAAGCCGTCGTTGGACATGATGTCCACGGTGGGGAAGAGGTCGCCAACGTAGGAACGGGGCTCGAACTGATGGGACCAGGCGGCGCGCAGCATGTTGTTGACGTTGCCGAAGCGGGAGTTCAGTTCGGCTGCAACGGAGGTGAAGTTCTGCTCCTGATAGTAACGGGCGGCTTCATAGTAGAGAGCGTAGATGCTCTGACGGCCGGCGGTGTTACGGTTGAAGGCGATGTTCTCACCGTTGGGGCCTTTGAAGGTGGAGTCATTGCCGCCTACAGGGCTCATAGAGGTGGAAGGAGCGCTGGAGTAGTAGTTGTGGGTGTGGCTGAAACGGACGTTCAGACGGTTGTTGTCGTTGATGTTCCAGTCCAGACGGGCCATGATCTTGTAGTCCGGGGTGCTGAGGTCGTAACCCTGGTAGCGGCCGGGGTTGTAATTGAACTTGTCACCAACGTATTTGGCCATGTCGTCCATCTGGGCCACAGTGGGACGGTTGGTGGACAGGTCGGAACCGAATTTATCACTGGCGCTGCCACGGGCTACGCGGGTGGAACCGGGCAGGGTGTCGAAGGTGTATTCACCGTTTACAAAGAAGAAGAGTTTGTTCTTCACGATGGGGCCTCCAATGGATGCGCCGATGGTGTGGTTCAGGGACTTGGTGTGGGTCACACCATTGCCGGCCACTTCGTAACCGCGGAAGTAATCGCTTGTGAAATAATCATATACGGTGGCGTGCCACTGGTTGGTACCGGACTTGGTGACAGCGTTGATGGCACCGCCCTGGAAGCCGCTCTGACGGACGTCGAAGGGGGTGATATTCACGCTGATCTGCTCGATGGCATCCAGGGAGATGGGCGTACCGCCGGCAGGCATGTTCTGGCCGATACCGAAGGCATTGTTGAAAGCAGCACCATCAACGGTCACGGAAGAACCGCGGTAGTTGCCGCCGCCCACGGAGAAGCCGCCGTTGCTGGTGGCCTGGGGGGTGAGGGCCATCACATCGTTCATGCTGCGGGACACGGAAGGAATGCTCTCAATCTGCCGGGAGCTGATGTTGGTGGCGGCACCGTTGCGCTCGCGGCGGAAGCGGCCTTCATCGGCCACTACTACGGCTTCCATGAGCTGCTCGGTGGCTTCGTTCAGGTAAGCGTCCAGGACAAAGTTTTCGCCCAGCTGGAGGGTGACATCCTTGAAAATCACGCTCTGGTAACCCAGGTTGGAGATTTCGATGCTGTAAGGACCGCCGGCGCGCATACCGTTGATATAGTAGCGGCCGTCCGTGTTGGTAATACCGCCATAAACGGTACCGGAAGGGGTGTGGGTAGCGACGACAGCCGCTCCAATCACGGTTTCTCCCTTCTCATCGGTAATGATACCGGACAAGGAAGACGTGGTCACCTGGGCATAGGCGACGGTACCCGCAATCAGCGTAGTGAATGCGAGCAATAGGCTTTTAAAAGCGTTTCTCATAAAAGGGTTGAATAGAATAAATATTGAATAGGTGTAATTCCCTTTCTGCTAACCGAGCGCAAAGGTAGGAAAAACTTTTAAATAAAAAAAGGGGCTGTCCCCCTTTTTTTGATGCCCTTCCTACAGGCCGAATGCTTGCTTCACTGCGGAAACGCTGTCCAGTAGCTCCCAGCCGAAGAATTGTACGATTTTCTGTTTCCCCTGAACCGTCACCGCCTTGGTATAAGGCTTGCGGCCCATGTGGCCATAGGCGGCCGTAGGAGCGTAAATGGGGTTCTTGAGCTGGAATTTTTTGATGATGCCGGCGGGGGTAAGGTCAAACAGCTGCTGCACTTTTTCGGCAATCTCGCCGTCCGCGAGCCCGTTTTTGGCCGTTCCATAGGTATCTACGTACACGCTCACCGGCCGGGCGACGCCGATGGCGTAGGCCAGCTGCACCAGGCATTCGTCGGCCACGCCGGCCGCCACCAGGTTCTTGGCGATGTAGCGGGCGGCGTAAGCGGCGCTGCGGTCCACCTTGGAAGGGTCTTTGCCGGAGAAGGCACCGCCACCGTGTGCGCCCTTGCCGCCGTATGTATCCACGATGATTTTACGGCCGGTGAGACCGGTATCCCCGTGCGGACCGCCAATCACGAACTTGCCAGTGGGGTTCACATGCAGGATGAAGCCGTTGACGAGCCGGGCCGTTTCCGGGCTCAGGGACTCCTTCAGCCGGGGAATCAGGATTTTTTCCACGTCGGAACGGATTTTCTGCTGCATGGCCAGGTCCACCGTGGCCTGTCCGTACTGCTTCACGGCATCCCCGTAGGACATCTTGCCCAGGCTTTCCGGCACGAATTCGTCGTGCTGGGTGCTCAGGACGATGGTATGCACCTTCACGGGCTGATGCGTTTCCCCGTCGTACTCGATGGTGAACTGGCTCTTGGCGTCCGGCCGCAGGTAAGGCATGAGGTGGAGCTCATTGTGCCGGATATCCGAAAGGAGCACCAGGAGTTTATGGCTCAGGTACAGCGGCAGGGGCATGTAGTCCTCCGTGTCGCGGCAGGCATAACCGAACATCATGCCCTGGTCGCCGGCGCCCTGCTCTTCTTCCTGCGCGCGCTCCACGCCGCGGTTGATGTCTGCACTCTGCTCGTGGATGGCACTGAGCACGCCGCAGCCGTTGGCATCGAACATGTATTCAGCCTTGGTATAGCCTATCTTGCGGATGGTGTCGCGGACGGTGTTCTGGATGTCCACATAGGCTTCCGCCTTCACCTCCCCCATCACCACCACCATGCCGGTGGAGCAGAAGCTCTCGCAGGCCACCTTGGCCTCCGGGTCCTGCATAAGGAACTGGTCCAGGATGGCGTCACTGATTTGGTCGGCCACTTTGTCAGGGTGGCCTTCGCTTACGGATTCAGAAGTAAAAAGATAGTTTTTCATACAAAAAAAATTAGCCCCGGACTATATGCGGAGGCTAAAAACACAAAACACTGATATGAGATGTAATTTTAGCATTTTTTAACGTGGTTGCAAGCAATCCAAATCTGTCCACATATATTTTGGGACGGCAAAGGTAGTGCAATATTTTGAATTTGCAAAAAGATTCTTCACTTCGTTCAGCATGACGCCGCGCTCAGTACCCGCTCCGGGCACCCAATCCCGTGATAGCCAACTCGCTGATTATCAATGCATTATTATACAATCCTCGTTCGGATTTTGAACGAGGATTTTCCAGCAACGTATTAACTGTCAAACAGATACGTGTCACAACAATTTACGGGCGGACCCAGTGAATGCGGATGCCGTCGCGTTCCATGCCGCGGAACCAGGTCATCTGGCGCTTGGCGAACTGATGAATGGCATTGCCCAGCGCCACCACCATGTCCTCGTAGCTCAGCTCGCCCAGGATGTATTGCGTAACAAACTTGTACTCAAGCCCATAATAAATAAGGTCCTGAGCCGATACCGTCTCCAGCAACCCCCTCACCTCCTCCACCAGGCCTTCCTGCATCCGTTCCTCCAGCCGCCGGTCGATGCGCGCCACCCGTTCCTCCCGCGACACGAGCGTACCTATGTAATATACGTTCTGCGGTAGAACCCGGGCCGGCAGTCCGTTCTCCTTTTCAAACTTGTACGCGCGCGTGACGGCCTCGATGTACAGGCCCGAGCCGCCGCAGAGGATGGGAATGGCACCCGCAGCGCGGACGGCGGCATAGGCATCGGCAAAAGCCAGCTGGTACTGGTAGATATTGTATTTGGAGCCCGCCGGAACCAGGTCTATCAAGTGATACGGGACCTCGCCGTATTCCCGCAGGTCCTTTCCCGTGCCGATATCCATCCCCACATACACCTGCCGGCTGTCCGCGGACAGAATATGGGCGGGAAGCGCTTCTTCGCCCTGCTCGGAATGACAGGCAAGCGAGCGGGCCAGCTGTACGGCATAGCGGGTTTTTCCGGAAGCCGTGGGGCCCAGGACGCAGACAAGGTCTATATCGCCCCGCCGATACGCTTCCGCCAGAGCGGCCGGATCCACCACTTCCGGTTCCGGCAGCTTGGCCATGGGCGGGATACCGGGACGGTCCGGCAAAAGCTGAGTCTTGTTGAGTTTGTTCATCACTGCAAAAATACGCATTTTGTCATTCTGAACGAAGTGAAGAATCTTTTTATTAACTTTGCAGGCCGAAAGATTCTTCGGCAAAGCCTCAGACGACCGACAAAAATGCCAAAAGCAAAGAGCAGCATACAAATCAAGAACCGCCGGGCCTCGTTCGACTACGAGTTCCTGGAAACCTATACTGCCGGCATCCAGCTGGTGGGGACGGAAATCAAGAGCATCCGCGCGGGCAAAGTGTCCCTGCAGGACGCCTACTGCTTCTTTGTGGGCGGAGAGCTCTTCGTGCGGGGCATGAACATTGCCACATATCACTGGGGCAGCTGGGGCCAGCACGAGCCTGTACGGGACCGTCGCCTCCTGCTTAACAGAAAGGAACTGAGGCATTTGCAGCAGGCCGACAAACAGAAAGGCCTCACCATCGTGGCCGTGAAGCTCTTCATCGCGGACAACGGCTTCGCCAAACTGGTCATCGCCCTGGCCAAGGGTAAAAAAGAGTACGACAAACGCGAATCCATCAAAGCCAAGGACCTGCGCCGCGAGATGGATCGGAACGGCTACTAATCCAGCGACTGGGAGGTGGCGTAAGCCATGTACACCATGCGGGCGTAGTCTTCCGGACTCAGGGAGGCGAACAGATAATGCAGCGGGTCGCAGGGCTCTCCCCTGAAACGGATTTCAAAATGCAGATGCGGCGCCGAAACGGTGCCGGAGATACCTACCGTGCCTATTTTCTGGCCACGCCGGACACGCGTTCCCCGGGCCGCATTCATATCGGCCAGCAGGCAATAGCGGCTGGTGTAGCCGTTGCCGTGGTCGATTTCCAGGATATTGCCCAGCCCCTTTCGCGAATGGACCACCTCCGAAACCACCCCGCTCGCGGCGGCATATACGTGCGCTCCCTGCGGGGCGATCAGGTCCAGGCCGTCGTGCTGCATGGGCACTTTGTACAAGGGGTTCTGCTTCACGCCCACCGAGGCGCCGACCTGCACGTAAGACATGTCCTTGAGCGGCAGGGTAAGCGGCGGAATGCTGTCCCGGCGGGTTTCCAGGAGGCGGAAGATGGCGTCGAAGTTCTGGTCCACCTGCTCCGCCATGAGCATGGTCCGGCCCGATGCCGATGCCGTCGCCCCCAGGTAGAAGTTCTCGGACAGGGAGTCGCTCCCGGCGATCAAATCCGCGGCCGTCATGGCGTCCGGCGACGGGGCCTCCGTCTCGAAGAGTTCCCGGTAGATGGCATTGTCCTTCTCCTGCAGGCCCTGCACCACATCGCCTATCAGCATCTCCTTTTCCTTGAGCCGCGAGTAACGGCTGCGGTACAGGCTGTTCTCCCGCTGCAGCCGCCGCTCCTCGTCCGTGGAGAAGATCAGCGCGAATACGATGTAGCACATGATGAACACGGACAGCGTCACCACCAGGAAGCGCAAGGCTCCCATCAAGACAATTCGCCAGCGGGAATAACGTGTTTTCATCATTTTGCGGGTTTGCGGACCATTTCCATATAATCTTTGGACGGGATGTCCAAATCCATATACTGATAGGGGTTTACGTAATTTTTGCGGTAGATGACCTCATAGTGCAGGTGCGGGCCGGTGATACGGCCGCTGCGGCCGCTCAGGCCCAGGCAGTCGCCCCGTTTCACCTCCTGCCCCACTTCCACGTCGATGCGGGACATGTGCGCATAGCGGGTCACATAGCCGAATCCATGGTCCACTTCCACATGCCGGCCATAGCCGCTGTGGTCGTAAGTGGCCAGAATCACCACGCCGTCGCCGGTAGCGTATATGGGGTTCCCGGGCGGGCAGGCGAAGTCCATGCCGGTATGCCGCTTGGGGAGGCCCGAAAGAGGGTCGGCCCGGAAGCCGAAGGGACTGCTGAGCCGATACGTCTCCGGATCCGTGTTCATGGGCGGGATGGCGGGAATGTGCGAGGCCATGTCGCCGGCGGTCTGCTGGAGGGCGGCCACGTCGTCAAAGGACTTGGACTGGACGTACGCCCGCTTTTCCAGTACATCCAGGCGGCGGCTTATCCCCAGCAGGGCCGTGCCTTCCAAGGCGGCATAGCGGTTTTCTCCGCCCAGGCCCGCATGGCGCGTTTTCTGGGGAATTTCGTCCAGGCCGTACAGGGAGCGGTAAATGCGGTCATCACGCATCTCCATGAGCGACATCTGGGCGTCGTAACGGTCCAGCTTCTGGGACATCTGGTCCACGCGGGTGCTCCAAATGGCATTCTGACGCTTCAGAATGGCGGTTTTGGGCAAATCCATCTTCAGCACGGAAAGGTAGAGCCAGATGTACAGCACAAACAGCAAGGCCCCGGCAAGCAAAGCTACAAAAAGCTGGATGCTGCCGAAATGCTTCAATTGGCTGTTGTTCTTCTCTACCGGAGACATAATCTGCAAATATAACAAAAATCCTGCCCAAACGCCAAAATAGGATATTTACAGGAAAAAATGTACCTTTGCAGGTTATTTAGATACTTCGGCCCGTTGGGCCTCAGTATGACAGGAAAAACAAGACGATAAACACATATGACTTCAAAGGAAATCCGCCAGAAGTATCTGGACTTCTTCGCATCCAAAGGGCATACGGTCGTGCCCTCAGCACCCATGGTCATCAAGAATGACCCCACCCTCATGTTCACCAATGCGGGCATGAACCAGTTCAAGGACATTTTTCTCGGGAACAGCGCCCCCAAGTTCCCCCGTGCAACGGACTCCCAGAAGTGCCTCCGCGTGAGCGGCAAGCACAACGACCTGGAGGCCGTGGGCCACGACGGCCGGCACCATACCATGTTCGAAATGCTGGGCAACTGGAGCTTCGGCGACTACTTCAAGGAGGAAGCCATCGACTGGGCCTGGGAACTGCTCACGGAAGTATATAAAATTGACCGGACCAAACTGTACGCCACCGTCTTCGAGGGCTCCGAGGAAGACGGGACCGCGCTGGACACCGAAGCCCGGAAGGCCTGGCTCAAGCACCTGCCGGCCGACCACGTGCTCAACGGCAACAAGCACGACAACTTCTGGGAAATGGGCGATACCGGCCCCTGCGGTCCCTGCAGCGAGATTCACATCGACCTGCGCCCGGACGAGGAAATTGCCAAAGTTCCCGGCCGCGAGCTGGTGAACACGGACAATGACGAT
Organism: uncultured Bacteroidia bacterium; assembly: GCA_902788095.1. Taxonomy (GTDB): domain Bacteria; phylum Bacteroidota; class Bacteroidia; order Bacteroidales; family UBA932; genus Cryptobacteroides. Next base: position 116,792 of record CADAIT010000005.1, on the reverse strand, counting down.
GTGATTGAAATCTGGAACCTGGTGTTCATGCAGTATGAACGCAAGGCCGACGGCCACCTGGAACCCCTCCCCGCCAAGAACATCGACACGGGCATGGGCTTCGAGCGTCTGTGCATGATTCTCCAGAACAAGAAAAGCAACTACGAGACGGACGTCTTCTCCGGCCTCATCGGCCAGGTGGAAGCCTTCTCCGGACACAAATATGCCGAGGGCGGCAACGTGGAAGTGGCCATGCGCGTGATTGCGGACCACATCCGCGCCATCGCCTTCTCCATTGCCGACGGCCAGCTGCCTTCCAACGTGAAGGCCGGCTACGTGATTCGCCGCATCCTTCGCCGCGCCGTGCGCTACGGCTACACCTTCCTGGACTTCAACGAGCCCTTCCTGTGCCGCCTGATTCCGCAGCTGGTTGCCGATATGGGTGAGGCCTATCCGGAGCTCAAAGCCCAGCAGAAGCTCATCGAAAACGTGATCCGTGAGGAAGAAAACGCCTTCCTGCGCACCCTGGACCGCGGTATCCGCATGCTGGAAGACAATATGTCCAAAAATGCCGGCACCAAGGTGGTTTCCGGTACCGACGCCTTCGTCCTGTACGACACCTACGGCTTCCCCATCGACCTTACGGAGCTCATCGCCTCCGAAAAAGGCTACACGGTGGACCTGGAAAGCTTCAACGTGGAGCTCCAGAAGCAGAAGGAACGCGCCCGCAACGCCACCGCCAACGAATTTGGCGACTGGACGGTCTTTGCCGACAGCGACGAAGTGGTGTTTGAAGGGTACGACACCCTGAAAGTGGAAGGCGCCACCCTCCTGAAGCAGCGTACCGTCAAGCAGAAGAACAAGGAATACTTCCAGCTGGTATTCGACCGCACGCCTTTCTATGCCGAGATGGGCGGCCAGGTCGGAGACACCGGCTATGTGGAGAGCGCCTCCGGAGAAAAAATCGCCATCCTGAATACCGTGAAGGAAAACAACCTCACCATTCACCTGGCGGCCAAACTTCCGGAAAACGGCAACGAAACGTTCACCCTGACGGTGGATGAAGAACGCCGCCGGCGCATCATGAACAACCACACGGCCACCCACCTGCTGCACCAGGCCCTGCGCGAAATCCTGGGCTCCCATGTGGAGCAGAAAGGCTCCTTCGTGGGACCGGACTATTTCCGCTTCGACTTCTCCCACTTCCAGAAGGTGACGGACGAGGAGCTCCGTGCCGTGGAGAACCGCGTGAACCAGCTCATACGCGCCTGCGAACCCCTGTGCGAAAAACGGGACGCCACCATGGACGAGGCCCGCGCCATGGGCGCCATGGCCCTGTTCGGCGAGAAATACGGCGACGTAGTGCGCGTTGTCCGCTTCGGCGAATCCGTCGAACTGTGCGGCGGCACGCACACCCAAAATACCGGCACCATCGGCCTGTTCAAAGTGCGTGCGGAAAGCGCCGTCGCCGCCGGGATACGCCGGATAGAGGCCGTCACCGGCGCCGCGGCGGAAGAGGCCATCCAGCATGTGGAAGACCTTCTCAAGACCGTCCGCGGCCTGTTCAACAACGTGCCGGATCTCACCGGCGCCATCGAAAAGATGCTCGGGGAGAATGCCGACGCCCGCAAGCAGCTGGAAACCATCGCCATGGAAAAAGCCTCCCTGCTGGCGGAGAAGCTTTATGAGCAGGCCGAGGAAATCAACGGCATGCGCGTGGCCAGGTTTGACACGTCCGTGGACCCGGCCCTGGCCCGCAACATGGCCCTGATTTTGCAGAAAAAGGCCGAGAACCTGGCGGTGGCCGGCGCGTTCAGCTTCGACGGCAAGCCCAACCTGGTGCTTATGTACTCCAACGACCTGGTTGCCAAAGGCAAAAATGCCGGCAAGGACATCCGTGAAGCCGCAAAGCTCATCCAGGGCGGCGGCGGCGGACAGCCCGGCCTGGCAACCGCAGGCGGACGCCTCGTGGAAGGCCTCCCCGCCGCGTTGAATAAACTAATAGAAGTAGCAACATGCTAATTGCAAATGCCTATATGCTTGGCAAATCTGTGGCCACCCTCGGCCACATAAGAGGGAGGGGCCCACAGCCGTGTCGTCAGACACGTTGCGTATGGGAGGGGTCGCGAAGCGACGATTTGCCAAGCATATAGGCATTTGCCAATACTAGAATGAAGAAATTAGACCAGTTTTTACTCAAATCCTTTGTGGGACCGTTCTTCGCGATCCTGGGGATTGTGACGTTCATTCTGGTCATGCAGTTCCTGTGGCTTTACATTGACGAACTGGTCGGCAAAGGCCTGGAGTTCAAGGTAATCCTGGAGTTTCTGATGTGGGGCAGCTGCCAGACGCTGCCGCTGGCCATTCCCCTGGCCACCCTGCTCAGCTCCATGATGACGCTGGGCGACATGGGCGAGAAATTCGAGCTCACCGCCATCAAGGCTTCCGGCATTTCCCTGGCGCGGGTCCTGATTCCCATGACCATCGTCAGCGCCCTGGTGAGTATCGGCGCATTTTACGTGGGCGACCGCCTGGTGCCGTATTCCATCAACCAGATTTACACCATGCGCGACGACATCGGCCGCACCAAAAGTGAAATCAAAATCCCCACCGGAACCTTCTACGACGGCATCGAGGGGTATATCCTCCGGGTGGACCGCCGCGACAAAAAGACGGGCATGATGTACAATATCCACGTGTACGACCATACGGCGGGCAAAGGGAATACGCGCCTGACGGTGGCCGACAGCGGTATCATCAAACTGTCCAACGCAAAGGATTACCTGACCTTCCAATTGTTCAACGGCATCAGCTACCAGGAGGAGAACAAGCGCAAATACCGCGACACCACCCTGGCGCTCAGGCGCATCATGTTCAACAGCCAGGAGCTGGTGATTCCGCTGGAAAACTACGCTTTCCACCATTCCGACAGCGCCCGCTACGGCGAACAGGTGCGTTCCATGAATCTGGAAGACCTGCGGCAGGGACACGACTCCCTGACCAACCTGGTACACAAAGGCACGCTCCGCCATGTGGAGGAATTCCGCCGCCAGAACGGACTCGGCCACAAGGAGCAGCTGGACACCGCGTGGCGCAGCAAGGCGACGGCCGTCATGCTCCCTCCCACGGAGGAAGGCTGGGACAATCGGGCTTCCAAGCTGCGCGGTCTGGAAAATGCGCTCAGCAACGCCAGGCAGTACAAAAACATGGCCAACGGGCAAATCATGGATTCGGCCGACTACACCCACCTGATTCACCGCACCGACGTGGAAATCTGGAAAAAGTATGCGCAGGCGCTGGCCTGCCTGCTGCTGTTTTTCATCGGCGCACCCATCGGCGCCATCATAAAAAAAGGCGGACTGGGCACGCCGGCCGTTCTCTCCATGCTGTTTTTCGTGCTGTACTGGGTGGTGGACATCACGGGCGAGCGCCTGGCCAACAACGGTACCACTTCCGCTTTCATCGGCAAATTTGTATCGGCCTTCGTGTTGGGGCCCATCGGCATCTGGCTTACCATCAAAGCCATCCAGGACGCCAGCATCTTCAACCTGGATTTGATGAAATCCTGGTACCGCAAGGCAAAAAGTAAATTCTTCCGTATGTTCAGAAACACCCGCATTGTCTATATGGGCACTCCGGAATTCTCCGTGGGACCGCTGGATGCGCTCATCAAGGCCGGCTACAACGTCGTCGGCGTAGTCACCGTTCCGGACAAACCCTCCGGCCGCGGCCTCAAAATGAACGAGAGCGCCGTCAAGAAATACGCCCTGCAGCATAACCTGCCGCTGTTGCAGCCGGAAAAACTGAAGGACGAGCACTTCCTCGAGAATCTGGCCGCCTGGAAGGCCGACCTCTTCGTGGTGGTGGGCTTCCGCATGCTGCCGGAAGTGGTGTGGACCATGCCCCGGCTGGGCACCTTCAACCTGCACGCCGCCCTGCTGCCGCAGTACCGCGGCGCCGCGCCCATCAACTGGGCGGTAATCAACGGGGAGAACATCACCGGCGTCACCACCTTCATGATAGACAAGAAAATCGACACCGGCGGTATCATCCTGCGGTCCGAGTGCCGCGTGGAACCCACCGACACGGCCGGCACGCTGCACGACAAGCTCATGGAACTGGGCTCCGCGCTGGTGATCGAGACGGTGGAAGGCATCGTGCAGAAGAATGTGGAACTGCGCGTCCAGCGGAGCTTCATCCAAGGCTCCGAGCTGCTGAAACCGGCGCCCAAACTCACGCGCGAGCTCCAGCACATCGACTGGCGGGATACCACCTGGCACATATACAACCTCATCCGGGGCCTCTCCCCTTACCCTTGCGCCTATACGGAGCTCCGCCATACCGGGCGGAGCGAAGAACCTCCCGTACAGCTCAAAATCTATTTCGGCGAAATGCGCATGGACCTGCACGGAGAGCCCGGGACGGTGCTCACCGACGGCAAGACATACTTCGCCGTAGCCACCCGGGACGGTGCCATTGCCATAAAGGACCTGCAGCTTTCCGGGAAAAAGCGCATGGATGTGCATTCCTTCCTGCTGGGCTTCCGCCATCCTGCCGACTACGTTTGCACCCAGGGCACGTCCCGGGCCGAAGTGGAAAAAGCCGCTCCCAAAGAAGATGAATAGCATCGTCGTCCTTTGCAACGGGCAATTCCCCGCCGAGCCGTATCCGCTGTATCTGCTGGAATCGGCCGAGGGCGTCGTGTGCTGCGACGGGGCGCTGGAGCAGTGGCTTGCACACAATCCCTCCGCCCGGCCGCTGGCCGTGGTAGGAGACCTGGATTCCCTGCCGCAGGCCCTTCAGACGCAGTTTTCCGCCTGCGTGGTTCATGAGACGGAGCAGGACTACAACGACCTTACCAAGGCCATGCGATGGATATTTCGGGAGCATCCCGAGGTGCAGGAAATCGTGATTCTGGGCGCCACGGGACTCCGCGAGGACCATACCATCGGCAACCTGGGGCTGCTGATGGAATACACCCGCCTGTTCGACCTGGGCGGGCGGAAAGTGTCCATCGTCTCCGATTACGGAACCGCCTTCGCCATTACAAACAGCTGCGACCTCCACCTGGGTGAAGGCCGCCGCTTCTCATTCTTCAGTGCGGACAATACGCTGCAAGTAAGCTCCGAGGGGCTTCAGTGGCCGCTGGACGGCGTGGTGTTCGACGCATGGTGGAAAGCCACCCTCAACCGCACCACCGAACCCATTGTCTCGCTACATTTCAACCACCCCGCTCCTGCGCTGGTGATAGTGGATTAAGGAACTATCCTTCCTGGACGTCGGCCTCGGCCGCGGCAGCTTCCTTTTCTGCCCGGGCAAGGTAGTCTTCCAGTTTGGCCAGCTGTTCCAGGATGGCCTTGCGGGCCTCTTCCTTGAGTTCCGCACCCTGCTCCAGAAGGGTTTTCTTGAGCTTGTTGGCCTCCCGGCGGGCATAGCGATAGCGCACATGGGCTTCGTGTGCGAGTTCCCCGGCGCTTTCCATGACATCGTCATAGCCTTCCCCGGCGGCGTCCATCAGTTTCTTACGGGTAACTTCACCCTTCTCCGGGGCGAAGAGAATACCGGCACATACGCCCAGGGCGGCGCCGGCGACAAAACCTAACAAAGATTCAGCTTTCATGGTCTATGTTATTAAGGATGTACTAATGTTCCGATTTTTTCTCCTTCAAGGAGCCTGGTAAGGTTGCCGGTGGCATTCATGTCAAAGACGATGATGGGCATCCTGCCGTCCGAGCAGAGGGCGTAGGCCGTCTGGTCCATCACCTTGAGGTGCTTGGAGATGGCCTCGTCGAAGGTGAGTTCGTCATATTTGACGGCCGTAGGGTCCTTTTCGGGGTCGGCCGTATAGACGCCATCTACGCGGGTGCCCTTCAGGAGGGCGTCGGCGCCAATTTCCAGGGCGCGGAGGGCGGCTCCGCTGTCCGTGGTGAAAAAGGGGTTGCCCGTACCGCCGGCGATGAGGGCCACGCCGCCCCGCTCCATGACGGCCACGGCGTCGTCCCGCATATAATATTTGGCATACGGCTCCATGGGCGTGGAGGTGAATACCACGGCCTCTACCCCTTCCTCTTTGATGAACATGCTCAGGGCCAGGGAGTTGATGACGGTGGCCAGCATGCCCATTTTGTCTCCGTCCACGCGGTCGAAGCCCTTGCCCACACCCTGCAGGCCGCGGAAAATGTTGCCGCCGCCGTTGACGATGCTTATCTGCAGGCCGGCTTTCGCCGCTGCAGCAATTTCCTTGGCATATTTTTCCAGCCAGGCCGTATCCAGCCCCTTCCCGGCAGGACCGCCCAGACTTTCTCCGGATAGTTTAAGAAGTACGCGTTTATACATGAGTTGCTTTCAGTTTTGCAACAAAAGTACCCAAATAGTGGGAAAATTCCAAGAAAGATTCCTATATTTGCATGCTTGAAAACAAACTAAAGAACTATATAATGGCTAATTTCCTGACCTCCTCCATCGGCAAGAAGTTTATCCAGAGCATCTCTGGCGCATTCCTTATCATCTTCTTGCTCCTGCACGGCACCATTAATTTCTTCTCCGTCATCGACTCCCTGAACGGGAAGTTCGGCAAGGTAGCGGCAGACAACATGCCGTACTCCCATGGAGACGGCTGGTTCCAGCTGGGCTGCGACTTCATGTCCTCTCCCGTGATAGACATCATGGTTCCCATCCTGGCCCTGGGCATCCTCGTCCATATCGTCTATGGTATCTGGCTCAGCGTACAGAACTTCCGTCGCCGTGGCGGCGTAAAGCGCTACGAGGTCGCCTCCAAGGCCAAGAACGACAGCTGGAGCGCCAAGAACATGTTTGTGCTCGGCCTTGTCATCCTGGGCTTCCTGTGCTTCCACCTCTCCCATTTCTGGGCCGAGATGCAGCTGCAGGAATTCATGGGCGGAGAGGCTGAAAACCCGTACTACCTCCTGATGATCACCTTCGGTCAGTGGTGGATCCTGGCTTTGTACATCGTTTGGTTCGTCGCCCTGTGGCTGCACCTGAACCACGGTTTCTGGAGCATGTTCCAGACCGTCGGCTGGAACAACAAGAAGTGGCTTAAGCGCCTGCGCGTGATTGGCGTCATCGTAAGCACCCTCATCGTAGCCCTGTTCATCTGCACCGCCGTCAACGCCTATGTGGAAGCCCACTTCGTCACCGCTTCCCACCAGTGGACGGCTCCCCTGCTGGAACAGATCGCCCAGCAGTAATGCTCTCTTGAAAAATTGAAGAAGGATGGCCCGGCGGCCATCCTTTTTTTATGCCACGATTACTTTCACGCCCAGCTTTTCAAAAGCCTTGCGGCTCTCTTCCTTGATGCCGGAATCCGTGATGAGGATGTCGATGTCCTTGGCCGCGCAAATGCGCCCGAAGCCGTGGGAACCAATTTTGGTGGAGTCGGCCAGGACGATGACGGTGTCGGCCACGCGCGCCATGAGGGAGAGCAGTTCCGCCTCTTCCACGGTGGCGCAGGAGGCGCCGCTGGCCGGATCCACGCCGTCCACCCCGAAGTAAAGCTTTGTGCACTGGAGGTTATGCAGCATGGATTTGGCCTCCGTTCCGATAACGCACATGGAGTTGCCGTAAAGAATGCCTCCCAGCTGCATCACGGACACGCCGGACATGTCTCCGAGCGCCATGGCGACGTTTACCGCGGGAGTCACCACATTCAGGCGTCCCTTGGGTTTGAGTTTTTCCGCCATCACCTGTACGGTGGAGCCTGCGCCCAAGAGGATGGAGTCGTTCTCGTCCAGCAGTTCCACGGCTTTCCGGGCAATCCTTTCTTTCTTTTTCAGATTAATCAGGCGCTTGGTATTCAGGTTGATGTCCATCACCTGCGGCGAGGTGGGCATGGCGCTCCCATAGGCCCGGTACAGCAAGCCTTCGTTCTCAAGATGGGTAAGGTCCTTGCGGATGGTGGCCTGTGTAACTTGCAACGATTCGGCCAGACTGGCAACTTTTACAAATCCATCCTTGAAAATGCGGTCCAGGATGAATTTTCTTCTTTCGGCATTGGTTGTCATTCCGTGTTCAGTGTTATTCGCGTTCAAAGGTAAGGATTTGTTTTTTGATTTGCAAAACGCGTTCGCTTTTTGCTGCCAAAACGAAACAAAACGAAAAAAAGTTTAACAAAATATTTGCAAAACGAAATCATTATACTTATCTTTGGCCGAGAGACTATAACCAATTTTTTTAATATGCGTATAAAAAACACCCTGATGCTTCTTTTATGCGTAGTGCTGATTCTTCCCTTCGGCACCGCCTACGCGCAAAAAAGAGGTCACGTCAGCGTCCGCGGAACCGTGGTGGACACCCAAGGAGCGCCTGTACCAGGCGCTATGGTTTATGTCCAGGGCAGCACCACGAAGGGCGCGATGACAGACATGGATGGTAAGTACTCCCTTGCCGACATTCCTTCCGACGCGACACTTGTCGCCAGTCTCCTGGGTTATACCGAAGTCACCGAAAAAGTCGGCGGCCGTACGACCGTGGATTTTATTCTGGAAGACGACACCCAGATTCTTGACGAAGCGGTGGCTATCGGTTACGGTAACCAGCGTAAAGTAACCCTTACCGGTTCGGTGGCATCCACCACGGGTGAGGAACTTGTGAAAAACTCCTCCGTCAACCTCTCGCAAGGCCTGGCCGGCCGTATGTCCGGTGTCATCGTAAACAACCGTTCCGGTGAACCCGGCCGTGACGATGCCGTCATGTACATCCGCGGCCGCTCCACCCTGGGAGACAACAGCCCGCTGATTATCATCGACGGCGTGCAGGGCCGTGGAGACGAGTTCGGACGCCTGACCGGCGATGAAATCGAGAGCGTGAACGTCCTGAAGGACGCATCGGCCGCCATTTACGGTGCGCGGTCGGCCAACGGCGTCATCCTCGTGACCACCAAGCGCGGTAAGTACAACGAGGCCCCCAACGTCACCTTCAGCTACGACCTCGGTATCCAGCAGCCTACCCGCCTGGTGAAACTGGCCGACGCCGTCCTGTACACGACGGCCTACAACAAGAGCCTGGCCATCAGCGGAGGTGCGCCCGTGTACAACGACACCCAGGTGCAGCACTACATCGACCAGGACGACCCCATCTCCTATCCCAACACGGACTGGCTCAACACCATCATCAAGCCGGCCTCCCTCCAGCACAAATACGGGGTGAGCATTAACGGCGGCTCCGAGAAACTGGCCTATTTCGTTCAGTTCAACGGACAGTATCAGGATGGTATCTATCACAAGAGCGCCACCAACTACGACCAGTACAACATCCGCTCCAACCTGGACATCCAGGTGACGGAACGGCTGAAGCTGGGATTCGACATCAACGCCCGCCAGCAGCACAAGAATTACTCCGCATTCCCCAGCGACTCGTACGGTATCTTCTACATTGCCATGCGCATGCGCCCCACAGGTGCGGCCTATTACCCCAACGGATACCTTCGCGGCGGCACCAACCCGGCTGTCCTGGTGCAGGACCTCACCGGATATGACCGCTCCACCATCAACACCTTGAACACCACCTTTACGGCCAACTGGGATTTAGGCTTTATCACCAAAGGCCTCTCCGTGAACGGTCACCTGGCCTACGACCTGGTGAGCAACTTCAAGAAAAACTGGCAGAAAAACTGGAATTACTGGTCCTACGACGAAATTACCGAACTGTTCGAGGAACGCTCCAATTCCTACTGGCCCACTCCGGTACTGCACGAGTATCAGACCCATACCAGGAACCTGGCCATCAATGCCAACATCAACTACGACCGCGACTTCAACGGACACCATGTGACGGCCCTCGCCGGTTTCGAGCAGAACTCCTACCGCCTGGACTACATGACGGCCGGTATCAACAACTACTCTTCCGACATTCTGGACGAGCTGTTCGCCGGCAGTGCGGACAAGAGCTGGTATGCCATCAATGGTTACGCGCGCGAGACCGCACGCCGTTCCTTCTTCGGCCGTGTCGGATATGACTACAAGAGCAAATACCTCTTCCAGGCGCTCGTCCGCTTCGACGGCTCCGAGAATTTCCCTGCAGCCAAGCGCTGGGGCATTTTCCCGGGCGTGTCCCTGGGATGGCGTATTTCCGAGGAAAACTTCATCAAGGACAATGCTCCCTGGCTCACCAACCTCAAGATTCGTGCATCTTACGGCGAACAGGGAAATGACCAGATTTCCCCCTTCCAGTACATGACCACCTACGGTTATACGTCGGCCTCTTCCTACAAGTCCATGTTCGACGGCAAGGAGGTGAACTACATCATTCCCGGCGCCATTCCCAACCCCAACGTTACCTGGGAAGTGGCCCGCACCTGGAATGTCGGCCTGGACGGTAATATCAAGAACGGCCTGTTTGGATGGGAACTGGAAGGCTTCTACACCAACCGTTCCAACATCCTGTGCACCCGGAATGCTTCCGTACCTTATTATACAGGCCTTACCAACAGCCTGCCGGACGAGAACATCGGTATCGTGAACAACAAGGGTGTGGAACTCCAGATGAGCCACGAATACCGCGTTCCCAGCATCGACTTCCGCTACCGCCTGCACGGCAACGTGATGTACGCCCGCAACACCATCGTCTATATGGACGAGACGCCCTGGCCCGCAGGCCACGACTACATGAAGTTGGAAGGCATGCCCATGGGTTCCGCCCTTTACTACAGCGTCGGCGGCATCAACAAGACCCAGGAGGACCTGGAAAAACATCCGCAGATGAGCGGTGCCACCCTCGGTGACTTCTGGTTCAACGACCTGGACAACGACGGCCAGATTACCAACCTGGACCGTTACCGCATGGACCGTACGTCCGTTCCCCAGATGGTGTTCGGCCTGAGCGCGGACTTCTTCTGGAAGAACTTCGACCTCTCCATCCTCCTGCAGGGTCAGGCCCTTGCCCGCTACTACTATTCTCCGATGATGGATCCGGTGTCCGGCAACCTCGACCATTATGCCGCGACCAATGCCTGGACCCTTGACAACACCACGTCCGACTATCCCAGAATCGGCTCCACGGTGAGCAACGGCGGCGTGAACCGCTCGGACTATTACTCCCGTAACGCGGCCTTCCTGCGTCTGAAAAACGTGGAACTGGGCTACACCATTCCCGGACGCATTTTCGGAGAACGGTCCGGCGTGAGAGACATTCGCCTGTATCTGGCCGGATACAACCTCCTCACCTTCTCGGAACTCAAGTATGTGGATCCGGAAACCAGCGACGAAGGCTATCAGACCTATCCGCAGGTGAGGATTTACAACTTCGGCGTGAAGGTTTCCTTCGCCGCTCCCAAGAAGAAGATTGCCGCCTCCAAGGCCGCTGCCGTCGCTGCTCCCACCGCCGCACAGGTAAAGGAAGTCATCAAGGAAGTGGAGAAGATTGTCGAGGTGGAAAAGGTCGTGGAAAAGGTTGTGGAGAAGAAAGTGGAAGTTCCCGTCCACACCCTGAAGGGCGAATATGCGGATGACCTCTTCTTCGTCATCGGCCAGTCTGAGATTCGTCCCGACGAGGCCTTCAAACTGGGTCGTATCTGCCAGATTCTCGCCGACAATCCCGAAGCACGGATTGTGGTCACCGGCTATGCCGATTCCGCCACCGGTTCGTCCGACACCAATCTGCGCCTGTCCGAGGAACGTGCAAAAGTGATTGCCAAGATGCTTTCCGACGCCGGCATTGCCGGAAACCGTATTGAATGTAAAGCCGCAGGCACCGACCGGGATGCTTCCGCAACCCCGTCAGACAACCGTGTGGCCGTTTGTATCATTAAATAAAGGCGACAAAAATGAAAAAGTTTATTAGCATTCTGATATTTGCGGCCTTTGCTCTTACCTCCTGCAACGACGGTTTTCTGGATAAGACGCCGCTGGACAAACTTAGCGAAGACGCTATCTTCAACTCCGACGCTCTGGCCGAATCGTATGTGAACGCACTCTACACCGTCCTTCCGGATCCTTTCCAGGAGGGTAACGTGGGCTGCATCACCGATGAGGGTTACTTCCGTTACGGAGGAACATCGACCCGTTACATTGCCTCCGGTTTCATGGACCCCGACAATGTCATGTATATCAACGAGGGCGGTCAGGCGCACAACACCCGCACCACCATCCTCAATATCTGGAACCGCACCTACCAATGGATTTACCGGATGAATTATTTCCTGACCTACATTCAGGAACATGAAACCAACCTGACCGAGGAGGGCAAGAACCGTCTCGTGGGCGAGGTGACTTTCCTGCGTGCCTGGTCCTACTTCCTCCTGATTCAGCGGTATGCAGGCGTTCCCATCATCACCAAGCCCCACAGCCTGGACGATGATTTTTCGGTGACGCGTGCCAAATTTGACGAGTGCGTGGACTTCATCCTCGGAGAACTGGATACCGCCTACGGCCTCCTTCCCGAGAAGGAAAAGTGCGTGAGAGGCCGCATCAACAAGGATATCGTGCTGGCCCTCAAGAGCCGCCTTACACTTGTGGCCGCTTCTCTCCAGTTCAACGACCCGACCAAGCCTGAAGGAACGATTTTCCACGGTGCTTACAGCCAGGATAAATGGCAGCGGGCCTACGACGCCGCCAAAGCCATCGTGGACCGGGCCGACGTGGACGGGGCCTATTCCCTGGATGACACCTATGACGGATTCTGGAAGGACGTAAATTCCCCGGAAATCATCTGGGCCAAATATTTCATCGCCACCTCCGACGCCGACGACAACTACACCAAGAAGGCCCAGCTCCTTTATACCGTGGAGTATTTCAACGGCTGGGAAGCCTTCCATCCCACGCAGGCCGCCCAGATTGACTTTGAAATGATTAACGGCAAGAAGTGGTTCGAAGAAGGCTCCGGTTATGATGAAAATCATCCCTACAAGAACCGCGACCCCCGTTTCTATTACTGCATTGCCGCCCCGTTCTTCCCTTACGGCAGCTGCGACAAAGACGGCACCCTGAAAGAGGACAACCTTCTCTTGTATTATCAGTACGACAACATGACCCGTGAGGATTTCCTGGTGGCCAACAAGGCGGACGAGCCCGGTTATTCTTCCAAGGCCAAGCACACCACCTCCGGCAACCACGGCGGACTGGAACTGTACAAGTGGTACATTCCCACCACCTATATTTCCGAATCCCAGACCGGTTCCCTCCTGTACCCCTGGTTCCGGCTGGCAGAAATGTACCTGAACCTGGCGGAGGCCGCCTATCGTATCGGCGATGAAGAAACCTGCCGGAAATACATCAACAAAATCCGCCAGCGTCCGGACGTGATGATGCCCGATGTGAACGAAACCGGAGACAACCTCTGGGACCGTCTGGTGAACGAGCGCCGTGTGGAACTTTATGCCGAAACCTTCCGCTACTTCGACCTCCGTCGCTGGAAACTGGCCGATTTCTATGAGAACGTGCCTCTGGCCAGCGCCAGGACGATGGTTCTGGCCAATGGCGCCCAGATGGACACCGTCTATCGTGTCGCCCGCCTGTACGACCCTGCCAAGAACAACACCAATTACTATTGGGCCAATACGCCCGCTGCCAGTACCTACCACTATTCCGGTTACACCAGCGATCCGCGTTACGACAAGCCCATCGAGTACATCATTACGTACAAGTGGCTGGGCAAGGAATACACCATCGACTACGGAGACTGCATCCTGAACCAGAACCCCACGCCCCGGTACTTCCCGGAGGACGGGCGCAACTACCTGATGCCCATCCCCCGCAACGAGATTACCAAGAGCGGAAGCAACCTGGTCCAGAACCCCGGATATCCTGAATAAACGATGAAACGGCTTTTTTTCATTGCGTTGCTCATGGTGACGGCCCTCTCTTGCCGGGAGGGTCTCACCCTGAGTTATTCATCGGCCGACATCTCCGGCCTGCCGGAAGAGCACATGGTGCTGGCCGGCTTTGCGGCCAGGGAGCAGCTTTCCGACGGAATCCACCTGCCCTTATCCACGCACTGCCTGGTGCTGGGAGACGGGGCGCAGAAAGTGTGCATCATTTCCAACGACCTGATGGAAATTTCCCCGGCCATCGCCGACACCATGCTCACGCTGATTGCGGAGCGCTCCGGCCTTCCCAAGGAGAATATCCTCATGCACAACACCCACACCCATTCCGCTCCCCGCTCCGGCGGTGCATCCAACTTCACCGGCGGCACCAACCGGGCCTGGAAGGAAAGGATGATGGAGACGGTCATCTCCAATGCCGTCAGGAACATCGAGGCTCCGGGAAAACCGTTCACGATGAAAGTGGGAAAAGGCAAGAGCTACATCAATGCCAACCGCTGCGAGAAGGACGGACCGGCCGATCATGACGTGTATGTGGCCCGTTTCTTCCAGGACGGCAAGCCCGTGGTCTCCTTGGTGAACTTTGCCTGTCACCCCGTATGCATGGGCCCTTCCAGCTACCTCCTTTCCTCCGACTATCCCGGAGTGGCCGCCCGCTATCTCCGTGAGGCCTGGGGTGGAGATGTTTTCCAGCTTTCCGGCGCCCAGGGCAACATCGACCCCGCAGCGGGGCCCAAGACCGTGGAATACGCCGAGCAATGCGGAAAAGAGCTGGCAGAGGCCGTCCGGGACATCCCGCTGGAGACCGTTCCCGAAAAGAATCTCCTGAAGCTGGTCAACCGCACGGTGGACCTGCCTTACGAGGTGGACAAAGTGACCCCGGAAGCTGTCGTCCGCCATGCCGATTCCCTTGCCGCCACCGCCATAACCGCATTCCCGCGCTTTGCCAGGGACGTCCAGGGGTGGAAAGAAGAGATTCTGGCCCGTTTCGAAACCGGGGAAGTACCTTCCAAACTGCGCTTCCACCTTCATGGAGTAAACCTGAACGGCATTGTTTTCTTCTTCTCCGACGGAGAACCGTTCTGTGAATATCAGATGGAGGCACGCGCCGCATTCCCGGAGAGCATGGTCTTTTTTGCCGCTTATACCAACGGGCAGAATTCTTATCTCCCCTCCGAGCATGCCTACCAGGTACGCAAGGGCTACGAATATGAAATCGAGCAGATGCACGTGTACATCAAGGCTCCGTATCCCCTGTCAGAAAAGATGCCTTCCATTTACCGCGAGGGCGTATTGGAGACCATCCGTGAAACCCTGAGATAGAAAAGTGATGAAAAGACTGTCAATCCTGCTGCTTCTGCTGTCGTCGGCCCTGTGGCTGACGGCCGCGCCGCGCTATAATATCGTCCCCACCCCCAAGACCCTTGTTCCGGCCGAAGGACAGTTCGTCCTGGGCCCGAAAACGGCGCTTGAGGTGGAAGATGCGGCCTTCTCGGAAATTGCGGAAGATTTCCGCACCCGGATTCGCCTGTCCACCGGCTATTCCCTCTCGGGAAACGGCGAAAAAATTGTGCTGAGGCGTGTGTCCGGCCTGGGCAAGGAAGCCTACCGGATGGATGTCGCTCCCGACAGGGTGCTTATTGAAGCCAGCGAGGTGAACGGGGCTTTTTATGGCCTTCAGACCCTTCTTCAGCTTCTTCCGGAGAAGGTCTATAGCTCCGTGCGGGTGAAGGGAGTCAAGTGGGCGGCTCCGGCCTGCCGCATAGAGGACGAACCCGCCTTCTGGTATCGCGGACTCCTGTTTGACAGCGGCCGTTTCTTCTTTGACAAGGAGGAAATCAAGAAGTTCATCGACGTCATGGCCACCTACAAGCAGAATATGTTCCACTGGCACCTGACCGAGGACCAGGGGTGGCGGATTCAGATTGACAAGTACCCCCGTCTTACCGAAGTGGGGGCCTGGCGCAAGGAGACGGCCTGGCACAGCGGCATCGGCAACGGAATTCCCCATGGCGGCTATTACACGAAAGACGATATCCGCGAAGTGGTGGAATATGCACGCAAACGCTGTGTGACGGTTATTCCGGAAGTGGAGATTCCCGGCCATTCCACGGCCGCCATCGCCGCATACCCGGAACTCAGCTGCTTCCCGGAAAGGAAATACGAGGTGGAGACCCGCTGGGGTATCTGGAAGAACCTCTACGCACCGACAGCCACCACTTTCCGTTTTCTGGAAGATGTTTTCACGGAATTGTTCGAACTCTTCCCGTCCCCCTATTACCACATCGGCGGGGACGAGGCGCCCAAGGACGTATATAAGGAAAGCCAGTATTGCCAGGACCTCATGACGGTGCTGGGAATCGAGTCCGAGGAAGAACTCCAGACCTTCTTTGTGAAAAGGATGGGCGACTTCCTCCGGAAGCACGGCAAAACCGTCATCGGCTGGGACGAAATTCTGGACGGCGGCGCCCTGGAAGACCCCATCGCCATGTCCTACCGCGGTCATGCGCCCGCCGCCAAAGGCATCAAGCGCGGCATCCGCGTCATACTCACGCCCAACCGCTGGTGCTATCTGGACAACCAGCAGGAGGACCAGCCCGACTCCGTCGCCCAGGAAATTTTCATGCCCTTGAAGAAAGTGTATAACTACTACCCGTCGGTGGACTCGTTGGCCACGCTCAGCAAGGAGTATATCGTAGGATATGAAACCTGCCTCTGGACAGAGTACATCTGGGATAACGACAAGGCCGAAAGCCAGGCTTTCCCGCGCAATGTGGCTGCGGCCGAGGTGGGCTGGACCGCCCGCTCCAACAAGGACTGGGAGTCTTTCCGGAAGCGTATGCCCAAGGTGTTCGGTACCCTGGACCAGAAGAAGGTGAACTACAGCAAGGCGTACTACAATGTCATTTTCGACTACGACCGCAACCTGCCCTTCCCCAAGCCCATGAACCTGGAGCTGGATTACCCTTACGGAGAGATACGCTATACCCTGGACGGAAGCATCCCTACCGGAAAGTCTCCCGTTTACGACGGCAAACCTTTCCAGGTGGACAAGGGAACGGTTATCAAGGCCCGCGGTTTTGAAAAAGGAAAACCCGTCGGCCGGGTGGTCACAAAATCTTTTTAAATGAAACGGAATCTTGCATATCTGGCGGTCCTGGGAGCCCTTCTCCTGTCCTGTGCGGAAAAAGCGGACAGGCAACCGGCCGCTATCAACCTGCTTCCCGTTCCTGCCCATGTGGACAGGGATGAGGGCAGCTTCCGCTTTGCCGGAGAGGTGAAACTTTTTCTGGACGAGGACACCCCCGAGTTCCGGAGAATTACGGCGTTCCTGACGGAGCGGCTGGAAACGGCCGGCGGCATCCGCTTCTCCTTCACCGAGGAGAAGAACCTGCCCGGAACCATCTATTTCATGAACGCCGGCCTTCCGGAAGAAGCATACGAACTTCGTGCGGAGCCGCAGCGTATCGTCATCGACTATGGAACGCCTTCCGGTGCCTTCTATGCCGTTCAAACCCTGCTCCAGCTGCTTCCCCCGGAAGTTTTTGCCGATACCCGCCAGCGCGGTGTCCGCTGGGAGGTCCCCTGCTGCCGGATAGACGACGCCCCCCGCTTCCCCTACCGCGGAATGCACCTGGACTGCTGCCTGCATTTTTTCAGCGTGGACTTCCTCAAGCGGTACATCGACCTGATGGCGCTCCACAAGGTGAACCGTTTCCACTGGCACCTGACTGAGGACCAGGGATGGCGGCTGGAAATCAAGAAGTATCCCCTCCTTACCGAAAAGGGACAGTGGCGCAAGGAAACCGTTATCGGCTCGCTTGCTTCCGGCATTTATGACGGAAAACCCTATGGGGGCTATTATACGCAGGAGCAGGTGAAGGAGATTGTGGCCTACGCCGCCGAGCGTTATGTGACGGTGATTCCTGAAATCGAGATGCCGGGCCATGCCCTGGCGGCCATCGCCTGCTATCCGGAACTCAGCTGCGGCCTGGAAGACCACTACGAAACCGCCACCAGGTGGGGCATCTTCAAGCAAGTTTACTGCCCCAAGGAAGAGACCTTTAAGTTCCTGGAAGATGTCATGGACGAGGTCTTTGAACTCTTCCCCTCCAAACTCATCCACATCGGCGGAGACGAGTGCCCCAAGGCCAGCTGGAAGCAATGCGCTCATTGCCAGGCGCTTATCAAAAAAGAAGGCCTCAAGGACGAATACGAGCTCCAGAGCTGGTTCATCAGCCGCATGGAGCGTTACATCAATTCCAAGGGACGCGACATCATCGGCTGGGACGAGATTCTGGAAGGCGGGCTGGCGCCCAACGCGGCGGTCATGTCGTGGCTGGGAGAGGAAGGCGGCATCAAGGCGGCCCGGCAGCATCATTACGTGGTGATGGCCCCTTATCCCAAGTATTACCTGGATTATTGGCAGGCCGATCCGGAAACGGAGCCGCTGGCCATGGGAGGCCCCACTCTCCTGAGGACCATGTACGAGTACAATCCCGTCCCGGAAGTTCTCACCCCCGAGGAGGCCCGTTACATCATGGGCGTGGAAGGATGCGTTTGGACCGAATACATGCCCACGCCCGAACGCGTGGAATACATGGCCTGGCCGCGCATGTGCGCCATTGCCGAAAGCGGCTGGAGCAGCGCCCCCAAGGACTGGGAAGGCTTCACCCGCAGGCTGGAATCCCATCTGGGCAGGCTGGACCGCCTGAATGTCGGATACTGCAAGGCCTTCTTCGACCCCTTCATCGAACTGCACGCGGATACGGAATACAGCAAGGTGGTGAGTCTCAGCGTAGATGCCCCGGATGCCGTCATCCGCTATACGCTGGACGGGAGTGAGCCCACCGCCGACTCTCCCGAATACGTACTTCCCTTTGTCATCAACCGGAGTCAGGAAGTGGCTGCCGCCGCTTTCCGCTCAAACAGGAAAATAGGAAAGACAATATACAAAAAATTTTAACTAAATTTGAACCATGACACTAAGACTTACAGAACAACCTTCCCTTTACGATCATCTGGAGAAGAAGTCTGTGGCTGAGCTGCTGCACGATATCAACCAGGAGGACAAAAAAGTTCCCCTGGCCATCGAGGCCGCGCTTCCCGCCGTTGAAAAACTGGTCACAGCCATAGAAGAACGTCTCCGCGCCGGCGGGCGCTTCTTCTGGCTGGGCGCCGGGACCGGAGGAAAACTGGGCGTGCTGGACGTCCTGGAAGTTCCCAACACCTATGGGGTGGACCCTGAAATCTGGCAGGCGGTGCTCGCCGGAGGAAACGAGAACCTGGTCCTGGACCTGGAAGAGGCCGAGGACGACGTGGACGAAGGCTGGAGAACACTTAGCGAAAAGCATCACATCACCCCGAACGACATTGTGGTAGGCATATCGGCCAGCGGCAATACGCCGTATGTGCTGGCTGCCATGAAAGCTTGCAAGGAGCACGGAATTCCCTGTGGGAGTATCTGCAACAATCCCGAAAGCCCCATCTCCGCCTATGTGGACTATCCCATCGAAATCATCACGGGCCCCGAGTTCATTACCGGCAGCACGCGAATGAAGTCCGGGACGTCCCAGAAACTGCTTTGCGACATGATCAGCACCACCCTGATGGTGCGTCTGGGCCGTGTGGAGGGCAACCGTATGGTCTGCGCCAACCTCATCAACAACAAGGTGGTGGACCGTCTCACCCGAACCATGGTGGAACGCAACCCCTCCCTCAGCTACGAATTCTGCGAACAAACCATCAAGAAATGCGGCGGTCTCAAGAAAGCCGAGAATTACCTCCGCGAAACCGGTGTACTCAAATGAGGAAATTTGCCCCCCCCATATGCATGTTCCTGACGCTCCTGGCCTGCACGCCCAAGGAGACGCCTGCGGAAAAGACGGACTTGACGCCTTATAATGGTTTAGTCCTCAACGAAATAGCTGCCCATGACCAGACTGCGGATGCAGAGACGTGGGTAGAGATTCTGAACACATCCTCCTCCGAGGTCGCCCTCAAAGGACTGGAGCTCTATATCACGGACGAGTATTTCCACGACCAGAGCATCTGGAAGGCCGCCGACGGTGCCAAGCTGGGTGCCGGAGAGCGCATGGTCCTCTCCACGGCCGACGAGTCCCTCGTGACCGGCATCTCTTCGGCCGCCCAGTTTGTCCTCCGCCTGGGTGTAGAGGAAGGCGCGGTGGACGAATTTGACCGCTCCAAGGCGTTCGAAAATCCGGCCGCGGCCTATCCCCGCGGCAGCTATCAGCGCGTTCCTGACGGGGGTGACACATGGAAAAACCTTACCTACAATACCCTGGGAAAGGAGAACAGGGTTTTCTCCCTGAACGACTACCACAGAAATGCCGTCTGGGCCTGGAGTTCCCACGTTCCGGACATGATGGACAACGATGCCGCCAACCTTAAGAAGATGAAGGAGCTGGGCTACGACCACATCCTCCTGAACTTCGTGGCTTTTGAGTCCGCCAATGCCAGGAGGACCACGGCCTTCCTGGAGAAGTGCGAGGAACTGGGCATCAACGTTCACGCCTGGATGCAGTGCTTTTACAAAGGTGGCTGGATAAGCCCCGTGGACGATGAGAACAAATGCTACCGCGAAGACCTTTATGCCGATATTCGCGAGCACGCCCGCACATACATCGAGAATTTCGGCGTCAAGGGCCTGCACCTGGATTACATCCGCTTTGGCGGCACCGCTTCCAGGCATATCGTATCGGCCGAGGTGAACGCCATCGGCGCCGTGAACCGCTGCTGCCGCGAACTCCGCGAAATCACCGATTCCTACGACGAGGGCCTGGTAATCAGCGCCGCCCTTATGCCCGAGAAGAATTCCGAGCAGTACTACGGACAGTCTCCTTCCGGCATGGGCAAGTACATCCATATCCTCATGCCCATGGCGTACCGCTATTCATACGGCTGGGGAGACGCCGGCTGCAAGGACATCGTGAACTGGTTCGCCGACAACAGCGCTTCCGCGGAAGTCTGGGCCGGCATCACCACGTACACCGGAAATGACGATGCCGGTGTGAAGGGCATGAGCGCCGAAGCCCTCCGCAAGGACATAGACGTATTCATGGACTCCAGGGCCAAAGGCCTTGTCCTGTTCCGCTATGGCCTGGGCACCTTTGCCGATGTAACCGATATAAACCAATAATACTGACACATACATTAACCCTAACTAACACAAACGCCAATGAAAAAGTTATTATGGTTCTCCGTGGCGACACTGACGGCTTTCGCCCTTCTGTTCTCCTGTGAAAAGAAGGAAGAGCTTGAGCCGGATCAGAAAACCGTAGCCACGCTCGCGCAAGCCGACCTGGTCAATGCCGCGGCTGCTGCGTATGCCGCTTGGGAAGAAGACAACATCATTCCGAGCGATCTCACGGTGGGAAGCGTAAAACTTACCCTTCCCCAGTATCAGGAAGCCCTTGCCAGACTCATGGTTGCCCTGGCAACCTCCAACAAGGGCGACATTACGGTCAAGGGCTATAAAGCGGCCGACCATCCGGATCGCGACAGCTATGACCAGAAGGAAATCGCCGTCACCGGCGGTGCCAAGATCAACGAAGGAACGGAAGACCTGGCCGACCTCGCCAAGCGCTTTGTCGCCGCCACCGAGGAAAAGCTCACCATTCCGAACCAGACCTTGGTAACGCGCAGCGGCGCCTCCGCCCTGGCTTTCTCCACCAACCGTCTTACGGTCACGCTCCTGCGCGCCATCGCCGCCTACAAGAGCGGCAGCGCCCTTCCCAAGACCGTTTCTACGGATTACCTCTCCGCCGCCGCTACCCTCAAGGGTTTCGCCCAGCAGTTTGTGGGTATCCTGGACATCTGGGAAAAGACGGTGGGTACGGTAAGTGCCGACGGTTCCCACTGCACCGACAATAACTCGGCCTGGCAGGATGTCCACTTCGTTCCCGTTCCCTGGAGCGGCGGTGCTTATGCCGACGGTGCAGACCAGTACGACCCCAAGTATCAGCCGTATTTCACCATCACCATTGACGGCAAGACGTATGATTCCGCCCAGACCTGGGGCGTTGCCCTCCGCGGTATCATGAACCTGCTCACCAAGGAAGGCGCAGCCACCTTGCAGGAGGAGCGCAACACCTTTATCCACACCATGGGCAACGGCGGGTCCCTCAAGGATCCCATCCCTGCTGTGAGTGAACTGGATATCTGGGGCAATTATCCCTGGTATGAAAGCACGAGCGACGCCCAGCCTATCAACAAGAGCGCCATCAATCCTTACATCATCGTCCGTACCGCCGCGTGGTTCCTTACCCGCCAGCAGGGCCTCGGCAAGATTGGCAACTACCAGATTTACGGAACCGACCCCAGCGAGAACCTCATAGAAGAGGGCTACAGCGGATTCATCTCTTCCATGCGTATGTGGCTCATCGCTGCCCGCTTCTACAAGTACCTGCTGGACAACAAGATCGAAGAAAACGTGTACGACGCCGTGAAGGACGTCACGTTTGACACCGATCTTTATGGCGTAGATATGCCGGATATTACGCTTAAAACCACTGCTGTCTCGCTTGATTCCGACGGAACCGCCCAGAGCCTCAAGTTTGTGGCAAAAGAAGCATGGGAAGTGAGTTCTGCCGATTCCTGGATTACGATGGATCCCATGAGCGGTGAAGCAGGCGACATTACCGTAACCGTAACAGCCGAGCCCAACACCGGAGCTCTCCGTGAAGGCGAAATCCTTGTCAAGGGCGGCAACGTGACGGAGGGTTTGGCCGTGAAGGTGACCCAGTCCAAGTACATCGCCCCCAGCTCGGCAAGCCTGAAAGAATTTGCTGAGCAGTTCGTAAAGGGTCTGGAAGTTTGGGAAGCAACCGTAGGTACCGTTGAATCCGAGAACAAGCACCTCATTGAGAACGGTACTGCATGGACCAACGTACACTTTATCCCCGTAGGTCCCACCGGCGGTGACTACGACAACCACCCCGGCAACCAGCACGATCCTATGTACACACCTTGGACCATCACGGTTGGAGGCACTGAGTACAACTCCGCCCAGGCATGGGAGATTGCCGTACGCGGCCTCATGAATCTGGTAACCACAGAAGGTGAAGCCTTCCTGCCCGGCATGACAGACCGTAACAAGGCTTATACCCTTGGCAACAACCAAGGCTTCCTGGAGGCCGGTATGCCCAACCCTTCAGAGAACTGCAAATGGGGCGGATATCCTTGGTACGAGGAAGACGGCCTCACCTACAACGGCGGCCCCGTTGAGAGTGTAGACATCAACTTCATCATCAAGGTCTGCTCGTGGCACCTTGTACGCGGCCTCATCAACAATGACGGCAACAGCGCACTTGGAAACATCGGCAACTACCAGCAGTTCGGCACTGCTTCAAGTACGCTCAACCTTGACGGTTATGACGGCCTCATCGCTCCTATGCGTGAGCTCATCATCATGATGCGCATCTACAAGTACATCCTTGACAACAACATCGACGCCAATGTCTATGATGCCATCAAGGACCAGAAGTTCGACTTTGACATGTATGCCCAGGGTGCCGAAGCCAAGGTATTCACCCTTAAGGATTTCGCACAGGAATTCGTAAAGGGTCTGGATGTCTGGGCTTCCAACGTGGGCAACATCGACGCCGACGGCTACCGCAACTCCCAAAGCGCACAGGGCGCTTGGCTGGATGTTCACTATATTCCTATCGGCAACACCAACAACTCCGACTTCAAGGACTTTGGCAACAACCAGTACGATGACGGCAAGAACCCTTGGACCCTCAACGTGGGGGGCACTGTATATACTTCCTCACAGGCTTGGGAAATTGCTATCCGCGGCCTTCTGAACATGGTCACCGAAGAGGGTGAAGACCTCCTTCCCACCATGGACGACCGCAACAAGGCCTACACGCTCAAGGATGGCAAGCCTCTCACCAGCGAGATTCCTGTTCCGTCAGCCGACAACACGTGGGGCAAGAACCCCTGGTATGAGTACGGCAACCTGGTGACCGACGGCGGACAGCCCGTCAGCGAGGTGGATGTCAACTTCATGGTGAAGGTAGGTGCCTGGCATGTTGTGCGTTCCTTCATCAAGACCGGCGGCAACAACAGCCCTCTGGGCATGGTGGGCAACTTCCAGGAATTCGGAACGTCAAGCGGCACCCTGAACCTCAAGGGCAAGAACGGCGACTACGTAGGTTACATTGCCCCTATGCGTGAACTCCTCGTTCTGATGCGTATTTACAAGTACATCCTCGACAACGGCATTGAGACCAACGTCTATACCGCCCTCAAGGACCAGAAATTCAAGTTCTGGCTGTATGGCGAGAACGGTGACGTAAGCGCCCCTTCACTGAAGGCCTTCGCGAAGGAATTCGTAAAGGGTTTGGACGTTTGGGAGGCAACCGTAGGCACCGTGGAGTCCGAGAACCAGCACCTCATCGAGAACGGTACCGCCTGGACCAATGTACACTTCATTCCTGTAGTACCCAACTCCGCTTGTGAGTATCTTGGACATGCCGGCAACCAGTACGATTCCAAGTATACTCCTTGGGTATTGAACGTAAACGGTGTTGAATACACCTCGGCCCAGGCATGGGAAATCGCCATCCGCGGCCTGATGAACCTTGTCACGGCCGAGGGTGAAGACTTCCTTCCCACCATGGACGACCGCAACAAGCCATATACACTGGCCGACAACGGGTCCATGAACGATGCAATGCCTACATATTCACCCGACTGCGCCTGGGGCAAACACCCCTGGTATGAAGGTGCGAATTCCGAACTTGTAACTTATAACGGATCCGCCATTGAAGAAGTGGACGTCAACTTCATGGTAAAGGTAGGTGCCTGGCATGTTGTCCGCGGTCTTATCAAGACTGCAGGAAACAACCCTCTTGGCATGATTGGCAACTTCCAGGAATTCGGCACGGCAAGCAGCACCCTCAACCTTGAAGGTTACAGCGGGTTAATTTCCCCTATGCGTGAAATGCTGATTCTCATGCGCATCTACAAGGATCTCCTTGACAACAATATCAACAGCAATGTTTATACTGCCATCAAGGACAAGGCCTACAGCTTTGACCTGTACGGTATTTAGTAAATCCTGAACCTTTCCGGCGGGAGGGGCCTGACCGCCCCTCCCGCTGCCAATAAGCTTTCAAATTATGAAAAAGTATTTATTCATTTCTCTCATTGCCGTCCTGAGCGCCTGCGCATGCGGAAAGGACAACGACAATAAACAGCAACCCACCCCCGACCCGGTGGAAGAATTCACCCTGGACAGCTATAACGGGCACTTTGTCCAGGCCCTCTCCGATGCATACGAGGTCTTTGAACAAACCGGAGCCCTTCCTGCCACGGTAAACGTGGATGGCCTGGAATATTCCAAGGGAAAATATATCCTTGCCGCCTGCCTTCTCCTGGACAAGATTGAGAAAGAGCCGGACACCTGGCAGGAAGTGGACATTGACGCAGCGCCGGTAGCTTTCGGCGACGAATACCGCTGGAACACCTTCGACCCCGATGTGATTGACATGCAGCACATCCGCTATATGGCCAGCCGTATGGTGGCTTTCGCCCAGGAACGCAAGCAACTTCCCAATTACGTCACCTTCCCCTCGGATGACCAGACCAGCCCGGGCTATATGCCCCAGCTCACCATGGTGGTGACCAAACACGACAATTTGATGAACCTGCGGGCTGCCATGGTGGTCCTGGCCCGCACCTTCAACTATTTCGTGAAGAACAAAGGCACCTGGCCCGAAGAGGTTTCCGCCTGGCCTTCCACTTATCTGGACGCCACCGCCAACTGCCCCATCGACGACCCCGTGGTGATTGCCGCCCGCGACGAGGCCATCAAGAACCTTCCGGCCACGGCCACCGACCGCCAGAAGGCCGAAGCCATCTACGAGTACGCCCGCGATGCGTGGGAATGGGAGAACTATATGAATACCAAAAAGGGAGCCGTGGGAACCATCCAGGCCAAGGGCGGCAACTGCTGCGACCTTACCCATGCCACCGTGGCCATGTGCCGCGCCACCGGCATTCCGGCCCGCTACCTGCACGGGCAGTGTTACTATTCCACTGTGACCGGCCATGTGATTCCCGAAATCTATGTGGACGGAAAATGGTGGATTGCCGACCCCACCAACAACGACTCCACCTGGGGAACGCCCAAGTGGAAAGGCATGGAAACCTTCAACGGACGTTACTATCAGCTTGAATTCTAAACTATGAAAAAACTGCTTTCCGCCCTTTCTCTGGGCCTCCTTCTGGCGGCCTGCGCCCCCAAAGCGGCCGATGAGGCCGTCAATACCAACGGTATCTGGCTCTGGTCCAAATACATGAACGACGTACAGCTGGACAGTTTGAAGGCCAAGGACATCGGCAACATTATCCTTCACGAGGTGGCCTTCAAAAACCACGGGGAAGATTCCACGCTGGCCTTTATCCACAGTGCCCAGGAAAAGGGTATGAAGGTACATATCTGGTTCCAGTGCTTTTACAAGGACGGGAAGTGGATAAATCCCGTGGATGACGAAAACAATCGCTACAAGCAGGAGTACTTTGACGAGGTGATTGCCCGTGCCTGCCATTACGCGGACCTGGGCGTTGACGGCATCCACCTGGATTACATCCGTTTCGGCGGAACGGCCCACAAGCACAATCCCTCCCCGGAAGTCACGGCTACGGGCTGCGTAACTGAGTTCTGCCGCCAAATCAGCGAAGCCCTGAAGGCGAAGAATCCCGGAATCGTCCTTTCGGCCGCCCTCATGCCCGAGCCCGACAGCGAGCACTACTACGGACAGGACCCTTCGCAGATGGGACAGTACATAGACATTCTCATGCCCATGATTTACTACCGCTGCGACTCTTACCGTCCCCACGGGGCCGAATGGGCCCTCTCCGCGGCCGACCACTTCGCCACCAAGGGTGCACCCGCCCGGGTTTGGGCCGGCATCACCACATACGAGGACAACGACACCACGCAGGTGGTTCCCATGAGCGCGCAGAAAATCCGGAACGATGCCAAAATGTTTGTAAAACGCTCCAAGGCCAGCGGCGTGGTCCTGTTCCGTTACGGTCTGGGAGAACTGCCTGACCTCCACGGCATTTACGAAGAATAGCCTATGATACTGATAGCCGACAGCGGCGCCACCAAAACCCAGTGGTGCGGTATAAACCCCGACGGCAGCGGCCGCCGGGACTTCTTCTCGCAGGGTTACAATCCCAACTACATCAGCGGCGAGGATATCGTGGCGGATATCCTGTCGTGCCTTCCCGCGGAATTCAATCCCGGCGAGGTGGATGAAATCTATTTTTACGGCGCGGGGGTGACACCGCTCCAGTATCCGTTCATGGAAAGTACGCTCCGGAAGGTGTTTACCAAGGCCCGGAACGTGTTCATTGCCATGGATACGCTGGCCTCCTGCCGCGCCCTGCTGCAGCGGAACCCCGGTTTTGCCGCCATCCTGGGAACCGGAACCAATTCCGTCCTTTACGATGGCGTCAACGAAGGCCTGAACATCGATTCCTGCGGCTTCATCCTTGGAGACGAGGGCAGCGGCGGCTATCTGGGGAAACGCCTGATTACGGACTATATCCGGGGCAACATGCCCGAAAAGGTGCATGAACTGACGGGCAAGGAACTGGGAATGAGCGGAGAAGAGCTCATCGACACCATCTATACCAAACCCTTCCCCAACCGTTTCTGCGCCCAGTACGCCAAGTTCATCAACGAGCACCTGGACTTCGACCCGTACTTCCCCGAACTGGTCAGGGATTCGTTCGTCAAATTCTTCGACCGTATCGTCACCCACTATCCGGACTACCGGAAATACACTTTCAACGCCGTGGGCTCCGTGGCCTACTACTTCAGACCGCTGCTTCAGCCCGTCGTGGAACACTACGGAATGCAGATGGGAACCATCCTGAAGGCCCCCATGGACGGCCTTGTAAAATACCACACCAGCCAGTAGCTTATGCCCAAGAACAAATACATCCTCCCGCTGGCCTTTATCGGCACCATGTTTTTCACCGTGGGTTTCGCCACGGGAATCAACGGCTATTTTGTCCCGTTCCTGGAGAACAACCTGCACCTGACGTCGGCCCAGTCCTATCTGGTGATTGCCGCCACGTTCACCGCTTTCCTGGTGTTCAGTTTCCCGGCTTCCACCATCATCGGGAAAATCGGGTACAAACGCACCATGTCGCTGTCGTTCTTCCTCTTTGCCCTGGCCTTCGCCCTTTTTATACCGGCGGCCCGGCTGGAGAGTTTCGCGCTGTATCTTCTGGCCTGTTTCATCAGCGGAACGGCCAATACGGTGCTTCAGGCGGCCATCAACCCATATGTGACCATCCTCGGGCCCATTGACTCGGCCGCCCGCCGCATCAGCATCATGGGCATCTGCAATTCCATTGCCCTGGCCCTCCCTTCGGTGTTCATCGCCGCCGTTACGCGCAAACCCATCGAGGCTGTCGGCCTCAATGACCTGGACCTGCCCCTGTACATCATCATTGCCGTAGTGGTGACGCTGGGCATCATCACCCTCTTTGCTCCCTTGGAAGAAATCAAGGCACAGGGCGAGGAGAACGAAGAAGACTGCCCCTATGCCGCGGGCAAGACTTCCCTCTGGCAGTTCCCCCATCTGGTGCTGGGCGCCCTGGCCCTGTTCGTTTATGTGGGCGTGGAAAACCTGGCGCTCCTTACCGTACTGGACTACGCACAGGGCATGGGACTTCCGAACCCCGAGAGCTACACCATCTGGCCCGGAATAGGCATGGCGGCCGGTTACATTCTTGGCATTATCTGCATTCCCCGGTATATTTCCCAGGTCCAGGCCCTTCGCATCTGTACCTGGGTGGCCGTGGCCGATTCCCTGGCCATCGTGCTGACCCCGCCGGCCATATCGGTCTGGTGCGTGGCCATCCTGAGTTTTGCCTGTTCCCTGATGTATCCCGCCATCTGGCCGCTTGCCATCGTTGACCTTGGCAAATTCACCAAGAAGGGTTCTTCGCTGCTGGTGGCCTCCATCGGCGGCGGCGCCCTGATTCCCCTCCTGTTTGGAGCCATGAAAGACTGGGTGGGCATGCAGAACGCTTACTGGATTTGTCTTCCGTTCTACCTTCTTATCATGTTCTATGCGTACTACGGTTATAAAATTCGCCGTTAGCGGACTCTTCCTGACGCTGCTGCTGTCGGTGAAAGCTTCGGCCTGCACCACGGCCATCGTTTCGGCCGAGGCCAGCGCCACCGGCCGGCCCCTGATTTGGAAGCAGCGGGACGCCGACAACGTCCGCAACACCCTTGCCCACGTGAAGGGAGAACGCTATTCCTACACCGGAATCTATGCCGATACCGACACCCGGCACAGCAAAACCTACGGCGGAATAAACGAGGTGGGATTTGCCATTGCAAACAACCTCTCCTATAACCTCCGGCCCCATGACACCGGCACCCAGAACGGCCTGCTGATGAGCCGTGCGCTTGGAATCTGCGAATCCCTGGAAGACTTTGAAAACATGTTGAGGGAAGGCACGGGCCTTGCGATAAGCGCCAACTTTGCGGTCATTGACGCCCATGGCGGAGCGGCGTACTTTGAAACCTGGGACCACGGATACACCCGCTACGACGTTCCCGAAGGCGGTGTCCTGTACCGCACCAACTTCTCTCTTTCCGGCCGTGAGAACGAAGGCGGCGGCTATGCCCGTTATGAGGCTATCAGCCAAATCATGGAAAAACGCCCCCGGGGAGGCTACAGCCCGGAATTTTTCCTTGACGCCGCCCGGAATTTCCGCCACGGATTCAGCGGCAGGGATGCTTTGAAAGGCAATACCCTTGTGTACGACAATCACCTTATCCCCCGGCCCTGGTCGGCCTCCAGCGTGATTATAGAAGGTGTCACCCAAACCCAAAGGCCGGATGCCGGAATGATGTGGTTCGTGCCCGGATATCCCCCCTGCAGCTATGCCGTTGCCGTGTGGGTGGCCGCCGGTGACAACCTCCCCGCCACGGTATCAGGGGATGCTCCGGCAAACGCCCTTGCCGTAGCGCTCATGCACAAGGTGCACCCGTTCTTCCATAATGAGGAAGGCGCGGAATACCTGGACGTGAAGGCCGTCAAAAAGATACTTCCCATTGTAAGGAAGGCCGAGAAGAAAGAACTGGAGGCCGGCGCCGCCCTGGACCTGCGTTTCCGGAAAAACGGATTCAGTCCGGAAGCCGTGACCGAGTACAACAAAGAGGCGCAGAAGCGCTTCGAATCCTTCAAGAATAAAGTTAAAACGCCTTGACAGCATGAACTTCACCCCTTGGACCCTTCTGGTGGATATCGGCCTGGTATCCCTGCTTCTACTCGTAGGAAAATTCTTGCGTTCCAAGGTGAAGTTTATCCAGCGGCTTTTCATCCCGCCCAGCCTCCTGGCCGGTTTCGCCGGCCTTGTCCTGGGGCCCGAGGTGCTGGGATGGCTGCCGCTTTCCGGCCAGCTGGGCACCTACGCCGGCATTCTTATCGCGCTGGTTTTCAGTTGTATCCCGCTTACTTCCGCCAAGGCAACTTCCAAGGGAGAATCCCGGGTGGGGCGCATGTGGGCCTACTCCCAGGCGGGCATGCTCCTGCAGTGGGCGCTGGGCGGCGCCCTCGGCCTTTGGGTACTGTCGCTTTTCTGGCCCCTGAACGGAGCCTTCGGCCTGTCCATGCCGGCCGGATTCTGCGGCGGACACGGAACGGCGGCCGCCATCGGCGAAGCATTCTCCCGCTACGGCGTGGAGGAGATGCTTTCCCTTTCCATGACATCGGCCACGGTGGGCATCATCGCTTCCGTGGTCATCGGCATGTGGATTATCACCTGGGGCGCCTCCCGGGGAAAGGCGGCTTTCCTGGCCCGCTTTGAAAGCCTCCCTCCCGAACTTCGGACGGGAATTCTGCCGAAAGACAAACGGAGCAGCATGGGAATGGCCTCCTTCTCGGCCATCTCGCTGGACTCCATGACATTCAATTTCGCCATGGTGGCGCTCACCGCGCTGGCCGGTTACGGAATAAGCGAGCTCATCGCCCTGGTATGGCCCGTTTTGAAACTCCCGGTGTTCAGCTGTGCGTTTATCGCCGGCCTGGGCGTGAGCTGGTTCCTGAAGCGGGTGAAGGTGGACGAGCATCTCTCCCGTCCCATTATCGGCCACATGAGCGGTGCCTTTACGGATTATCTGGTGGCGTTCGGCGTGGCGTCCATCAAGCTGGAAGTAGTGGGCCGGTACATTGTGCCCATCATCATCCTTCTGACTGTAGGACTGCTGTTTACGGCGCTGTATGTCTTTTGGGTGGGCGCCCGTATCCACAAGGATTACTCCTTTGAGAAATCCATCTTCACCTGGGGGTGGTTCACGGGGACCATGGCCATGGGAATCGCCCTCCTGAGAATTACGGACCCCGATTCCAAAAGCGGCTGCCTGGACGATTACGCCCTGGCCTACCTCTACATCGCTCCCGTGGAAATCGCCCTCGTAAGCCTCTCTCCCGTTGCCTTCGCATACGGCTGGGGATGGCTGTTCGTGACGGTCTGCGCCGTAGCCGGCGTGTCCGTACTGGGTTTTGCCGCCTTCAGGGGCTGGTTCAGAAAATAATACTGCCATGAAACGTTTTGCATGCATCCTCCTAACCGTCCTGATGCTTGCCCCGCTGGCTGCCGGGACAAGGAAAAAGCTTCGTTCCGATGCGGGCATCAAATACCTGGACACGCACTTTGCACTATATGACTCCCTGCAGAAAAACATTTTCAATTATGCCGAAACGGCCTACAAGGAGTTCAAAAGCGTCGAACAGTGGACGGCCTTTCTGGAGAGCCAGGGGTTCGAGGTACAGCGCGGCGTCGCCGGCATTCCGACAGCCTTCGTGGCAAGTTTCGGCAGCGGTTCTCCCGTCATAGGCATGATGGCGGAGTACGATGCCATTGCGGGCATGAGCCAGGATACCGTCCCATACAGGAAACCGCTCGTCCCCGGAGCGGCAGGCCAGGCTTGCGGACACAATGTGCTGGGAACCGGCTCGATTGCCGGCGCCGTGGCCGTGTCCAGATGGCTTGCCGAAAGCGGCCATGCCGGAACCGTGAAGCTTTTTGGCTGTCCGGCCGAGGAAGGCGGCGGCGGAAAGGCCTACATGATGCGGGAGGGCGTATTCGATGGGCTGGACGCCATGCTGGACTGGCATCCGGACATCCGGAATACGGTGAACAAGACTTCCGGCCTTGCCAATGTGCAGGTCCTTTTCACTTTCCGGGGAAAATCGTCCCATGCCTCGGGAGCGCCGGAGGCTGGCCGCAGCGCCCTGGATGCCGTGGAAAGCTTCAATTATATGATGAACATGATGCGGGAGCACGTACCGCAGACCTCACGCATACACTACGTTATAACGGATGGCGGAAAAGCCCCCAATGTGGTCCCGGACAAGGCCGGCGTGAAGTATTTCTTCCGCAGTCCCTCCCGGGCGACTGTCAAGGATATGCTGGACAGGGCGCTCAAGGCTGCCGAAGGTGCGGCCATGGGAACCGGCACCACCATGGACTACGAACTGGTGTCCGGCAATTATGAACGTCTTCCCAATGAGGAAATGGCCGCCCTTGTAGGCCGCTCGCTGGAAAAGGTGGGCGGAATCAAGCTGGATGAGCGCGAGATGGCTTTCGCCCGCGAGGTTTCCAGGGTTTCCGCTTCCGACGTCTCCCTTATCGACCGGCTGGCAACGGTTATTCCGCCGGCCGAAGAGGGCTACGAGGCTTATGTCTCGTCGGATGTGGGAAATGTCACCTGGGCCGTTCCTACGGGCAGTTTCCGTTACAGCTGTTTTGTTCCGGGCGGCGTCGGCCACAGCTGGCAGCAGACCGCAAGCTGCGGAACCACCATCGGGACCAAAGGGGCGCTGGGCGCGGCCAAAGTCCTGTACTTGTCGGCCGTGGAATTAATGACGGACCCGGCGCTGCTGGGGCGTGTCCGCGACGAGTTCCACCGCAGGAGGGGGGACGATTTTGTCTTTGAACCCCTGATGGGAAACCGCCGGCCGCCGTTCCGTGACCAGGCCACCCTCCCGAAGGCGCTGGACCCCTCCGCTTTCCGGTCGGCCGGTACGCCCCTGGTAGAAGGGGGCATTCCGTCTTTGCGGAAAGAGACCGGCCTGACGGAAGAGGGACTCACGTATTATCTGGAACACGCCTCCATCCTGGACCAGAACAGCTCCGGCCGGTGCTGGTACTTTGCCACCGCCAATACCATCCGCGGAGACAGGGAGTTCTCCGTTGTGTATCCCTATTTCTGGGACATGATGGAAAAGGCGAACCTGTTCCTGGTGAATGTCTGGGAGCACCGGAAAGAAGCCCTCGATTCCCGCTACAACGAAAAGATTTTCCGTCGTCCCACATGGGACGGGGGCACGTTCATGAACGCCGCCTGGCTTATCGGCAAATATGGCGTGGTGCCGGCATCGGCCATGAAGGAGACCTACACCTCCCGGCATACGGACGACCTCCTGCGCACGCTCAGGTCGCTCCTCCGCAAAAGAGGCCTGGAACTCAGGGAAACGACCGAGCCAGAGGCTGTCCGCGACGCCGCCCTCCGGGACGTGTACAAACTCCTCTGCAGCATGCTGGGGACCCCGCCGGAATCCTTCACCTTCGAAGGAAAGACCTGGACACCCCGTTCTTTTGCCGAGGCGTTCGTCCCCGCCGGTTTTCCCGGCAACTATGCCGTCCTCATGAACGACCCGTCCCGCCCGTACTATCGCATGTACTCCGTTGAAGGCTCCCGCGCCGCGGCGGACGGCGACGACTGGACCTTCCTGAACCTGCCGGCGGAGGAGCTGGAGCAAATCGGAATCCGGGCCCTTGCCGGCGGCAGCAAATTCTACTTTACGGCCGATACCGCCGCCGATGCTTCCCCCTCCGACGGCATCTACAGCCGCAGCCTTTATCCCGTAGATGAGGTCCTGGGCATTGAATCCCGCCAGGAAAAGGAGGAAATGTTCCGCTCCTACGGCGCCGTTTCCACCCACGCCATGGCCATGTGCGGCGTGTCCGTAAATGCCGACGGAACGCCCTCTAAATGGGTTTCCGAGAACAGTTTCGGCTATTCCCGCACCGCCTCCGGCCTGGCCACGATGGACGCCGACTGGTGGAGGACCTACCTGTTCCGCATGGCTGTCCCGGCCGATTATCTGACAGACACGCAGCGCTCACTGCTGGAGCAGACCCCTATACAGATACCTTATTGGAATTTATATTGACCTATGAAAAAAAACCTGATTTTAACTGCCGCCCTCCTGGCCGTACTTTCCTGCACCCGCAAGGATGAAGAACCCATGTTCTGGACTTGGCTCGAGGACATTCCCTCGGTGGATGTCGAGGCGGCATTCGCCCACATGGAAGAGGCCGGCCTGGACGCGGTCATGCTCCATGCCGCATCCGTCGAGGATTATGTGAAGGATGTTGAACTGGCCCGGAAGCACGGAATCAAAGTGTACGCATGGGTATGGACCTTGAATCCGCCTCGTCAGGAGCGTCCGGCCATGCTGGAAGAGCATCCGGACTGGTTCACGGTAAACCGCCTCGGACAGAGTGTGGCGGATGTCAAGGCCTATGTCAACTCCTACAAGTTCCTTTGTCCTGCCCTCCCCGAGGTACGCGATTACCTGGCGGAGAAAGTGGCTGAGATTTGCGCGATTGACGGGATTGAAGGCATCTGCCTCGACTATTGCCGCCTGATAGACTGCGTGCTCCCGGTCTCTCTTGCCTACAATTACAACCTGCGTCAGGACACGGAGGTTTTCCCGGAATACGACTACGGCTACCATCCCGCCATGATTGAGCGTTTCGTGAAAGAGTACGGCTACAATCCGCAGGAGCTGGAAGACCCCTCCCGCGATGCGGCATGGTGCGAATTCCGCTGCGCACAGGTTACGGAAGTGGCCAATATCATGTGCGACGTGGCCCACAAGGCGGGAAAGAAGGTGACAGCCTCGCCTTTTGCAGCCGCCGCGCTTGCCAAGTTCATGGTGTTTCAGGACTGGCCGTCCTGGAAACTGGACATGGTGCACCCCATGGCCTATACCGACTTTTACACCATGGACGCCTCCTTCGCACGGGATGCCACGCTGTCGAATATCAAGGCGGCAGGACCCGACGTGAGCGTCATGTGCGGGGTTGACACGGAACTGGGCGGCGACCCGGAGCATATCTTCGACAAAATGGATGCGGCCTTCAGCGCCGGAGCGAAAGGCATTTCGCTCTACACCATCGAGGGCCTGGAGTCCGAAGACCTCAGGCGCCGTTTCAAGGTCTATGCCGACAGCCTGCGCAACCTTCGCGCCGCAGGTGCCCTTCCTGCCGCT
Source organism: uncultured Bacteroidia bacterium (assembly GCA_902788095.1). Taxonomy (GTDB): domain Bacteria; phylum Bacteroidota; class Bacteroidia; order Bacteroidales; family UBA932; genus Cryptobacteroides. The sequence goes on along the minus strand of CADAIT010000005.1, from coordinate 81,686 downwards.
CCCGGCGTTGCGCCCTCCGTCAACCCGTTCGACAATGACAAGCTCATGGCCGTCGTACACCGCAACATGCAGCGCATGATAGCCGGTGAAGCCATTCACGTCAAAAGCGTCAACGGCATGGTCCCGGACGACCCGGCCCGCACTTATCCCGCCCTCGACCTTGGCGAATATACCCTCGTCCGGGAAACGGACCGTATCAAGGTATTCCATGTCACGGACAAGGCCAGCGGCAAGACGCTCGAAGTGCTCTTCATCCTGTATGGAGACATCGTCTCCGGCTGGGATGTGAGAAGTATTTCGTAAAAATTTTCAGAATTCCTTGCATTTGTGAAATATTATCCACACTTTTGCAGAAGAATGAAGATGAACAACAATATCTGGTGGCGCCTTGCAGAATAAAAATCTGTAAGTCGCTTCACCGTAATTATACCGTTCACATAAAGGTGGCCTGCTGACTTACAGCAGGCCATTTTTTGTATGGAGGACGGACAAAAAACAAAGAACAATTAACTACGTAAAACGAAACAGATATGAAACAGAAAAAGTACCTGCTCCCGGAGAGCGAAATCCCCACCCACTATTTCAACATCCAGGCTGTGATGCCCAACAAGCCGCTGCCCTTCCTGAACCCGGCCACCCGGCAGCCCCTGAAAGCTGAAGACCTCTATCCCGTATTCGTGGAAGAGTGCGCCCGGCAGGAGTTGAACCAGACGGATGAATGGATTCCCATCCCCGAGCCGGTCCGCGAGCAGTACGCCGCCTATCGCTGCACGCCGCTGGTGCGTGCCTATGAACTGGAGAAAGCCCTGGGCACTCCCGCCCACATCTACTTCAAGAACGAGAGCGTGAGCCCCGCCGGCAGCCACAAGCTGAATTCCGCCCTGGCACAGGCCTACTATGCCAAGGAGCAGGGAATCACCAACATCACCACGGAGACCGGCGCCGGCCAGTGGGGCGGTGCGCTGAGTTATGCCGCCAAGAAATTCGGCCTGGACTGTGCCGTTTATATGGTAAAAGTGAGCTACAACCAGAAACCGTACAGGCGCAGCATCATGCAGACTTTCGGTGCGGCCATCACGGCCTCCCCGTCCATGAGCACCCGTGCCGGCAAGGATATCCTCACCCGCAATCCCAACGATCAGGGCTCCCTGGGCTGCGCCATTTCGGAAGCCATGGAACTGGCCCTGACGACGCCCAACTGCAAATACACCCTGGGTTCCGTGCTCAACCATGTGTGCATGCACCAGACGGTGATAGGCCTGGAGGCGGAAAAGCAGATGGCCCTGGCCGGCGAGTACCCGGACATTGTCATCGGCTGCTTCGGCGGCGGCTCCAACTTCTCCGGCATCGCCTTCCCCTTCATGCGCCACAACATCAAGGATGGCAAAAAGACCCGCTTCATAGCGGCGGAACCGGCCAGCTGTCCCAAACTCACCCGCGGCAAATTTGAGTATGACTTTGCCGATGAAGCCGGCATGACCCCGCTCCTGCCCATGTTCACGCTGGGACACACGTTCAAACCCGCCACCATCCACGCCGGCGGCCTGCGGTATCATGGTGCCGGCGTCATCCTTTCCCAGCTGATGAAGGACGGCTATATGGAAGCGGTCGATTTGCACCAGAGCGAAACCTTCAAGGCCGGCATCCTCTTTGCCCAGACGGAAGGCATCATCCCCGCCCCGGAAAGCTGTCACGCCATTGCCGCCACCGTCCGCGAGGCCCTGAGGTGCAAGGAAAGCGGCGAACAGAAAACCATCCTGTTCAACCTCTCCGGCCACGGCTTTGTGGACATGAGCGCCTACGACCAGTACATCTCCGGCGAACTCCAGGACTACAAAATCTCCGACGAGGAACTGGCCAAGTATATCCAGAGTGCCGATGTACTGAACCAGTAGCGTCCCGTTCATGCCACAGGTGAGCCCTGTTTGCGCTTGCCTGTGGCAAAAGCGTTTAACATTTCCCGGGCCAATGCGTCTTATCATTGCAAGCGCTTGAGTAAACAGCATGAAAAAGACACTTCTTACATTCTTATTACTGACGGTGACGCTCATGACGGCGTGGGCCGGAAAACCGGAAAAGCTGGAAAGGCTGGCCCGGCAATACAAAGGCGATGAGGGCTTTGAGATGGTCTCCATCGGCAATCTGGGCCTTCGCCTGGTTCGGGGGATTTCCTCCGTAGCCGGCGATCTGGACGTGGAGGACCGCGAAGCCCTGAAGGTATTCAAGGGCCTTCGCAAGCTCATTATCATTGACTTTGAGGACATTCCGTCGGACCGGAAAGCGACGTTCACGGCCAGGGCGGAGAAAATCCTGAAAGGCATGGACCTCATTATGGAAGCCAAGGACAAGGACGAATCCGTGCGCATTTATGGCATTGACAACGGCAAGTCCGTCCGTGACTGCATCCTGTACAGCAGCGACGGCGCGCTCATCGTCACCAAAGGACGCCTCAACCTGGAAGCCATCGGCAAGCTGATGGAAATGGCCAAATGACCGAAGCTGCCTTCCATACCGTTTGGCTGCCCCTCCAGGGCCGGTTCTACCGGGTCGCCTTCTATCTGCTGGAAGATGAGGCCGATGCCAAGGACGCCGTGCAGGAACTGTACCTGAAGCTCTGGACGCTGCGGGACCACCTGGAACTTGTCCGGGAGCCTGCCGCCTACGGTTCCCTGCTGCTCAGGAACCTGTGCATCGACCGGATTCGCAGGCGGAAGCCCCGGGAGGCGCTTCGGGAAGACCAGGCCGACGACCTGCCGCCGGACCGGCAGCTGGAGGATAAGGAAGCGCTCCAGGCTGTGATGAAAAACATGGACGCGTTACCGCCGAACCAGCGAAAACTACTGACAATGAAGGTCTTGCAAGGCCTGTCCTACGACGAAATAAGCCAAAAGACGGGGCTCAGTCCCCTTAACATCCGCGTCCTGGTGAGCCTGGCCCGCAAAAAACTCAGAAGATGAAACGCATTGAAGACATAGAAAAACTGACGACGGAAGATCTCCTTCGCATCGGAGCCGATGAGCGGATTCCCATCCCCGAAGACCTTTCCGTATCGCTTCCCCGCAGGACGCGGAGAAACTGGAGCGTCGCGGCCGCCGCGGCCGTGCTCATCGGACTGGGCAGCTGGGCGCTCAGCCGGCCTTCTGCCCCGCAGGACACCTTCGACGACCCTTATCTGGCCTATGCCGCCGTGGAGAAAGCGCTGGGGAAAATGTCGGCCACCGTTCACGGCGCCGCCGGAAAAGTAGCCCGTGCAGAAACTGTTATTGACGATTTAAATTATTGGAAATGAAACGCTTTATTACTTTCTTAACCTTGCTTGCGCTGAGCGTATCGGCCCTGGCCCAAAGCGGGAAACAACTGTATAGCAAATACTCGGACCTCCCCGGAATGGAAGCCGTCTATATTTCTCCCGCCATGTTCCGTATCATCGGCAAAATTCCCGATATGGAATTCAACGACAAAGACGTCAACTTCTCTTCCATCATCAAGTCCATGACCGGATTCTACGTCCTGAACTGCAGCAACGCCGAAATCGGCGAAAAGCTCTACGCCGACGTGAAAAAGTTCATCGACTCCGGCAAGTACGAACTCCTGATGGAAGCCAAAGACAACGGCGAAGTGGTCCGCATGTACACGGTGGGCGACGAGAAGACCGTGAACTCCTTCGTCTTGCTGGCCAGGCAGGAAGACGAGGTTTCCTACATCTCCTTCGACGGGAAGATAGACCGCCAGCAGATGGAGAACATCCTTGCTACGGCCGCCGCGGATTAGTTTTCGTTCACCGTAAAGTTACGGCTGGCGAAAGGAAGGGAGAGGCGGAGGGCGGTGTGCCAATATTCCCAGGTGTGGGCGCCATTGCGGACGCGCAGTTCGCTGTGGAGTCCCGCCTTTTTCATTTTCAGATACAGCTCCACGGACAGGGACATGAGGGAGTCGTCGTCACCGCAGTCCAGGAACCATTCCACCGTCTTCAGGCGCTCGATGGTGGCCGCGTCGGCCCGGTCCATGAAGTCCAGGGCGGAATGCTCGCGGACGGCTTTGTCGGTGAGGATAAGCTTGCTGTCGGGGATATCGGTGCCGCGGACTTCCCGGTGCTTGTTGTCAAGCCAGGCGCTCATGCCGTAACTGCTGGAAAACAGTTCCGGATGCCGCTGGGCGTATGCAATGGAACCGCCGCCGCCCATCGACAAGCCCATGACGGCACGGCGTCCTTTGCTGCCGCCGCAGGCGAACTTTTTCTCCACCATGGGAAGGAACTCCTGAAAAAAGAAGTCCTCGTAGGGCCAGTTTTCCACGTTGAAGTAACCGTTCTGGTAGGTATGGACGTCCTCGTCGCCGGCATTGGGCATCACAATCACCACCGGGCGCAGTTCGCCCGTGCCGATCAGCTCGTCGGTCACAATTTTCATTCCGCCCAGCTTGACCCAGTCCGAGTAGTTGCCCCAGAGCCCGTGCAGCAGGTAGATGACGGGGTACGTCTTGCAGGCGTCATAGCCGTCGGGCAGATATACATTGTACTTTTGCTCACAGCCAAGATACTTGCTTTGAATGCTTTCCGTGACTATTTTGCTCTGTGCCAGCACCGTTACGGCCAGCAGCATCCCCAGAGCCAGGGAGATTACTTTTTTCATATCGGCAGGGTTTTGTTTCTGAGCCATTCGGCCACGTCGGCCGGAAGGCGGGGACTTAATGTTTTATATACGCGTTCGTTGTAGGCATTGAGCCAGTTGCGTTCTTCTTCCGTGAGGAGGTCCGCCATCAGGCAGGAGGTGTCATAGTGGCACAGGGTAAGCGGCTCGAAGCCCAGCCATGAGCCGAATTCGTTGTCGCCGAGGGAACGGCACAGAAGCACGTTTTCGTGACGGACGCCATGCATGCCCTCGCGGTACATGCCCGGCTCGTCCGTTACGACGAAACCCGCCTGGAACGGCACCGCGTTAAAGTTCTGGCGGAATTCGTGCGGCCCTTCGTGCACGCCCAGGAAGAATCCCACGCCGTGGCCGGTTCCGTGGCCGAAATTGCGCTTGTAACGCCACAGCGGCCCGCGCGCCAGGATATCCAGGTGCGGCCCGCAGGTCCCCTTGGGGAACACGGCCATGGACAAATCGATATGTCCCTTCAGCACAAGCGTGTAGTCTTCGCGCTCCAGCGCGGTGCAGGGCCCCAGCGGAACGGTGCGTGTAATGTCCGTCGTGCCGAAGAGGTACTGGCCGCCCGAGTCGCACAGGTACAGCCCGTGAGCCTCCAGCAGCGCCGAACCCTCCGAGGGAGTGGAGTAATGCGGCAGGGCCGCGGAAGGGCCATAGGCCGATATGGTCTCGAAGCTGTCTCCCCTGTAACCGGAAATCTGCGCACGGAGGCTGCCCAGGTAGCAGGCGGCTTCCCACTCGTTCACGCTGCCGGCATGTTGCTCCACCCAGTACAGGAACTGCTCCATCACCAGGCCGTCTTCCAGATGCGCTTCCCGCATGCCGGCTATCTCCACGTCGTTTTTCATGGCTTTGCGAAGGGCCACGGGCGACTCACATTCATCCACCTCCGGCACCTGCTCGCCTTCGTCGATGGCATCCCGCAGGTAGATATTGAGGGTGGAAGGGTCCACGCAGATGCGGTCCACGCCGTTTTCCCGCAGCGAGGCCAGCGTGAAATTCACGTCTGAATAGTCGCAGATGGAGATTCCGTCGGCGCGGAGCTCTTCAAAAGTATCGGCCGTGTCCGGATCCGGGTCTGCGTACGCATCCTTGCGGACGAACCAGGAAACATCGTCCAGGGTGACCAGCAGATAGGAAATGACCAGCGGATTGTAGGCGATATCCGAGCCGCGCACGTTCAGCAGCCAGGCGACCTCGTCCAGCGCCGTGACCAGGATGGCGTCCGCGCCCCGGCACACCAGCCACTTGCGCAGCCACTGGATGCGGGCTTCGCGGCTTTCGCCGGTGAGGTCTTCGCCCAGGGTGATGACGGGCGTACAGGGAATGGCGGGACGGCCCTCCCACAAGGCATTGAGCAGGTCCGGCACCGGGACAATCACGGCCGACGGGACCTTTCCCTGCAGTTCCCGTATGGCGGTAACCCGCTGGCACAGGCCATCTACGGCGATAACGGGCTCGTCCATCTCCAGCGAGGCAATCCATTCGGGGATGGGCACCTGTTCCGGCACGCGCATCTTGTGCAGTTCCACGCCCGTGCCGGCAAGCTGCTTGACCGCCTGTATGAAGTAACGGGTATCCGTCCACAGGCCGGCATGGTCCTGCGTAACGACCAGGTCTCCGGCTTCTCCGGTGAATCCGGAAAGCCATTCCACTTGTTTCCAGCGCGTAGCGGGATATTCACTGGCATGCGGGTCGCTGCCGGTAAGGATGACGATATCCCAGGCATTTTCCTTCATGAGGGCCCGAAGTGCCTCTATACGGGCATAATAAACATTTTCCATACGCTATTCAGCATGATATTTGCACAAATATAGCTATATTTGTACGAAATAAAAATAGTAACATCATGGCAGAAGATCCCCTCCAGAGAATCGAGCGCGAAGAGCGCGAAAGAAAAGAGAAAAAAGGACCCCGTACCCTTATGTTCGTCCTCGCCGCCATTGCCGTTGCGCTGGCATGCGTGCTGGGCTATATGCTTTATCAACGCAACGCCCTGATAAGCGACCTGGAAACGGAAAAAGCGGAGCTTGCCCAGCAGATGGTCACCCTCCAGGACGATTTCAACAGCCTCAGCTCAGACTACGAAAGCATCAATCACCAACTGGACACGTCCCGCGAGCAAGTGGCCCTGCTCATTGAAAAACTGAGCAAAACGGAAGCCACCAACCGCGCCAAAATCCGCCAGTACGAGAAGGAGCTGGGCACCCTGCGTGCCATCATGAAGGGCTATATCGTCCAGATTGACTCCCTGAACACCTTGAACAAGAAACTTACGGCCGATGCCGCCGCAGCCCGCCGCGAAGCCGCCGAGAGCCGCGCCGTCAACGAGCAGCTCACCCAGCAGGTGGAAAACCTGTCGTCCCAGGTCAGTGCCGGCAAAATCCTCAAGGCGCGCGGCATCTCGCTGCTGGCCCATTACGGCAACGATAAAACCGGCGACCGCCACAGCCGCGTCCGCTACATGACCGCCAACCTCTCGCTGGTGGAGAATTCCCTGGCGGACAAAGGCCCCCAGCGTATTTATGTACGCGTAAAAGACCCGGAAGGAATCCTGCTCAGCAACACGGAATCCACCAGCTTTACCGTAGGCGGAGAAGTCCTGCAGGCCACGGCCTCCCGTGAAGTGGACTACGAAGGCAACGAAGTGGACCTTACCATCTATATCAACGACACCGGCGAGTTTGTGAAAGGCGTGTACACGCTGGAAGTTTACTCCGGACAGAGCCTCCTGGGCCGCGCTGAATGCATGTTAAGGTAGTATGATTTACATCCACGTCCCTTTCTGCAAAAGTTTCTGCATTTACTGCGATTTCTATTCGGAAATCCCCGGTGAAGGCGTTTACGATGCCTACACCCGGCAGTTGTGCCAGGAAATCCGCGACCGTGCGGCAGAAATGGACGGCAGCCTCAAAACCTTGTATTTTGGGGGCGGCACACCATCTGTGCTGCCCCTTTCCAACCTTACCCGCATCCTGCTGACGCTGGAAGAATGCGGCCATGGAGGCCCCTACATGGAGTTCACCATGGAATGCAACCCGGAAGACTTGGTGGAAAAGGGCCTCCCCTATCTGGAAAGCCTGAAGCTGCTCGGCGTCAACCGGATAAGCATGGGCATACAGTCACTGGACGACCAGCTGCTCCGATGGATGGGACGCCGGCACTCGGCAGAAGGCGCCCGCGAAGCCTTCCGCCTGGCACGCAAGGCCGGCTTCGAGAATGTGAGCATCGACCTTATCTTCGGCCTGTCCAACCTGTCAGACGCCATGTGGGAAGCCACCATCGACGAGGCCATTGCCCTGGGACCGGAGCACATTTCCTGCTACCAGCTCACCGTCGAAGGAGATAATGTGCTGGCTCAGCGGCTGGAAAACGGGGAATACGAAGAAGCCCCGGACGAGCTGTGCCGGCACCAGTACGACATCCTCTGCGGCAAAATGGCCGCTGCCGGCTATAACCACTACGAGATTTCCAATTTTGCCAAACCCGGGTTCGAAGCCATCCACAACAGCGGCTACTGGCAACGGCACCCCTATGTGGGACTGGGTCCGTCGGCCCACTCGTTCAGCGGACGGGACCGCAGCTGGAACACGCCGGAGCTGAACGGCTACACGCGCACCAGCGAATCCCTGAGCGTGGAAGACGAAAAAGTGGAAACCCTCATGCTGGCTCTCCGGACGGCCCGGGGCATAGACGGGGAATTCCTCATGGCCAACTGCAAAACGGAGGACATCCAGCGCCTTATCCGGGAAGGGGCACTGGTGAAAACCGGCCGTCGCTACCGCATCCCGGAAAGCCACTTTTTTGTATCCGATGAAATCATAAGAGAACTGGCATGACTTACCTCAGAAGAGCTTTCAAATACCTGCTGCAAATCTGCATCATCTTTGTGGTGATTATCACTGCGCTCATGCTCACCGGTTTCGTTTCCGGCGACGTGAGCGTGGCCTTCCGGCACGGATGGAAATCCATTGCGTACATTGGCGCCATGTTTGCCGTCGTCTCTCTGGCATATCCCTATTTCGGTTACGCCAAACGCAACATTCACGCCCAGGGAGACCCTGCGGAGCACTGGGCGCTCATCCATGCCGCCATGGCTTCCCGCGGCTATGTAAAGGCCGGCGAAACGGAAAACGGCGGCTGCCGATACCATCTGACTGGATTCATGCGCGTCATGCGCCTGTGGGAAGACTACATTACCATTGAACCGATGCTGGACGGATTCCAGGCAGAAGGCCCGGTCCGGGACCTGGCACGCATTGTTTCGGCAATCGACCATAAAATCAACACCTATGGCAACTGATACCCAATCCTTCAAAACCGTGGCCACCTTCAACGAGAAGGTCCAGGCCGACTTGTGCGCAGCCCTGCTGGGCGACAACGGCATTCCTGCCGGCGTCTTCGGCGCAGACTCCTCCTACCCTTCCCTGGGCTTTGCGAGGCCCATCGAAGTCAAGGTGAACGAAAATGATTACGAGGCTGCTATGAGCATTTTGGCAGCCGCCTCCAAGGCCGAGTAAAACTCCTCCCCGAAGGCATCTGTAAGCGGTCCGCGAAGGAACTGGTACACCCGGATTCCTTCGCGGCGTCCTTTTTCATAGGCCTCCTTGCAGATGTCCCAGCGATGCAGGTTCAGCCCTACCCGGCCGCCGCCCAGCTCCGCCACGCGGATGGGATACAGCGAGCAGGAAATAGGCTTCTTGAAAGTGGACAGCCCCTTGCAGAACTGCCGTTCGATGGCGCAGAAACAACTGCCGTCCCGGAAATGGCAGAAAGCACATTCTTCGCTGCCGGGCACCAGGGGCGTCACCAGGTCTCCGTCCCGGTCTATCTCGAAAAAGCCTTTGGCCTCGACGGCGGCACGGCCCTCCGCGGTCATGAGCGGGCTGAAGGCGTCGTAATTGGCTTCTATCGGCTCCAATTCTTCTTCCTTGAGCGGCGCACCGCTGTCGCCGACAATGCAGCACCGGCCCTTGCAGACGGCATAGTCACAGGCAAAGTATTCCAGGACCACGTCCTCGGATACCAGGACGTCGCCGATTTCTATAATGGTGCCGAATGCGCTGCTCATGGGACAAGGTATTCTACGCGTCCGCCTGAGGCCAGCGCGGCCAGGAAGGCTCTCACGTCCTCCGGAGCCAGACGGGCAATGGTTTCCTGATAACGGGTGGCGACGTCCTTGTTCCAGGCATACCGGGCATGCAGGGTTTCCACAAAGCCGGCGGAAGTGGACATGAGCCGGGAAACAAGCGTCTCCAGCTTACTCTTCCACAGGGCGAAGTCGGCCGCGTCGGCCGGCTGTGCCTCAGCATCGCCGAGGGCCGCACGGACGGCCGTGAGCGCACGCTGGGGCGACACCTCGTCCACATCGGCGGGAAGGCTTTCCAGCGGGAGGGGCAAGCAGCTGATTTTCAGTTGAAAACGCTCGCGCGGATGCACCAGGGGCAACAGCTCTACCCGGCTGCTGAAACCGTATTTCGCCAAACGCTCGGTCAGGCATTGCTGCAAGAGGTCCTGTGCCAGGCAAGAGGTATAGAAATGCGCCGCCGTCACCGGATATTCCGCCTCCATGAGCACATGTACGCCCCGCTCCGGCCCGCTTTCCGTAAGCGTGAGGGTGCCCGTCAGCGGCGCGTACTCCACCTGTTTGCGGGGGATACTCCCCTTCTGCACCCGGAAACCGCCCAGATACTGGCACAGGAGTTTTTTCACGCTGCTTTCGTTCAAGTCGCCGGCAATGATGAGCACGCCGTCGTTCATGCGGGCGAAACGCGCTGCGAAGAACTTCTCCGCCTTTTCCCAGGTATCGGCCGACAAGGCCGACGGCGTCCTGCACTCCGTATAGGCATAGCCGGGCACCAGCTGCGATGTCAGCGCATGATTGAGTTCCGTATCCCGCAAACGCTGCTGTTCCAGGAAGTTATTATATGCGGACGGGTTGAGTTTGCCGTGGTTGGCCAGCTCCAGCAAGGCCTTCAGCAGGAACGGGAGCTGGGAAGAGGGCGCCACACCGCTGATGGCCGTATTGTTCAAGTCCACACGGGTGTCCATGCTTACGCCGCCTACCGCCAGCACCTCGCGGAAGTGCCATGCCGGAAGACCACCCGCATCGTAGAGCGAGAGGATGTCGCCGATGTAACCGCCCTCCCCTTCTTTCAGATTCTCAATCTGGCCCAGACCGCCGTTCAGCAACAGTTCGTAATGAAAAATTCCGGTACGGGGCACCTGTTTATAGATGACGCGCATCCCGTTGGAAAAGGTCCAGACGGTGCCGCCCGAGACCGCTTCCCTGCGCTCGTTTTTTATCCTGACTTTCTTGCACTTGGTCTGCATCCCCAGGGTGTCGGCTCCATGCCAACGGTAATCGTTGCCCGATTTTACCACCGAGCCGTACAGGTACGACAGATTGTAATAGAACAGTTCCTCGTCCTTGTCCAGGCTGTCCGGCGCCTGCCGATATTCCAGGGTAAGGTTGGTCAGCTGCTCCAGAAGGGCGTCGGCAAAGCGGTTGAACAGGCGCGTTTCCACGCTGTCGCTCACGTTCTTGCGGGAAAACAGGCGGACGGTTTCCTCATACGGAGCCAGGTTGGCGCCGTACAGGAAATGGGCGATGCAGCGGTTTACCAGCGAGCCGGGAGCCGGCGTATCCACCGATTTGCGGTAAATGGCGGGCATCAGCACCTTTTTGGCCTCCGCATATTCTTCCGTCCCAACACCCGTCGCCTCCATCTCGGCAATGGTGTTGGACATGACGCGCATGGCCTTGTGCAGGTTCTCCGGCGCCACGCGCACGGATACGGTGTAGCGTTCGTCGCCGCCGTAATCGGCACTGCGGAGCGCCTTGAAATCAATACTGCCGTAAGGGATGCCGGCCTCCCGGAAATTGTACTCCAGCCGGTGCTGCAGCAGAACCTGGAATTCCATGCCGAAAAGGTCGGTGACCAGGGCCTGCGCCGTGTTCATGTACGGGAAAGGGATGCGGGCGCCCGCGTAAGAAACGCTCACTCCGGCACTTCCGTCCGGATAAAACTGGACGACCGGCGCGGGAGAAGGCTCCCACACATAGTCCGGCCGGTGGTTGGACTTCACCAGCATCCGCGGCACCAGCATGGAAAAGATGTCCAGCTTTTTCTTCAGTTCCGGCGCATCGATGTCGCCGCTCACGATAACGGCCTGCTGGGCCTTGGAGCGCGCAACCAGGCTGAAGGTATAGAGCAAGGTGGAATCCAGGACTTCGGGACGATAGAACGGCACATGGCAGAAACGGTACACGGTGGAACCGTCCGTGTCGGAGAGATACCCCTCCGGGCCGGGAGCGATGCGCATGCGCTGCAGGTAATCGCTGCTGAGGGTTTCCCGTTTGGCCGGGGAAAGCGGTTCGTCGCGCTGGACGATGGCGACATCGGCATAGCCCTTTACCGTAGGATCCGTCACCATGTAAAAGGTAACGCCGCTGCCCAGCGTTCCCCTTTGAATACGGGAATCGACAGGAAGTTGGGGCAGTTGTGCCTGCGCTGGCACTATTCTTGAAAAGAGACACAAGGCGCCCAGCGTCAGGATGAAGTATTTGAACTGACGAATCTTCATTTTAAGGTAATTTCGTGCAAAATTACAACTATTTTTGCTATTTTTGCAACTTGTGGACCAACGAATGTCTAACTTAACATAAAGAACCATGAAAAGATTTTTTGTAGCACTCGCAGCCTTCGGGCTCACCGCAGCAGTGGTTACAGCGCAAGATTTCAAAACAGCCGTAGAAACTTTCAATGCCGGAGCAACCGCTCTGGAAACCAATAAGACCGAGGCGCTGGCCCAGTTCCGCGCCGCTCTTGCGGAAGCCGCCCTCTGCGAAGGTGAGGAAGCCGCAGAACTCGTTTCCAAGTGCAAGGAGATTATCCCCGGAACCCTCCTTTCCATTGCCAAGGAACAAATCAACGAAGCCGATTACGACAACGCCCTTGCCACCCTGGCGGAGGCAAAGACCGTCGCCGCGGAATATGAGGCTGCCGAAGCGGCCGATGAAGCTGCCGGCCTGATTCCCAACGTCTATCTGCGCAAGGGCAGCACCCTCCTCAAGGGAGAGGACTATGCCGGCGCCGTTGCCGCCTTCAAGGAAGTGACCACCCTTACCCCGGAAGACGGTCAGGCCTATCTCCTGCTGGGACAGGCCCAGATGCAGGGCGGTAACGCCGATGATGCCATCGCAGCCCTCACCAAAGCCAGTGAACTGGGAGAGGCCCAGGCCGACAAACTCCTGTCCACCACCTATCTCAAGAAGGGTCAGGCCCTGCTGAAAGCCGGCAAAAACGCGGACGCCATCGCGGCCCTGGAGAAATCCAACAGCTATGTGGAAAGCGGCAACGCCTACTTGCTGCTTGCCAGCGCCCTCACCAAGTCGGGCAAGAGCGCCCAGGCCATCGAAAATTATAAGAAATATCTGACGCTGAGCCCCAACGCCAAGAATGCCGCGGACATCATGTTCACCATTGCCGCCACGGCCCAGAAGACCGGAGACAAGGCTACCGCCAAGGAATACTATCAGAAACTTGCCGGTACCAAGTACGCCGCACAGGCTGCAGCCCAGCTCAAGGCCCTGTAGGAATTTTCCCCTCCCAACCCCGATGAGGGAAGTGACATGAACCCCGAAAGTTAGACAAAAAACTTTCGGGGTTCGTGTCAAAGTAAGTTGACCTCTTTTTTGTATCTTTGCAACATGATTGCCCTGGAACTGTTGGCGCCGGCCCGTACGGCACAGATTGGCATCGCGGCCATTGACTGCGGGGCCGATGCCGTCTATATCGCCGGTCCGGCCTTCGGCGCCAGGCAGGCTGCCGGAAACAGCGTGGAAGACATCCGGCAGCTGTGCACCTATGCCCACCGGTTCGGCGTTCGCATTTATGCCACGGTAAACACCTTGTTGCAGCCGGAAGAGGTTCCGGAGGCCCGCAGCCTGGTGAAACAGCTGGAGGAGGCCGGCGTAGATGCGCTGATTGTCCAGGACCCCTTGGTGCTGGAGATGAGCGATTCGCTGGTCATGCATGCCTCCACCCAATGCGCTATCCGCACGCCGGAGAAGGCACGGGGGCTGGAAAGCCTGGGATTCGGCCGCCTGGTGCTGGAGCGGGAAATGTCCCTGGAGCAAATCAGGGCCATCGTCCAGTCCGTGGACACAGAGATAGAATTCTTTGTGCACGGTGCTCTTTGCGTGTGCTACAGCGGGCAGTGCTACCTGTCCGAATACCTGACCGGGCGCAGCGCCAACCGGGGTGCCTGCGCACAGCCTTGCCGCAATCTGTATGACCTGCAGGACGCTTCCGGCAAGGTGCTGGTCCGCAACAAGGCGCTGCTCTCTCTCAAGGATTATCAGCTGATTCACCGGCTGGAAGACCTGGCGGAGGCCGGCGTATCGTCCTTCAAGATAGAAGGGCGGCTGAAGAACGAATCCTACGTCCGGAACGTAGTCAAGGCCTATTCGGAAGCGTTGGACGCGCTGGTGGAGAAATACCCGGAGCGCTACCGCAGAAGTTCCTTCGGCACCGTCCGCGGAGGTTTTACGCCCAATCTGCAAAAGACCTTCAACCGGGGATACACGGAGTTGTTCCTGGATGGCAAACGGGGTCCGTGGGCGGCTATGGATGCACCCAAATCCATGGGCGAATGGATAGGCTCGGTTGCGCAGCTCAGGCCGGACGGGCTGGTCCTGAACCCTGCCGTACCGGACTTGGTCCTGTCCAATGGCGACGGCTTTGCCTTCGTGAACAAGGACGGCGGCATCACCGGTTTCCGCGGCGATGTCTGCGAGGGCCGTACCATCTTCTGCCGCAAGCCGGAAGGGCTCCGGGAAGGACAGAAACTGTATCGGAACATCAGCGCCGCTTTCGAGAAGCAGCTGGAGGCCGCAAAACCGGTTCGGGAAGTAGCGGTAAGCCTTTCCTTAAGCATTGCCGACGGCGCCATGACCGTGGAAGCGCTGTCCGAAGACGGGCGGAAGGCCGTTGAGCGATACCCGCTGGGGGCAGATGTGGCCCGGGACCCGGACCGCATGCTGCAAACCTTCCGTGAACAGCTGGCCAAACGCAGCGGCCATTATGCCTTCCGGCAGCCGGAAATGAGCGTAAACGGTCCGGTTCCCTTCCTGCCGGTATCGGCCATCAATGGCCTCCGCAGAAGCCTGGCGGACCAATTGGATGCACAGCCCTTACATGCCTTGCCGCTCTATCGGGGCCGACGTGCCCAGGATACATCCTTCCAGCTCACCTATACCAGCAACGGGGAGCTGATGCGCTCCAAATACTGCGTACGCCATGAACTGGGCCTCTGTCCCAAACAGGGGAAAGAGAAAAAAGCAGAACCGCTCTTCCTCATCAACGGGAAGGAGCGGCTCCGCCTGGATTTCCACTGCGCCGTCTGCGAAATGACGGTGCGTCATTCCTGAACCCAATCCTCTATTTTCAGGCCGGGAATGCGGGAGAAGTGGCGGGTGTTGTGCGTGACAAGGGTATAATCCATATCCAGCGCTATTGCGGCGATAAAGATGTCCAAGTCTTCCAAACGGATTCCGTTTTGCTCCAAATATGCCCTGGTTTTAGCAAATGTCCTGAGTGACGAGCTTATCGGGAGCACCTTGAAATTCTCCTCCAGGAAAGAGACGAATGACTCTTGCCCCCTTCCTTTATAAATACCCAAGTACAATTCTGCCAAACTTATCTCCGGCAAGAGACAATTTGCCAATCCAACCTGGTTCATCTTATCTTGAATACAGAATTTTCCCCTGCTCAAAAAGACCAGTGTGTCTGTGTCTATTAAATACTTCCTATTCATCCCACGGTAATTTACGTTTCTCTCTTCCCTCTGAACTCCGAAGTTGCCTTACATACTCTGCCGGATCCAAATCCCGGCCGCCGAAAGCGTCCGGATCCACAATGTCCTTCAGGGCCTTGAAGGGACCGGTAAAGGGGCCTGTATAAGGTTCCTCCTCCGGAGCGAAAGAAAGTGCAAAAGTGCCATCCTCCTTTTCCTTCAGGGTCACCTTGGAGCCCTCCTTGAGCCCAAACTTTTTCAAAATGCCGGCAGGAATGATAATCCCCCTGCTGTTCCCGATGCGGATGATACTGGTTTCCATACTATTGTCCATTTGAATGACAAAGGTAGGAAAGTTATTACAGAAAAGCAAATCCGTAATAACACGTAAAGCGGCTGTCCGCATGGCTATATCAACTCCATAACCAGCTCCACGTCGCCGAATCGGACGGGGCGGCCGTTGTTTTTTTCAATGAAAGAATGGGTGAGGGCGCCGCGCCAGACAATGTCGTCCCGGCTGTTGAGGGGAATTTCCAACTCAAAGCCGTAGGCCTTGGAATTGTATTTTACGACGGCCGAGCATTTCCAGGTGGTTCGGGTGCCGCCGTCATCCTCCACCATCATATACGCACAGCTGTTTAACTGTTCGGTCCATTCGGAGACCAGAACGGCGTTGAAAGGCAGTTCTTCCCCTACCTGGTCCCGCCGTACCACCAACATGAAATCCGTAATGCTGGGCTGGTACAAGCGGAGCTCCGGCTCCGTTGCCGCCGTAAAATCCTCCACGGCGCCTATCTTGATCCAGAATTCGCTGCCGCCGGCGAACCAGCTGTCGTACTGCCGCAATGCCTTGAAGGAGCGAAGCACCAGGGTCCGCAGTTCCTCCGTTTCCCCTTTCACGATGAGACCGCCCCCTCCCTGGCCCCAGGAAGGATCCTCCCGACGGAGCAGTTCCAGGCTTTTGTAGTCTGCGTCCGAGTTGCGGTTCACCACCCACACAGGCTGCTCCAAGGCCATCTGCTCATCCACCATTACCTTCCGGACCGTTCCGTCGGACAGCAGTTCATATCCTTCGTTCTGCGAGGCGCCGTCTCCGGGGTCATAGGTGATGACCGGCAGGCGCTCTCCATCCCAGGAACGGGCGCCGGGCCAATATATCTGCACATCCGACATGGCCAGCGAATCCAGCCAGGCCGTATCCGCCGCTTTGGTGGAAAGCGCCTCCCGCAGCAAATCCCGAAGCGGCCTGCCGTACTTTTCCGACTTGGTCTCCCCCGCTTCTCCTACCCCGCGTCCCGGAGAAGCGAACAAATCCTGCATCCGGTATTCCTCGTCATAGCCATTCCCGGCCGAGGCTCCCGTTGCATCCTGTACCTCTGTCATCTGCTCCGCGCCAATCGGCAGCGTGGAAAGCAGCTGCGCTACATCCTCCAGCATTACAAAGCTGCGAGGGCTATCCTCCGGAAGCACCGGGGCTTCCTCCTTCATTTTGTCACAACCTTCCAAGGCCACGAACAGGACGCCCAAAACGCCCACAAAAAACTTTCCGTACTTCATGGTGCAAAGTACGGAAGTAGTTTCCGTGTAAACAAAAAGGAAACGGATAAATTGAAAAAAAGGCACCTGGTATAGCCAGGAAGCCTATTTCATATAGAAGACAAAGCGGTTTTTGTCGTAAAAATCCGTAACGAGCGATGTCTCGGAAAAGCCGGAATCACGGAAAAGAGCCTCGGTCTCCTTTCCGAGCACCTCGTTTATCTCCGTAAGGCCCATACCTTCCGGCACCAAGAAACGCTGCGACCAGCGCGCCACGGCCCGGTAAAACAGCAAGGGGTCATCGTCCGGGACAAAAAGCGCACGGGACGGCTCGTAATCCAGGACATTCCGCCGCAGGTGGCTCTTCTCCCCGTCCATGATGTACGGCGGATTGGAAAGGACCAGGTCGAAAGGGCCGAAATCGAAATCCTGCTCCGTATCCAGAATATCCGCGGCGATGAAAGTGGGCGCCAGGGCGCCCGCAGCCTTGAGTTCGGCCGAAAAATCCTGGCCGCGCGCAACGGAAAGCGCCCCCGTGGAAATGTCCACTCCCACGACATGCGCACCCGGTACCGACAAGGCCAGCGACCAGGCGATATTGCCCGAACCCGTGCACAAATCCAGCACCCGCACCGGCTCGGCGGCCTTCCCGTACGGACTGCGCATGCGTTTGATGCGGCTGGCGAGCTTGATGGCCTCCCGCACCAGCAGTTCCGTTTCCGGACGAGGAATGAGCACGTCCGGCGTCACATGGAAAATACGTCCGCAGAACTCCGTGCGTCCCGTAACATATTGGATGGGTTCGCCCTTCTGCAGCCGCGACAAGCCGTCGGCCAGGGCTTTTTCCCCCTTGGGAGCAATTTTGTACTGCGGCTCTACGATATGGGTGTAGTTTTTGGTGCCGATGGTTTCCTCACACAGCATCAACACAATGTTCCGCGCCTCCGCCGTAGGGTACAACGGCTCCAGGGCGGCTATCCCCTCTTTCAGGAAATCCACCAGCAGCATTTCCTACGAATTTTCGATGATGGTAGTCAGGAAATCGGTAATGCCGATACCGGCGGTGCGGACCATCTTGGGAACCAGCGAGGCATTGGTCATGCCGGGAATGATGTTCACCTCCAGGAAATAGAGGCCGTCCGGGGCCGAGATATAGTCCATGCGGACCAGTCCCTTGCAGCCCAGGTAACGGTAAATGCGTTTGGACAGGTCCTGCACCTGGTCCCGCAGGGAATCCGGAATCGGGGCCGGACAAACCTCCTGGCTGCGGCCGTTGTACTTGGCGTCGTAGTCGAACCAGCCGGTGTCCGATATGATTTCAATGACCGGCAGCGCCTTCACCTCTTTGCCGTCCGAATATACGGCGCAGGTGAGTTCGTGCTCCGACTTGACAGCGGCCTCCACGATAACCGTATCACCCTCGCCGAAGGCGAAACGGACGGCTGCGGGAAGGTCCTCCGCCTTTTCCACCTTGGTGATGCCGAAGCTGGAACCGGCGGACGTGGGCTTCACAAAGAGCGGCAGGCCAAGGCGTTCCAGCGCCTGCTTGCAGAAGGCCTCTACATCGTCGCCCTGACGCACGAAGGCATCCGGCGCCATCTTCACGAAATCGGCCATGCGCAGGTAGCTTTTGCAGGAATACTTGTCGAAGGCCACCGTGGTGACAAAGGCGCTGCAGCTGGAATGCGGCACGCCCAGCATTTCCAGATATCCCTGCAACAGGCCCGTCTCCCCGGGAGCGCCATGCTGCATGATATAGGCAAAGTCGAATTTCACCTTTTCCCCGAGAATCATCACGGAAAAATCGGACTTGTCCACTTCCGGCTGAGCCCCCTCCGGGAAGGCCTGGCGCATGGCGTTGGCTTTTCGCATGGCGACCAGTTTCCAGGAGCCGAAACGGGCAAAAATTTCATAAACGTCGTATTGGAATTCGTCGATGCGCGACGCGACGAATTCACCACTGCGGCATGCCACCTCCCACTCGGAGGAATCACTGCCGTAAATCACGGCAACAGATTGATATTTGGCCATTTTTATTCGAAATAATAATTCTCAAGTTCTGTCATTTCCGACGTGGAATCCGTGCCCTGTCCCTCGTTGCAGTAGTTCCCCTTCAACTCCTCCGGGAACGTGTCCCGCTCCGATATGCCCAGTGTCCCGTCCTGAATGACTTTTTTCATCCACAGCCCCCAGATGGGCAGCGCCATGTTGGCTCCCTGGCCCAGGCTGTTGTTGGAAAAATGCACGTAGCGGTCCTCTGCGCCTACCCATACACCCGCCGTTATCTTGGGCGTGTAGCCGATGAACCAGCCGTCGGAGTTGTCGTTGGTCGTTCCGGTTTTGCCGGCGATTTCGCCTTTGAGCCCATAGCGGAAACGCAGGCGGACGCCGGTGCCGTTATCCACCACGGCGCGCATCATGCGAATCATGGCGCCGGTGGCGCGCTGGGAAAGCGCCTCCCGCTTGCGGCCGCTGAACTGTCCCAGGATGTTGCCGTCGCGGTCTTCAATGCGCGTCACAAAGAGCGGATAGGTATAGGTGCCGGCCGAGGGGTACGTATTGTAGGCGGTCACCATGTCGAAGACGGACAAATCGGCCGAACCCACGCAGAGGGATGCCACCGGGTCGATAAAGCCGCCGATGCCCATTTTACGCATCATGGAAACCATGGAGGCGGGGCCCAGCTGCTTCATCAGATAGGCGGCCACGGAATTGGAACTGTGCGCAAGGCCCCAGGTAAGGTCCACCATGGAACCGTCCGCGTGGGTGTCCTGCGGCGTCCAGGTTTGATCGCCGTTCACCACAATGACCACCGGGGAATTCAGGACCGGGTCGCACGGGGTCATGCCGGATTCCATGGCCAGCGTGTAAATGAACGGTTTTACGGTTGAACCCACCTGACGGCGTCCCTGACGGACATTGTCGTACTTGAAATACCGGTAGTCCGGCCCGCCCACATACGCTTTCACATGACCGGTACCCGGCTCGATGGCCATGAACGCCGCCCTGAAGAAGGACTTGTAATAGCGGATGGAGTCGTCCGGGGTCATGACCGTGTCCCGGTATCCCGGTTTATCCCAGGTGAACACACGCATTTTCACGGGTTGCGAGAAGCTTTTGTCTATCTCCGCCTGGCTGCTGCCGGACGCCTTCATCATGCGGGTGCGGTCGCTCCAGCGGCGCGCCTGCTTGAGGGTGGTTTCAATGACGGAGGGGTCCGTATCCGATGTGAACGGTGCGTTGCGACGGTTTTTCAGCTCGCGGAAAAATGCTTTCTGAAGGTCCTTGCCCAAATGTTCCGCGACGGCTTCCTCCGCATAACGCTGCATCTTGTAATTGATGGTGGTATAGATGCGCAGGCCGTCCTTGTCCAGGTCATACGCGGAGCCGTCGCTCTTGAAATTCTTGTTGAGCCAGCCGTACACGGGGTCGTCGGCCCACTGGAGGGAATCCACGCGGTAGTCCTCCACCAAAGTGTAGTCCGAACGGCGGGGCTTGGTCGCGCCCATGATGCGGCGCAGCATGTCGCGGAAGTAGGGGCCGACGCCGGTGGTGCGGTCGCCCGTGCGGGTATGCAGGGTAATGGGCAATGCCTGGAGGGAGTCGCATTCCGCCTTGGTAAGATAGTGCATCTCCTCCATGCGGGAGAGCACCAGGTTGCGGCGGCGCAGGGCGTGGTCCGGATTCAGGGCCGGGTTGTAACGCGTGGGCTTGTTCACCATGCCCACCAGCACGGCGCTTTCTTCCGTGAGCAGTTCCGAGGGCTGCTTTCCGAAAAACTGGTTGGCCGCAGAAGAGATGCCATAGGAATTGGAGCCGAAGAACACGGCGTTCATGTACATGTCCATGATTTCGTCCTTGGTGTAATTCCGCTCCAGCTTGATGGCGGTAATCCACTCCTTCAATTTAATCCACACCATGCCCAGCCCGCCCACGTGTGCTCCGCGGGGGTAAAGGGTTTTGGCCAGCTGCTGGGTGATGGTGGAGCCGCCGCCCTGGGAGGAATCCCGGGAAAGCAGCGTGCGGAAAAACACACGCCCCAGGGACTGGATGTCTATGCCGGAATGTTTATAGAACCGTTTGTCCTCCGTGGCCACGGCCGCCTGCACCAGCGACTGGGGCAGTTCTTCGTAGCCGACAAACGTCCTGTTTTCGATATGATAGGTGGTCAGGATTTCCCCTTCCTCCGCTATGACCTGCGTGGCCAGCTTGGAATCCGGGTTTTCCAGTTCTTCGATGGAGGGTATATCGGCAAAGGCCCATACGGCTCCCAGCAGCAGCGCCAGCACCGCCACCGGGGTTACCATGATTATCCAGAACCACTTGCTGATTTTCTTCTTTGCACTGTCCGTCATGCGATAAATTTTTTTCCCGTGCGCAAGACCTTAGGTCTTGTCAAAAGTTCAGTCCACAAAATTAAACAGAAAATTTGGATTTATCCCCGAATTCTGCTTTACTTTGCAGAAAATTATCGGGCCGCAGGTCCGTAAACGCCATCGATATGGAGGGAAAAAACTTAGTTATTGTAGAGAGCCCCGGCAAGGTAAAGACCATCCAGCAGTACCTGGGAAAGGATTATCTGGTAAAGGCATCCATCGGCCACATCCGTGATTTGGAAGAGCACAAGCTCAGCGTGGACGTAGCCAACGGGTTCACCCCGGAATATATTGTCCCGGCCGACAAGAAGAAAGTCGTGGCCGAACTGAAAAAGCTCTCGGAGGCGGCCACCACCGTATGGCTGGCTTCCGATGAAGACCGTGAAGGAGAGGCCATTTCCTGGCACTTGAAGGAAACCCTGGGCCTTCCGGAGGCAAAGACCCGCCGTATCGTCTTTCACGAAATCACCAAGAACGCCATTCTCAGCGCCATCGAGCGCCCCAGGGACATTGACATGAACCTGGTGAACGCCCAGCAGGCCCGCCGCGTACTGGACCGTCTGGTCGGCTTTGAGCTTTCCCCCATCCTGTGGCGCAAAATCCAGCCCAAACTCAGCGCCGGCCGCGTACAGAGCGTCGCCCTGCGGCTGATTGTGGACCGCGAGAAGGAAATCATGGCCTTCAAGCCGGAACCGTACTACCGCGTGGAAGCCATTTTCCGGCCGGAAAACACGGACGCTACGGTAAAGGCCACCCTGGACAGCCACTTCGCTTCGGAGGAAGAGGCGCGCAAGTTCCTGGAAGACAGCATCGGCGCCACGTACAGGATTGTATCCATCGAGAAGAAGGCCGGCGTGCGGACTCCCGCCGCCCCCTTCACCACCTCCACCCTGCAGCAGGAGGCGGCCAGGAAGCTCCATTTCCCGGTTTCCACCACCATGCGGGTGGCCCAGGGCCTGTACGAACGCGGACTTATCACCTACATGCGTACGGACTCCACCAACCTCTCTTCCCTGGCCCTTGGGGTAGCCAAGAAGTTCATCCTGGACAATTTCGGCGAAGCATATTCCCACCCGCGCCAGTACCGCACCAAGTCCAAAGGCGCACAGGAGGCCCACGAAGCCATCCGTCCTACCTATATAGATAACGTCTCCATCGAAGGAACCGCGCAGGAGAAAAAGCTGTACGAACTCATCTGGAAGCGCACCATCGCTTCGCAGATGACGGAAAGCCGCGTGATGAACACCACCCTGAAAGTGGGTTCGGACAAACGGCCGGAGCGTTATGGCCTGCAGTCTGTGGAACTTATCTTCGACGGTTTCATGAAAGTCTATCTGGAAGGACATGACGACGAAGGCCCGGACCCGGAAGAAGTGGTGCTGCCGGAGCTGCAGCAAGGGACCGTCATGCTGGAAAAGGAGGTATCGGCCCTGTGCAAATACACCGCGCCGCCGGCACGGTACTCCGAGGCCACGCTGGTGAAAAAGCTGGAGGAACTGGGCATCGGCCGTCCTTCCACCTATGCCGCCACGGTGGATACCCTTACCCGCGGACGCGGCTATGCCGTCAAAGGCGACAAAGAGGGCCTGAGCTTCCAGGTGACCAACCTCACGCTGAAGAACGGCGCCGTCACGAGCAGCGCAAAGAAAGAGACCGTCGGAGCGGAAAAAGGCAAGCTGCTGCCGCAGGAAATCGGTCTCATTGTCACGGACTACCTGGTGGGCAACTTCACCGACATCCTGGATTACGACTTCACCGCCAACGTGGAGGCCGATTTTGACCAGGTGGCGGAAGGAAAAAAGCCGTGGAATGCCGCCATCGCCGCATTCTACACTCCTTTCCACGCCCATGTGGAGCAGGTGCTCTCGGACCATACTTACAGCAAAGTAAGCCGCGAACTGGGCATTGCGCCGGACGGTGAAAAAGTGATAGCCGCATTCGGCAAATTCGGCCCTTACGTACAGAAGGGCGAGGGCGAAAAACGCCAAAGCGCATCGCTTGGAAGGGGGCAGCTCATAGAAACCCTCACCCTGGCCGAGGCTTTAAAACTGTTAGAGCTTCCCCGCACCGTAGGACAGCTGGAGGGCACGGACATCATCGCCACCCGCGGCCGCTTCGGCCCTTACCTGAAATACGGCGAGCGCAACATCACGCTTCCCAAGGGTGCAGACCCGCTGAAAATCACGCTGGAAGAGTGCGTCGGCCTCATTCGGGAAGATGCCGCCGCCAGCAAGACGGCCAACGCACCCATTGCCGAATTTGGCGACATCAAAGTGCTGAACGGACGCTACGGACCCTATATCAAACAGGGGGTTACTAATTATAAGATACCTCGCGGAAAAGATGCTGCATCGCTAACCGAGGCTGATTGTCAAGCGATTATCGACGCGGCCGGTCCGGGAAAAAATTTGAAAGGAAAGCGAAAAAAATAAAAAAAAGTAGTACATTTGCAGCGGTTAGTTAAAAATTGAAAGCAAAATGGCTACTTATCACATCGACCAAATTGACCAGAAAATACTTTCTTACCTGGTAAAGAATGCACGGATGCCTTTTCTGGAGATTGCCCGTGAGTGCGGCGTTTCCGGAGCGGCCATACATCAGCGATTCAAACGCTTGGAAGCAGGCGGTGTCATCACCGGTTCCCGCCTGCAGGTGAAACCGCAGGCCCTTGGGCTCAACGTGTGCGCCTACGTGAGCATCTCGCTCTCGGAATCCACCAAGTATCCGGAGGTCATTGCCAATTTGAAGAAGATTCCGGAAATCGTGGAGTGCCATTTTGTCACGGGCAAGTACGCCATCCTGGCCAAACTCTACTGCCTGGACAACGACCATCTCATGGAAGTGCTGCTGAACACCATCCAGAAAATCCCCTACATCCAGTCCACGGACACCATGATTTCCCTGGACGAGCCCATCGAGCGCCAGGTGTGGGTGAAAGACTTCAAGAGTACTTCGTACTCCGGTCGCGACTAACGTTGTATTTCCAGGATGGCCTTGGCAAGGATGAGGTCCTCCGGGGTGGTGATTTTGAGATTGAAGCGCTCGCCTTCGCGGAAGGTGAGCGCTATTCCGTACCGCTCCGCTACGGAGGCGTCGTCCGTGAAGGCGGTGTCGAACTGGAGCGTGTAGGCGGCCTTGATGGCCTCGGACTGGAACACCTGGGGCGTCTGGGCGCCGAAGATGCGGCTGCGGTCCACCGTTTCGCCGGTGACCGCCAGGGTGCCGTTCCGCTTTTCCAGCACTTTGAGCGTGTCCGTCACAGGCATTACCGGGATGACGGCCGGAGCCGTTTCCGCAGCCTCGAACAGCTCGCGCACCTTGTCCACGGACACAAGCGGCCGGACGCCGTCCTGCACGGCCACCAAAGCGCCGTCCGGAACGAATTTAAGGGCGTTTTTCACGGAATGGAAACGGGTGAAGCCGCCTTTTACCAGCCGCTGCGGGCACACGAAACCGGCCCGCAGGCAATACTGCCGCCAATAGGCGACATGGTCTTCCGGCAACACCGTAATGATTTGGATATCCGGGACGGCAAGCAAAAAAACCTCTATGGTACGCCGCAGGATAGGAATACCCTCCAGTTCCAAAAATTGCTTGGGAACGGCGGCGCCCATCCGCGTCCCGGTTCCCCCGGCTGTGACCACAAGATACTTTTTTCTGCCCATCCGCATATTTCTTTACGCAAATGTAATTATTTTTTCGTAATTTTGGAGGTATTTACGAATTGAGCGTTAGTTATGGCATTTCATTTTCTGAATCAAGAGTTGGCTATCGATCTTGGCACCGCCAATACCGTCATTTTCCAGAATGACCAAATCGCCTTGGACGAGCCCTCTATAGTGGCTATCGACAACCAGTCCGGCAAATGTATCGCCCTGGGACAGAAAGCCAAGTTGATGCACGAGAAAACCAATCCCGGCATCAAGACCGTGCGTCCCCTGCGGGACGGCGTCATTGCAGACTTCAACGCTGCGGAAATGATGATCCGCGGCTTCATCAAGCAGGTAAACTCCCGTCATCGCAGCCTCTTCGCCCCCAACCTCAAACTGGTGGTGGGCATTCCTTCCGGCTCCACGGAAGTGGAAATCCGCGCCGTCCGCGACTCTTCTGAGCACGCCGGCGGCCGCGACGTCTTTCTCATCTACGAGCCCATGGCGGCGGCCCTGGGCATCGGCCTTGACGTGGAGGCGCCCCGGGGCAACATGGTGGTGGATATCGGCGGCGGAACCACGGAAATCGCGGTCATTTCCCTGGGCGGCATCGTCGTGCAGGATTCCGTGCGTGTGGCCGGCGACGTCTTTACGGCCGACATCCAAAACTACCTGCGGCAGCAGCATGTCATCAAAGTGGGAGAAACCACCGCGGAGAAAATCAAAATCGCCGTGGGAGCGGTAATCCCGCAGCTGGACGAAGAACCCGAACCTTTCCTGGTACGCGGTCCCAACCTGATGACCGGTCACCCGGTGGAGGTCCTTATCCCCTATCAGGAAATCGCCCACTGCCTGGACAAGTCCATCGCCCGGCTGGAATCTTCCATCCAGCAGGTTCTGGAGCAAACGCCTCCAGAACTGTACTCGGACATTGTGGAAAACGGCATTTTCCTCAGCGGCGGCGGCGCCCTGCTCCGCGGGCTGGACAAACGGCTCTCCGAGAAAGTAAACATCCCCTTCCACGTGGCCGAGGACCCGCTTCGCGCTGTGGCCCGCGGCACGTGCATCGCCCTGAAAAATACCGACAACTACTCCTTCCTCATGCGTTAAATCCATGAAGCAAAGGACGGTATCTGCTTGGCTCAATCTCGCGGTCTTCCTCGTGCTGGAGATCGCGTCATTGCATTTGCTCCAGCACAACGGGGAGTTTCAGAAGGCCTGGCTGTCACGGGGCTCGCATTGGGTGAAAGGAAACGTCTGGGGTGTCACCCAGCGTGTGCGCGACTACTTTTCCCTGGCGGACACCAACCGGCAGCTGGCGGAAGAGAACTTCGCCCTGCGGTCGGAGCTGATGCAGGCACAGGAACGGCTGCGCCAGCTGCGGGTGGACTCCCTCAGTACGACGCCCCGGGCCGGCTTCAGCCTCACGCCTGCGGAAGTGACCAAAATCAGCCGCAACAAGCAGCGCAACTACCTCATCCTGAACCGCGGATACGAAGACGGCATCAAGGAGAAGTCCGGCGTCATTTCACAAAATGGCGTAGTGGGAATTGTGGAAGCCGTAAGCGCACACTACTCCTTCGCCTTTTCTTTCCAGAACAGCGACATCTCCATCAGCGCCCGGCTGGGCAACGACGGAAACAGCGGACTGCTGGTCTGGGACGGCATCCACGCAAACGGCGCCGTGCTGAAGGAAATTCCCCTGCAGCAGCAATACCATCCCGGCGACACCGTATATACCAGCGGCCATTCCCTCCTGTTCCCGCCCGACATCCCCCTGGGCATTACCGGGAAGTCCAAAGTGGTGAACGGCGCCACGAGCGAAATCGAAGTCCGCCTGTTCCAGGATTTCAGCGCCGTGCGCTACGTGACGGTGGTACACAACGACGCCCTTGAAGAAATAGAAGAATTTGAGCCATGAACAAGTCCGGTTTCTGGGTAGCTTATTTCCTGCTTCTGGTGGCGCAAATCCTCCTGAGCAACTATTTCCGCTTCACGCCTTACGTGACGCTCAGCATACTGCCGATTATGGTGCTCTGCATCTCCACCCGCATCAAAACGCCCTGGTGCATGCTGATTGCCTTCGTGAGCGGATTCGCGGTGGACTGGCTGTCGGAAGGCGTGCTGGGGCTCAACGCCCTGGCGCTGGTTCCGGTTGCGCTGGTCCGCCATCCCATCATCCGCATGGTATTCGGCGAGAGCCTTCTTACCCGCCGCGAAGATTTCACGGTGCAGAGCCACGGGCTGGCCAAAGTGCTCCTGGCCCTGCTCATGGCGCAGGCCGTGTTCCTGGCCATCTACATCTGGGCCGATAACGCCGGCATGCGTCCCTTCTGGTTCGGGCTCGCCCGCTTCGGCGCCTCCCTGCCCGCTGGAATGCTGGTATCGGCCTTCACCTTCAATGTTCTGGCGGCGGATCAGCACCGATGAGCAGAGACAGACGTCATATCCGCCTGCTCATTGGCCTGGGAGCGGCTGTTTTGCTGCTGCTGGGCACCCTTTTTTCCATCCAGATTCCGGACAACAGCTACAAGCAGGACGCCGACCGCAATTCCACCGTCTATGAGACCATCTATCCCACCCGCGGTGCCATCTTCGACCGGAACGGCGCCGTCCTGGTGGGAAATAAAGTGGCGTACGACATTCTGGTGATCCCGCGCGACGTACGGGCCTTCGACACCCTGGCGCTCGCCACCGCCCTGGACATCACGCCGGAATTCATCCGGAGCAAACTGGCCGAATACGAGCGGAAACGCACATCCATCGGCTTCCAGGCCGTGACCATGTTGCGCATGCTTCCAGCCGAAACCTACATGCGCTTTGACGAAGTGAAATACAAGTTCCCCGGCTTCCGCGGGCAGGTGCGCGGCATGCGCGAATACCCGGTGAACGCCGGCGGCAACCTCCTCGGATATGTCTCGGAGGTGGACCAGCGCTACATGGAGCAGCACCCCGGCGAGTACCGCAGCGGCGACTATGCCGGCATGACCGGAATAGAGGCGGCCCGGGAGAAGGACTTGCGGGGCGAAAAAGGGTATCATATCTACCTCCGCAACGCCCGGAACCAGATTGAGCAGCCTTACAAGGACGGGACCATGGACAAGGAAGCCGTTCCGGGCAAGAACATCGTCACCACCATCGACGCGCAGCTCCAGCAATACGGACAGGAGCTGATGGCCGGCAAGGTGGGCTCCGTCGTGGCCATCGAGCCGTCCACCGGCGAAATCCTGGCCCTGGTGTCGGCTCCGGGCATCGACGTGGATCAGCTGGCCGATATCGGCAAGCACTACAACGAGATTGTCAAGAACCCGTACAAACCCATGTACAACCGCGCCGTGCAGGCTTCTTACCCGCCGGGGTCGGTGTTCAAACTGGTGAATGCGCTCATCGGCCTGGAAGAGGGGGTGCTGCGGCCGGAGACGCGTTATTCCTGCGCACACGGCTACAACTACGGCGCGGGGCACAAACTGGGCTGCCACGGGCACCGCTCGCCCATCAACATGGAAGAGAGCATCATGATGTCCTGCAACGCCTACTACTGTTACGTGCTCAAGAACATTGTTGACAACCGCAAATACAACTCCCCGGCAGAAGGCCTGGACCACTGGAACGAATATGTGAAGAGCTTCGGCTTCGGGCGCAAGCTGGGCAGCGATTTCCCGGCCGAGCTTTCCGGCAGCATCCCCTCGGCACGCACCTACAACCGGGCTTACGGCCGCGGTCGCTGGAATTCCACCACGGTGATTTCGCTTTCCATCGGCCAGGGTGAAATTCTGGCCACCCCCATGCACCTGGCCAACCTCTGCGCCACCATCGCCAACCGGGGGCACTACTACATTCCGCACATTATCAAGGCGTCGGAAGGCGTGGAAATCGACCCGCGCTTTTATGAGCCGCAATATACCATGGTGGACACCACGCACTTTCCCAAGGTGGTCAAGGGCATGTGGCTGGCCGTGAACGCGCCTGCCGGCTCCGGCGGAACGGCCCGTATCGCCCATGTGGACTCGCTGGACATCTGCGGAAAAACCGGCACGGCGCAGAATCCGCGCGGTGCGGACAACTCCGTCTTCATCTGCTTTGCCCCCATGGACAATCCCAAAATTGCCCTGGCGGCGTATGTGGAGAACGGCGGATTCGGCGCCTCGTATGCCGCGCCCATCGCCTCGCTCATGGCCGAAAAATACCTGAAGGGCAAGACCTCAAGGCCGCAACTGGAAGAACGGATGATGCAGGCCAACCTCTTGGACCGTGTTAAACATGACTGAGCGCAGCACGCATACCCGACAGTCCGTGGACTGGTGGCTCATCGGCGCGTATCTGGCACTCGTGATCATCGGCTGGCTGAATATCTATGCCGCTACGCATAGCTCGGAGCCCGGTTCGCTCATTTCCTGGAGCTCCCGCGCCGGGAAACAGTTTGTCTGGATTCTCACCTCACTGGGACTGGCCGGACTTATCCTGTACATCCTTCCGTCCCGGCTCTGGGAAAGCACCTGCATCCCCTTCTATGTGATGGTGTTGGGACTGCTGGTCCTGGTGATTTTCGTATCGTCCGATG
The DNA here is from genome assembly GCA_902788095.1 of uncultured Bacteroidia bacterium. GTDB lineage: Bacteria > Bacteroidota > Bacteroidia > Bacteroidales > UBA932 > Cryptobacteroides. The sequence continues at coordinate 52,114 of CADAIT010000005.1, read as the reverse complement.
TAAAAGGCTCGCATTCCTGGTTCAACCTGGGGCCTGTACGCTTCCAGCCTGCGGAGATTTCCAAGATATCCACCTCGCTGCTGCTGTCCTACGTAATGAGCCAGCAGAACTTCCGCATGACGCGCTGGAAGGACTTCTGGACCGTCGTGCTCATTATCGCGGTCCCCATGCTGGTGATTGTCGGCGAAAGCGAGACCGGCAGCGCCCTGGTGTATGCCGGATTCATCTTTGTCCTGTACCGCGAGGGGCTTTCCGGCTGGTGGCTCGGCGCTATCGGCCTGATTATCATGTTGTTTGTAGGGACGTTAAAATGGAGCTCCTACTGGTCGGTGATGTTCATGACCGCCATGCTCCTGCTTTGCAACGCCTTCATGGGACCGGTGCGTTCGCGCAACAAACGGCTCCTGTACGGGGGTGTTTTCCTGCTGGTGATGGGCACGTTCCCCTTTGTCCTGCGCCATTTCTGCGAGCAGGTGCAGGCGCACATGGACTTCCTGTCCACCCGCGTATGGGTGCCGGCGGCCGATGAAACCTACAACTATGCCTGGAGTTTCCTGCTGAAGGTGAACCCGCTGTGGGTTTTGCTGGGGGCGGGCGCGCTGGCACTGCCGCTGCTGGCGTGGAAAGCCTGGAACGGCAGAGACCGTTTCCTGGCCATCTCGCTGGGCGTATGGACTGCCGGTGTCGCTCTGGTTTTCTCCACCGACTACATTTTCCAGAACGTGCTGCAGCCGCACCAGCGCAGCCGCATCGAAGTGCTGCTGGGACTCCGGGAGGACCCGGCCGGCGTAGGGTACAATGTCATGCAGTCCAAAATTGCCATCGGCTCGGGCGGACTCTTCGGAAAAGGCTATCTGCAGGGCACGCAGACCACTTTCGGCTTTGTGCCGGAGCAGGCCACCGACTTCATTTTCTGCACCGTGGGCGAGGAATGGGGCTTCTTTGGCTGCCTGCTTGTCATCGGCCTGTACACGTTCCTGATTGCCCGTCTGGTGCTGGATGCGGAAAGCTGCCGGGGCAAATTCACGCGCATTTACGGATACTGCGTGGCCGCCTGCGTGTTCATGCACCTGTTCATCAATGTAGGCATGACGATAGGTCTTATGCCGGTTATCGGCATCCCCCTGCCCCTGCTGTCGTACGGCGGCTCTTCGCTGTGGGCGTTTACCATTTTGATTTTCATTTTCCTATCTTTGTACCGGAACGAGAAAAAATACTTTTAGCATGAAACGGTTTTTTCCTTTAGTGGCAGCGCTTGTACTGATATGCTGCTGCACACCCCAGGCCAAAGACACGCCCGACGGCGGAAATACTTCCGGCGACGAGGAGAAGAGCTTGTATTACGTGAACCTGTTCTCCTATAACAATATGAACTCCTTCTACCTGTGGCGGGACCAGATAACGGACGGGCTTCAGAGCTGGACCGTTGACGAGGAACCCATCGCCAAAGTGGCGTCCCTGCGATATAAGGAGGGCGAGCAGCTGGTGGACCGCTGGACCGAGCTCATGGAGGATTACACGCCGTTCCAGAGCAACGTCACCGGAAACGGAAAAAGTTTCGGCATGGACTTCGTGCTGCTGCGCGTGCAGAACAGCGACAATGTCGTGATGGAAATTACCTTCACCTATGCCGATTCTCCCGCCCGCCAGGCGGGATTGAAGCGGGGAGACATCGTCATGACCGTAGATGGCCAGACAATCACCATGAGCAACTATACCGCGCTGCTGAACGAGAAAATCTACAACCAGCCGGGAACCATCGCCCTGGGCATGGAAGACGGACGCTCGGTATCGATGACCGCCGTCAAGATGTACGCCAACCCCGTACACCTGGCCCGGACGCTGGAGACAGGCCATACCAAAGTGGGATACCTGCACTTTACGGGCTTCACGCTGGACGCCTGCACCGACCTGGTCGAGGCGTTCCGGCAGTTCAAGGCCGACGGCATCCGCGAGCTGGTGCTGGATTTGCGCTACAACACAGGCGGTTACGCCACCACCGCACAGGTGCTGGGGTCCCTCATCGCCCCGCATGACATCGTGAAAAGCGGCGCCGTGTTCAACAAGGAAGTTTTCAACAGCAATCTGGCCGAAGAAATGGACGGGGAAACCTGTTTTTCCGAAAGCATCGACGTTACGCTGTCCGGCGGAAAAACCACGCTGAACATGCTGGAGGCCAATCCGGGCATCGAACGCCTGTGGGTGCTGGTGACCGGGCACACGGCATCGGCCTCCGAATCCCTTGTTTGCGGACTCATGCCCTATATGGACGTGCGGCTGGTGGGCTCGCAGACCTACGGCAAATTCTGCGGCGGATATCTGATTACGGCCGAAAACTGGTATAAACTGCTGGAGAAGGACGATACGGACATTAACTGCAAGGAAGCGCTTCAATACACCAAGACCTGGGGCTTGTACGTCATTGCCTCCCGCTACACGGACTGCAAGGGGGAAACGCGGAGCATGCCTTCCGGGATTCCCGTCCAGTATGATGCCTACGACGAACCGCGCGACGGATTCGAGCTGGGCAACCCCTCCGAGTCCATGCTGTCCGTGGTCCTGGGGAATATCGGCGGCGAGGTGTTCGCCAAGCCCGTCAAGAGCACGCGGGAGCGGGCCGAAGTACCATTTGAAAAGCCGGGAGACGGCGTTTTACTGCATTGACATGAAAACAGTTCTTATTACCGGAGCCAGCAGTGGCATGGGCTTCGACGCCGCCCCGGCGCTGGCCCGGGCGGGTTACAAGGTGTTTGCCGCGGCACGGCGGGTGGAGCGGATGGAGCCGCTGCGCGCGTTCGGCATTACGCCCGTGGCGCTGGACGTGACCTCGGAGGAGTCTATCGACGCCTGTCTGGCGGAAGTGGGACCTGTCGATGTCCTGGTGAACTGCGCCGGCTATGGTTCGTTCGGCCCCATTGAGACCGTTTCCCTGGAGGAAGGACGCCGCCAGATGGAGGTGAACCTGTTCGGCCTGGCAGCGCTGTGCAAAAAGGTGCTGCCCGGGATGCGCTCCCGCGGGGAAGGACGGATTGTCAATATCTCTTCCGTCTGCGGAAGGGCCTGCCTGTACTTTGGCGGCTGGTACAATGTGTCCAAATATGCCGTGGAGGCTTTTTCCGACGCCCTGCGCATCGAGATGGATCCCTTCGGGGTGAAAGTGGTGCTTATCGAGCCGGGAGCCACCAGGACTGCCTGGGGGGCCATTACGGCCGACCACCTGGAGGCGTGTACGCGGGGGACGGTGTACGAGGCGCCGGCAGCGGCGGAGGCCGCGATGGTGCGGAAAACCTTTGCCGGAAAAATGTTCTCCGATCCCGCCGTGGTGACGCGGGCCATCCGCCGGGCCGTCCAAGCCCGTCGGCCCCGTGCGCGCTATGTGGTGGCCGCCGGCTCGTGGACCATGGTGTTCTGGCACGCCGTCCTCCCCACCCGCTGGTGGGACGGGATTGTCCGCCTTCTCGGCTCCCCCTGCCTGGCCCGCTGGGTGGAGAAGTTGTAAGTGCGCGTCGCAGGTCGGCCCAAAAATGAGGACTTGCGACGATATTTCCAATTTATTTACTATCTTCCTGTCTTTGACACTTTGATTTTGTTGGGCAGGGGGTATTTCGAGGTCGCAATGGTCTTTAGGGCCGATTTGAGGCCTCGTGATTTTTTCTGACTTTGTAGTAATATGACGGGGTTGGAGGATGGAGGGATATAACCTTCTCCGGCCACGCTCAAGAAGTCCATTGAGCGGAGTGTGTCCACTATCTCCTCGGTTGTGAAGTGCTTTCCTCCACGGTTCCCAAGCGTTTGACCACTTTAGACGTGCTTTTGCCTCTTTCACTCCTATAGGAACGGGCGGCATAGAGGATAGTGCAGTTCTTAGACTTGACAATTAAGCTTCATATTTGAAATAATGCTATATAATTGTGTCAAACTGCTGCGGCCTTTTTTGCTTTTTTGCCCAAATTGTGTTATTTTAGCACCCGTTTTATCAATGAATCATTGGGCCAAATATGCGTCGGAGCTGCGCTTTTTCCTTGTCCTTTCCCTGGGCGTGGTTGCGAGTTTCTGCTTGTCCCGTTACATTCCGGACGATCTTTTTGACCGTGTGGTTTCCCCGGTGCTCGTTGCCGTTTCCTCCTTCCTGTCCCTGTTCGGAGCATGGATGATGTTCCGTCATTCGGATGGGCTTCGCGTGCGCAGGATGTGGGGCTGGACGCTGCTCCTGTGGGGTTTGGCCAACGGCGCCTATCTTCTCCTGTGGCTGACGTCCATCGCTCCTGCGATGAATATGGCCGCCTATCGGCTCACCACCCTGGAACTGCTGCTGGGAAACCTGCTGGGCTGGACGCTACTGCTGTACCCCACCGAGGCGCTCCGTCCCGGCTGGATGACCCCCCGGCGCGCACTGATCCAGATTCTGCCGATGCTGGTGCTGGCCCTTTTGGACTATTTCGTCCCGGCCAACCTGCAGCCCCTCGTCATCCTGTATCCGCTTGTTCTCACCGGCCTTCTGCTTACCCACGTGCAGAAATACCACCTCTGGTGCGAAGAGAACTACTCCTCCCTCGAGGACATCGAGGTAGAGTGGATTGTGCGTTACCTGGCCATGTTGGTCCTGGTGGGCCTTGTCTATTTCTACATGTACATTGCGCACGGCCACGCGCGCGGGTTCACCCAGCTCTGGCTCACCATCTTCATGTTTGCGTACAGCACCGAGCAGATCCTCTTCCGCCAGGATCCGTGGACGATGCTGCACCACCGGGCCGATAAAAACAGCCGGCACCGGGTAGAGGCGCCGTCCCATCCGGAGCACGATGCCGCCCACTATCGCCGTGTGCTGGAAGAATGGATGGAGCGCGAGAAGCCCCATCTGAATCCGGATTTCAAGCTTCTGGACCTGCAGGCCGTGCTGCCGATGAACCGCACCTACCTCTCCCATTTCATCCACTCGGAATATGGGATCACCTTCTACCAGTTTGTGAACCACCATCGCATCCGGGAGGCCAAGCGCCTCAAAACCGAGCAACCGGAAATCCGGATGGCAGACTTGTCGGCCCGCTGCGGCTTCTCTTCCCCTTCGGTCTTTTCCCGCACCTTCACCGCCGTCACCGGCCTCCCTCCCCGCAAGTGGACCCGGGAGGCGGACCCGCAAATTTGACTCTGCGTAAAAATCTGCCCCGGATTTTTGACGCTGCGTAAAAATCGTGCTCCAGCCCCTTGCCGGGGCATTTTTGTTGAGGTACATTTGCAAGAATCTTTCCGTCGATAGTTATAAATATTTTAATCACCATAACAATGAAACAGAAGTACGAAGCGCCAGTGGCCGAGGCCCTGGAGGTGAAAATCGAAGGCGTTGTATGCGGCAGCAACAGCGGTACCGCCGGAATGCAGAACTATAACTGGAACAACAACATTCCGGAAGAGTAGAACCCACAAAACGAAGAAAGCAATGAAGACTGTGAAATTCCTCAGCATGGCCGCCCTCGTTACTGCGGGCGCCATCCTTGCAAGCTGCGAAAAAGAAGAACCCGCTCCTGATCCCCAGGAGAATCCGGAAGCCGTAGAGACGCCTGCCGACAACATCGTCGTCTGCAGCACCACCATCAATCTGGCTGCCGGCACCACCAAGGCCCTTACCCCCGAAGGCGTGAAGACCTTCGCAGAGAGCGAGAAAATAGCCATCTTTTATAAGAACACAAGCGGATCATTCGTCAAGGCCGTGAGCGAGCCTTTGACAGTCGTAGACATCACAAACGAAGGAAAGTCGGCAAGTTTCACCTTCCAGCTGGCCAACCCTGACAAGACCGTCAACGTTCGCTATGTTTATCCGCCGGATATGATTACAGAAGACGGAATGATGCCGAATCCCGCCCTTCTCGTAGCGCAAGACGGCACCTTGGACAGCGTATCAAGCAATCTTGACCTGGCTTATGGTTACGGACCATGGGATGGAGAAAACCTTCCGGGAATCACGCTTGAAAACCAGCTGGCTATCCTGGCCATCACCCTCAAGAATGCAGACGGCAGCAGCGACATCACCGGCACCATCACGGGCATGACCCTTAGTGACGGAGAGCAGTCTTGCACGGTTACCCGCTCGGCCGCTCCGGGCCCCATCTATGTGGCCATTCCCCCTATTAGCAACAAAAACATAGAGATTACCGCCACCGCCGGTCCAAAAGCCTATATCAAGTCCTTGACCGGTAAGACCTACGCGGCAAATAATGGCTACAATGTGAGCTGGAGGATGACGCAGGGACCCACCGACCTCTCAAAAGTCAATAGTGACTATACCGCCGGCAACGGCGAAACCCTCACCGGCACGCTGGGTGGCAACTACAAGGTTTCCATCGCTGACGGTGCTGTTGTGACGCTGGACGGTGTAACCATTAATGGTACAAATAACGCGAGTTACAAATGGGCAGGTATCAACTGCCTGGGCGACGCTACCATCATTCTGGCCGATGGCTCCACAAACACAGTGAAGGGATTCTATGAAACTTATCCAGGTATCCATGTGCGTAGTAATAAAAAACTCACGATCCAAGGCACAGGTACACTTAATGCCAGCAGTTACGGATATGGTGCAGGCATTGGCGGAGGATATGCAATCAATTGCGGTAATATTGAAATTCAGAATGGCATCATCAATGCCAGTTGCATCGATAATGCTGCAGCTATCGGTAGCGGGCGCAATGCAAGGTGCGGGAACATCGATATTTCAGGCGGTTACGTAACGGCAACGAGCGGATGGGGTGCCGGTATAGGCACCGGTTATTATTATTCAGAAACAACCAGCTGCGGCAATATCAGTATCACGGGGGGTACAGTAATCGCCACTGGGGGACACCATTGTGCCGGCATTGGATCGGGGAGTAATGGTAAAAGCGGTGCCATCACCATTTCTTCTGCTGTGACGAGTGTGACTGCCACGAAAGGATTTGAAGCTAACGATTGTATCGGTAAAGGCTGGGGAGGCTCCTGCGGCGGCGTGAAGTTCGGCGACCAGACGATGTATGACGGTTTGAGCTGGACGACAACCCCTACCAGCGGCAGCACATACAGTGGATTGAGCCTTACCATTTCCCAAACGGCATATGAAGCCGATACCTGGACGCTGACCCCGGTTGCCCCGTAAGGGCATACAGGTGTCCTACTGTGCAATTGGAAACCAGGGAGGGCAGGGCGCTCTACCGCTACGACGGACGGCACAGTCCACCTTTTAGATAATATACTTGCCGCCATCCCACACCGGGGTGGCGGCGTTCTGCTGAACTGGCATACCCAAGTGGGCAAAAAGGGCCGTTTTCGCATGGGTGGGTAGGCGATCGCATACCCAGGATTACAAATAGGCCCGTTTTTGCACAGATGGGTATGCTCTGTACAAGCCAAGCGCCGGTGCAGGGGGCATCTTATCAAAAATTCCCGGAACTTGCAGAAGTACCGGGATTTTTTTATCTTCCTGTCTTTGACACTTTGATTTTGTTGGGCAGGGGGTATTTCGAGGTCGCAATGGTCTTTAGGGAGAAGTTGTAAGTGCGCGTCGCAGGTCGGCCCAAAAATGAGGACTTGCGACGATATTTCCAATTTATTTACTATCTTTGCACTCCCACATTTTGCCTTGGTGGTGGAATGGTAGACACGAGGGACTTAGACACATTTGAGTGCACTCTCTGAAAAGAGAGATGTAGAATGCCGTAAATTCAAGGAAACCTTAACAGTTAATGCTGAAGGCAATCTTGAGCCAAGCCTTTAAGTTAAAGGAAGGTGCAGAGACTAGACACGGCACACCTAAAGAGCATGACTCCATGGTGAAGGAATAGTCCGGACCACAAACAGTAATGGTGGCGAAAGCCATAGTGGTAAGAAAATCCCTTGGCCCGAAACGGCCGTGCGGGTTCGATTCCCGCCCGAGGCACGCCAAAACGCAACTACTTAAATATCAAGTAGTTGCGTTTTTGTTTTTGCCGTTTTTTAGGCCTTTTTCGCGAAATGTTTGGCTCAATGCAAAAAAACGGTTGTTTTGCATTTTCTCAGGCCAAGAATCTAGCAAGCCAAAAGATGAAGTCAGTGCGCGCGCTGCACATATAACGTATGCTCCAAAAACCTGTCGTAGAATGCTCCCTATGTGTTGAACCTGCAGAAACCAAATATATTCCTTCGTAGGCTTCTGAGACCCGAGACATCTGCTTTTTGACCTGCCAATAAGATTATTTCAGAAGTTTTCGATTGGTTTCGTTTCCTTCCAGTACGGACATCTGCTGAATTGCGATAGCATTAAGTCTGCGGAGCCTTTCTGCTTGAGGAAGCCCTTCGTTGATGAAAATGGCATTCAGGCTTTCCATGTTGGAAAGGCAGATGAGTTGGTTAATGGTAGCGTAGTCGCGGATATTACCTTTGAGTTCCGGGTTGGCATCTCGCCATTCTTTCGCTGTCATGCCGAATAAAGCTACATTGAGAACGTCGGCTTCGTTGGCGTAGATAAAAGATATTTGCTTCTCTGAAACCTCAGTTGGAATCAAGTTCTGTTTGATGGCATCAGTATGGATACGGTAGTTCACTTTGGAGAGTTCGCGTTTGGCTGTCCACCCAATGAGTTTCTGCTCCTCTTCCTTAAGGCGCTGGAATTCACGGATAAGATAAACCTTAAATTCCGGGCTGATCCACATAGCAAACTCAAAAGCGATGTCCTTGTGAGCATAAGTGCCGCCATAACGCCCGGCTTTGGAAACTATGCCAATAGCATGGGTCTTCTCCGTCCATTCTTTAGCGCTGAGGCGGAAATTGTTGAGTCCCGCTTTACTTTTAATTATGTCGAATTCGGCAGAATTAAACTCGGGATTGAAAACCTTCTCCCAAGTACCCAGGAACTCGACGGTGTTCCTGTTACGAAGCCAGTTGTGAAAGAAAAACTCCCCATCTTTGGAGCGCGTCATATCCGTGAGGCTGATATAGTCCTCACTTCCGACCTTAACTACAGTTACGGCGACGCCGTTTACATCTATCTTTGACATTGCGCCAGACTATTAACAGAACAAAGATAATACTATTTCTTTTTCAATCATTCTTGTTTTATACAATAGTCACCAATCCCGGCCTTTTTAAAAAAGGAGTTTTATGTCGCCGACAAAAAAAAGATATTATCAAAACTGGCTAAGAACGCGTTCTACCATTGAATTCTTAGGCACATGGGAGGCTCTTTACAACCCTAGTTTTAAAGTGGTCGAATTTGACCACTTTAGAAAAGAGGCCGGTCTTCCTACGTTTACGCTCAGCGTCAGCAACTGGATAGAAAAGACCGGTGCTATCGGATTGGTGTCCAAAGCGGGGCGTTACGGCGGAACATATGCACACAAAGATATTGCCTTCGAGTTTTGCGGGGCCATCAGTCCTGTGTTCAAACTCTACCTGATTAAGGAATATCAGCGACTCAAGGAACAGGAGAGCAGCCCCCTGCTGGAAGACTGGAAGGTTAAACGTATCCTAAGCAAGGTGAATTACGAAATTCATACCGACGCGGTTAGGGATTTTATCGTTCCACAATTAATGGAAGAAAGCCAAATCAAGTTCGCCTACACTTCAGAAACGGATATGCTAAACTTGGCACTTTTCCATTACACCGCCAAACAATGGCGGGATGCAAACCCGGTACTGGCTGCCAAAGGACTGAATCCACGCGACGTAGCCAGTATCAGCGAACTCGTTGTAATGGTAAACCTTGAGAGCATGAATGCCACCAAACAAGGTCTAGGTCGCAGAAAACGTTATGAGATTCTTAGCGAAATCGCCCAGTCTCAACTCCAAAGCCTGAATAATGCTGACATCGAGAATAGATTTAGGGCGATTGACTCGGGCGACCAAAAGTTATTGAAATAATTCTTTCACTTCCCAACAAGTACTGCCAAACAAAGACACTCACTAACAGAAATGTTTCAGTATAGTTTCAGTAAACGCAGATCGAGAATTCGTATTTTACTGATAATTAGGAGCTTACGCACGGACATTAGTGCTCCCGCCCGAGGCACCTTAGAAAGAGCCAACTGCTGGATATTAGCAGTTGGCTCTTATATTATGGAAGAGTTCAGGAACCCGGGTGCAACTGATGTCCATTTTTTGAGGACATCAGTTGCATAATGGCCGGGGGGAAGGACGGGAGGGCAGGGGCAGAGCGCCCGCATTCTGCCGAAAGGTCTCCGGGAGACGCATTGGTTCTTGACCTCGTTTTGATCGTAACCTGGTTCTCACTGTCTATTTTTCCCCGAAAACACACCATCGCACCAAAGGGATGCGGCGGATTACTTCATACAGCAGCGGCGAAAGGGCGAACACCGCGACTGTCAGAATCGCGTACATGGACCACGGCGGCAATTGGGTATAGATTTTCATCTGGTAGCCAAGGCTGGCAATCACCAAATAGTGGACGATATAGATGCCGTAGCTGGAGCGGGTCATATAGGCGGCGAATGCGTTGGTGCGGTCAAACTTTGCCTTGAACCAGCCCATCATCGCCAGGCACATCAGCCAGCCGTACAGGCTGTTAAGCGGACTTCCCAGATACTCAGGAGAGGTGTTGTCCTGCCCGAAGGTGGTGCCGATAAGGACACCTCCGGCCACCACGGCGGAAGCCATCAGTGGAATCCAGGCCCTCCCAACCTGCGACTGCACCTGCTCATGCGAAAAAACGAAGTACCCCAGCAGGAAGGGCACCATATAAAACAGCGGCTTGTAAAGGTTCAGGAGGCCGTCGGCCGATTCCGGACGCGGGTTCCGGATTAGCGTCTGCTCCCCAGCCCAGAAGAGTACTCCAAGCATGATTATCCATACAATGCCGGCCTTCCCGCACCAAGTCCAGAACCGATTATGTCTGTCCAGAGCCCTCACAATCAGGAGCACAAGGCTCAGCAGCCACAGCACCTGGATGAACCAGAGCGGGCCCGTTCCGCTCACGGCCATAATCACATATTTGACCGCGGCCGGTACACTGTCAAACACCCCCTGCCTTGCCGCCACAGCCGTACTGAAGTACCCCACCATCCAGTGGAACACAAATAGGCCGATGGTCCCCGGCACCAGCAGTTTCCGAGTGCGCGACTTGAACCAATCCCTGGCGCTGTACTTGTCCAGGGCATACCTGGCGCTGATGCCCGCAAGGATGAACAGCAGAGGCATGAACCAAGGATACAGGATGTACATGAGCACGTCCTGATACTGAGGGACTTCCGGATATGGGCCGAAACCGCCGATTCCACCGAAGACGCCCTTGTTGTTATAAAAATAGACAACGTGATACAGCAGCACCAGGAGGACCGTCACCCAGCGCAGGTTATCCATCCAATGCTTTCTCATTTGGGAAGGCCCTCCATCACCTGATCAATAGCGCTCTGGAAGATTTCAGTTTTGATGAGCGCCATGCCTTTCTGATCGCCCAGCAGAAGCAGCGCGTCCCCCGGCTTGATGTCATACACTTTGCGTGCGTCCCGTGGAATTACAATCTGGCCTTTGTCGCCCACCTTCACCACGCCGAAGATGTATTTGCCGTCATTCTCTTGCATTGTTATACTTGTTAGAATTTTCCCACAAATATAACTATTATTACCATAATCAAAAAGGCCAGAAAGTGTTTCTTTCTTTCAAAAAAAACATATCTTTGCAGATATGAAAAAGAATCTCCGACTCCTTTTGGCGGCATGCCTGATTGCCGCATTCTCCTGCGCCAGGAACCCGCAACCCGGGCCGGCCGCGGAAAAAACGTATCTTGACGACGTGCTCACGGACTATGCAGCCCTGGCGGCGGCCTATCCGGAGGCGAAAGACCGCTTTGTAGAGGCACCCCCCGCAGGAGTTTTCCAGGCCCCATGATGGACCAGGCAACAACGCCGGTCAGGTCCTAAAACGGGACGAGGCAATGGCGACGGAAATATGAAAGAACCAGGCAGAAAAAGCCATATTTTTTCGCTCTATGTCAGAATAATCGACACTCACATCCAGACATAGAAAGACACTAACTGACAGAAATGTTTCAGGATAGTTTCAGTAATTTATTTTCACAAACGCGCAACACACTTAATATCAAGCGTTTATGATATTAATTTAGTGTTCCCGCCCGAGGCACCGAAACAGCCTGTAGAGCGAGTCCTACGGGCTGTTTTTCGTTAGTTGGACAACAGCTATCGTGGAAATATCCAGTTAGAGACTCTGTCCCATATAATTGAAAGCATTCTTTCTGTCCGCCTCTCAACAAGTTCTTTATTCCATAATGCATTTACATCTAATTGTGAGATCGACGATAAATGATCATTATATGATGCTCCTTGTAACAATTGCTGAGTTTCAATATTGAGAACAATCCCGAGTTGCTCCGACAATTGGAAACTGTCAATCTGTTCCATGGCTACATCCTCCCTCCGTTAAGAATACGCATAACATCGGCCTTCCGGTACAGATGCTTGCCGCCCACCATTGACGGCACCAGGTAGCCCCGCCGATCCCATTTGGTCATGGTAGAGTCGCATCGCCGGAGGAGCGTCATGACTTCCTTTCGAGTCATCCACTCTTCCTGCGGTTTCTCTGCCGCCTTGCGGCGGACGATGTTTTGTTGATACTTGGTGATGACAGCATCGGCGAACGCCTCCAGCTGCTCATCGGTGATGATGGTTAGGACCATCTGGCTTGCCGGCACTTCCGGCGCACAAATCTCTCTCTTCATATCGAACCAGAATTAAAGGTTTAAAATATGTATCGCCGCATGGACATATGCTATGCGGCGATACAAAGTTTCGTAAAATAATTGAGTTGTGCAAGTTTTCGGGGTGAACTATGACTTCACGTATCTCTGATTGGGGTCATTAGGTGTTTCTGGAATAGTCAGTTTTAAAAAACCCTTATTCACCAAGGATTTGACATACTTGGCAAGATTCTTTGAGTGATATGACACCCCAACCCTTGCAAGTATTTCTTTACTTGTGCGCGGAACAGTACAAAAGTTAACAACATCCAATTCCTTACCGGTTAAAACATCTTTGGCTCTGACACTAGGTCTGTCACCAGGTCTGACACTTTCTCCGTTACCTCTGTCACTTTCTCCCGCTACTCTGACACCAGGCCTGACACTTCCTTGATTACTATCACGCCAGAAAGTAACTATGACTTCCTTTCTCTTTTCATCATTGAGTACCTCTATCTTGTCGTCCAGCTCGCGGACACGGATAAAACCACTGCCAACACCCGTGTATGGCAACAAGAAGGCCCCGTGCGCGAAAACCATTCTGTTCCTTGGAAAGGACGTTCCCATTAAAACATCTTCAACTTGTAAACCTCCTGGCAGAATTCCCGGGCTGTGTATCTCAACCCTATTATCGAAAATGAATAGCCTGACAGGCGCCTCTCGGCTATATGAACGATGCAAAAGTGCGTTTGAGCATATCTCAGACAGGGCGTCAAATGGAATTTCCACTCGTCCGAGAGAGTTGAATCCAGGCTCAACCTGTACATTCCGAAGGTTCCGCTTTAGGAAAGACATCATGGCATCAAACTGCCGGAGCAAACCGCCATCGGCATCCAGGTCATCCAGCTTGTCACGGAATTCCATCCCTCCAAGGCTGTTGCCTACGAAGCTGACGCATTTCACAGTTGCGGTGGGAAGCCAGCGCTGTGTGTGTTTGCCAAAAAGAAGGATAGCTGCATAGGTAAGTCCGTTGTCAGGACGGATAAGTCCTGCATTCTTGAATAACTTCTCCACTGTCATTCCCGTAGCAGCCAAAGATGCCAACTCGTCAGCAGAAGCATCTTGAAGGTGTTCTACTGAAAGGCTTTTTCTTTGATATACGGCTTCAAAGCGCTTTCTCAGGTACATTTTTATGACTTCCTGGTCCAAATCGGCCAAAGTCGCCCCCGGAACTAACGCCTCATCTTGACGGAACGTGCCGCTGTCGGACATCATTTCTGCAATCTCCGCATTGTCCATAACCCGCCGTTTGTTGGCACCATTCTTCACCCAAATGATGCCCTTGTTGTCTTTGTAAGGTTTGTTAATGCCATCCGGGATGGTCGCGACAATCAATTGACCTCCTGGGACATCTACGTTTTCGGTCTTGATGGAGATTGCTGGTTTCACGTTCTGCTCTGCAATCTGGGAAAGCAAGCCTGTCTGCTCTTGAACTTCCAGACGTGAAAGAGCATTAATCTCGCCGGTCTTGTCGTTCACGCCGACAATGATGGTTCCGCCACCACGTTCGTTGGCATAACAAACCATTTCCTTGCCCACTTCATAATTGTCAACCACCCGTTCTTTCAACTGAACTGGTGTCTGCTCGCCTTTTCCACAAAGCTTCAATATTTCTTGCGTTGTCATAAGCCTCAACGTATTTCTGCAAATTTAATGAAACTATTTTTTATTCTCCAGAATCTTCACCACATCCTGCTTCATATCCAAGTCGATTTCTCGGTAGCGATTGAAGGCACGGGAACCTTCGGCATGGCCGGTGAGCGATGCGACCAAGTTGGGATCTTTGACTTGCCGGTATATGTTGCCTGCAAAGTTGCGACGAGCAAGGTGGCTGCTGGCGATTTCGTTCAAAGGATGCTTTACCTCTTTCTTGGTGACTGGGTCAAGTTCTGTTACAAGGCGTGTGAAAGGCCTTGGCTACATTGACGGAGTACTTGTGCTGCCTTTTGACACGCCTTCATACACATTGCTTACACTCTCTGAAGCACCGTTCGTAGAATACCGCCTGGCCCTTCAGGAAGGTGACACGGAAATAGAAATAAGGACCCAGCCCACCCTTCGCGTATATGACGGCAGAAATGCCGGTTATGCCGTCCGGATGGGAGAACAGAGCCCGGAGTTATTTGACATTCATGCAGGTGATTTCACGGCTGAGTGGCGCTGGAATGTGTTACGGGGCTATGCCTCCCGCAGCATCACAATTCCTCCCGGAAGCAAAGATAACAAAAATAATTGTTACCTTTGTAGCCGACAATAACACAACTATTTAGCACTATGAAAAGATTCTTGCTCCTTCTGGCCGCCTTTGCCGGCCTTCTGATAACCGGTTGCAACAAAAACAACCAGGACGACAGCCTCATCCTGGGCTCATGGAAAGGTTATTCCCGCTCCCGTACCATCCTCAAAAACGGTGAGCCCGTATCTCCTGCCACCTATCTCAACGACATGATCAAATTGGGACTCATGGAAGAACCGGAAGACGCAGAAGAAAGGGCCGAGGCCATCGAGAGTGTCCAGGATCGTATCTATGATGAATACCTCATGGAAGGAGATGAAGACCTCGTTTTCCGTTTCGAAAAAGGCGGAAAACTCACTTCTATCTATGAGGATGAAGAACCCATCGTCCAAAACCTGATTTATTCCATCGAGGGGAACCAGTTCATCATGAAGGATCCGAACGATCCCTCTGGCCAGGAGACCATGATTATTAAGCGCCTTACGGCCACGGAACTGGTCTTAGGTTTCAACAGCGAAGACTCTGCCGTGATTAATCAATCCCTGGCGGCAATAGGTTACAGCGTCTATCACGAAATAACTTTCAGGAAGATATTCCTTAACTAACTACCGGGCCTCTTCCATAAAAAGCTCACTTTTGACATAAGCCAGGTTGTCTGCGGCGAAATCATAGCCCTTGGAACCTGGCTTTGCCACTTTCAGGTATTTCTCGTACCATTCCACGGCCTGTTTGTAATCCTTTTTCTGCTGATAGCAATAGGCGATGGTGGAAAGGGCCGATATAAACTTGGGATTGTACTTGTAGGCCTGCATGTAGTGGCCGATGGCCTGCCAAGCGGCAGGGGCCGAAAAGCCCCTGAGAGCGTTCTTCATTTGGATTACAAACATAGTTACTTTAGCACATATTCACAGTGCGGTTAGCTGGTAATTTTTTGACCGCCCAAACGCAAAAATGGGCTTTTTTGAGGTTAGCTGGTAAAATTTTCGCCAGCTAACCGCACCCCAGCCAAATTTCGATTTATCTAACTCTCAACGTTAATCATTATTCTTAAGCGACACTCGGAACTTAGAAAAGCGTCCTTTTTCGGCCCAAAATTCTTTGGAAAAGCGTCATTTTTGTGTTTGATTTTTCTTAGAAAAGCGTACCTTTAGCGAAAAGAATGTGCACATGATGAAAAAACGCCTCTTTTTGGCGCTTTCGGCCCTGCTCCTCTTGCCCGGAGCGGCCCTCGCCCAAAATCACCTGTTCTGGATGGACTGCGATTTCATGGCACGTGGAGAACTCCGCGTGGGAGGCAATGCAGCCGGCGCACAGAACGCGGAGGGAGACCTGGCCGCCTTTATTCTCGGCAGGGCCCGCCTGGCCGCCAACTATCAGCTGCAGCTGAAGGGACAGGCGCCGTTCCTGGAAGTTCGCATCTCGGGACAGTACAGCGGAACATGGGGAGGCGCCTCGTCGGCCTTGAGCCTGTACGAAGGCTGGGCCAAGGTCAACTGGGGAAAGGGCTTTTTTGCCAAACTGGGCCGACAACCCGTCTCCTACGACGACCAGCGCATCTTCGGTTCCGACGACTGGTCCATGACCGGCATCTCGCACGACGGGCTCAAACTGGGCTACGAGGGTTTCGGCCACAAGGTACACCTGTTCGGCGCATTCAACCAGAACCCGGCCAACATCGGCGGCGGAACGTACTATACGGGCGGCCTGCAGCCCTACAAGGGCCTGGCTGCGCTCTGGTATCACTGGGATCTCCCCTGGATTCCGCTGGGTGTTTCCCTGACGCTGACCGACATCATGATGCAGGGCGAGGCAACGACTGACGGCGATGCGCCTGTACACCACCAGCAGCTGGCAGGCGCCTACGTTCATTTTCACCCGGACAGATGGCAGGTCGAAGCCGCCTTCTACAAGCAGATGGGAAAGGAGGAAGGCGGGCTCCCCATAGACGCATGGATGGCCGCTGCCAAAATGAATTTCAGCCCCGCCGATGCATGGAAACTCCGCGCCGGATACGACTACTTAAGCGGAGACCCCGACTTTGCCGTCCCTCCCGGCGGCATGATCGGGATGCAGCGCCATCATGTCGTCAAAGGCTTCAGCTCCGTTTACGGCTCCAAGCATGCCTTCTACGGGGCCATGGACTTCTTCTATCTGAGCAACTACTACGGAGGCTTCACCCCGGGGCTACAGAATGCCTACATGGGCGCCACGTGGAAACCGATACCAGCCCTCTCCCTGGACCTGGCGTACCATTTCCTGGCGACGGCAGCCAAACTGCGCAACGCGGAAAAGCCCCTGGGACATGAGGTGGAAGTGTCGGCAGGCTACAATTTCGGACACGGAATCAGCGTAAGCCTGGGCTACACCTTCATGCGGGGCACGGAAACCATGGTCATCCTGAAACGGACCTCGGAAAAACGGGAACTGCACTGGGGCTGGATTATGTTCAAA
The DNA here is from genome assembly GCA_902788095.1 of uncultured Bacteroidia bacterium. GTDB lineage: Bacteria > Bacteroidota > Bacteroidia > Bacteroidales > UBA932 > Cryptobacteroides. The sequence goes on along the minus strand of CADAIT010000005.1, from coordinate 34,715 downwards.
GCCACCCCGCGCTTCCTGGAATTCCGCCGTTGACGGGCCCCGGCCGCTATTTCATCTGCGCCTTATAAGCGGCGATGCGCTTGGCCACGTTGGCCTTGATGTTGTTGTAGAACAGCGCGTAATCCTCGCCGTGACGGCCGTCCGGGCCGAAGAACGCATGGGCCACCGCCGCCTTCTCCTCCGACATCTGCTCGCCCTGGGCGTGCGTCACCACTACGCCGCGGTCCGGAAACACCTGCGCGTCTGCGCCGACGTCCCCCAGTTTCACCTCGCCGGTTTTCTCATCCAGATAAAGCGAGCCCAGGTTCAGGCTGGCCGGAGCATAGGTGTCGTCCAGCTTCCAGTTCAGCGGATTGATGCTCATAGAACCCGGCTGCAGCACGCAGGTATCGGCATTCACCTCCCTGTTCCCGGGGCCTTCGGTATTCCAGGTTATGATGACGCCCGTATCGCACTCGCCCGTCGCGAACTTCATGTGCGGGAAAGCCTTGAACTCGTCCTTGGTGAATGCGTAGCCGATAGGATAGGCGGCAATCATGCGCTTGTAGTAATCCGGATGCTCCGCGAAGTACTTTTTCAGCACCATCTTCACGATGGCCGAACCCTGGCTGTGGCCCGCGATGATGAACGGGCGCCCGCCATTGTAGTGTGCGAAGTAATAGTCCAGCGCAGCGACGATATCGCCGTAAGGCATGCCGGCGATGGAGGCGTCAAAGATGCCGTCCCGCTTCCACACCTCGCCGGCATGGCGCAGGCCCACCTGACGGTAGAACGGCATGAACACGTTGGTGGAATCCGCATACGCAGTTGCGTGCAGAAGGTACTCACCCTCAGCGCCTTCCAGCATTTCGGCGTTATCCAGGTCCGCATAGTCGGGAGCACCCTCCTCCATGCTGCCCAGAATGTACTCGGTCGCATAGACGTAAAACGTATCGAATTCCTTGGTGATTTGAGGAATTTTGCACCAATTGGCCTTGTTGGAATAGTCGAGCGGTATATTTTTGTCCATAGTCGATAGGTTAGTTCAATTTCTTTCCGCAGAAATACACGTCTTCGGGCATATTGCAGCTGAAGCCCTCGTGCGGCTCCGCAAGGAGATTCTTTTCAAACACCAGGAAGTCTGCGTCCTTGCCGGCCGTGATGGAGCCCTTGGCAGCCTCCACGCCCAACTGTCTGGCACCGTTGATGGTGTAGCCCAGCATCATCTGCTCCACGCTCATCTTCTGGTCCTCCGGAGGGAGTTCCGCACCCCTGGTAAAGGCAGGAGCATTGGTCTTTTCCGTGATATGTCGCGTCATGCCCACTTCCATGCCCAGATAGGGATTCCAGACTTCGAAACTGAATACCACGTTGTCGCTGGACCAGGTTACCAGGGCGCCGCTGTCCCACAGCGTCTTGCAGCGGAACAGCTTGCGGGCCCGTTCCTCACCCAGCCAGGAGCCCCATACCCTGTAGTCTCCGGCATGCCACCAGGGCGTATAGTTCGCGATTACGCCCAACTTGGCAAAACGGTCCAGGTCGGCGTCGTCCTGCACCTCCAGATGGGCGCAGGTAACCTTCATGGTGAACTTGTCGCCCAGCTCTTTCCGGGCCAGTTCCACTGCGTCCAGCGCCACGCGGGAGGCGGCGGAGCCCACGGTGTGCATGTGCAGGTCCAGGCCTTCCGCGTTGAGCTTGACCATCAGGGCGGCAAGGTCCTCCTTGTTGAACGCGGTGGCGCCCTTCTCGGGAACATCCACATAAGGGGTTACCATGGCGGCGGTATGTATCTTCTGGGTGCCGTCCATGAAAATTTTCATGGTGTGGACCTTCAGGTGCTCCGTGTTGTATTCTTTCCGGAAACGCTTGAGTTCCTTGAGGCCATCCTCCGCCTGCCAGTTGGCGGCAATCACATAGCAGCTGTCCACGTAAACGGGCAGTTTTCCCTGCTTGTCCAGGGCACAGAGCCGCTGGATAACGCGCTCGTGGAACTCCGGGAAGCCGGGAATACCGGCATCAAACACCGCTGTCACACCGTATTTTACGGAGAAGTCTATCCATGACTGGAGGGCAACGTCAATCTGCTCGTCGCTCAGGTCCATGGAACCGTCCAGAACGATGCGCACCTCCGCGGAGCCTTCGATGATATAGCCGGTCAACTTGCCGTCCTTGCGCTCATACACGCTGAGCCCGGGCACCGGGTCCGGCGTTTCATCGGTGATGCCGTGGCGCTTGAGCACCCGGGAGTTCACCCATACGCTGTGGAACTCCGCTTCCTGAATCTGAAGTTCGGCATCCGGACAAATGGCGTCCAGGTCCTCTTTGGTAAGCAACTCGCCATTCAGGCACTTCTTCTCCAGGATAAACCGATAACACTTCCGGCCGGGATGCTTGCCGATGTAATCGGCCATGAAATCCAGGGCTTCCTGCCTGCCGTTGCACGCAAAACGCTCGCTGGCCTCCGCATAGGCAAAGCCCACGGGCAGCGTTACATGCACATGGTTGTCAAAGATGCCGGGCATGATGAACTTGCCGCCCAGGTCCGTGACCTCGCCTTCATAGGCTGCCAGGCCGGCCTCGTCGCCCACATAAACAAATTTTCCGTCCTTCACCACCAGGGCCGTGGCCTCGGGCCGGTTCTTGTCCGCCGTAAAAATTTTTGCGTTCTTGATGATTATGTCCGCTTTCATGCTTGTGATTTTTTAGTGTTATATCCTATTAAATACTCTCTTTCCGCCGAAGTACGCTTCCTCGGGCTGGTTGAAACTGAAGCCGGTGTGCTCCGCCGTAAGAAGGTCTTTGTCGAAGATCAGGAAGTCTGCATCCTTGCCGGCGGTAATGGAGCCCTTGGCGGCCTCCACGCCCAGCTGGACGGCGCCGTTGATGGTATAGCCCAGCAGCATTTCCTCTATGTTCATTCTCTCGCTCTCGGACGGGAAAGGTGCAACGGTTCTGCTGGCTTCCTCGAACCGGGTTTTCTCGTTGATCCAACGTGTCATGCCAATCTCCATGGCCAGGTAGGGACTCCAGTTCCTGAAATCGCCATAGAAGACCTCGTCGCTGGACCAAGTCACCAGCGCACCGCTGTCCCACAGGGTTTTGCAGCGGAACATGGAGTGGGCGCGTTTTTCTCCGATGAACGTGGGCCAGTAAGCGATGGGGTTGCCGCCCACGTTGCCGCTGTGCCACCACGGTGTAAAATTAGCGACTACGCCCAGTTTGGCAAAACGCTCCAAATCGGCGTCGTCCTGAACCCACAGGTGGGCGCAGGTGACCCTAACGCGGTATTTGTCTCCCAGTTCCTTTCTGGCCATCTCCACGCCGTCCAGCACCACGCGGGACGCAGCCTCGCCCACGGTATGGACGTGCAGGTCAAGCCCCGCCTCGTTGAGTTCTTTCAGGATTTCAGCCACTTGCACCGCATTAAAGGCCGTAGCGCCCGTCAGTCCGGTATCCACGTAGGGCGTTACCATGGCCGCCGTTTCAATCTTCAGGGTGCCGTCCATGAAAATTTTCAGCGTGTGTACTTTCATGTGCTCCGTGGTGAACTCCTCCCGGAAACGCTTTACCCCTTCCAGCGCCTCCTTCAGTTTTCGGGGCTGGGTAAGCACATAGCATCCGTCCACATAGACCGGCAGTTTTCCCTGCTTGTCCAGCTCCTGCAGGCACGCGTAAATCCGTTCGTTGACGCCATTGTGCTCCGGGAAACCGGCATCAAATACAGCGCTCACGCCATACGCGACGGAACTGTCCAGCCAGCGCAGGACGGCCGTTTTAATCTGTTCGTCCGTCAGCTCGTTTATTCCGTCGAAGAGCATGGGCCAGCTGGCGGTCTCGAACGAGTTTCCCGTCAGGTGCCCATCCTTGCGCACGAAGTAGGCCAGGCCCGGCACCGGATCCGGCGTTTCATCGTTCAAGCCGTGCTTCGCCAAAATCTTGGAATTCACCCAGTTGCTGTGTACTTCGCCCTCCAGGACAAGCATCTCCGCATCCGGGCATATCGCGTCCAGGTCTTCCTTTGTAAGTTCTTCTCCATCCAGACAGGTCCGCTCCATCATGAACCGGTAACGCTTCAGGCCGGGATGCTTCCGGACATAATCCGCCATGAAGTCCAGGCTTTCTTTTTTGGTGGCGCATGTAACGGGCACCCCAAGGTCCGTGTACTCGAATCCGACACCCGTAGTGATATGTACATGGCTGTCGATGATGCCGGGCATGATGAACTTGCCGCCCAGGTCCGTCACTTCCCCTTCGTAGGCTGCCAGGCCGGCCTCATCGCCCACATAGACGAATTTACCGTCTTTCACCACCAGGGCCGCAGCCTTGGGCTGCTTCTTGTCCGCCGTAAAGATTTTTGCGTTTTTAATGATTTTGTCCGCTTTCATGATTATCCTATTTTTTAATCATCTGGAGTTTTCCTTCAAATATACGCATTTTTTTCGTTACGGCCGTACCCAAAATGACCTGTGAGGTTCACTGTTTCGGGAAAACCTTCTTCCCTTCGAAGTAGGTAGCCACAGGCTTGGTGGCATGAATCTGCTTTATGCTTTTAACTCGATATTTCTGTATTAGATTTTCTTCGCGTGCCACTTTTTCTCGTGGATGTACAGCGCGCCCTGCACCAGGATGCAGAGGGAATAGACGCCGTCGGCCGTCCAGCACACGGCAACGCTGGATTTAAGAATGCCGATAACGACGGCACAGTACACGAAGTAAATGGCCAGGGCCACCACGTCGAAGCGAAGGCAGGCGCGTGTGTCCCCCGTTCCGGCGACGGACTGCAGATACACATTCCAGGGCAGGGTGAGCGCCGTTGCGGCGCACATCACCCACAAGGTGGAAACGGAGGCCCGTTCCAGGGAAGGGATATCGGTGAACAGGCCGATAATCAGGTGCGGGCACAGCGCAAAGAAAGCCAGCAGCGGCACCATGGTCACGGCACAGAGCATCAATACCCGCCGGATGATGGGGACCACGCCCTCCGGATGGCCTTCTCCGATGATATTGCTCACCAGCGTGGCTGCCGTGGAGGCGAAAGCCGCAGAGAACACGAACGACACCTCGGATATGCTGCGGACAATGTTGGCCACCGCCAGTTCTTCCTCTCCGAGATGTTCGATGAAAAGGAAGAAAAACAGCCATACGGAAACGTTCAGCACATACTCCACCATCACCCAGGAGGCGGTGGAAAAGAGCTGCTTGAGTTCTTTCCATACAGGTTTGACCATCTTCTGGAGGCCGTACATCCTGTCCACGGTGGAGACGGACCATATCACGAAGAAGACGAGGGAAACTCCCTCCGAGATGGTCGATGCCAGCGCCGCTCCCTGGATACCCAGGGCCGGAGCGCCCCAGTGGCCGAAGATAAGCACCCAGTCCAGCAGGATGTTGCACCCCACCATCACGATGGAATTCAAGGTGAGGCTGGCCGTATTCCGCGTGCCCACGTAGAAAGCGCGGAAGAGCGCCGTCATAAAGGCGAAAAACAGTCCCGGAACGCGCCAGTTCACATAAGATACGGCCGCCTCATAAATCTTATCCGACTTCAGAATCCCCTTGAGGATAAGCGGCGAAAGAAAGTACGAAAGCACCGTAGTCACCAGGGCCATGACGCCCAGGAACCAGACACCCTGCCAGAAAACCCGGCCGATGGCGCCGAAGCCCTTCCCGCTTTCGCAAGCCTCTCCATTGCGTCTGCCGATGATGATTTGGACGCCGATGGAGAAACCAAAGCCCAGCATGTACAGGATGGTGAAATAGACCCCGGCAATGGCCGATGCTCCCAGCTCGATTTCGCCGACACGGCCCAGAAAAGCCGTGTCAGTCATTCCCAGCAGCTCCTCCATCACCAGGGCCACCAGTATAGGGAGGGTCAGTTTCCAGATAGACTTGAAGGAATAACGCTCGGAAAGTCGGTATGTCGAAACCGGCGTCATCGTTATGCGTTCATTTTCTTCCCGCCGAAGTACACCTCCTGCGGCAGGTTGTAGCTGAAGCCCTCTTGCTCAGCGGTAAGGAGGTCCTTGTCGAACACCAGGAAGTCGGCATCCTTGCCCGCTTCGATGGAGCCTTTCCGGTCCTCTATGCCCAGTTGTTTGGCACCGTTGATGGTAAAGCCCAGAATCATCTCTTCGATGTTCATCCGTTCGTTCTCGGGAGGGAATACTTTTTCCGCCATGGCGAACGGGTTGTTCCTGGTCTTTTCGTTAATCCAGCGGGTCATGCCCACTTCCATGCCGAGGTAGGGGTTCCATGTCATAAAATCCATAAAGGCGATATTGTCGCTGGACCAGGCCACCGTGGCGCCGCTGTCCCAAATCGTCTTGCAGCGGAACTGCTTGCAGGCACGCTCCATGCCCAGCCACGAAGCGGCAATTGCGGGATCTCCGGAGTGCCAATGCGGCGTAAAGTTTGCGAAAACGCCCAGCTTGGCGAAACGGTCCAGGTCCGCATCGTCCTGAATCTCCAGGTGGGCGCAGGTAACGCGCACGTGGTAGCTGTTTCCCAGCTCTTTCCGGGCCATCTCCACACCGTCCAGCACCGTGCGGGAAGCACGTTCACCGACGGTGTGCAGGTGGAGGTCCAGATGGGCCTCGTTGAGCTCCTTCAAGAGCTTGGCGATTCCCTCGGCCGAGAAGGCGGTGACCCCTGTTGTATGGATATCCACATAGGGCGTGACCATGGCTGCGGTGTGTATCTTCTGGGTGCCGTCCATGAAAACCTTCATGGTATGCACCTTCAGGTGCTCCGTGTTGAACTCACGCTGGAAACGCTTCACCTCCTTGAGGCCTTCCTCGGCATCCCGCTCCGCATTGACCACAAGGCTGCCGTCGATATAAACGGGCAGTTTGCCCTGTTTGTCCAGCTCGCACAGGCGCTTGTAAATTTTCGCATGGAACTTGGCATCCCCCGGAAGACCGGCGTCAAATACTGCGCATACGCCGTGCTCGACAGAGAAATCGATCCAGCGTTTCAGCGCCGCGTCCACCTGCTCTTCGGTCAGTTCCATTCCGCCGTCCAGAATGATAGGAACTTCCGCTGCACCTTCAATCATGTTCCCGGTCACATGTCCGTCTTTCCTCACATACAGGGCGAGTCCCGGGATAGGGTCCTGACTGTTGTCATCGATGCCGTGCCGCTTCAGGATTTTCGAGTTCACCCAGATGCTGTGTCCCTCCCCTTCCTGAATCTGGAGCTCCGCATCCGGGCAAATGGCGTCGAGATCCTCCTTTACGATATCCTCGCCGTTCAGGAACTTTTTCTCCAGCAGGAACCTGTAACGCTTCTCGTCGGGATTCTTTTTGATATAATCGGCCATGATGGCCAGCGCCTCCTGCTTGCCGTTCGGTTCAATCCGCTCTCCCATCGGCGCGTACTCAAAACCCACAGGGATGGTCACATGGACATGGCTGTCGATGATGCCGGGCATGATGAACTTGCCGCCCAGGTCCGTCACCTCGCCTTCGTAGGCCGAAAGGCCGGCCTCATCGCCCACATAGACAAATTTGCCGTCCTTGACGGCCAAGGCCGTGGCAAGGGGACGCTTGCTGTCCGACGTGAAGATTTTTGCGTTTTTGATGATTTTATCTGCTTTCATGGTAGTTTGTTTTATTGTTATTTTGATTGGCGCGCGGCGACGATATCCAGCAGGTAGCCGGGCGTGAAGAACTTGTCCATGAACTGGTAGTAGCCCAGCAAAGGGAGCACGGCCTTGTACTGCTCGGCCAGCAGGCCCTGCTTGACAACCATGTCGCCCGGGCCGGCGATGACCAGGACGTTCTGGCCGTCGGCCGAGTACGCCTTCCATTCGACCTTGTCTGTCGAAGGATTGCCGCAGCGTGCGAAATTGGTCCACATCTGCTGAACGGTCGTAAATATCTCATCGGGGACGTTCGTGCCGTTGAAGCTGCTGCCCGTTCCGACGCCGCGAAGGTTGAACACGAAAATGAGCTCCACGGAGTGGGCGGCGCCCATGTCCGCATCGCTGCCCGGATAGGACCAGTAGTAGCAGAACGTCTTGTTGAATGCGCTCTGTACGTCGAGCTGCTGAAGCATGGGAACCCGGAACATGAGCTCATTGATGAACTCCGTCTCCACCAGTCCCGGCTCCTGGAACCGGCATACCCGCTTAAATTCCTCGTAATACTTCTTGTCCTCTTCCTTCAGGTAGGGGACGGCATCGCCTGCGGCGCGCTGGGCGTATAGCTTTTGCTCTTCAAAGCTCAGCATCGGACCCTCACCCATGAACAGCCTCATCTCGTCGGCCGTGCTGCCTGCCATGATGGATATGTGCTTTGCATAGCCTTTCCGGTACAGTTCGATGGGCGCCTCGGGAAGTACCTCGGTTCCGTAGTAGGGGCAGGAAGTGAACTTGCCCACCGCTTCGACATACGCCTCCTGGAGTTTCTCTTCGCTCAGCGCCATAATCTCGTCCATGGTCTTGCAGCCGGTGTACGCGAGCAGCGCCTTGGTCTTGCCCTGCGCCGTTTCGCAGCCGACCGGGAAGGCCAGGGTGGTAGAACCGCTCTGGGCGATGACCTTCTGGAAATACCGGTTCGCCTCTTTCAGGACCGGCAGGATGGAGACCGAGCCGCCGCCGGCGCTTTGTCCGAATATGGTCACGTTGTCGGGGTCACCGCCGAAAGCGGCGATGTTCTCGTGCACCCACCTGAGCGCCATCGACTGGTCCAGCAGTCCGTTGCAGGGGGCCGTCTTGAAGTTTTCGCCGCCGGGAACCGACGAGAAGTCCATGAAGCCGTACATGTTCAGGCGGTAGTTGATGGTCACCATGATGATGTCACTATGCGCCTGGACCAGGTTGGCGCCGCTGTAGGAGGCCTGCGAGCCCGAGCCGACGACGTATGCCCCGCCGTGAATCCAGACCATCACCGGCTTCTTGGCGGTCTCGTCGTCGGTGTTGACCCAGATGTTCAGGTAGAGGCAGTCCTCGGAGCACTGCTTCTGCACACAATCCGGATAGCCGGTTGCGCCGAACGCATTTTTTCCATAGTATTTGGCCTCAAAGACCCCCTCGCACGCATCCACGTACTCCGGCGCCTTGAAGCGGCGCCCGCCCACGGGCGGCTTCGCGTAGGGGATGCCCAGCCAGGACGCGACCCCATACTCCTCGGTGCCGACAAAGGTGCCGTTCACGCATTTCACGGCATGGCCCTTGTCATAGTCTCCTGTTATTTCGCCGTTCAAGCACTCGTACTGCTCGAATCTGATCAGATCCTTGAATTCCCTTTTCATATTTGCGCTTTTGGTGATTTGTATGTTTTCCGTTATTTAGCAGACCCGCTTGGACGACCCGTTTCCAAGGCGCTCCGCCCAGGACATCATCAGGTCCTCCCGCTTTCCGAACAAATCCTTCTGCATGCCGATGGTATCGTCGAAGACCATCGTCCGGCGGTCGCTTCCCGAGAACTGCTTCCACTCGTATTTGTCGGTGGAGGGGTTGCCCGTCCGGGCGAAGTTGGTCCACATCTGTTTTGCGACGTGGCGGAACTCGCACTCGTCGGTCCTGACGATTGCTCCGCTCCCCATCGGGTCCTCCAGGCACGTGTCGAACAGGTACGGAATCTCCGCCGCGTGTATCGCGCCGAGCTCGGGGGTTATCACCGGCTTCTTCATGAAGTACATGTAGGTGTTGCCGCCGGCGGCAGCGTGCCGGATGGCCATATTGGTGTTGCCGGCGCGGAAGTTCATGTCGTTGCAGTACTGCTCCAGCCGGCTCACCTCGTTTTCGCCGGCGAGCGTGGCCATGAACGCGTCATACATGGCCTTCTCCTGCTCGTTCAGCATCGTGCGGTCCTTCCTCGCAATCCACCTCAGCGTATTCCCAAATCCTTCTTCGCCGCCCTCGGACGGAACGAAATACCGGATTTCATCCTGGGTGGAACCTATCATCAAATCAATCCTGGCCCGTTTCTCGTCTCCCCACATCCCGTACATGTCCGCGCGGTCCTCGGGCAGCGTGACGCCGTCGAGCAGCGGGAAGTTGGCCATTCCGAGCAGGCAGTTCTTGTCGATGCCGCCTGCCTTCTGATAGGCGACCAGAAGTTCCTCGGTGGTAAGCGCCATCAGCTCGTCCATGGTCTGGCAGCCCGTAGCGGCCAGGAAGTTCTGCGTGACATGGATGCCATGCTCCATCGTGTCACAGTAGGCAATGTTGGCGCTCTGTGCAATACATCTCCTGAAAAGCCCCTCGCTTCCGTCGATGAGCGGGAGGAACGTGACGCTGGCTGAGCCGGCCGACTCGCCGAAAATCGTCACGTTGTCCGGATCGCCGCCGAAGCCGGCAATGTTTTTCTGTATCCACCTGAGGGCCTCAAGCTGGTCGAGCAGGCCGAGGTTGCCTGCCTCCTTGAAGTTCTCTCCGCCCGGTACCCGCTCGAAGTTCATAAATCCCAGGAAGCCGAGCCGGTAGTCGATGGACACGAACAGGATGTCGGGACACTGTTTGGAGATGTTGGTCAGGTCGTAGAGGGGCGACGCCTGGGATTCGGCGCAGAACCCGCCGCCGTGAATCCACACCATGACCGGCTTTCTGCTGTCCGTGCAGCCGGTATTGCAATAGATGTTCAGCACGAGGCAGTCCTCGCCGAACTCGGCCGTTCCCATTGAGTCGTTCACCGGGCCGACGGGAATGTGGCCGGGCTTGGTCGCGTCGTACACGCCGTCATCGTCTGCGGCGGGAAGCGCCTTCTGCCAACGCAGCTTCCCCACCGGCTGGGTTGCGTAGGGGATGCCCTTCCAGATAATCAGTTCGTCGGTCTCTTTGCCAACAAAGGTACCGTTGTTGCACTTTACAGCCAAGGCGCTGCCGGCTGTCATCGGCTTTTCGTTTCTCTGGTCTATCATGGCATTGACATTTTATAACATATAATACTTAATCAGGAACCAGGTCCGGTCCCAATCCACCACCTTCACCTCGGATTCCCTGGCAGGGTGGATGTCAAACTCGTCCAGGACCATTACCTGCCTGTCCTTGAGGTCGTAAAGGGGCCAGTCTTCGGACGGGCAGCCGGTCTTGGCAAACTGTACCCACATGCGCCGCATGGCCTTGCAGAACGCCGGGTCATACGGCCTTCCGCCGGTGAATTCCGGATGGGCGAACACAACGGGCACTTCCTCAAAATGGGCGCTTTTCAAGATGGGGTCCGAGTTTTCCACCCGGTAGTAATAGGTGTAGGACTTGCCGCCGCCCTGGGTCTGGCACTCCGACATTTTGATGGCGCCGTCAATAAACCAGCTGTGGCCGAACAGGCGGCTGTCCGGTTCCCAGTCCTCTACCGCCCCTTCCTTGCAGTAGCTCTCTATCTTCGCCTTCTCTTCGTCGCTCAGCAAGCGGGCATATTTGTGCGTCTTGCGTTCCGCCGCCCATGCCTTGAAACCCTCCACGGTCCAGTCGGAAACGAAGCAGTTCATTTCATCCTTGTTGCAGCCCTGCAGGAAAGTGATGTCCTTGGCGACGCCGCTGGAATAAGCCGCCCACGGGTCCAGAGGCAGGATGCGCCCGTCCCTGACGGGGAAAATGCGCAGCCTGACGACCGCTGCCGCCGTATCCACCAGCGTCCGGGCATCCAGTTTCATCAAATCGGCGACGGTCTTGCAGTTCAGGGCCTTCATCAAATCATTCGTGGTGGCGATGGACTCTTCCAGGGAATTGGTCTGTGCGGGCGAACCGCTCTGGGCTATCACCTTCTTGAAATACTGCCGGGACTCCTCGATGAGCGGCTGCATGGTTACGCATCCGGCGCCGGCCGATTCGCCCCAGATGGTCACATTGTCCGGGTCTCCGCCGAAAGCCGATATGTTCTCATGAACCCACCTGAGCGCCATCTGCTGGTCCAGCAGCGCCAGGTTCTGCGCATCCGGATAGTCCTTTCCGTCCGGGAGGTGTGACAAATGGAGGAAGCCCAGGACGCTGAGCCGGTATGCCACGGTAACGAAGATGACATCCGGGTGCTCCTTTGCCAGATTGGCGCAGTCAAACAGCTCGATGCCAGTTCCGCCGGCGACAAAAGCGCCGCCGTGAATCCATACCATGACCGGCTTGTTCCGGGCCGGGGTATCATCGGCCTTCCAGACATTCAGGTACAGGCAGTCTTCACCCTGATGCTCGCTGATGGACTTGTCCTGAACGGAGAGTTTCGCAAAATGGCAGGCTTCAAACACCCCGTCGTCCGCCACATAGGGAACCGGTGCCTTCCAACGCAGGTTCCCCACAGGTTGTGCGCCCACGAAGGGAATGCCCTTATAAGCAATGATGTTCTCCGTCTTCGTCCCGACGAAGGTGCCGTTGATGCACTTGACGGCCAGGGACTTGTCGTATTCCCCGCACGTCATGGGCTTATTCTGTTCACACATGTTTTTTCTGTTTTGTTCAACTTACTTTGCAGAGAATACTTTCCTTCCTTCGAAGTACGTCGCCTCGGGCTTGGCCTGGTGAATTTCCGTCACGGGGCAGGAAAGCACATCCTTGTCCACCAGGAGGAAATCGGCATACTTGCCTTCGCTGATGCTGCCTCTTTCCTTTTCGAGGAACAGCTGCCTGGCCACGTTGATGGTCAGGGAGGCGAGGGCCTGTTCCCGGGTCAGGAGTTCTTCCGGCCACCAAGGCTTGCCGTCCTCCCCGTGAAGTACGCCCGTCACGGCAATTTCCATGATGCCGAACGGGTCGTCGGGACTGCCGCTCAATGCCGGGAAATCCGAGTGGGAAGTAACGACGATGCCCTTGTCGAAATAGGTTTTCATGGGATAGGACTTGTCCTCCACGCCGGCAGGGGCCAGGTTGTGCTCCCGGATATATTCAGGCGCATTGGTGGGACAATGGTGCCAGTGCATGCCGGCGACGGCATACATGTTATGGTCTGCCATGCGCTGGTAATCCTCCGGGTTGACGTTGCGGATATGTACCAGCGTATTGCGCAGCTCGTCCTTTCCGCCGTTCGCATACGCGCTCACCACATAATTGACGGCCTTGTTGCCCATGGTATGGACATGCATGGTGAGACCGCTGGCGTTGACCTTGCGCGTAATCTCCGTCAGCTCCTCTTCCGTCCAGTTGGCCAGGCCCTGATGCCCGTCCGGATAGAGCGGCTCCACAAATCCGGTCCGTCCTTCCACGGTGCCGTCCATAAAGAGCTTGAACCAATTGGTTTTCAGGTGCTTGGTTGCGTATTTCTGGACGTCAAGGGCTTTGGACAAGGCCTCATCCACATTCCCCCAGCTGTCCGTCTCATAGGTCAGGCCCAAAATCATGTTCATCTCGCCGGCTTTGTCCGCCTCATGGGCCGCCTTGAAGAAATTGATATTGTTGAAATAGTTTCCCCAACCGTCGATATACATGATGTAACCCTCTGACAACAACTGCTCCTGGATTTTTTTCACGACTACCTTGGCCACGTCAAGCGGATAAAGGCGCTCGGTGTCCAGGGAGAAACGGACGAAGGTCCCGGCCTGTTCTTTCAGGAAACCGGTAGGGGTTCCGTCGGGGCCCATCACAATCTCGCCGCCACGGATGTCCTTGTCCTTTTTGAGCACCGTGCCGTCGGCCTTCATGATGCCGGCCTTGACCAGGCAAAGCGTATTGGCCAGACCTTTGTGGCCTTCGTCATCGGCAAAGTAAACGGGAATATCGCTGCAGATGGCGTCCAGCTGCTGCCGGGTGGGCATATTGTCCATGAAAGTGATGTAATTCCAGCCGAAGCCGAAAACGGTCGTCGCGCCCGTTTCCCGGGCCTTTGCGACCGCTGCAGGCACCACTTCCGTCAGAAACTCTTCCGGCGTTTTTCCAAAAGCCACCGTCCCCACCATGGGCAGGGCGACGCCGATGGAATAATGGGCATGGCCGTTGCCGCAGGCGGGCATCACAAGCCCCTTTCCGGTATAGTCCACCACCTCGGTCCTGCCAGCTTCAACAAACGCTTCTGCGCCTTTTTTATCACCTACATAGACAAACTTGCCGTCTTTCACGGCAAAGGCTTCTGCCAGCTGATTGTTTTCGGAAGTAAAAATCTTCCCATAGACCACAAGATCGGCACTTTTATTCATAGCTATAACATATAATATTTAGTCAGGAAACAGGTTCTCTCCCAGTCCACAATCTTCCGCTCGCATTCTTTCTCCGGGTGAATGTCAAACTCGTCCAGGACCATCACCCGCTTGTCCTGAAGGTCGTAGAGCGGCCATTCCTTGGCCTTGCCGTCCGGGGACTGGGCGGCGGTGAGCGACGGATTGCCCGTCTTGGCAAACTGCACCCACAGCTGGCGCATGGTCTTGCAGAAGGTGGGGTCAAAGGCACGTCCCAGGTCCGAGCTGTATTCCAGATGATTGAACACGATGGAAAGCTCTATGGCATGGCCGCATTTCATGATGGGGTCCGGCGACTCCGGCGTGAAGTAATAGGTGTACACCTTGCCTCCTCCCTTGACCTGTTCCTCCGACAGACGGATGACGGGTGCGATGAACCAGCTCTGGCTCAGCAGGCTGGCAACCGGCTGGAAGTAGTCCCCCTGCACATCCTTCATATAGCTGTCCACCAGCGCTCTTTCCTCCGGAAGCAGCCGGGCGAACTTCTCCTTCAGGCGGCCTTCCACCCACGCGTCCCAGCCTTCCAGGCCGAAGCTGGACACGAAAAAGTTCATCTCGTCCTTGTTGCAGCCGATGAGCATGTCGATATCCTTGGCCGCGCCGCCGGAATAGGCCTCCCACGGGTCCGAAGGCAGGATGCGTCCGTCCCTTTCCGGGAACTGGTGCAGGAACAGCACCGCTTTTGCCGTTTCCAGGAGTTTCTCGCCGTCCACCTTCAGGAGGTCGGCCACGGTTTTGCAGCCGAGCGCCGCCATCAGCTTGCCGGTGCATTCGATAGCGTCTTCCGGGGAACGGGTCTGGTTGACGGAACCGCTCTGGGCAATGAGGCGGTGGAAGTACGCGTGGGAACCCGGAACCAGCGGAAGCAGGGAGCAGCTGCCGGCGCCGGCGGACTCGCCCCAGATGGTCACGTTGTCCGGGTCGCCGCCAAAGGCCGCGATGTTCTCATGCACCCACCCCAGCGCCTTCACCTGGTCCAGAAGGCCCAGGTTCTGGGCATCCGGATACTCGGCGCCGTCCGGCAGATGGCTCAGATGCAGGAAGCCCATGACGCCCAGGCGGTACGCAATGGTAACCACGATGACGTCCGGATTCTCCTTCACGAAGTTGTGGCAGTCGAACACCGGGTCGATGGTTCCGCCGGCCTCGAAGCCGCCGCCGTGAATCCAGACCATGACCGGTTTTTTCGGCGTCGCGTCGTCCGACTTGAACACATTCAGATACAGGCAGTCCTCGTCCATATAGTACAGGGAGCCTGTTTCCAGCTGCCCGTTGCCCAGGGCGCTCCTGGCATTGTAAAAGGCCTCGTACACCCCGTCGTCGGGCGTTACATCCACCGGCGCTTTCCAGCGCAGCTTGCCGACAGGCTGCCGGCCTACATACGGAATGCCCCTGTAGGCAATGATGTTCTCCTTCTTCCTGCCCACAAACGTGCCGTTGACGCACTTGACGGCGAGCGACTTGTCATAATTTCCGTCGGTGACGGGCTTGTTCTCCCCGCCGTACATGGCCTTCAAGGCCTCTCTGATTTCAGTTGATTCCATGGTCTCCTGTCGTTATGCTTTGTACACCTGCTCGCCGTCCACGATGGTGGCAATGATCTTCGCCTTCTCAATCGCGGCAAAATCGTCGTGCATGAAGTCACGGTCCAAGACAGCGAAGTTGGCCAGCTTGCCCAGGCTGATGGACCCCATCCGGTCCTCTTCGTGCCACATATAGGCCACATTGCTTGTCAGGGTCCTGAGCGCTTCCTCCCGGCTGACGGCCTGGTCGATATTCCTGATATAGTCATCCGGTTGTGACGGCAGTTTTTTCAATACCCCCATGCAGAATGCCTCGACGGCACTGAACAGCGGCGACACCGGGTAATCGGAATGGTTGGCAACCACGCCGCCTGCATCCATGATGGATTTGACCGGATAGGCATTGTTGGACTTCTCCTCGCCCACATAGGCGACCTCCTGTGCAAAGCCGGCAGGATGCTTGATGGCCCACATGATGCCGCACACGGCCATGACATTGTATTCGCCCATTCTCTTCACGTCTTCCGGGGTTACTTCCTGCAGATGGGCAAGGGCGTTTCTCATGTCAAAATTACCCGTTTCGGCCTGCGCCTGGGCAAAAGCGTCGATCCAAGCCTGGGTGGAGCCGTCGCCGACGGAATGGACGTGAACGTTCATCCCGTGCGCGGCCGCCGCCTTGACCAGCCGAACCATCTTGTCATGGTCATCGAATCTTCTTACGCCCTTGTAGCCCGGCTTGTCCACGTAATCATCCAGCATCCACGCGGTGTGCCCTTCCACGACGCCGTCGGCAAAGACCTTGGCGCCGATTACCTTCACATGCTTGCCGTTATACTCCCTGGCCTCCTGCGCAATTCTGTCCATGTCCTCTTCAGGGGTATCGGTATTGTCATTGACGAAACTGCCGCAGAAGGAATACATCTTGAGCTTGCCTTCTTCGTCCAGCTCCTTGTAGGCACGGGGGTCATGCTTGGTCAGCAGCTGGTAACCGGCATCATATACACCCGTATATCCGTTTGCAAACGCGTATTGCTGGAAGCCCAGCAGTTCCTTCTTCGCCTGCGCAAGATCCGGCTGGACCCTTTTGAGCAGGTCGATGGCGGGCTTTTCGGCAAGCATGCCGTTCGGCTTGCCATTCTCGTCCACATGAATACATTCCGTTCCCCACTGCTTCACGGCGTCTTCATTGATGTCGTAGGCTTCCATCGCCTTGGTATTGACCCACATCATGTGGCCGCTGGCGCTTTGGTTGATCAGGGGCTTGTCCGGACATATCCGGTCCAATTGCTTGGCATTCAGCTGATACAGCAAATCATCCGCCCAACCTGAACCCACGATGTGCGGTTTATCCTGGTTCTCCCGGACATACTTCTCCAGAATGGCCAGGTAATCCTCCGGCGTCTTGCCTTCTGCCAGATTTGCCCGGCCGAACATGATGTTACCCGCAAATCCGGGATGGCAATGCGCTTCCAGAAATCCCGGATAGATGGAATGGCGGCCATAATCCAGAACCTTAGTCTCAGCCCCTTTAAGCTTCATGGCCGCCTCCTTGCTTCCGACATAGATGATTTTTTCATCGGCCACCGCGATGGCCTCTGCATAGGGTTTGTACGCATCCATCGTGATGACGTTCCCAAGAATAATGGCCTGAGCTTTCATAATTATTATTTTACTTAAGTTTCGCCTGTGCGAACCACCTTGTCTCGGAGGCCTCGGGCCGACAGCCTTTCCCATCCCAAAGGGAGGGGAAACGGGAAAGGAGGCTTCCTATCGCCCCTGCGGGGCTCCATATACGGTAACTTTCGCACTTGCGAAAGTTGAATTATTTTAGTGTTCCTTTAACGTCTTTTTCAATCTCGGCGTACAGCTTGTCTATTTCTGCCTGGGTGTAATCGGACTCGTCAAAGCTCTTGGAAAAAGTCACCTTGATGCTTGCAAGCTGTCCCGCCGCCTTCCTGTCCCGCCTCAGGTCGTGCCCGGTGAGGAGGATATAGTCGCACAGGGTATCTCCCATGAACCAGAAAAGGACAAAGAACAGTTCACGCGGGATTTCGCCCAGGCCTTGCGAGAACCACAGCAGGAAAGCGGAAAGGACCAGACCGATGGACATGATGACAAAGCGCTTTTTGTGCCGCTTTTCTTCTTTTTCCACCATCCCCAGCTTGTACGCATAATACTCCCGGACAACTGCCTTGATAATCATTCTCTCCTCATCCGTCAGGCAGTCCTCGATGATTTCCAGCACAATGGGGCAGTCGGGAGGAAGCACCTCCGCACCCGATTCAAGGTAGGCCGTGAAATCCGGATTCGGTGTCTCGTACCGCCTCGCGCTGAGGGGGTTGACGATATCGTAGAAAGAGGAAATCTTACAAGGGAACGTTGCAATACCGTTACTGATAAAATCCCGGTGCAGCATATCGTCCATCTGGCCCTGTCTGGACTCGAACAAGTCGCCTATTCTTTTTTTCATGGTTGTTCAACTTTCTTTTTTTCCGACACAAAGCAGGCCACCAGGCCGTAGGTAATGGTGGGACGAATCCATATCTCCACCATCATGTATGTAGTGTACTGGTCCGCCGGCTCCAGGAAAATGTCTATGTTATAGAGCGTGGCAATGGCCATGTCAATGATGCAAATGAGCCAAAGGTTGTACTTGGAGTAGGTTTGCCACTCCTTGCGGGCATAGAAGTACGTGAGCAGGATAATCATGGCCACCGACAGCACCAGGCACGAGAGCCGGATGGCATAATAAGGGAGAGGAGGTGCAAAAAGGATGTCCCTCAGCAGCACAGTTATGCCTACGCACACGGAACACCAGTAATTGAACTGCTGTGTAGTGATGCGGTAATTGAAAATGTACATCCACATCATCACCAGGCAGGCGATGTAGAACAGGTTGAGCACCAGCTCCGGCCAGGTCTCATGCAGGCCGAAATGCACTACGCCGAAGAGCATGGTAGCCACGGAAAGGACCGCGGCCAGAACGGTGATCCCGACGTTGAAGATGGTGCCTTTGTCTTTAAACCGTAATTCCATACTATTTATCGTCATCTTTTATCATATGTACGTCGCACTGCGGGAACGGGATGGTGATGCCGCCTTCATTCAGAAGCTCGTACACGAGTTCTTTACAACGGTCCACGTAGCCGATACGCTCCGGCACAAGCACATATTGCTTGACAGCCACGTTCACGGAACTGTCGCCAAAGTCGCCGAAGCGGATATAAATGCCGTAGGTGGGATCCACAATGTCACGGCCATATTTGTCTTTGGTCTTGAGGACCTCCAAGCCCTTTTCCAGCAATTCCCTTACGCGCTGGAAGTCCGTGCCGTAAGCCACCCCCACCGTAATTTTGGTAAATTCATACGCATTGTTGCGGGTGAGGTTGGTGAAGTTCTTGCC
This sequence comes from uncultured Bacteroidia bacterium, assembly GCA_902788095.1. GTDB lineage: Bacteria > Bacteroidota > Bacteroidia > Bacteroidales > UBA932 > Cryptobacteroides. Next base: position 15,713 of record CADAIT010000005.1, on the reverse strand, counting down.
AAAGAGCGAGGAGTTCAGGAAGGCGACCTGGGTGCCGTTGATGGTTTCCACCAAGGTGGTCTGGTAATTGATGTCCGTCACCTTGCCGCGTACGCCGTCGCACTCAATCCAGTCCCCTACCCGCAGACGGCCGCCCATGAGCTGGATTCCGTAAATGAAGTTGTTGAGGATATCCTTGAGTGCCAAGCCGATACCGGCCGACAGACCGCCGGCGATGAGTCCCAGCGAACCGGTAGGGATATTGAGCGTAACGATGAAGAGGTCTGCATACACAAACCAGATGAGCACGCTGATGAGGCTGTCGCCCAGCGAGAGGTTGATTTCGTTGCTTTGCACGCTCGTCCGCTTGTACTTGCGGAGGAAACGACGGTACTCGAACCGCTGCCAGAGGGTATGGATGGCCTTGTTTGCATAGCGGAATACGGCAAACATGCCCGTCAGGAAAAGGATGTTGTACATGGATACGCGCATCCCGCCCTGGCTGAAGAAGGGTTTCTCGAAAAGCGTGAGGTATAAGTCGTTGAATTCGAAGATATTCAGCGCCCAATGCAGGCAGACGGGGATGGAAATGAGCACCAGCAACGGGACTATCACTTCCCTGACCAGGTCATAGAACCAGGTGGCGGTGAAAAGCAGCCGCTCCTTGGCCGCACCGCTCACATAGGTTATCTTCTTCCTGTAGGCCGCCACCCGTTTATCCAGCCACTTCTCCTTGTACCATTGCGTCAGATGCCACACGGATGCGATGGCGAGGATGAGCGCCAGCTGGAAGTACCACCAAACCAGGATGATGAGTGCCAGGAAAATGTAGCCGACCCAGGCCCATACGGTGGCAAAGGCCGTAATGCCGAAGGAAACCCAGCCGATGACGATGTATGTCTGGTCGGACTTTTTACCCCGCCGCAGATTGGCAATCAGCTGCCACAGGGTCATGCCCACAAGCAGCGGCGGAAGGAAGAAATTCAGGAAGGCGTTGGGCACGAACAGCATCCGGCAGGCAATCACGAACAGCGCCGTAAAAATGGTGGGCAGATAAATCCGGAAACTGTTTGCCAACTTATTGGGCTTCAAGCGGATGAGCAGGGCCGCATTGATGGCGATGAGCAGCCAGAAGAACGTGTGCATGATGCTCATGGTCTTGCGCACGATATCGTCGTTCGAGCTTTCATGGGTGACCATCACGAAGATGACACAGCCCAGCAAGAGGGCGATATACCGCTTCTGCTCCTTGGCCACCCGTTTCCCTATGGGTTTTACATACTTGTAAACAGGCCATAGCAAGAGGGCGGAAAGCCCCCATAGCAGCAGGAAGCCCAGAATATAGATGGCCAGCCAGTAAAGCTTGGTGGAGTTGACCAGCTGATTGTCATTGGCGATATCCTTCTCCGTATAGTTGAATTCCTCGTCCACAATAGCGTTCCGGATGAAGGAGAAACTGAATTTCTCTCCGACGGACCGGCGTACTTCACTCCAGTACTCGCCCGGGGCAGCCAGGACAAGTTTCCAGGGAGTCTGCCCTTCCACAAACACTTTGTTTTCCAGGAGGTCGTAGTAGTCCCGGGCGTAGGCATAGGATTCATCCATGCGCAGGCGGGCTTCCCGGTAATGGGTGCTGTCCGCCATCACCTGTTCACGCGTCCGGGCGAACATCTTCAGGAGCTCCGAGGCATAGAAGATACAGGAATCGCGGTCGGCCTGACCGGCTTCGCTCAGGATGAAGGCCGGAACGGTTTCCGCTGTTTCCACGGTATCCTCCTGCACCTCCTGGAGACTCGCTTCCGCACGGGCGGCATGGTTCAGGACGGCATGGTTCAGGCCGTCCGTCTCGTTCAGGAGCCGGGCGGCAGCTTCCACCTGTCCCAGCAGCTCCTCCGACAGAAGGCTTTGGTTCTGCATCAGGTGGGCGTCCAGGGTATCGTTATGGTATGCCAGGCTGTCCGGTACCACTTCCAGGTCCCGGAGTTCCGGCGGCAGGCGGCGCAGGGATTCAATCAGGCGCGCATACCGGTCGATTTCCACGTCCAAGGTGGCCACGATACGGTCATACGGCGTACGCGTTTTGTTGAAGTCCCGGAATTCCCTGGACACCTTCTCCAAGGCGTAGCTGATGTCGAAGGTATAATCCTGTTTCTGGGAATACAGCATCAGGGACAGGTCGTTGCACTTTTTGACAATATCCACCATCCGCTGGTGCTGGACAGCATATTTGCGTTCCATACGCTCCTGCGTCCTGCCTATCTGCCGATAGTCATGATACAGTTCCCGGCGCAGATTGGACAGCGTGGCGTCCAAATCCAAGCCCGTAAAAACGGCCAGGGCCGGCACTGCCATGGCAAGCAGTGCCACAAGCACAATCAGGAATTTTCTTCTTTTCATATGCCAAAGGTCGCAAAAATACGATACAAAATCAAGGTTTTAAGGCTGCTTTCTGAATTATGGGCACAGGATAAGGCCTCCACGGGGCTGAAGCGTAACTTTCACTTTTCCGTCAGACTTTATCTTCATCCGGGCATGGCCGGGTGCTCCTTTCTTGTCATCCACATAGCAACTGACCTCCTGTCCGGCGAACATGGGCAGCGTCAACCTGAGGGTCAACGGTTCTTTCAGGGCATTCAGGCCGGCCACGAACCATTTGTCGCCGTGTCGGCGGGCCAGCACCACGTATCGGCCGGGATAGCCGTCTATGTAGCGCGTCTCATCCCAGGAAGAAGGAAGCGTTTTCAGGAAATCCAGTTCGAACTGAGGCACGTCCGCAAGGTTGTTCGGATACAGGGCCACGCACTGGACGGCAGCCTGGTTGGTTATGCCGGACGCCAGTTCGAAGATGTCGGTGGTCGTACGGGCGTGCCGGCTCCGGTTGTCCCGGCTCATGTAACGGTTCAGGATAACGCCGCCCCAGTCCATGCTGGCCACGGTGTTGCGGCAGAACGGATGGATGGTGAGGTCGAAGGCCTCCCGCTCCGCATCCTCCTCGGTAAAAAACACATTCTCGCTGGCCATCACCGCCTCGGAGGAGACGAAGTTGGGATACATCCGCTCCCACCCGCGCGGCAGCGTGCATCCGTGGAAAATCACCTGCAGGCCATAGCGGTTGGCATCGGACAGGATATCTTCGTAGAGCAGGAAGGTTTCCTGCTTGTCGCCGCCGAAGAAGTCCACCTTGATGCCCTTGATGCCGATGGAACGGAGCCACTGCATCTCGCGTTCCCGCGCAATGGCCGTGTTCATGCAATGCTTGGGCGTCTGCGGAGCGTCGTTCCAATAGCCGTTGCTGCTGTACCAGAGCATGAGGCTCACTCCCTTGGACTGCGCGTAGGCCGAAAGTTCCGCCATGCGCTCCCTGCCAATCCGCTGGTCCCACCAGTTGTCCACCAGGCAATATTCGAAGCCCATGGCGGCGGAAAGGTCTATCATCCGCACCTGGTCCTCGTAGTTGATGGACTGGTCCTGCCAGATGAGCCAGCTCCAGGTGTATCGGCCCCCTTGATAGTCCGTGGAGGGCTCGTACAGCGGTTCCACCAGGTCATAGGCGGCGGTGGCCTCGACCATGGTTTTCAGCGGTCCCACGGTGATGGTGCGCCAGGGTGTGGTAAAGGGGAGCGGAACGGCCGCGAACGCCGTCCCGTAGCCGCCATTCTCATCGGGAGACGGGTACGCGATGGCATAGCCCTTTCCTTTCTGATACTCTCCCAGATGCGCGCCGCAGTAGCCGCTCCCCACGCCGGTCTCGCTTAGCAGCACCCAGGTTTCGCCCAGATGGAACAGGCAGGGGAAAGAATAACCGTGGCCGAACGCCGAAGGCACGTCCATGGGGGCGTCCGGCGTATATACCTCCTCATAGCTGGGACGGGCATGGGCCCAGCGGCTGCCGGGTTCCGCCATCGGGCAGATGAAAGTGGTGGTTCCGTCCGGAAAATTGAAACTGCTGGCCTCCGAATACACCACGGTCCGGTGCAAATCCGGCTCCCAGAGCGGATGCCGCACAGACAGGCCGTAGCGGAAGGCCACATAGCTGTCCGTTACCCGGAAGCATATCGTGAGCACACGTCCCTCGCGGCCCTCGAAGGTGGCCGTGAGTTCGTTGGCCTCATATTCCACCCGGGAAGTTTTGGCCGTGCGCAGGGTGTACTGCTGCGCCACTTTTCTCTCCTCCACGGCCGTGAGGGTCAGGTCTTGGGTCATGTCCCCCACGCTGGTCACCAGTCCCAGGGAAGACGCCCCTATGACGGGTTCTCCCCTATACGACACACTGTACTCCGCCCGCCCGGACGGATTGCTCAGGGTAAGTTCCAACGCTCCCGAGGAAGACTTCACGCGCAAGGGCTGCTCCGGTCCAGCCAGCGCCGCAAGAATGCTTAAAATAAGTAGTAGTTTCATGCGCTAAATATACGAAAAATCCTGTCAACCACCTTGTATCCTGCGGGCAGGTGGTCTTTTTTTCGCCAGTTACCCGCAAAATCGGCCCTTTTTGCTGGTAGCTGGTTATTATTTTACCAGTTGCCCGCACCTCTCCCCAATCCGTCCGGTCACACATTTTTGCAATAGCGGCAAAAATGCGTATTTTTGCGCTTCAAAAAATAGTAGTCATGTCAAGAACGAGATTTTTCTTTTCAGGATGCCTGGCGCTGCTGATGCTCTCCTGCCAGCCCCAGGCGCAACCGGAGCCGCAACCTGCAGATAAAACGGAATGGATTTCCCGCCCGGAAGCCTTCCAACAAAACTATACGCTGGACCAGATGGTGGTGCTGAGCCGCCACAACATCCGCTCCCCGATGGTGAGCAAGAATTCCGTACTGACACGCCTGACCAACCCTGATTATCAATGGTTTCCGTGGACCGGCGCCCCCAGCGAACTTACCGAAAAGGGAGGAAGGCTGGAGACCCGGATGGGCAGCTTCTTCCGTGAATGGCTGGGCAGGAAAGGATTCGTGGACCGGTACGACAAACAGACCTTCCGCTTCTACGCCAACGCCAAGCAACGCTGCCAGGTAACGGCCCGGCAGTTTGCCGACGCCCTCCTCCCCGGAGCGAACCCGGACGTTGAAATGCACGTCGCGTTCGACACCATGGACCCGGTGTTCAATCCCCAGGTTACCAAGGTATCGGACCAATTCAACGCACAGGCCCAAAAGGAAATCGCAGAACTGTTCGGAGAGGACCTCAACGCCGGGATTGCGGACGGATTCGCCCTGCTGGAAAGAGTGATTGACATTACCCGTTCCCCCGCCTACCCGGACACCGCCTCGTTCAGCCAATATCCCACCTCCGTCCAATTTACCATGAACAAGGAGCCCGTCATGACCGGCGGCCTCAAAATGGCCTGCACCATCTCCGACGCCCTTTCCCTGCAGTATTACGAGGAGGCTGACGAGAAAAAAGCCGCATTTGGCCACACGCTCACTTTTGACGACTGGGTCACCGTTTCCACCGTCAAGGAAAGGTACGGGGACGTCCTCTTCACCGCTCCTTCCGTTGCCGTCAATGTAGCCCACCCGCTGCTGCAGGAAATCCTGGACGAACTGCAAAACGAGAAGCGCCTGTTCACCCTCCTGTGCGGACACGACGCCAACATCGGCAGCGTGCTCGCGGCCCTGGACGCCACCATTCCCGACCTCCCGGGTTCCACGGAAAAACGCACACCCATCGGCGGGAAACTCATTTTCGAGACCTTCAAGGGGGCCGATGGAAATGAATATGCCGACCTCCTCCTGGTCTATGCCACCGCCGCCCAGCTCCGTTCGGAAAGCACCCTCACCTTCGCCAATCCTCCGGGAGGCGTCCAACTCAAGCTGAACGGCCTCCGGGAAAATGCCGACGGTCTCTATCTCCTCTCGGACGTTGAGGAACGTTTTTCCAGCGCCATCCGCGCCTACGACGCCCTGTAAGCATATTCTGCTGGTATCTGGTCATTTCTTCGCCAGTTACCGTCAAAAAGGGCCGATTTTGCTGGTGGCTGGCGAAAATTTTACCACCTACTGGCACCTGAAGATGAAGCACCCGGGGGATGTGGCCGGGAAAAGCCCCAGCCTTATCTGAAGGAAACGTGCTACAGGCTGTCCAACAGCCGGGCGGCCTCCGCGTAGGAGAGGCCACACACGCGGGCAATCTGGTTGGCGTCTGCGCTGAAACGAAAACGGATTTGTCGGGCCAATTCCACCTGCTCCTCCGGTTGGAGATGGCGGAAGGACTCCTTTTGGAACAGGCTGCGGCACAGGTCCGGCAGCACGGCGAGGATACTCTGGTCCCTGAAAGCGGGCATGGCAGCCTCCGAAGTCTCTATCCGTTTTTTGGCCTTGGAAGAATTGACCAGAAAGAAATTCAAGCGCTTGGGTGTGCGGAAAAGCGCTTCCACGGCCTTCACATTTACATAGGAAGACGGAAGGATGTACCCGCCGCTGCCTACTACCCAATGGTCTGGAATGACGTCGCAGGTGCTGTGGAGCAGGCGTTGACGTGCACGGGCCGACAAATCCCCGATTCGGATTACGGCCGGACTGCCTTCCGCGAAAAAAGTGCTCCCTGTTCCCCATGGATACTGACTGGGATGTGCACAGATATTGGCGGCCACGCAGTTCATCTGCACATAGGCGATGGCCCGCTCCGGGGCCTCATCCTCATACGGAATTTCCCTGATATCCAGATTATTGCGCCTGAGGAAGTTGGCCACCCCGTACTTTTTTCTGTAATAAATGGCATATCTGTGTTTGAACTGCTCGACAAAAACCCGCACGGCTTGCCAAGTCCCCTTCAAGACAAAATGCACATGATTGGACATTAACTCAAAAGCAAGCACCACCACCTCCGGGCAGCTGGCTGCCTGAACGGCCACATAGTTCATGGCCACTTTGAAATCTTCTTCTTCCCGGAACCAGAGCCCGTTTTCCAAATGCTCTGTAGTGAGCAGGTATATTCTTTTCATCCTCGTATCTCCGGCACATTGGGTCCGGCCCTACAAATATAATCATTCGTTGATTGCCGCACAACTTTTATAGCATATTTGTTGAAAAAGTATTATATTTGTGGAGAATACCATGTTAAAACAAGACAGAACCATCATTCATGTGGAGCTGAAGAGCACCCATGAGCATCTTTACTTTGGGTCCGTAGCAGCCATGTTCGAAGACCCGAAGATGTGCCAGTTGCTTAAAATCAAGTATCAGACCTTCCGGACTAAGCGGATTTCGCCCGACAGGCCCTTCGAGAACGAGTTCGTCATTGTCCGGAAAGGGAACCTGAACACCATCGACCACAGCCTGTTTTACACACAGCGCACTGCGGGTAACTGGTGAAAATTTTGCCACCCACCAGCAAAATCGGCCCTTTTTGCGGGTAGATGGTTATTTTTTAGCCACCCATTGGCACTTGGCGGCAGAATGGGAGGCTTTCCATTTGACATGGAGGCTTTGTAATCGTTCTTCCCGGACACTTCCCTGGTCTTTGGGAAAAATGAGCCGTTCCCAAGAGTCTGCCGTCATGGCAACGCCTTCACGCGAATGGCTGCACATTTCCGCCTCCATGCGGCTCCAATCTCCGTGGAGGTCTGTGCCAAGGCCGCTGCAAATGCAAACCGCAGGGCCACCATCTTTGGCGTATCAATGGGGAAGAATCCGTTTGGAGAAAACGCGCTGGGGAATTTCCATAGCAAGAATAATGCCCAGGACAATGGATACAGCCACTTTCAGGGCCGCAAAGCCGCTCTGGGAAGCAAGGGCCATCTGGCCGGAAGTCAGGTAATAGATACACCAGAAAATGCCACCACCGGGGACCAGGGTGAACAGGCCGCAAAGCAGGTACAGCTGCGCCGGGCAATGGGTCCACACCGCCAGGAAACGGGAAAGTACGCCCACCACCAGGCAGGCGGCCGTGGCACTGATGGCCGGCGACTGGCCGCCCTGTCTGAGCACCAGCAGATACACCATCCAGCCCACGATGCCCACCAGTCCGGTGAGCAGATACTGGTCCCGGTCCACACCGTACAGGCAGGCGAACGCCACTGTGCCCAGGAATGCTGCCAACGCCTGCCAGCCGTAGCCGGCCGTCTCCGGATTAGTCCACATGCCTTCCAGCGGAATAACCCCCTGGTGCAGCGTCCCGTCCAGGATAAACGCCAGCGACACGCCTAGCGCGATGCAGAAGAAGCCCAGCAAGGCATCCGTCATGCGGGTAAGCCCCGCCAGATAGTCGGAATTGGCCAGATCCCGCACGCCATTGACAAACGGCACCCCGGGAATCAGCGGCATCACCGCACCGATAATCATATTCCCCAGACTTACGCCAAAACCCACACGCCAGGACACGATGCACAGGGCCGATGCCACCAGCGCGTTGCAAATGCCGCCCACAATCTTGGACAGGCTCCGGGCGCTCACAAGCAGCAGGAACAGATACAGCACCAAGCCGACACAGAAGGCCGCAGCACAGTCCAGGAAACCGCCGCCGAACACGGCGCAGAATCCGCCGGCACCGAATGCGGAAGCCAGCACTTGTTCCCAGACGGGCTTGACGGGCATTTTGTCGATAGCCGCCAGCCGCACCTGCGCCTCGTCCAGCGTACACTTGCCGGCCGATATGTCATAGCTGAGCCGGTTCACGGCCCGCACTTTGGCCAGCTGCACAGAGCGGATGGGGATAAACTCCACATTGGCATAGGTGGATGCCTGTCCGCCTCCCTGCCGCACTTTGTCCGCTCGCCCGGTAGTAAAAATGCCGTTGGAAAGCACGAAGAAATTGCCGGAACTCACCCCGAAGTACGAGGCCATGCGCGCCATGATATCCTCCACGCGGGAGATTTCCGCGCCGTTCTGCAGCAGGATATGTCCGGCCTTGGAGGCCAGCTCCAGGACCTCGGAAAAACGCTCTGCGCTCACTTGCATAGCATGATATCCAGTATCATCCGGTCCGTCACCTTCATGCCGGCGCTGCCGATGGTGCCGATGTTGCGGATGGTCTTTTCCACATCGTCCTCAATGATGCCGTCCGTGGACGGGATGCAGGTGCCCCGGAGCGCCAGGACGGCCGACTGCACCGCGCAGGACACGCCGGAGGCCACTTTCATGGCGCAGCCCACCTTGGCGCCGTCGCACACCATGCCGGTAATGTTGCCGGCCATGTTCTTGATGGCGGCGCACAGCTGCTGATAACCGCCGCCTTCCAGATAAACGATGCCGCAGGCGCTTCCCGTCGATGCCACCACGCAGCCGCACAGGGCGCTCAGCTTGCCCAGGTAGTGCTTGATATGGATGGCCACCAGGTTGCTCAGGACGAGCGCACGGGCCAGTTTTTCATCGTCCACATGGTATTTGAGGGCATAGGCGATTACCGGCATGCTCACCGTGATGCCCTGGTTGCCGCTGCCGCTGTTGGACATGGCGGGCAGGGTACTTCCGGCCATACGGGCGTCCGAGGCCGCCGCCGTCATGCCCATCGCGAAGCTCATGAAATCGTCCCCGAAGACTTCTTTCTGGTTCTCGCGGATGGCCTTGCCCACTTGCAGGCCGTAGTCGCCGCGAAGGCCCTCATGGGCCAGCGCCAGGTTGAGCGTACGGTCCTCCAGAATGAAGGCGATGTCCGCATACGGTACCGCGCGGGTGAAGTTCCAGATGTCCAGGACGTTCAGGTCATAGACGCTTGTCCGGTCCGATGCGCGCGCCTCGTCGGGAAGCCCGGCCGCGGACTCCGAACTCATCAGGATTTTGTCGGCGAAGCTGGTTTCCACGATGCGGTCATGGTCGTCCTCGATGACGGCATACGCATGCGGGTCCACCTCTGCGCTGGCCACTGTTTTGTCGTCTGCCACAAGCGTGACTTTCACGTAAAGCAAATGCTCCGTATCGGCCACCGAGATGCGTACACGGCCCTTGGCGACCAGTTCCTTGGCCCGCGCAACCGCCTCCGGCGTGAGGCCTTTCAACACTTCCAGGCCTTCCTTGGAGTCTCCGCAGACGGCGCCCAGCGCAGCCGCCACGGGCAGGCCCACCATCCCCGTACCGGGAATACCCACGCCCATGCCGTTTTTGAGGATGTTTCCGCTCACGGCCACATCCAGCTTGAAATCCGCCTTCATGCGCCACTGTGCGCAGCAGGAGCAGTTTTCGGAAATGATTTCCGCCGCCTTGGCAGCGGCCAAAGCGACGGCGATGGGTTCGGTACAGCCTAATGCGGGCTTGACTTCGCGTTTGATAAGAGCGATGATTTCTTCACCTGTCATAGGGTCAGGAAATTAACAAATTCCTCAATATCAAGATTATATCCCCTGGGGCCGCGGAGGATGTCGCCTGCGCCGTCCAGGATGAAGTAATTGGGCTGGGAGTTGACGCCGAAGCGGTTCAGCACCAGGTGGGAATTCACCCGCCCGACATCCTTGAGAACCTTTCCGGTGTCGGTCGTAACCCACTTGTCTTCCGGAAGTTTGGTTTTGTCGTCCACATACAGGGACACAATCACGAAGTCGTTTGCGAGGCGGCTGAGGACCTGCGGGTCGCTCCACACGCGGGCTTCCATCTCGCGGCAGTTTACGCAGCCGTGGCCGGTGATGTCAACGAAGACTTTCTTGCCGGACGCCTTGGCGGCGGCGATGCCGTCTTCAAGGTCGGTGTAGCCGGTGAGGCCGTGCGGAAGGGAGACTTCGGAGCCGTATAGATTCTTCGCTTCGCCCGGAATGACAGGGTTTCCGGCCGCCGGAGCGGAGCCAAGCACGAAGTCCTGCGTCTGGAGGGGCGGCAGGTAGCCGCTGAGGGCTTTGAGGGGTGCGCCCCACATGCCGGGAAGCATGTACACAACGAAGGCGAAGTCTATGATAATGAGCACCAGACGGCCGACACCGATGTATTCCAGCGGGCTGTCGTGCTTGAAGCGGATCTTGCCCATCAGGTATAGGCCCAGGAGGGTGAAGCAGACAATCCATATCGCCAGGTAAACCTCCCTGTCCAGCAGGTGCCAGTGGTAAGTCTGATCCGCCACGGAAAGGAACTTGAGGCCGAGGGCCACTTCGATGAAGCCGAGCACCACCTTCACGCTGTTGAGCCAGCCGCCGCTCTTGGGCAGTTTCTTCAGGATGGAGGGGAAGAAGGCCAGAAGGGCGAACGGCAGGGCAAAGGCAATGCTGAACGCGAGCATCGTCACCATGGGCGTCCAGAACTCGCCCTGGGTGCTCTTGATGAGCACGGTACCCACGATGGGGCCGGTGCAGCTGAAGCTCACCAGCACAAGGGTAAGCGCCAGGAAAAATACTCCCAGAAGGCCGCCTTTGTCGCTCTTGGAATCGGCCTGGGTGGTCCATTTGGAAGGCAGCGTAATTTCGAATGCGCCGAAGAACGAGGCTGCGAAAGCCATGAAAATCACGAAGAAGATGATGTTCGGCAGCCAATGGGTGCTGAGCCAGTTGAAAATATCGGCCGTGACGGTTTCTCCTCCCAGCATCCACGTAAGGCCGATGATGACGCTGATGGGCACCGTGTACAGCAGCACGATGAAAATGCCGTACATGAGCGCCTTGAAACGCCCGCCCTTTTCCTGTTTCACGAAGAAGGACACCGTCATGGGCACCATCGGGAACACGCAGGGCGTCAGCAGCATGGCAAAGCCCCAGAGGATCGCCTCCAGAATCAAGCTCCACAGGCTCCCGGCCCCGCTGCCATTCCCTGCCCCCTTGTCATTCCGAGCCTGCCGAGGAATCTCCACCGAGAACGCATAATCCTCCGGCATCTGGCAATAATCCCCGCTGCAGGCACTCCAGGTGACGGTGCCGTCCACCGTCACCTGATCCGTGCCGCTTATTTCCAAATCCTGACGGAGCACGTAGGTGCCCGTAACCACTTCTACGCCTTTGTAGTCGGAGGGCGTGTATTCTTCCGTCGCATCGCCGGAAAGGACCACCCGGTCGGAGGCTTCCACCTCCAGCTGGGTCCCCACATACTTTTCCTTCATGGGGTGGACGTAATAGTCCGGGGCGATTTCTCCGGTGACTACCAGCTGGTAACGGTCCTGGTCAACAAGGTTCACTGCGGCTTTCCACACTACACTGGGCGTCGCCTGCAGCAACACCAGGGAAAGCAGCATGGTCAGTATGGAATGCATCACAACTCTGATTTAAACTCCTCCTTGCTTTGACGCTTGGCATGATTGGGGCCGGCCTCGACGGCAGGAACGCCGACCGGGAAAAGGCAGACGGGCTCCCAGCCTTCCATTTCGGGGAAATCGGCCTTGAGCTTGGCCGGGTCGAAGGAACCCACCCACACGTTGCCGAGTCCCAGGGCCGACGCTTCCAGCATGATGTGCGTGCCCACGATGGCGGCGTCTATCTCCGCGCCGTTTTTCCCGTCGTACTTGCGTACCCAGGCGGCATCGGCCTTGGCGCCCACCACGAACACGACCGGAGCGCCGTAGGTGTAATCCGTGGCGCCTTTGAGCTTCTCCAGGGCTTCCGGGCTCTTGACCACCCACACATGGACGGGCTGCTTGTTGGCGGCCGTAGGAGCCACACGGGCGGCTTCAAGGATATGGTTAATCTGCACGTCCGTAAGGGGCGTATCCTTGAACTGACGGCAGGAATAACGCTCCTTGGCCAGGGCCAGGAAAACGCTTTCCTTGTACGGCAGGCGGTCCGGCAGATCCGAGAATGCGGCACGTTTGTGGATATTGGTAATGTCGCTGATTTTTTTGAGGAACTTGTTCTTCATGGCTTGTCCGTTTTTTTGTTCATCGTGCAATATACAATTTTTCCTTAAAAACAACAAGTCCTTTCCCCTTCTCCGGCGCGGCCCAGGTTCGTTTTGAGGAGCCAAGATACGCAAAAAGCCGGCGAAATGCCGGCTTTTCGTGGCCCCAGCAGGATTTGAACCTGCGACCCACGGATTATGAGTCCGCTGCTCTAACCGCTGAGCTATGGGGCCCTCAGGTGAGGCTCAGCCTCACACTTTGATTTCTGGAGTCCAGCTCGAACTGCTCGCGGCTCTTCTTGTTCACGAAGGTGGAGCGGTTCACAGTGAAGATTTTCTTGTTGGTGGGAAGAGGAATGGGACCTACTACCTTTGCACCCGTTGCCTTCACTGTATCAACGATCTTGGCGGCGGATTTGTCCACCAGCATGTGATCGAAAGATTTCAGCTTGATTCTGATTTTCTGGCTCATATTCTTTACTTTTTAACTTTGCTAAATTTTACTCGTCGTCAGTTACCCGGTAACCGCTTTTCTCGATGATGTCCTTGGCCAGGTTGGCGGGGACCTCTGCATAGTGGTCGAAGGTCATGGTGCTGGTGGCGCGTCCGGAGGACAGGGTACGCAGCACGGTGACATAACCGAATTGCTCGGAGAGCGGAACGAATGCCTTGACGATGCGTGCTCCATTGGCGGTGGAGTCCATAGCTACAATCTGGCCACGGCGGCGGTTCAGGTCGCCCACGATGTCGCCCATGTAGTCTTCCGGCGTGACAACCTCCAGACTCATGATGGGTTCCAGCAGTACCGGATGGCACTTGGGGCAGGCGTGACGGAAAGCCATGCGGGCAGCCAGCTCGAAGGAGAGCTGGTCGGAATCTACCGGGTGGTAGCTGCCGTCGATGACCTCCACCTTCAGGGAAGGCACCTCGTAACCGGCGAGCACGCCGTTTGCCATCGCGGACTGGAAGCCCTTTTCGACGGACGGGATGAATTCCTTGGGGATGTTGCCACCCTTGACCGAATTGATGAACTGAAGACCCTGTACGCCTTCATCGGCAGGAGAGATATTGACGATGATGTCTGCGAACTTACCGCGGCCGCCGGTCTGCTTCTTGAATACTTCGCGGAGCTGATAGCTGCCGGTGATGGATTCCTTGTAGTTGACCTGCGGAGCACCCTGGTTGATGTCCACGCCGAACTCGCGGCGGAGACGGTCCACGATGATGTCCAGGTGAAGCTCACCCATGCCGCTGATGACCGTCTGGCCGGTTTCGTGGTCGCTCTTCACCGTGAAGGTGGGATCTTCCTCGGCCAGTTTGCCAAGGGCGATGCCCAGCTTGTCCAAATCCTTCTGGGTCTTGGGCTCTACGGCGATACCAATCACGGGATCCGGGAATTCCATGGTTTCCAAGGTGATGGGCTTGTCTTCCAGGCACACAGTGTCACCGGTACGCAGGTCCTTGAAACCTACGGCTGCGCAGATGTCGCCTGCCTCCACTGACTCGATGGGGTTCTGGTGGTTGGAGTGCATCTGGTACAGGCGGGCCACACGCTCCTTCTTGCCGGTGCGGGTATTGTACACGTAGGAACCGGCATCCAGCTTTCCGGAATAGGCGCGCAGGAATGCCAGACGGCCCACGAACGGGTCTGTGGCAATCTTGAACACCAGGGCGCAGAAAGGTTCCTCGACGGAAGGTTTGCGGGTGATTTCCTCACCGGTACGCGGGTTGGTGCCCGTTACGGCTCCCTTGTCCAGCGGAGAAGGCAGATACCGCATCACGGCATCCAGGAGGAACTGTACGCCCTTGTTCTTGAAGGAGGAACCGCAGCAGGCAGGGACAATCTGCATGGAGATGGTGCCCTTGCGGATAGCGGCGATAATTTCGTCCTTGGTGAGGGAGTCGGGATCCTCGAAATACTTCTCCATCAGGGTCTCATCGCACTCGGCAGCGACCTCCAGGAGAATGTCTCTCCAGCGGGCGGCCTCTCCCTTGAGGTTCTCCGGAATTTCGCCTTCTTTGTAGTTGACCAGATTCTCGGAACCGTCATAGAAGATGGCTTTCATGTCGATGAGGTCGATGATGCCGTCGAACTTGTCTTCGGCACCGATAGGGAGGCAGATAGGAACGGCGGTTGCGCCCAGCTTGTTCTTGATTTCTTCCACGCAAGCCAGGAAGTCCGCACCCACGCGGTCCATCTTGTTCACATACGCGATCTTAGGCACGCCATACTTGTCTGCCTGGCGCCATACGGTCTCCGACTGAGGCTGTACACGGCCCACAGCGCAGAAAGTAGCCACAGTACCGTCCAGGACGCGCAGGCTGCGTTCTACTTCCACCGTGAAGTCCACGTGGCCGGGAGTGTCGATGAGGTTAATCTGGTAGGTGTCTCCATTGTAGTGCCAGAAGGCGGTGGTGGCGGCAGACGTGATGGTAATACCACGTTCCTGCTCCTGAACCATCCAGTCCATGGTGGCGGCACCTTCGTGAACCTCTCCGATCTTGTGCGTTTTACCGGTGTAGAACAGGATGCGTTCCGAGGTAGTGGTTTTACCGGCATCGATGTGTGCCATGATGCCGATGTTGCGTGTGAATTTAAGATCTCTCTTTGCCATTTAGCATGCAGTTTAGAAACGGAAGTGTGCAAAGGCCTTGTTGGCCTCAGCCATTCTGTGCATATCCTCTTTACGCTTGAAGGCACCGCCTTCATTGTTGTATGCGGCAACAATTTCCGCGCAAAGTTTTTCTGCCATCGAGTGACCGGAACGCTTGCGGGCGAACTGAATCATGTTCTTCATGGCCACGGAGACTTTCCGTTCCGGACGCAACTCGGTCGGCACCTGGAAGTTTGCACCACCGATACGACGGGACTTGACCTCAATCTGAGGGGTCACGTTCTCGAGTGCTTTCTTCCAAATATCGAGAGGAGCCTGGTCAGAATCTTTCATCTTCTCGCCAACCATGTCAATGGCATCATAAAAGATAGAATACGCGATACTCTTCTTTCCCTGCAGCATAAGATTGTTCACGAAACGGGTAACTTCCACATCGTGAAAC
>CADAIT010000004.1 GCA_902788095.1 uncultured Bacteroidia bacterium | reverse complement strand
GCCGCCAGCTGGAAGGACGACTTCACCGCAGAATGCACCGTCTCCCTTCTCTTCAAGAACACCGCCGGCACCGAGGCCGAAGTCAAAGACGGCGCAACCCTCTCCGAGGCCGGCACGCTCACCCTCACCGTCACCGACGAGGCAGGCAACGCCTCCAGCGCGGCGATCACCCTCACGGCCGTGGCCATCTACGGCCTGGAAGCCCTCCAGCAGCTCTCCCTCCAGGTGGACCAGGAGACCGATCTTCTTGCCGGCCTCACCGTCGCCGAAGGCCTCACGCTTGACAAAGTGGAGATAGAGATAGATTGAACTAGAAAAGAGATAGCAGATCCATCACATTTCACTCCATCATATCCATGAGTATGTAGTATCATCATCACTATAAAGGATAAGAATGGAGTTCAAAGTGAAATAAAGGTAGATAATATAAAGATAAATGCTCTCGAATACAAATCTATACAAATAGCCAATATTAAACCTGTGGATATACTACCTATTATATGACAAATAGAAGTATGAGACAAAGAATTCTATAGCCATATAGAACACCTCAGAATTGCTGAGGCCACAAAGATAAGGGATATGATGTGGGAATATGGAACATGAAAATATACTCGTGAACAGTACCAAGAACTTATGAATAAACTTAATATTGTTATGTTATGAGAGCGCCCTTTGTGATATAACAATTATGAACTTATAGGCGGAAATGTTACGGACGAACCTAGTGAGCATGCACATTTTTCAATGCATATATTAAATGACTTAATCAAACATTGAAACTTTAATGTAATTCAAACAAATAACATATGGAAAGATTGGTTTGATTTCTGTAATAACAATCCAAATAAGATTAATATTGGATGATGCTCTATGTGAGCAGATGTTAATAAAGATTTTTATGAAATGGTACAAGCATGAGACAGAAAAAAATATGATAAACTAGCAAACTGATTAAGTTTTTTGGCCATATGAAATATTCACAAAGAAAATTGAATACTAATAAATAAAAAAGTTCAAGAAGATTATGATTTACCAGATGAGCACTCCCTTTATTCTCAAGCATCTCGTGCACACAACAAACATGATAATGTATTAGATAGACATCTTATGTTATCAATTTGAATGGATGGAACAGGAGACATCGATCAAAGTGGTAAATTTGAACAATCTGCACAATTCCCAATATGATTTCATCCTAAAATATTATTTGCATCGTCTGAATTCCCATCTCGTCGAACTCCAACTTGATATGTCTACATCACAAATTGAACCCCTCCTACATCACATTCTAATTATGTAAATGTCGCTGTTGCCTCACTTCTATTCCAAATGGTAGCAAATGTTCAGGATGTAGATGAGCTATTGGAAAAGATACGATCCACTTGTCTAAAAAATTATATTAGACTTGATTGAGAAGTACAGGAGCTTCAGCGTATGAATCCCGCATGATTTTTCAAAAAATACTGCATGATATCAGATATCCCATCTAGCATTAATGTATGAGAGACTGTCACTCTAACTAAATGATGGTATAAATGAATAATCTTTGATATTCCATGAGCTGAAGTGAGAATAAACTGAAAATGGGTGCCATATAATCAATCTAACGAATCCTTGATTAAATCTCAGAATCCAATGAACTTAGAATGGAGGCTCAACGGCTTGCTGCTGCGTAAACTGGGTTTTGTTTCCGGTCAGACAATTCAGGGACAAATACTCACCGTCGATGACCAGTGGAACGGACTTAGACTGGAAATTCCCGTCAGCATACAGTTACGCTAAATTCTTCGATTGGTCCCGCCAGATTCTTCGCTTCGCTCAGAATGACAAGCAGCGCTCAGAATGACACCCGCTTCCCGGCCCGATGGGGCCGGTTTTTGATGCCGCTCGTTTTCTCACGAAAAAAGCACGCAGAGATGAAAACCGGTAGATTCCCCAAGATTACAAGACGATTTGCTCATTTGAGAAATTATCGGTATTTTTGCAAAAATTACCGAGTAAAAGTCCTCTTATGGCAAGGGAAAACAAGATTATAAACATCATCAAATCGCGGATTCAGGCCGCTCAGAACGGAACGTTGTTCTTTAACAACAGTTTCCCTGAGTTTGATGATGAATACGTGGGGCAAATCCTGTCGGATCTGGCCAAAGATGGTATCATACATCATCTTTCCAGGGGCGTATATCTCAAAACGGAGGAAACTCGTTTTGGTCTGGTCTATCCCCCTATTGAAGATATAGCGGAGGCTATTGCCCGCCGCGACAAGGCCCAGGTGATTCCTACCGGAGCCACAGCCCTGAACCTCCTTGGATTGTCGACTCAGGTGCCTATGAATGCCGTGTTCCTTACATCCGGATCCGCAAGAGTAGTCAAGCTGGGAAACCGTACCATCACATTCCGCCGTGCCGTTCCAAAGAATTTTGCAGTCAAGGGACGTTACACGAGCCTGATTGTTCAAGCACTGAAATCAATTGGAGAAGAGAATTTCTCGGAAGAGGCTTTAATCCACATAAGAGACATCATCCTTCGACACCTGGAGCCTGATACGATAGAACAGGACCTGGCGGTGATGCCGTCGTGGATTCGCAAGATATTCGTAAGAACGCTTAAAACCAGCAAACAATGAGTCTTTGGCAAAGCCTCGATATGTCTGAACGTATTGCCGCCGTACAGACCACAGCAGCAAACAAGAATATTGAAGACCGTGCGGTTGAAAAGGATTGGTGGGTGACAGCCGTCCTCAAAGCCCTTTTCTCTACCTCTTGCAGCGACTATCTGCTTTTCAAAGGCGGGACATCCATCAGCAAGGGATGGCCAATCATTGAGCGTTTCAGTGAAGATATTGACCTGTCTCTTGGCCGGCAATTCTTCCTCGATGTGATGAAACTGCCCTATGCTGCCGCCACTAATAACACCCAGCTTAAGAATCTACGCAAAGCATCCCGCAAGTATATTCATGGCACCCTTTCCAAAGAACTGGGCGAACGTCTTTCCGCTATGGGCATTGTCAGGTTTACTGTCGAGAATCAGACTACTCAGCCCACGGCAGAAGGTCCTAAACCGATTGATGCCGATAGTGATCCCACTGTCATCCTTGTCAACTATGACAGCGTCTTCCCAGCGTATAACGGTGATATCCTACCGCGGGTGAAGATCGAGATTAGTTGCCTGTCGATGTCAGAGCCGTTTGAGGCAAAACCAATAACCACCCTTATACACAACCAGTTCCCGGAACTTGATGAGGCCTTATCTGTGGACATTCGCACAGTCACGCCCTCCAGGACTTTCCTTGAAAAAGCCTTCTTGCTTAACGAGGAATTCCAGAAAGAGAAACCTCGCCCCAGACGTATGAGCCGCCATCTTTACGACCTCGAAAAACTGATGGACACGGACTATGGCAAAGCCGCACTGGAAGACACTGCCCTATACCGGGCCATTGTGGAGCACCGTCGCAAGTTCTATCACCTTGGCCACGTCAACTATGATTTGGACTATCCTGCGGCCATCAAGTTTGTGCCTGAAGGCGAAACGCTGGATGCGTATAGGCGTGATTACAATGACAATATGGTCAATGGTTACATCTATGGCGAGGCTATGGCTTTCGATGCCTTAATGGAGAGAATCAAACTCCTGCAGCAAAGGTTCAGGAATATCGAATTATAAGTTTGGCTATGGATGCGTACCGGATCCGTAGAGAAATCCACCTTCCAGCTCATTTCCTTGGTGAACACGACACCGTTGGCGATGGCGGCACCCGCCATGACTGTGAGCAGACTGATGGAGAGAATGGTATACAGCAATCTCTTTTTCATAATAAACGGTTTAAAAATCAATGGAGATTGCAGCTCTACCAAGCTGCGAAAAGAGCCTTTTCGCGGGTGCAAAGATAGTATTTTTTTTGATTCTAAAGGTCAAATCGAGCGTGTTCCCGTTTTGCGTTTCTTTTCTGGAGAAGTGCCCGATTTTAAAGTCCAACGGCAAGTCTGAAGGTAGGAACCTCGACTGCTTGTTTCTGGGCCTTTACGGTGATTCCTGGACAATAGGAATACAAAGAGTGTAAACAGAGCGCAAGCAATGATGGACTCGATAAGAAATGTCATAGTGCCTCTTCCTCTGATATTTTAGTGAAACGCTGAATTACCTTGCCATCCCTCTCGACAGTCCCGAAAAACATCTCATAAGGCCGAACCCAAAACTCACCCTCACCGTAGAGAGCCTGATATACGACCATCTTCTCCAGGGTTTCGCTATCCTTTGCAATACCCAGAAGCTTATACTTGCCGCCTTTGAAATGTCTGTAATAGTCTGCCATGTTTATTCAATCCTGATTACACCTCTATTCTCGGCTTCCTGCGACCATTGAACTTGATATACAGTTCCTTCTATCTGGTCCAGCATCAAGAAGGTCCACATATTCTCCGTTGGGTATAATGTAAACCTACCCGGAACAGCCTTTTCACCAACAGCATAGGGCATCATATTCAACACAGATTCATACCTGTAATCTCCACCCTTTACGGAAAACTGAACTTGCCAAATCTTTCCGTTTGCAGTATTAAGCTTGAGAAAAGTCCACATGTTCTGTGTCGGATAGAGCTTAAAGGTGGCCTGGGGATCGTTGGTATTATCAGTAGTAATGTTGGATGTTGACTGTGCCGAGGCCGCTATAGCCAGACACAATGAAATGAATACGAGGATGAATTTTTTCATATTGAACTGGTTTTGACGTATAAAGATAATGATAATAGCCGCTTATTTCTTCAGATTCCCCTTGTAATCCCAAGGATACGCCTGATATCCCTTATGCTCAACCCATAACTCTTGTGGCAATGAGAATCGGTATTGTTTATCACTTTCTATATGGAATCTCCAACTCTGCACTGGCGTTATTCTGTTTACTCCCTCCTTTGGGACAATAATCGGATAATTACTCTCTGGTAGTTTCCTGGCATCAAAGACATCAAATAGGGTATCCACCACCTTATATGGACCATTGATAAACTTATCTCCACAACGGATAGCACGAACAAGGATCCCACCGAACATGTTTTCATCGCTTAAGAAGGTCAAATCCATACCGCTCTTATGAAAGAAATACTGGAGGGCGTCGGCTTTTCTGGGATAAACGATTGTTCCGTCGATGAAACTATGATAGAACTCCAACTCTACGAAATGATAAAGCTTATCGCCTTTCGAGATTGCAAAGTCATTGAGCAACGCATCAGCTATGTCTGCAAAAGCCCTTTCAAGGTCTTTGACGCTTTCTTTCCCGTCAAGACGCATAGCTTGATAAAGTTCTTCAGTTGTCTTAATACTGCTCATAATGCCGATTATTCCTTTTATTCGAAACTATGTTCCAACTTATGCAGTTCAGGGCTCCACCTTCCTTTACTAGCTCCTGGCAGCCGGGGATGAGGATTACCTTGTGATGGGGGTAATACTCCTGGATCTGTACCATTGCCTTTTCATCTTCCCGGACACCCAGCCCAGGTACAAATATACAATTTTTAACTTGAAGGAAGTTCAGATAGGCCCAACTCAGGCGTGAAGGACGCGGGACGTCATAGTGAAGTTCGGCGAAACAGAATCGGCCGAACAGAGCATCTTTAACGCGTTTTCGCAGGTCTTTGTCGAAATCGCAATAATTGTTCATCAGGATATAGTAGTCCCCGATAGCACGCACCATTCCATCTGCGTGTCCAAACATCTCGTATCGGTCCCAGGGTATTAGGACTACTTCACAACCAAAAGCCTCCTCCAATTGTTTCCGGATATAGCCTTCCGTATAGCCGGGATTCTCTTTCAGAACTTTATCGGTCATCACAACACAATTGCTGAACTTGACGACATTACCGCCATCTATTACAAACGGAGTCTCTTTCCCCTTCAGACGTAATCCTCGGCAGATAGTCTGATAGGGCGGGATGTAGTCTTCATATCCTTTGAGGTAATCTGGCGCATATCGGTATTGAAGGAAGCGTGTCTTTGTGAGTTGGATGGGCATATAGTCCCTAACCCAGATATGCTTCCAAGACTCGGTGTGCCTAAGGAATTCTGTCTCGATTCCTCCATTGTAGAGTGCCATGAGAAGGTTATGCGCCACGGTCTCGTAGTGCTTGATTCCTTCGGCCAGATATACTTTGTTTGTCTGATAATCACAAATCATACGTCAATACATTACTCTTTCTCCATTAAACCAGACCGCTGGCTTCCACCTCATCTTGGGAAGAGGAGCTTTTCCGGAAAACACCCTTCTCATGGCACTGGCAACGTCTTTCATCTTAAGTATCTGTGCTTCTGGTAAACCTTGGCTCCATTCCAGGTGTATCAATAGTCCCTGTGGAGTACTCCAGTCGGGATATACACGTAGTTCTGTCAATTCTCCTTTCTCACACTTTAGGGCTGTTGTTTTCCCATCATGGAAGGAATGGAGTTCAAATACATCAGCCGTTAGCAGTGCCTCCATTGGATACAGGTCCGACATATGGCCATCAGCTTTCTCTCCTTCCACATCAGGCAATATAGCCTTTGCAATTACACCAGGTAGAAACCCCTTCCCACAGTTTCTAAACGACAGGACTGTATCATTGGCTCCGAAAACAAAATCTCCTTTGAGGATGTCCGGGTATCTGTCCAGTTCCAGTACCGTTGCAGCAAGCAAATCCCAAAAGATTTGTTTTTGGTCTTTCAAATATTCATTGATTTCCATAATAATTTAATAGTTAATATATTATAAATCAATGAAATGCGCATTTCTTGGCACAAAGATAGCGGCCTCTTTTGAGACCGCCAAACGGAATTTGTTAAAAAGTGTTAAAGGATTCGAAAAAGTGCGTTCAAAAGGATATGGCCCCCTTTTCCATTCAAAACAAAACTCACTGCCTGGCCCCACGCTTCGCTAGTGCCTGGCTGGTCATGTCCCTGCGGTCTATGATAATATAAATTGCATTGTAGTATTTCTTATTCAATAGAAGAGAAAAGATATCATTCAAGATAGTATGGCAAAGTCTATGGTCATTCTCGTAGCGTAAGCGGAGAGTAATGACCAGTATCCCTATTGAACAAAACTTAACACTGATGGGACCCCAAACCTCCCTCTCTTCTACTCCTTCATTCGTCAACTACGTCTCCTCACTCAGTTCGTCGAATTCACTCCAGGTCCCATCTACACTTCGTGATTCTCCAGA
The DNA here is from genome assembly GCA_902788095.1 of uncultured Bacteroidia bacterium. Classification (GTDB taxonomy): domain Bacteria; phylum Bacteroidota; class Bacteroidia; order Bacteroidales; family UBA932; genus Cryptobacteroides. The sequence continues at coordinate 158,470 of CADAIT010000004.1, read as the reverse complement.
AAGATATGATATTCTTTTCTTTCTAGGAGGACATTTTTTCTAATACAATCTCTTTTATTAGGGAATTATGTAGTTTTTGCTGAAAAATGTCCTCTAAATTCTTAATAATGAAATACTTATTAATATGGCAAAAGAATTATGATAGCACAAAAACAATTATTTCATGTTGACTCTGGGATAAAGTATCTCAATTATTGCAACAGCCTCAAAGATAGGCACTTTGTGGAAGAATGCAGACCTTGAGAGAAAGAAACAAATCCAAAAATTAGTCTTCCCGGACGGTATATTTTGGGACAAGAAAAAAAGGGCATTTCTAACCAAAAATCGGAATGCTGTGTTTGGCTTATTAGACCGAATATCAGTTAGTTATGGAAACGAAAAAGGCGCCATCAGGCGCCTCTTTGCCGGACCGCACTTCGGAGCGAAGCGACTAAGCCCCTTCCCCGAGGGAAGGGGTTTGGGGATGGGGTAACGTGGGCCGACGGAGTCCCTTCGCCAGCACGAAAAAGCCGGCCCTCGAAGAGGCCGGCTCGTGCGGGCAATGGGACAATTATCGAACCATTTTTGAAGACCTTGGTGCGGTCTGTCTGTTTGGTATATAAATCTAAGACTAATCTGATAAGAAGGTATCACGGTTTCCTTTAATCACGTCTTGCTGAATAGTTTCGGTAATATGCAGCAGTTTTGGAATGTTTGTCTTTACAGTATTGAATATCCCCTCGGTGTCCACATCCCCATATTCGTGGGAAAGGAAGTTGCGCATGCCAAAGACTGAATCCCAGGGAATGGTTTTATACGGACTGAAAAACCCTTTTCCACAGAGGTTGCGTATCTTTACAAAACTTTCTGTTATGTATTGAAGGCTCATCCCGCATGCTCTGAATACAATCATGCCGGACACACTTGAGACATTTAATTCACATATTGGAAAACCAACCAATTCGATCCGTAATATTCCTTTCCTTGGGGTTTCTCATAGATAATTTCAGCTTTGCATCGTTCATCATCGTCAGGATATTTTCTCATCCAAGAGTACTTCCAGTCACCCATATCCAGATATAAAGCATCTGTTACGCCGGCATTGATAAGCAAATCAACAAAAGAGACGAGCAGATGCTTATGTGTTCCGTCGACAACACAAAGATTCTCACCAATTCGGCACAATGCCCGATAGTACTCCAGGCGGTCGGCCCTTTTGAAAGCCTGCCGTTTTCCTTTGTATATCAATAACTCCTGGGTAAATGCAGAGTGCGGAAGCGGATCTTTTTCACAAGCCGCCATATATGAGTCGCGATCAAGAATATCCCATAACTTGCCGTCTTCTCTTACATTATATCCATAGCCGACAAAACCGCCCGTATTGTTGTCGCATTCGTAGCCTTCGTAAAGTACACCGTCACTTATATGTCGCCCCGCAATATCGGAATGCTTAATTGTTCCAGCTGCCTTGTTTTTATAAATGGATTTTCCGGTATAAGAAGCCGCGCAGACAAAACAGAGATATTCCCTGGTGGTATCGGGTTCGTCAGCAAATTCCCATCCAACTACGGATGTTGAAGGATAATAGATTCGAAGTCCGGCTATTGATTCGTCTATGACAACAAGAGAATCGGACCATATACTACAATCACTAGAGTCAGCCATTTCTTGTTTATTATTGCCCGCCACATTTTTATGGCTATTAGCACAACCATAGACAATAATGCAAATTATCAAGAAGTAAGTAATCCTTCTCATAACATATTTCAAAACAGTTTAAGTTATAGCAAAACAATGAGCAAAGTTATGAAAATCGATACTATTTTTCAAGTATGGTATCCTCTCATTTGCAAGTCTATGCAATTTTAATACAAGCAATTCAATTAAAATTTGTATATTTGTCTTCGTTATCCTCACAGGTAACTTTTTACATATAGGAAAGCGTTTAGCTTTGTTCCTTACTGATGAATCTGGACAATTCGTAGTGACGGGAATAATGTTTAATCGCTTGTGCTTGGCTATATCTGGGGTCGCCCATGCTATAGCAAAGCGTGAGCAACTGAAACTTATTCGTCACGCGAGGCCGTCCAGAGCCTATCAGTAGAATGAGTCTAAAGTGGCTCACGCTTTCTGTGACTATGGCGTTTATTGTACCTAAGAGCCGCAGGTGAACGAGAATTGATAAGGATGAAATCTGTATTCTCATCAGTACCAATGGCAGCTATTGCAACTGCTATTATATTTGCATCCTGCACGAAGGTTATTAATACCGTCAATGATCCACATTTTGACAAGAAGGGTTTTGCTCTTGACAGTTTACGTGCTTCTTTCCAGGCACAAGCGCCTTCTGCTCTCGGTTTTTATGTGGAAGTAAGTGGGAGCATGAATGGGTTTTTCCGTTCCAACCAGGATACAAGATTCAAGAAAGACGTTTGGTCCATTGTTTCGAATTTTGGAGAAAATGATGTTGCAGTATTATCCAATGAAGGAACTGTGGCTGGCAAGTATGCTGTTCAGGACTTCCGGTCCAGGATGAATAGGGGTGCTTTTGTAAGTAATCAAGAGACAATGGTTCCTAAAATGGTTAATACCATCCTTCAGAATCTCGATTACGACAATGGCCAATGTGCTGTTCTTATTTCAGACATGAAATATAGCCCCGAAAGGCAAAGGGACGTAAAGGTCTTGCTTTCTCAATATCAGGATGACATTCGCAACGAGATTGGAAAATACCCTGGCCTTGCAGTTTGCATGATAATGGCGACATCAGATTATTTGTCGGCGAGCAACAAAGTAATTGCGGAGGACTCTCCCTATTATTTTGTCATCTTTGGGAAGGACAATAACGTTGCATTCATGAGAAACTGTATAGCCACTCTTCTTGAAGACAACGGTAATTTTAGAGAGAGTATTGAAATGGGGTTTGATTATGAATCGCCAGCCTATTCATTTGGCATTCCGAAGAATGCTCTTCAATTCTTTAATGAACCCACTTTTATAGGATATAACACTGATTTTAGTGATACTTGCGTTGTTAATCTCAAGCTGGATTTGACTAACTATAGGTGGAAAATTGCGGATGAGGATATTCTGAGGAAAAATCTCGCAGTCAAAGCTTGCTATGGCTCGAAGGTGTCTGTTGGCGACATTAATCTTGATGTTACAAATCACTTTAACCAAGGTTTTGAAAGAAAGGCAAGCGCTGTTGTTGAACTGAAGGTCTACGATATGTTTGCTACTGATTCTGATGTTATTGAGTGGACACTTAATCACCCGGACCAGTTAATTTCTAATGATTTCTCGCAAATCATATCCTGCCCAAATGAATCTGATCTCACGGGTTCTTTCTCTGTAGACCGCTTTATTGGAGGTGTTTTTAATGCTATCCAGAACGTGTGGGATAAGATGCCAAATAGAATTCTTGTATCGAAAAAAGATTAACGCATATGGGACTGCTTGATTTATACAAATGGGGGCTGCCAAGCCAAGCTGAGCACCTCAATCGGTATCGCGACAATGAGCCGCTTTATAATATGGCGCGTTCCTTCTGGAATAGCTTGGATAGTGCCTCAATCTATTTTATGATAGCCTTTTTGGCTATTGGCTTGGCCATTGTTTGCTTTTATTATTATGGCTACAACAAATGGCCAGGTAGAAAGTACAAAATTCAGCATTGGGCCTTGTGGCTTGGAATTACTGCGGCATTGACTGTCGCCGCAACGCTTATCTTGGGGGCTGCTATCGTTTCTTCTAACCTTCAGGAGAAGTTTGGCTTCCTATTAAGAATCTCCCTCATTAACAGCGTATACTCGATACTCGTATATTTCATCGCTTCCTTGATTATCTGCAACATCCCTGTTCCCACTAATGCGTACAGGTTTCTTAAAATAGGAAAATAGTTATGGCAAAGGTATTTGTATTTTGTATTGGTGGCACAGGACTTCGTGTTATGAAGTCAGTGGTAATGCTCGCAGCCTCTGGGATGAAAACTCATGGCTATGATATTGTCCCCGTTATCCTGGATCCTCACGTTGACTTGGAAGAGAATACAGTCCTAACGACAACTATTGGTGATTACATCAAAGTCTATAATAACGCCACTTCCGGAGGATCTGCTCAGCAACTCAATGCTCCAGAGGGCTTCTTCAACACAAGAATCATTCGCCTCGAAGATCTTGACAATGAGCAAAACAGTACCAGCGCAAGCATGGCTGAAAAGAAGTCATTTGGTCAATATTTGAATGTTGGCGCCCTTTCGAATGAAGATGTTAACCACTATCTTATCCAAACGTTATATTCAAAAGATAATCTTAAGAACAGTCTTTCTGTTGGTTTTAAGGGAAACCCAAATGTTGGCACCGTTGTGCTAAATGAAATGATTAGTGGGGCTGACTGGTATGATGCTTTTCAGAGACACTGTGAGAAAGGGGACCGTGTTTTCATAATCAGCTCCATCTTTGGAGGAACAGGCGCTTCGGGTTATCCTCTTCTTGAGAAGAAGATTAAAGAGGATGTTGCTCACCCTCAGGTCCAAAATGCACTAATGGGGGCGGTTACAGTATTACCTTATTTTTCTCTTGAAGATCCGACGACATCTGGAAGTGACATTGATTCTTCAAATTTCTATACTAAGACCAAAGCTGCTCTTACGTATTATGAGAAGAGTGTAAAGTCAGATTATTTGTATTATGCTGGCGAACAGAGCCTCAAGGCACAATATAAGAACAACGAAAAAGAACAGAAAGATAAGGCACACCTTGTAGAACTTGTGGCAGCTTCAGCCTTGTTCGATTTTCTTGAAAGGCCGGCTCCGAATTCACCTCAAGCAATGACACGCGCTATCAGGGAAAACGTAGATGCTCTTGATCTTAATACTCTTGGCGACGGATATAAGGATATTGTTAAGAATGTCGCAAATATGATGATATTTGACCTTCTTCTTGACATCCTCCCTGATGAGTTACAATTCCCTCTTAAGAAAACACGCGGCCTAAATAAAGATTTCTATCTCGATCAACCCTTTGGATCTCTTAATGCCTTTGTCAAACAGTTCCGTAAGTGGTATGCTGAACTTTCTGAGAATCAACGTGGTTTTGCGCCATTGAATCGTGTATCCAAAGGAGAGAAGTTGACTCCGATTATTAAGACCATTTCTCTAAAGGCCAAGAATGAGTCTTACTACCTTTTGAAAATGATTGAGGCCAGTAATAAGGAAGCAAAGAACGAGCATGGAAACAAGCTTCGCTATTTGCTTGATTTTGCTTATAATGGAATTACAAATTATACTGACCGGATTTAAAGAATTCATATTATGGCTAGCAGCATAGATTTAAATATTATACAGAGAGGCGCGGCATCTGATTTCAAATGGACGGCAGGGCCTGGACGCATCACATCTGCAGACCTTGGCAGTATCGGTGAACAGAGAACTGATAACGGAGGTGCACTCAATGCTCTTCCTACGCCGTTCGCTAGATTCTATATCTTCAAGGAGGCATTTCGCAGAGTTCTTGAAGAAAAGAACGATAAGAAGAAACAGGCCGGTCGTGCATATGAACAACTTGTGTCCAATTGTCTCGATGTATTCGAACTTCTCTACAACAAGAAGTATCATGAGAATCTTTGGAAAAGCAGCGGGCGACAGATAATAATCAAGGAGTGGAACTATGATAGCGACTTAATAACGCTAAAGAACAAGGTTCCTATTCTTGGTGGTGCCGTTGAAAGCTATTTCAAAGATGACCTCGGTGAGAAGAAGCTTTTCTTCATCATCTTGCTCGAAAAAGGCAAAGAATACCTTCTCGCCACAAGTTCTCCGTTAACCGGTTTCGTAACGCCCCCTGATTTGGACCTGAAAGAGGTAAGAGATGAAGAAAAAGGCGGGTCGGCCAAAAAAATGGTCTTCGTTGGAGACAACTACGCGGCCCTGGAAGCAAGTCCCCTTCGAAGAAAGGGTTCAGGGAAGTATTTCCATGATATCCAGTTGTTTGATAAGCGACCTGCCGACTTCAAGAACTATATGTATAACTTCTTGTTTGGTGATGGCGGTTCCGTCGAAGAGAGGTATCGTGAGCTTCGAGATTACATCCAGTCATTCAAATCAGATCCGGATATCAAGAATACGTGGTCTTCACAATCACTGGCTGACATCTATTCCACTGACAATAGTCAATTGGTCGTTAATGGTGTTTTGTTAAAGACTAATGAAGATCTTGAGTCAATTAATTTTTTTGCTGATGCCGTGTTTAAGGTCCCTTATAGACTAGCATCTTCGAAGTTTAAGACTCTTGATTATATCAACGATAATCCCAACAGGACATATGATTATCTTCTTCCTTTGTCGCCACAGGCGCTCGATGTTATAGGGGCTCAAGACTTCGAGGCCAAGTGTCAGGAGAAGAATAAAGCTGTTGAGATTTCGCTCAAAATAAAAGGAAAAGAGTTTAAAAAGACATTCCGAGCAGAGGAGGCGGCTGTTAAGACAGGAGAGGGCATTATAATTCCTTTGACTACAGCTAAAATCAATTTTGATTTTGCTCTTTTCCCGAATGTTCTCTCTTCTAATGAAGAGGAAAACAATTATTTCAAGGTCCTTGTTTCCGCTTTCGATGATAATGATAGAAGAACCTTTACTGTTGAAAACCTTAATGTTGAATTCTACAAAGCAGACAATGGCAACTATAGGCTCATTGAAGTAGCGACAGATTCATCATTTAAGAGTGGTATTCGCCCCGCTATTGTTCGTTCGCAACAGAGTGTTAAGGCCGAATGCGGGACTAAATATTACGAAGTATTCAATTCTTCGTTTGACGTAATGCTGGTTTCAGCTATAGTAGACACTCGTGAATATACATTTGCCTTATTCCCGAAATGGGATAGAGCAGTCGCTTCAAATAAAACTTTCGATTATGCTGTTGACTTTGGCACTTCTAACACCTACATCTCACGTCGTGAGAAAGGCACAATGAACGAGCCTCAGCAACTCACGATGGATATACCTATTGTTAGTTACCTGCATGACAAGAAGGGTTCTGTGCAGCAGAATCAAGTAACATGCTGGGAAGACAACACTCCAGCTCCGTTTAAGGCCGCGTTTGGGACGGAGTTCGTTCCTCCTTTTATTGATGGAGATGCGTATAAGTTCCCAATCAGAACTGCTTTGTGTTTCACCGGCGAGGACAGCTCAAAGATTGCCCTCTTCGACAATAGCAATATTGCTTTCTTCTATGAGAAGAGTAAGCCGATAGATAATCAGCGCATTATTACTGACATCAAATGGGCTGGTGATGAGAATACGCTTCGTACATTTATCCGCGAACTTCTGCTCATAATCAAGGCAGATATGCTTCAGGAAAATGCTACGATTTCCAAAACGGGTATTATTTGGTTCCGACCTCTTAGTCTTAAGGATAGTGAACGTGATATGTTTGAGAAGATTTGGAATGAAGAATCAAAAACCATCCTTAATTTGGAATCAACGAAGGAGCAAATCAAGTGTTATACTGAATCCGAAGCACCGTACTACTATTTCAATGCGAAGGACGAGTACAAGAGCGTTGAGTCCGTAGCAATAGTTGATATTGGAGGTGGTTCTACTGACTTTGTATATTTCCAAAAAGGAGAACCCCAAATTGCCAATTCTGTCCATTTCGGATGTGATGTGATGTGGGGAAATGCTTTTGACCAGTTCAAGAATTCAAAAAAGAATGGTATCTTTAATAGATACAAAGAGACTATTGGCTTCCAGACGCAGATCCTTAAGGAACTCAATAGCCTGATGGTTAATAATTCTGAAAGTACAACTCAAGACATCATCAACTTCTGGATTAGCAATAACGCCGAGACCAAAATTGCCGATAAGTTAAAGAAGGATTTCTCATACGCTTTTGCTTATCATTATACAGCGACCATCTATTACCTTGCTTCTATGCTAAAGGCTAATGGGCTTGAGTATCCCAGGACGGTTACTTTTAGTGGAAATGGAAGCCGTTATATTGACCAGTACCTTACTTCTAATGTTGAGATTCTTACCGATATTACTCATCTGATTATGTCTAAGGTGTTTGGTAAGGAAATCGCAAATATCCAACTTGTTCTTCCTGAAATTAGAAAGGAAAGCACATGCTACGGTGGCCTTTACCATAAAGAGGGTACTGCAAAACCTAAAGCTATCGTGTATTATGGCGATGGCGTAGGGCATACCTGCAAAGATGTAAAGGAACTCGCTGCTGAATACAACGCATCCATTAAAGCTAATGTCATGTCCGAGGTCCAAGAGATGAATACAATCTACGCAGAAGTACTTAGCATTTTAATCAGGAATGGGTCTGTGGACAACAAGTTGTCGGCGAGTGATGTGTTAAAGCTTGTTCGTTCTGGAGTCGAGGATGTTCTAGAGTCAAAATTCCAAACAGAGATTCTTGACAATTACTCCGAACTTGAGCAATACAATGACACACTGTTCTTTATTCCGATAAAGGATGCAATCCTTAACCTTACAACATATAAGGCTTAGTATTTGACGATGGATTCAATTTATATCTATCTTGACCAGCACCCCTGGGTTTCCATTGCAGTTTTCAGTGCACTACAGTTGGGTATCTTCCTCTATACTGTCCTTAAACTACTTCAGTATAAAAGTTTTTTCCCGAAAGAAGCGAACTGGAAGGCTGACGTTTATGGGAATTCATACCAGATTGTAATGCCTGAGGACTCGGAGAATGCTAGAGAACTTGTCGGAGAAGTTAATGAGTACCTTGCAAAAAATGAAGGAACCACCGATTTTGGCATATTAAAAGATAAGACTGAAAGAAAACTTGAGACATTGTATGAAGATGCTGTGTCTAAAGTTTCATATCCGACCTATCTTGGACTTATGGGAACCTTCTTCGGAGTTTTCATCGGTCTAAAAAGTTTCAACATCGGGGTTGCGGCTGCGGGCGTCAATGATGGTATTGTGTCCGAGCTTATTGGTGGTATCATTGTTTCGATGGTAACTAGTTTGGTTGGACTTGCTCTAATGATGATAGGTAACTGGCTGGCAAGTTCGTTCCAAAAGCAAGTTGATGCGGACAAGAATAAGTTCTATGATTTTCTACAGGTTGAACTTATGCCAGTCCTTGGAACAAGCATGGTCGCGGCGCTCCATAATTTGCATAAGACGATTAATACATTCGAGCCTGCTTTCCGTACCGTCATTGACGAATTTAAGACTGCTTTTGGCGAATGTTCTGTTACCCTTCGAGACACATTTGGCGAAAAGGTTCTGGTACTTACGAATGCCGTCGATTCTATGGGTAAGAATATGACGTTAATCAATGAGAATATCCAAAAGCAAGATGAACTTCTCAAGACTTTGCGTCAAAGACAAACGTTAGAAACACTTGAAAAATTCTCCGCTGCTGCAGACAAATTTGACTCAGTTACAACGTCTATTGGGAAACTGAACGACATAAAAGACAGTATAGCCGTTTCTAGTGAGATCCTAGTAAAGGCGCAGACCGAATATGTTGAACAGATGGCGATTCCTGAAAGAGTGTTCGAGAAGATTAATACTATTCTTAGTCGTATAACAACGTTTGAGGAGAGCATTAATGCGCTGGGGAAAGACATCTCTCAAACTCAGCTTCTTGGCAATACTCAGATGAATCTCATTGAGGAACAGATTACTGCTATTAAGAAGAAGACAAATCTTGCTATTGCATATCAAGAAACAACAGATGAGCAGTTAAAAGATATTTATAAGGTGCAAGCCGAGGCCATCAATGCCATCAATGCTAAATATCGTGCTTCTATCCAAGAGCATGGCGACGATTTCAAGGCAGCTATGGCAGATTTCAAAACGGCCTTTGAAAAGATTGTCACCGAATGTAAACAGGCGGTTGAAGCTAAACGTGATGAGTATATTCAGGAGATAAAACGTTCTCTTGATGTTGAACAAGAGGTTCAGCATCTCGCTCAACTAGAAAGAATTCCTGAACTTCAGGACACTCTATCTTCTATACTTGAATCGATTAAGGATCAGTCTATCGTTTTGGCAAAACTTGATGAACTTAAGAAAACTGTTGGCTCTATTCCATTATCGTCAACTGGTACTTCATCGAGCAGAGATAATGGCTCTAGTTCCGTCAACCCCTATGCCAGTACATCAAGGCCATACATCCCTCCTCAGCAACCTTCAACAGCATCCACTCAACAAACTGCTCCCCAACTGAGCCCGATAAGTCACCATGAGGAAGAGCCTCCAAAGGATGGAATTTTCAAGCGTTTATTTGGTAAGCGGAAGTAGCCCATTATGAGAGGGAAGAATAGAGACTCATTTTGGCCATCTTATGTGGACGTAATGACGACATTGTTCGCCATTATGGTAGTGCTATTTGCTGTTTCCTATAGCCGGTTTCGTATTAAGGAGGCAGAATTGAGGCAATTGGCAGACAAATATGAGGAGATAAAATCAATCTACGACATGGTGGAGAAGATTGATTCTTCTTATTTTGAGTTCAATAAAGAATATGTAAAACATATCTTCAAAATTCAGGTTAAGTATCAGCCAAAGGAATTCGATGTCCATAAGCTTGAGGCGGATAGGTATAATAAGGTTGAAGCAGACTCATTAAGGAGTCGCATCAAAGAGGCTGGACGCGTCATTGAATCCACGATTCGTCAATTGCAAGAGTCTGATTCGACAAAACAAGACATCAAGTATCTTGTCGTAATTGAAGGACAAGCATCAAGGATTCCTTTTAACGATGGGCCATGGAAGAATAATAATACTTTGAGCTACCTTCGAGCATTACACCTTCATCAGTTCTGGAAGGATGAGGCCGATATTGACTTCTCGAATATGAAAAAGTGCGAGCTAGTGATCAGTGGTAGTGGAGAAGAGGGCGTTCCTAGAGATAGCTTAGTTGAAGAGAATAATCAGAGATTCCTGATTCATATTGTGCCTGTTATTGGAAATATCAAACTTGATAGTGGCAATAAAGCGGAATAATGCACGGACAAATGGGCATATTCTTGAATCTTATCTTTATAACCGTAGTTTTTACAACTTCTGGATGTATCTCGTATACTGATGCTGGTGGTACTTTCAAGATGGAGATACCATCCTGTAGAGACAATGATTGCATCATAGATTACAGCGGTTATACTGTCTCATACGACGAGACCACTCGTATCCCATTTTGGGTCGCCTATGAACTGACGGAAGAAGAGGCAAATGGCACAATAGGTCGCAGTGGTAAAAACTTCCGGCAGGATGATAGAGTAAAGGTCGTTCAGGCTGACAATTACGATTATCGTGGTTCAGGGTGGTCTCGTGGTCATATGGCTCCTGCCGGAGATTTCAAATGGGATGATGGCGCCATGTGGGGCACTTTCTATTACACAAACTGCTGCCCGCAGGACGAGAAACTGAACAACGGCAGTTGGAACGTCCTGGAGAATAAAGTCAGGACCTGGGCGAGACAATTCGGAAGCGTTTTCGTTGTTACCGGTCCGATTGTGGGTCAAAACCAGAGTGGCAAGATAGGTAATCACCAAATTACTGTGCCTGATGCTTTTTTCAAGGCGCTCCTGGTTTACAAAGACGAGTCATATCACGGTATCGCATTCGTGATGTTCAATAATCCTACGACACAAAGACTTCCGGAAAGTTGTTTGAGCATCAATGAATTGGAAAAAGTATCTGGTTTTGATTTCTTCCCGTCGCTGGATGATTCTATCGAAGAAATAGTCGAGGATGAGGTGGACTTGAAATTCTGGAATATACGATGAATAAGAGCGATCGTAAAAAGCTGCAGACAGGCTTGTACATAGGATTGGCGATAGCGCTTATTCTGTGTCTATTTTCGATGCCGTATGGCTTCTACCAGTTTGTCCGGTTCGCAGCAATGGCAATCTTTGCATACCTGGCATACTGCGAATACAAGAACGGTCACGTGGACAGGATGATACTGTTTATCGTCCTCGCCATCCTATTTCAGCCTTTTGCCAAGATTGCCCTTGGAAGAGTTCTCTGGAACATTGTTGATGTGATAGTGGCGGGTTATCTGATTTACCTTGTTGTACGGAATAAAAAGAATTGATTATGAGATTTATTCGATGCATTATCGTCGTCCTGACATCGGCTTTTATAGTCGCGTGTTCCAGTTCCAATATTCCTCAAAAGCTTGATTCTTTTGTTGACAATGCTGAGCTTAATAGCAGCGATTACGATGCTGAGGATTGGCAGAAATCAATGCTCCAGTATGAGAGATTGGTTGAGGAATACAGTAACTCCGGAAAGGAGTACACTGATGCTGAGAAGCAAATGGCAGCGAGGGCGATGGGGCGTTATCACTCGCTTCTTATCAAGAATGGAGTTGAGCAGTCTGCCGCCTATTTCAAAGAATTAGAAGCCATTCTTCCTTCATATCTGGAGGGGCTGGTTGATGGACTTGGTGAAAACTCAGAGGAATTGGGAAAGACCCTGGAAGGGATTTTCAATAGCGAAGAACTGGAAAAGGCCTTTGAGGGCCTGGGTAATAAGCTAGAAGAAATCTTCGAAGGAGTCGAAGAAACGAAGTAACGAACTGATAGCGAACTCTATTTGTTGAGAATATAGTTGCACCTGGGATAATTGGAGCAGCCGTAGAACTGCCCGTATTTCCCGTTCCGAAGGACCAGATTTCCGCCGCATCGAGGACACTTTCCGCTGGCCACTGCTGAGTCCCTGCGTTCTTTGTTGCGATAAACATTACCAAGGTGCTCTTTGCGGTCAGACTCCGAGGTAGAGATCACCTCAAGAAGACGCCTGCGATAAAAGTCCATTTGATTCAATGACAGAACGGCATCCCGGTATTGCTTGATGTATGGCACCACGTTGTACATATTCAAGACCGGCTGCTGCGCAGTGACATTTATCTCCGTATCGCTTGGAAAAACGACAATCCCATAGACGGGGACATCGTTACTAAACACGAGCTTCCTTAGCGTCTTGATGTGCCCGTCATTCTGCCATATCGGATTTCTCAGCTGATGCTCCTGGGTAAAGCCGTAGCGCTTGTAGCCGGTGTCTGGCAGATACTGCTTCCAGAACTCAGCATTACCGCCGCCATATACCTTCCCGTGGACATTCTTGGTCTCCAACACAAAAACGCCGTAGCGAGAGATAACAATATGGTCAACTTGTGTGGTGTAATTGCCGTTGCGAATCAAAAGGTCATTGTAAACCCGGTAGTCTTCGCAGTCCAGATCCTCCAAGAATGAGGAAACCCTCTTCTCACCATAATCGCCAATGGCTTCTGCCCGGCTGCTATATTTGGGCGTAAACAGTGATGCCCAGAATCCTTTCTCCTCCTTTACAGCGCTGCCTGAGAATTGCGTTTCACGGTTCTTCTTACGAAACTGTTCACGCTTGATACTCTCTACGATAGACTTGACTATCAGATAGAGAACGAGAGCAGCTAAAGCGGCAAGTCCGATGTATATGAGGATTTCCTTCAAAGCTATGCTGGCGTGAGTCCTTTGTGAGCCAATTGCTATTCCTTCATGCTCATCAAATCGAAGAACATCAGGACGGTTTCATCATCCGGTTCCGGAATGACCAGCGGGCTGAAATTACACTTTGAGTAGAAACTCTCTGCATCCAGATAAGCATCAACAGTAAGGTACCGGCATCCCACTTTTGAGGAACCGAAGAATGTTCCTTTGATAAATGACAGAATCATCTGCCCCAAACCGCTGCCCTGGGCATCCTTAGATACGGCCAGACGGCCAATTTTGATTGCCGGATAGGAAGACCGCCTTTTGGCGTTAGGAATCTTGCGAGAAAGCCTGTTCCAGATAGCAGGGTCAGAAACCGCGCGTTCTATCTTGTCGCAAGCAAGGCTGAAATAAGCCAGCGTCTGGTTGGTCTCCTGGTCCTCGACAATATAAGTCTTCGAGAGATGTTCGCGCTCGTACTTGGTGGCATTGGGCGTGTCATCTCCCGTTTCAAGCAGGAAATTGTTCAGGTCGGGCTTACCGCAGTCGAAAGGATTAAGGGAGTCTTTTCCAGAAATGAAATTTCTTATCAGAGGTTTCATAAAACTCCCGGCGCGCACCACGATTTCACTTCCTCATAGGCTTTCCAAATGGCCTCACGCTCCTCTTTGGGAAGGGGAACGACATTCTGAGCCGCCATTTCGAAACGGTAGGCATCCTCGTCATAAAGAACGGGGGTTTCTTTGATAGGCTTTGCCATAATTCGGTTCTCCTTTTTAACTAATTCTGCATAAGGGATGCAGGCCCGTTTGCAAATGTAGCAATTTTCTTTCAACCAATTGCAAAAAATGTGCAAGACTATGAATGAATGCTTATGAGACCCTTTCGGAGGCCGAAGGCCGACAACAGGCGGCTTCTGCCGCCAGCCCCTTCCCCGAGGGAAGGGGTTGGGGGATGGGGTAACGTGGGCCGACGGAGTCCCTTCACCCGCACGAAAAAGGCGCCATCTTTGCCGGACCGCACTTCGGAGCGAAGCGACTAAGCCCCTTCCCCGAGGGAAGGGGTTTGGGGATGGGGTAACGTGGGCCGACGGAGTCCCTTCGCCCGCACGAAAAAGCCGGCCCTCGAAGAGGCCGGCTCGTGCGGGTGAAGGGACTCGAACCCATACGCCGTAAGGCACCAGATCCTAAGTCTGGGTTGTCTACCAATTCCAACACACCCGCAAAGAGGGAGTGCAAAGGTAGCAATTTATTTTGAGAATTCAAGGCAGGCCCAGTCTTCGCGCTTCGAAGACCCATCGAAGTGCAGACCCAGCCCCTCTGCCGCCTCTTGGATGACGGGGATATCGGCCACGTAGAAACCGCTCAGGAGCAGATGTCCGCTGCGTCGCAGCGAACGTGCATAGGTGGGCAGGTCCTCCAGGATAATATTCCGGTGAATGTTGGCGAGCAGCACATCGTACGTGCCCATCTGGAGCAGGGAGGCATCTCCGCAGGCGGTTTCTACGCGTGAACCCACGCGGTTCCAGTGCGCATTGCCCCAGGCGCTGCGCGCCGCCACCGCGTCAATGTCCACGGCAAACACCTTCCGTGCGCCCATTTTCGCGGCCAGAATGGCCAGGATGGCCGTTCCGCAGCCCATATCCACTACATAATGCCCGCGAATCACGGATTCCAGCGCCAGCATCCGCTGCATCATCATGTAAGTGGTATTGTGGTAGCCGGTGCCGAACGCCATTTGCGGGTCTATCCATATATTGAACCGTGTGCGGGGTACATTTTCGTTGAACTGGGCCTTGATGGTGACAGTACCGTCCACCACGACGGGCTTGAATTCCTGCTCCCAGGCCCGGTTCCAGTTCTGTCCCTGCACCGGTGTTGCGGTGAACCCCACGGCGGCCGGGTAACCGCAGAGCACCACCTTCACGTCCTGGGGCCGATAATCCGTCGTCTGGATATAACACTTCAGGAACGGCGCTTCGGTGACAAAAGAGTCGAATGGCAGTTCCGCGAGTTCGGCCGTAAGGATTTCGGCCATTTCTTCCGTGAAGGGGTCCAGGCGTACGGCTATTTCCAGGTAATCGAAACTATTCATGAATAAGCTGTAAAACGTCTTGTTTCAAGGCTTCGCGCCGCGTGGCGGCATGCTGTGCCACATTTTCCTGCAGGGTGGCCAGGTCCTGCACCTTCTGCTGCAGCGCCTCCTCCGTAATGTCCCCGGCCTTTGCGGCTGCGGCCACGTCGGGACTTCCGGAAGTCTCCGACACCCCTTCCGGCGCTTTCCCGGAAGGCTCCGTCGCCGTCCAGTACTTCCCGGTGCGGTTCTCTTCCATCGCCTTTTCCACACCCAGTTCAAAAATGTTGTGGATGGCCGATATCAGGCTATACTGCGCGGTATCCAGCTGCTTGGTGTACACAGGGACGTGGGCATTGCGGTAACGGGCCTTGCCCAGTCCGTAGTGAATGTGGTCGAAGTCCGGCCCCCAGGCGTTGAGCCCGAATTTCACCAGCAGCGGCGAGCGGATGACCGAGATATGGTAATTGAAGGCGTTGTCCAGTTGCTGCCGCCCGCTGGCCGCCACCTGGTACCGATCCACGTCCAGTACGAAGGGGAACACCTCCAGGACATTGTTCTGCACAATGCCGGTAACAGCCATATTGTCAATGTGCGCCTTCTTTTTATCCCTGAACATCAGCATTTTGGCAATTTTGGTGAACTCCTTGCTGTCCCTCAGGGTAAGGTCCTTTCCGGAGATGCGCATGACACCGTCAACGGAGGGCTTCACCAGGTTCATGAGCGTGTCGATGTCGGTCGTGGCAGCCAGCTCGCAGTCCAGGTCTCCGGCAAAGGAGGTGAGCATGGGCATGATGCTGTCCACGGCGGGGAAGAGCGTAATCACTTTTTCCGCCGTGATATTTACCAGGTTAAGGTCAAAACCGGCCTTGATATCCTGTTTGGAGCGCGTGGTGTAAAAACCTTCGAAATAAATATCGCCCATGTTGGATGCGGCCACGGCATTGGTAACCTGAAGGGTACGCTGGCGCATGGCTATGTCCATGGCGGCCCAGTTCACCAGCAGGCTGTCATATTTGATTCCGGTCGATTCCAGGGTAAAGTTCACCTCCAGATTGCCCGGAATGACAATGAGTTTGCGGCCTGCGCTGTCCGGCAGCTCCGCCGCAGCGACGTTCTCCTCGATGGCATCGTCCTCCAGCGTCCCTGCCGGCTTGTAGGTGGAGTAGTAGGCGTACGCACGCATGAGTTCGTTGGCGTCCAGGTAGTTGCTTTGTACGTCGGCCTTCAGTTTGAGGAGGCCGCGCCCCCTGCCGATAAGAGCCCGGCGGAGCCCGGTGAGCTTTGCCCGGGCGCTGACATCCGATTCGCCCGCCTGCAGGGTGATGCTCCTCAAATCCAGCGTGTCATTGTCGAATGCGCCCTGCACGTTGCTCAGGCGCGTTTTTAGCGGGAAGGCCGGCATGAAGACACGGCCGCCTTCCAGCGCCAGATTCCCGTCTATATCCCATTCGCGCACGTATTTGCGAAGTCCGTCGCCCAGGTTGATGCGAATGTCGGCCCGGGAGAAGTCGTCCGCCTTGATGGGACCGCCGGGACGCCTTCTGCGCCGGGTGCTGTCCCTGGGAATGTGCTTCCGTTGGTGTTTGGATGCGCCGATATCGAAGTTCACGTTCCGGAGGGCGTACATGTTTTCCCCCAGCCGGGCCCGCAGGCCGCCGCTCTTGGAGGTGAGTTGCAGATGCGGGCTGGGACGCGTCTCCGTCGCGGGAGAAACACGGAAGGTTTCCGTATTGTTCCTGAGGCCGATGCTCATGCCCTCTGCATCGCGCACGCGCAGGCTGCCCAGTTTGATGAGGCCCATGAGCGGCGTGAGTTTCTTGCCGCCCTTCAGGATGTCGGCGGAGTTCTGCAGCAGGAGGGTGATGTCACCGCCGCGAATGAACATCTGCTCGCCCAGGCTGGCATCCAGGGTGTCCGCCTTGGCTTTCAACGCCAGGACACGCGCCCCTTGCCGGATGTTTTTGTCTATTTTGTTGCCCTTGGTGGCCAGATTTACCTCCAGGTGCGGCAGCATGGCCCGGACGGTGTCCATCTGCACGCTCAGGTCGGTGACGGTAAGGTCTGCGTTGATGCTTGCCGCGCCGATATGCACCATGTTCAGCTGGGAGAGCCGTGCTTTGGTATTGAAGGTGGCGTCAATGCGGCCGGTGGCGTCAATCCCTTCCGTAAAAGCGCGGGCGAGGGAATCTGCCCGGGCGCGGATACGTCCGTTCACGGCCATCGCCGGGTCTTTGCCCAGCAAGTCTTTCGCCTCTCCTGTCACGTTCAGGCGGGCGCCGTAGATATCGACGATGAGTTTATGCAGCGTAGCGTTTACCAGGGGAACCTGCCCGTTGCCGTACGTGCCTTTGGCCAGTGCGTCCAGGCTGATGACCGCATTGGTCTGCAAATTCTTGAGTACGGGGAAGTTATCCTCATATTCACGGAGCGTTTTCCCGAGCGGGAAGTCAACGGCGCTGGCCGTCATGTCCACGTCCAGGTTGCCGTTGGCGCGGTACAGGACTTCCCCTTTTGCCTGAAGCTTCAGGGCCGATACCGCCAGGTTCAGTTCATGGAACGTTGCGCCCATTTCCTGCGGGGCGGGCCGCTCCAGCGTGGCGTCCGCATCCAGGTGGATGGGCACTTTGAGCCTGCCATAGTTTTCCGTCCGCAGGTGGGTGCGGGCATCCACCTCCAGCTTGACGCGGCTGTCTCTGACGCCGGCCCGCAGCCTTTCCAGGGCCAGCGCCACGGTATCGGCAGGAAGGCGGCCGGAAATGAACAGGGAGTCTGCCGACAGCTGCGCATAGGTGTCCTGCAGGTTGTCGGTTTCCCGTTTTCCGTCCAGGCTCAGGCGGCGCATGGTGAACAGACCGTGCAGGGTATCCTCCGGATTGGTATAGACGATAAGCGGCCGGTCCGTCAGGAGAACCTTGCGCACCTTGATGGGCGGAAGCGCTTTGGAAGCGGAATCCTTCGGGCTGTCCTCCGTTTTGGGGCCGATGGGAAGGATGTCCCAGTTGGCGGCCGTAGAGTCAAAGTAATGGGCGAAGATGCGGGGGCGCGTCAGGGTGAGGTTGTGGACGTGCCAGGTGCCGCCCAGCAGCGCCATGTAGTTCAGCTCCACGTCCAGGCGGGAAAAACTGGCCAGGGTGTCCTGTCCGTTTTCGGCCCACTGTATATGCCGGCCTTCGCCGCCCGCCCGTTCGTTGCCGGCGCGCATCAGGCTGAAGCGGCGGTTGCGTTCCGTGTTCAGGCTGTCGAAACGCGCATAACGGCTGTGCGGATAGGTGACGGAGAAGTTTTCGGCCTCCAGGTGCAGGTAAGGGAAACTCTTGATTACGTGCGCTTTTACTTCGCTGAAATTTACCTCTCCTTCCACGTATTGTGCCGCCACCCGGTTCACAATGCCCGTGAGCACTTTGGGACGCAGCAGCACCTGCAGGGTAACCAGCGCGAGCAGTGTCAGCCCCAATATGGCGCCGATACTCCAGAGCACGACGTTCCGTATGACCTTTCCCGTTTTCATCCTTACAAATATAGTGAAAATTAATACAGGGTCAGTGTGCTGTGAAAAAGAAAATTTGCAGAAAAAGGGACAAATCGTTAATTTTGTGGGTCCTTACGATAATTATTTAAACCAAATACCGATTTTATGGCAACAACTGCAGATCTGAAGAATGGAATGTACATCATGTTCAACGGCAAACCTTGTGCTGTCGTGTACTTCCAGCATGTGAAACCCGGCAAGGGTCCTGCCTTCGTAAAAACCAAACTGCGCAACCTGGAAAACGGCCGTATTCTGGAAAATACCTTTACCGCCGGCGTAAAGCTGGACACCATCTCCGTGGAGCGCCGTCCTTATCAGTTCCTTTATGACGACGGTGAGGTTTTCAACTTCATGCACGAGGAAACCTATGAGCAAATCACCCTGCCTCACGATGTAGTGGACAATTCGGACCTCATGAAGGAAGGCCAGCACGTGGAAATGATGTTCATGACCGAACCCGAAGAGCGCTGTCTCACCTGTGAGCTGCCCACCTACGTAACGCTGGAGGTAACCTACAGCGAACCCGCCGTGAAGGGCAACACCGCCTCCACTTCCGCCCTGAAGGAAGTCACCCTGGAGACCGGTGCCAAAATTATGGTTCCCCTGTTCATTGAAACCGGCGAAATCATCACCGTAAACACCACCGACCGCAGCTACGGCCAGCGCGTGAAATAACTGAACCTTCAGCAGAGGTCGCGTACGGCGGAAGCCACTTCTTCCAGCAACCATTTGGGAGTGGAGGTGGCGCCGCAGATTCCCACCCGGTCCCGGTCCTTGAACCAGGCCGGGTTTATTTCATCCGTACTGCCGATGACATGGGTTCTGGCATTCACGCTGCGGCAGAGGTCGCTGAGCACTTTCCCGTTGGACGACGCCCTTCCGCTCACGAACAGGATGATGTCGTGCTCGCGGGCAAAGGTGAGCAGCCGTTCATGCCGGTTTGCCACCTGTGCGCAGATGCTGTCGTGAACGATGAGCCGGGCGCCGCGTTTCTTGAGCAGGCGGCAGATGTCGGCATACTCGGAAGGGCTCTTGGTGGTCTGGGAAAAGATTTCCATGGGCTGGTCAAAATCCAGTTTGTCCATGGCCCGCAGAAGCATGGCCTCATTTTCCACCACCAGGGCGTCCCCGTCCACCTGTCCCAACAGGCCCAACACCTCCGCGTGTCCCACGCGTCCGAAGATAATCACCTGACCATGGACATTTCCGTCGTGCAGGAGCGCATAGGATTCGCGGATTCTTTTTTGCAGCTGCAGCACAACCGGACAGGAACAGTCAACCACTTCCAGCCTGCGCCGTTTCGCTTCTTCATAGGTACCGGGCGGTTCCCCGTGCGCGCGGATGAGCACGGTTTCTCCCTCGGGGACTTCGGACAGGCTGTTTACCGTTACAAGGCCGCGTTCCCGCAGCCGTGCAAGTTCCGCTTCGTTGTGCACGATATCGCCCAGCGAATACATGAGCGGATGGCTGGCCAGAAAATCCTCCGCTCGGGTAATGGCCCGGATTACTCCGCCGCAAAAGCCGGAACCGGAATCTATCTCCACGCTTACCATGACAGGCCGGGGCTTTCCAGGAGTCCGAATTTGCCTTGCAGGAGGCCCAGCATCCACACCAATTCCTCATGCAGCGTCATGTGCGTATTGTCCAGGACGTAGGCGTCGTCGGCCCGGCGCAAAGGGGATGTCTCACGGTGCGAATCGCGGTAATCGCGTTCGGCCAGGCTTTTCCCGACCTCCTCCAGCGTGACGTTTTCTCCTTTGGCTATCAGTTCCTCGTAGCGGCGGCGGGCCCGTTCGGCAGGTTCGGCCGTCATGAAAATCTTTACCTGGGCATCGGGGAAAACGGTGGTGCCGATATCGCGGCCGTCCATGATGACGCGGCCGTCGGCGGCAAACGCGTGAAGTCTGTCATCGACAAAATGGCGGACAAAGGGCAGGGCGCTTACCGGGCTGGCGTAGTTGGAAACGTTCAGCGTACGGATTTCGGTTTCGATACAGCGCTCTCCCAGGTACAGTTTGGTGGCACCGTCCGTCCTGCGGAAATGCAGGTCCAGCGACGGAAGGAGCGCTTTCAATGCGGGTTCGTCAAAGGTGGCGTCCTCGCGGGCAAGTCCCGCCTCCATGGCGCAGAAGGCCACACCGCGGTACATGGCGCCGCTGTCCAGATACAAAAAATCAAATTCCCGGGCCACCATTTTGGCAAAGGTGCTTTTCCCGGTGGATGAATAACCGTCAACGGCAATGATGATATCGGGTATGTTCATATTACATAGTCATTTACGTCCTGTGCAGTTACCGGAGAGCCGCCAAGGATGAGGAGGCGCTCCACCACGTTGCGCAGTTCACGGATGTTGCCGGGCCAGGGACGCTCGGCAAGCCGTTTTACGGCCTCCGGCGAGAATTCGCGCACGGGTTTGCCGCTCTCGGTGCAGATTTGTTCCGAGAAATGGCTGATTAGCAGCGGAATATCCTCCTTTCGCTCGTCCAGGGCCGGAACTTTCAGGACAATTACGCTGAGCCGGTGATACAGGTCTTCGCGGAAATTCCCTTTCTGGATTTCCTCCGTCAGATTCTTGTTGGTGGCGGCGATGACGCGCACGTCCACGGTAATCTCCTTGTCGCCTCCCACCGGCGTAAGTTTGCGTTCCTGCAGCACGCGCAGCACTTTGGCCTGGGCCGGGAGGGACATGTCGCCAATCTCGTCCAGGAAAATGGTGCCGCCGTCGGCCTGCTCGAATTTCCCCTTGTGGTCTTTGATGGCCGATGTGAACGAGCCTTTCTTGTGGCCGAACAGCTCACTGTCAATGAGTTCTGACGGAATGGCTGCGCAGTTTACCTCCACGAAGGGCATCATGGAACGCTCGCTGAGCTGATAAATGCTCTGGGCGACCAGTTCCTTTCCGGAGCCGTTGGGACCGGTGATGAGCACGCTCGCCTGGGTGGGGGCCACTTTGCCGATCATCTCCCGCAGGTGCTCCACCGGGACGGAAGCGCCGATCATCTCGCGGCCGTAAATCTTCTTTTTCAGGATTTTGGTCTGTGTGACCAGCTTGGCCTTGTCCGTGGCGTTTTTCAGGGTAATGAGAATGCGGTTCAGGTCCAGCGGCTTTTCAATAAAGTCGAAGGCGCCCTTTTTGATGCAATCCACGGCCGTGGAAATGTCGGCATGGCCGGAAATCATGACCACAGGGGATTCCACACCGTCTTCGATGAGTTTGGCCAGCACTTCGGTTCCGTCCATCTCCGGCATCTTGATATCGCACAGGATGGCGTCATATTTTTCTTTTTCCGCTTTTTCCAGGCCTTCCTTGCCGTTTTCGGCGGCTTCCACCTGGTAATTCTCCATTTCCAGGATTTCTTTCAGGGAGTAGCGGATGGCTCTTTCGTCGTCTATAATCAGAACTTTCATGAATGGTGTTTCTTTCTACAAATATATCGATTTTTTTCCAAACACTATGCCTTGGGGTATTTCACGGTGAAGCAGGCGCCGCCCAGGTTGAAGGACTTGCTGTAGGAAACAGAGCCGCCGCAGTGCTCCACGATGCGCCGGCAGATGGCCAGTCCCAGGCCGCTGCCGCTGGTTTTGGTGGTGAAGTCCGGGGTGAATATCTTGTCCTGGTTGGCGGCATCTACGCCCGGTCCGTTGTCTTCCACGACGATGTCGTAGAAACCGTCTTCCACGGCGTTGCGCAGCGACACCACCAGCCGTTTTTTGCCCTCGATTCCATCGACGGCCTGAATGGCGTTGGTAATCAGGTTCACCACCACGCGGGTGAGCTGCGGGCGCGGCGCCTCTACAATGGCATCGGCCAGGCCGAAGTAATCCAGCTGAATGTCGTCACGGGAGTCGAAGAGGTCCACTTCCTGCCGAATCAGCGCGTCCAGGTCCAGCCGTTCCGCTTTTTGGTCGTACATCTTGGCAAAGGTGGAGAACTGGTCGGCGGAATCGGCCAGCAAATCCACATGGTAGAGCACCGTCTGGGCCACCTCGTCGAAGCGTTCCTCCCAGGCGGGATTCCCCGTCGCCTTCATGCGCATGAGCATCTGAAGCTGCAGCTTGATGGGCGTGAGCGGGTTCTTGAGGTCGTGTGCCACCCGCCGGGCCATGTCCGTCCAGGCCTTGTCCCGCTCCACCTGCGCCAGGCGGCGGGAACTCTCGCCAAGGTCGCGCACCATGCGGTTGTAGGCCTGCACCAGCGGGGTGATTTCATCGTCCTGCTTGTACTCCAGCGGCTCCAGGTGATCGACGTCCGTAACGGTCATCTTGCGGCGGAGTTCCGCAATGGGGCGGAACATGCGGCTCACGACTTCGAAGGTGATGAAACGGGAAATCATCAGCAGCAGCAGGAAAATGGTAATGACGGTGGCGATGTGCAGGATGGCTTCCGTCTCCAGGTCGTGCGTTATGTCGGTGAAGGGGGACGATACGATGGCCACCATCCGTCCGCTGCTGTTCATGACTGGGGCATACAGCGCGTAATAGCTGCGGCGGCCCACCCGCTCCCGGTGCATGTAAAAACGCTTGTGGACGTACATGATCTGCATGTAGGCGGCATCGTCCAGCCGATGTCCCAGAATCATGCGGTCGTAAACTTCCGGCGTGGTACTCATGACCACGCGGCCGGACAGGTCGAAGAGGGAAATGTCGCATTTGAGGTTGTTGCCCACGCCTTCTACCGCCGCCAGGGTGGCCGTGGTACGAATTTCCTCCGGGTCCTCCACCTGCCGCAGCCGCTCCTGCAGCATGCTCTGGAGGGAGTTGATGCGTGCCGTCATGATGCTTTCCATGTCGGCATTGTTCCGTTTGTAAACGAACCAGACGCTGAAGCCGGCCATGGCCACCAGCGTGACGATGAGCGAAATGTACATCACCAGGCTGATGCGCGTCTGGTAATATCTCCGCCCGCCGATTCCGCGCTGCCGCCAGGCGAGGAGTGAGAGCAGGAGGAAGGCCACGATGGCAAGGAGGACGCCCTCCACCACGTAGTAAAGCCACTCGGTGCCGGGACGCGATATGACAATGGTTTCACCCTCCGACACATTGTGCATGAAGTGGCACCAGCCTTCCATGTCCACATGCGTCAATCCCTTGTCCGTGAATTGTTTAAGTTGGTCGGAGTAAACGGTGGGGTAGGGGTAGAGCCCCTTGTACTGCACCAGCCGGTCGTCCACGTATTTGGCCCAGGAATAGACAGGGGGCAGCGATACCCGCCCGGGGTCCGAAATGCCCAGCAGGCTCAGGTAGCCGCGGTCCTCCCGGTTGTGCTTGGATTCCACCGTCACCAGTACCGAATGCGAGCCCTGGTTCTTGACATAATAGGTGAAGAGGCCGGTGTATGTGGTGCGTCCGCTGCTGATGGCGCTGTAAAAGAAATGCGAATTCTCGCCCAGGCGCACGCCGCTGCGGATGCGGTCCTGGAACAGGACGGTGGCGGTGACGTCGTCCGGCAGCTGCACGGCAATGTCATAGTCCTGTGAAATGCGGCCCATGTATGCGCTTACCAGCCGGCCCTGGATGATGTCGGCACTGCCCTCTATGACGGACAGGGCGCCGATCATCGGGTCGGAGGCGATGGCGTTTTCCACGCTGCGCAACTGGATTTCCAGGGCGATGTCGCGGCTCATCGCCAGGCGGTTGGCCCACACGTCAATGCGCCGCTGTTCTTTCTGAAAGCCGAACGTGGACGATGCCGCCACGAAGTAAACGCCCGTGACGACGGCGTAGCAGAGACGCCCGCCGGGGGAAAACACGTCGTAACGCAGGCCCGTAAGGGAGCGCAGCAGGGGAGAAAGCATTTGCAGGAGCAGCGGCACCGAGAGCGACAGGGCCAGGAAAGACAGGTACACGATGGCCGTATAGCCGTTCAGCAGGCCTACTTTGTAGAGCTCCAGATTGATGCTGGAGTTGACGGTAATGCTGCGGAAGGTAAGGTGCATATAGACGCACACGGCCACCGTAAGCAGGACAAGCAGCAGGGACAGGATGCCTTCCCATGCGGGACGCCGTTTTTCCCGCAGGGCTTTGAGCAGGGGGCGTCGGGCCAGAAAGACATCCAGCACCAGCAAGGTGATGCCCAGATTGATGAGAACGACGGCGCCCAGTGCGTACAGCAGGGGCCCGTCGGCATACAGCAGGG
This sequence comes from uncultured Bacteroidia bacterium, assembly GCA_902788095.1. Classification (GTDB taxonomy): domain Bacteria; phylum Bacteroidota; class Bacteroidia; order Bacteroidales; family UBA932; genus Cryptobacteroides. Next base: position 133,286 of record CADAIT010000004.1, on the reverse strand, counting down.
GCGAAAACAGCTGCGAGGTGGCGCTGAGCCCGCGTCCGTACAGGTACATGCCGGTAATCGCCGTCCCTTGCAGGAGTATGGTGGCGGCCAGGGTTCCCGGGGTGGGATGGGTGCCGAGCAGGAGCAGCAGAGCGGACAGCAGCAGCCCCAGGGCGAACCACAGCATGGTGGAATGCCGCTGATTGCTTTCGGCAAGCGTTTCCGCGGTGAGCTTGAACAGAGGGGTTCCGTCCACCATCACCGAAACGCCCGTGCCTTCCGACAACGGCCGCACGGTGTAATACTGGCTGACTCCGAAGTTTCTGTTGATGCCATTGAGCGACCCGGCTTGCAGTTCATTCACTATCTCCAGGCCGGCGATAATGACGCAGTCCTCTCCCTGGACTTTCTTTTCCAGGTACCATTTGGGACCGTGGTTCACATAGCGAAGCGCTTCGGAGGCATCTTTCAGGGGCGAGGAGAAATTGCCCCGGCTGTCTCCCAGGCGGTTGACCAGGGTTTGCGGGCGGATATCGTCACTGCGGATGGGAAACTGGTTGGCCCAGCTTTGCAGGGTGTCTTCCACGTAGCGGTACACCACCATGTCTTCCGGGATGCCGTTCAGTTCCATCCATCCGTCCGTACGGGTGTGTATTCCTTTGTCGATGAACTTGTCCAGGATGTGGAGGCGGTTTTTGACACGGAACCCCATTTCTGCGGCGGCCGACTCCACGTTCCCGCGGCCGCCCGTGAAGAACGAGGCGGCGAATACCCCCACGGCTGCAAGCAAGAGGATGGCGCCCAGCCATTGCAGTATGTGCCTTTTCTTATTCATGATGGTACGGCTCTCCCTTCAGGATGGTGAAAGCCCGGTACAGCTGTTCTGCAAATATCGTGCGGACCATCTGATGTGAGAAGGTCATTTTGGACAGGGAGATTTTACCCTGGGCGCGTGCGTACACCGCCTCGGAAAATCCATACGCCCCGCCCACGGTGAAGATGAGGTTGCGCCCGCCGGCCGCCAGCTGCTTTTCAATGAATTCCGCGAATTCCAAACTGCGGAACTCCCGTCCGTGCTCGTCCAGCAGGATAAGGATGTCCCCGGGGGCAAGCTGTTTCAGGATGAGTTCGCCCTCCTTTTCTTTGATTTGCTGTTTGGTCAGGGCCGCTACTTTCTTGAGTTCCGGAATTTCCGTGACCTGGAAAGGGACATAGTGCCTGAGCCTGGACGTGTACACATCCAGGCCGTCCTTTACCCATTTTATGTCGGTTTTTCCGACGGTCAGCAAAACGATGTTCATGGACAGCGTATCTTTCCGGGGCCTTGGCCGAAGAATCATCTTTGTGTACAAAAGTAGCAATTCGGCGCGGAATTTGCAAGATGTTGCCACGGTGAAACATACATTCCATATTCTTCTGCTGTCCGGCATCCTTTTGTGTGCGGGCTTTTCGGCGCAGGCGCAGTCCTTCCTCACCAACACACAGTTCCAGCGCTTCAAGCAGGATGACGGTTTCGCCGTTTTCTCCTCCATCACCAAATACATGGCCGCCGGAGACGCAGCGTCGCTCTCCACCTGGTTCGCGGACAATCTGGACGTCACGGTCATTTCATCGTCCCGCAGCTGCTCCAGGAAACAGGCCCGCGAAATCCTGCGCAGTTTCTTCGAAGCCAACACACCGCGTTCTTTCAATGTGACGCACAAAGCCTCCGAGGCCAACAAGAAGTACATGATCGGCCTGCTCAACGCCGGAGGCGAACTTTTTCAAGTTACCATTTACGCCACCTCCTCCAATGGCGACCCTTACAAAATTCAGCAATTAAACATTTCCCGCCAGACTGCTTATTGAAGCTGCCTGGCGGAAACGTAACGTAATTCGGGATGCCCGGGACTTTATTTGTCCTCGGGAATCATGTGAATGTCGCACTGCGGGAACGGGATGGTGATGCCGTTCGCATTCAGCGTGTTGTAGATGAGCTCCCGGGCGCGGTTGGCATAGCCGAAGCGCTCCTCTACCAGCACGAACTGCTTGAGGGCGATGGTGATGCCGCTGTCGCCGAACTCTGACAGGCCCACGTTGACCCCGCGTTTGGGATCCACGATGTCGCGGCCATACTTGTCCTTGGTCAGCAGTTGCTGGCTGGCCTCTATCAGCAGCTGGCGCACCTTCTCTATGTCCGTGCCATAGCTTACGCTCACCGGCACGCTCACGTACTCATAGGCGCTGCCGCGCGTCAGGTTCTTGAAGTTCTTGTTGAAGAGCGCCGTGTTGGTGAAGGAAATGATGACTTCGCCAACAGACTGGATCTGTGTGGTCTGGTAGCTGATGGAGGCCACCTTGCCGCGGATGCCGTCGCATTCGATGACGTCACCTACGCGCAGGCGTCCGCTCAGCAGCTGGATACCATAGATGAAGTTGTTGATGATGTCCTTCAGGGCCAGACCTATACCGGCACTGAGACCGCCGGCAATGAGCCCGAGGGCGCCTGTCGGGATGTTCAGCGTCACAATGAAGAGGTCGGCATAGACAAACCATACAAACACGCTGATGAGGCTGTTCCCCAGGGAAAGGTTGATTTCGTTGGCGCGAACGGTCTTTTTCTCATGTTTGCGGAGGTAGCGGTGGTATGCGAGGACCTGCCACAGGGTGTGGACGGCTTTGTTCACATAGCGGAACACCAGGAACATCTCTATCAGGAACAGGATGTTGAAAATGGATACCCGGAATTCGCCCTGAGTAAAGAAGGGCTTCTCGAAGATGGTCAGGTACAAGTCCCTGAATTCGAAGATGCCCAGCGCCCAATAGGCACAGACGGGAAGCGAACTGAGCGCCATCAGCGGTATCAGGACTTCACGGATGAGGTCATAGAACCAGGAGGCTCCGAAAAGCAGATTGTCCTTGTCCTGCCCGGACACGAAGGTAATCTTGGCGCTGTAGGCCTCCAGGCGCTTGTTCAGCCGCTTTTCCTTGTACAGGAGGATCAGGTCCCAGACAGAGAGGATGGCCAGGATGAGTCCCAGTTGGAAATACCACCATACCAGGATGATAAGGGACAGGAAAATATAGCCCGCCAGTCCGATAATGATGGCAATGGCCGTAATGACGAAGGAAATCCATCCCAGCACCGCGTCCGTGAGGTCTGCCTTGTGGCTGCGCTTGAGATTGGCGATGAGCTGCCACAGCGCCATGGCCAGGAGCAGGGGCGGGAAGAACATGTTCAAGAAGGCATTGGGCACAAACAGCACCCGGCAGCTGATGACAAACAGGGCCGTGCAAATGGTGGGCAGGTAAATCCGGACACTGTGTTTGAGCTTGGCCGGTTTCAGCCGGATGAGGAGGGCCGTGTTGATGGCCACGAGCAGGCCGAAGAAGGTGTACATGATGTGCATGGCCTTGCGCGCAATGTCGTCGTCGGTGCTCTCAAAGGTGAGGGCCATGAACAGGATGCAGCCCAGCAGCAGGGCGATGTACCGCTTCTGCTCCTTGGCGACACGCCCCTTCAGCGGCTTGACAAAACGGAATACCGGAATCAGGATGAGTGCGGAGAGGCCCCACAGCAAGAAGAAGAACACGACATAAATCACCAGCCAGTATATTCTGGCCGAGTTCACCAGCCGGGTATTGTTGACAATCTCTTCTTCGCTGTAATCCACCTGATCTTTGAAAAGTGCCTTCCCGATGTCGGAGAAACTGTATTTCTCATTCATGGCCGCCTTGGTGTTCTTCCAGTATTTGCCGGGCTGTGACAGGATGGTGAACCAAGGGGTCTGGCCCTCTACGAACACTTTGTCCTCGATGATGCCGTAGTACTCCCGGGCATATTTGTAGGATTCTTCCATGCGCAGCCGGGCTTCCCGGTAATGGGTGCTGTCCGCCATCACCAGTTCCCGTGTCTCGGCATACATCTTCAGCAGTTCGGCGGCATACCGCAGGCAGGAGTCGCGGTCGGCCTGGCCCACCTCGCTCAGGATGAACGCCGGAGTGCGTTCCTCCCGGGAAACGGTGTCCCGTGCAGCATTCAGGGCCAGGACGCCGGCCACCTGTTCGTGCAAATCCTGCTCCAGAAGACTTTCGTTCTGCATCAGGTGAACGTCCAGCGAGTCGTTGTGGTAGGCCAGGCTGTCCGGCACCACTTCCACGTCCAGGAGTTCGGGAGGAAGGCGACGGAGGGATTCAATCAGGCGTGCATAGCGGTTAATCTCCACATCCAGGGAGAATACGATGCGGTCGTACGGGGTGCGGTTGGCGTTGAAGTCTTTGTATTCCTCGCTTACTTTCTCCAGCGCATAGCTGATGTCAAAAGCATATTCCTGCTTCTGGGAATACAGCATCAGGGACAGGTCGTTGCACTTTTTGACAATGTCCACCATCTTCTGGTGCTGGATTTCGTAATTTTCCCGCTGCTGCTCCCGCTTGCTGTCCAGGCGCTTGTATTCGTGATACAGTTCGCTCCGGAGGTTGAACAGCGTCGCGTCCAGGCCCATGCCGGTGAATACGGCCATGGCGGGAACGGCGACGGCAAGCATCAGAATGGCAATGCTGATGAGTTTCCGTTTTTTCATAATGGGTTTTTCATATTTTTTCGGCTTGCAAATTTAGCCCTTTTTTGTGAAAACTGCGTGCTTTTCGGCAAGAATACGACGTTTCGGGCTCCTTTGCCGGACAGGGGCCGGTATCCACTTTTCTGCGGGACAAACGGCGGAAATCCAGGCAAGTGGTATTGTTCTTGAAGGGGAAAAGAGTAACTTTACAAAATTTACGAATAGTCAATAAAAAGCGATATGAAAAAAGTTTTGATTTTCCTGTCTGCCGCGCTTCTGGCGGCCGCCTGTGCACCGAAAGCACCTCGGGCCATTCCTTCCGACAAGGCGGTGGAGGCCAAGGTGGAAAAGGTCCTGGAGGGCATGACCCTGGAGGAAAAGGCCGGACAGCTGGTCCAGCTGACAATCTCGGTGCTGGAAGACGGCACGCGCGAGGCCATCGATCCGGCCAAACTGGAAATAATTATCGGCCAGTACAAGGTCGGCTCCATCCTCAACGTGATGCACGACGCCGCCCACTCGCGCGAACATACGGCAGCCATGGTGCGCCAGATTCAGGAAAAGAGCATGGAGGTCATCGGTATTCCCTGTATCTATGGCCTGGACATGATTCATGGCGCCAGCTACCTCACGGACGGTTCGCTGTATCCGCAGGAAATCAACCTGGCCGCCACGTTCAACCGGGACTATGCCCGCATGATGGGCCGCGCCATGGCGTATGAGACCCGCGCTGCGCAGGTGCCGTGGGTGTTCTCTCCGGTGATGGACCTGGGCCGGGACCCGCGCTGGCCGCGTATCTGGGAGAGCTTCGGCGAGGACCCGTACGTTCAGTCGGAGATGGCCCGCGCCGAGACGGAGGCCATTCAGGGTGAAGACCCCAACCATATCGACCTGGAACATTGCGCCGTATCCATCAAGCATTTCATCGGTTACGGCGTCCCGGTGAGCGGCAAGGACCGTACGCCGGCTATCATTGCCCAGAACGACCTCCGCGAGAAGTTCTTCGCCCCGTTCCTGGCCTGTTTCCGTGCCGGCGCCCTCACCGCCATGGTGAACAGCGCCTCCGTGAACGGCATTCCCACGCACGCCAACGCCATTCTTCTGAGCGGCTGGGTAAAGGAGGAACTGGGCTGGGACGGCGTGTTTGTCACCGACTGGGCCGATATCGACAATCTTTTCAAGCGTGACCATGTGGCGGCCGACAAGCGTGAGGCGGTGGCCATGGGCATCAACGCCGGTATCGACATGATTATGGACCCGTACGACCCCGAATGCGTGACGGCCATTGTGGACTGCGTGAAGGACGGCCGCATTTCGCAGGAGCGTCTGGACGACGCCGTGCGCCGCGTGCTGCGCCTGAAGTTGCGTCTGGGACTTTTCGACAAGCCCGTTTGGGACTATTCCTATCCGGAGTTCGGCAGCGAGCAGTTTGCGCAGGAATCTTACGCCGCTGCGCTGGAAAGCGAGGTGCTGCTGAAGAACGATGGCATTCTGCCCCTGAAGGAGGATGCCCGCATTCTGGTCACCGGCCCCAACGCCAACAGCATGCGCACGCTCAACGGCGGCTGGAGTTATCGCTGGCAGGGCGATGCCGACGCCTTCGTCCCGCAGTATAACACCATTGTGGAGGCCCTGCAACGCCGTTTCAAGCAGGTGAGCTACGAGCCCGGCGTGACGTATGTGGCAGGCGCAGACTGGCAGGCCGAGGATGCGTCCGGTATCGGCAAGGCAGTGGCCGCCGCCCGCAAAGCGGACGTCGTGGTGGTCTGCGTGGGCGAGAATTCCTATTGCGAAACGCCCGGCAACATAAACGACCTGAACCTTTCCCGCAACCAGAAACGGCTGGTGACCGCCCTGTCCGGAACGGGAAAACCTGTCGTCCTGATTCTCAACGAGGGCCGTCCGCGCCTGATAGGAGACATTGAGCCGCTTGCCGCCGCCGTGGTGGACGTGATGCTTCCGTCCAACTTCGGGGCCGATGCCCTGGCCGCCCTGCTGAGCGGTGACGAGAACTTCTCCGGAAGGCTGCCCTTCACCTATCCCAAGCACATCAACGCCCTGCACACGTACGATTATAAGGTATCCGAGCACCGCGAAACCATGAACGGCTCCTATAACTACGACGCCGTGATGGACGTGCAGTGGCCCTTCGGTCATGGCCTGAGCTATACGCAGTTCGCGTACAAAAACCTGGTGGTGTCGGCCGAAAACTTTACGGCCGCCGATATCCTCAAGGTCAGCGTGGATGTTACCAATACCGGTTCCCGTGCCGGAAAGGAGGCTGTGCTGCTGTACAGCTCGGATCTGGTGGCGTCCCTCGTCCCGGACGTGAAGCGCCTGCGCGGCTTCGAGAAAATTGCCCTGGCGCCCGGTGAAACCAAGACGGTGACGTTCGAACTGCCGGCCTGCGACCTGGCCTTTGTGGGGGCCGACGGGCACTGGCGCCTGGAGCAGGGTGATTTCCGCCTCTCCTGCGGCGGCCTCTCCGCCCTGCTCACCTGCACTGAAACCAAGGTTTGGGATACGCCGAATATTTAATCTGCAGAAAGTCCTTGAGCGCATCGCGGAAACATCCTTCCGTACGGGCTGCGGCTGAAAGACTCCGTGGGGCTGCTGCAGCATGTGACAGCTAATCGTTTGATTCTCATACCCTTCCTATACAATCCTCGTTCAGATTTTGAACGAGGATTAGTGTGTAGTAAGCTGATAGTGAGATGGTTGGCTGTCACATTCAGGCGAGGCGTTTCCGTGGAATTTCTTATACTCGCAGAAAAAGTGAGAAGATGGAAGCGTGTTTATTGTTGTATTATTTATCCTCGGGCTTATTGGAGGAGCCGCAGGGAAGGTACGGAGTGCAGTGGGAAGAGCGGGAAACGGAGGAACTGCTCTGTTTTATCCGGCATGCGACGCAGGAGGTGGAACGGCGGGGAATAAAAGTTTCTCCGCCCGTCGAAAAAGTGCGGATTACCAGGACACTTCGTGTTTATCTCGGGCGTAATGAATTGAAAATAAGGCCGATGGCAAAAACAGTCTTGCTCCTGTTCCTCAAGCATCCGGAAGGCATTTCTCTTAAACAAATTGCCGATTATGAGCGGGAGCTTGCAGAACTTTATCGAAGAGTGAGCCGCAGTTCCAATCCTGGCGAGATTGAGTGCCGGGTGCAGCGGCTGATGGATTTGTTCAACAATGATTTGAATGTCAACATCGCTCGGGTGAACGGGGCGGTCGCTCAACTTGTTGACGATGCTGCGGATTACCGGATTGTCGGACTCGCCGGTTCTCCCAAGCGAATTCAGCTGGACAGGAAATGGGTGATTTGGGAGTAAAAAATCGGTAGAAAGCGCATAAAATCGTAAGAAACAGCAAAAAAACATGTGAAACAACACAATGTTTCAACCGAAGCTTGGAATCGAGGGAGGTTCTGAATATCTTGCACCCATGAAAACGCGAAAAGTATATCCTGGGGAAGTGCATCATGTGTGTCAGCAAACGGTAAACGGAGTACTGGTTTTTTATTCAGCCAGTGATTTTCTTGTATTCTTTACCATTTATTGTACCGTGGCCAGAAGCTTGGGCATAAAGGTGCTCGCCTTGTGCCCGATGGTGGATCATGCCCACAATGTCATAGTGGTGCGTGACGAGGCCACGATGTCCCGATTTGTGCAGCAATACACACACCTGTTTTCCCGGGAATGGAACACCTCGCGCGGCAGAAAGGGCCCCTTGTTCAAGCACCGCTACATGAGTTCCGTGAAATTTGGAAACAAGCAGGTGAAGACGACCATCAATTACAACAACAATAATCCCGTGGAGAGGAAGCTGGTGGAAAAGTCGGAAGAATACCGTTGGAATTTCCTGCGCTACGCCAAGGAGTCTCATCCTTTTTCTGAACCTTTTCTTTTGTCAGAGAAATCGACCATGTTCAGGAACATCCTGAAAGAAATCAAGCACATCCATGCTGGGGAGGGTTATCTGCGGTATTGCCAGTTGGAGCGGTGGAAGAAAAGTCTGACGCCCCGTGATATGCAGCAACTGGCCGATTATATCATACGACTTTGGAACGTAATCGATTACAAAGAGGTTATCTCTTATTATGGAGACTATGAGACGATGCTGCGTTCATTCCATGACAATACCGGGAGTGACTACGATATCAAGGAGGACAGGAACAATTACTCGGATGCGGTATATCAGGACTGCACAAAACTGTTGATGAAGGAAGGAGTGATAAGCCATCCCGGCGAGGTGCCATCCCTGCCCTTGGAGAAGAAGAGGGAACTCGCCGAGATGCTCCATTACAGAACCAACGCCCGTCCCCGCCAGATTGAAAAATATCTCCATTGGAAGAGTGACACTTAATCCTTTCATACTCAACAACATACAATACATTCCTCGTTCAAAATCCGAACGAGGAATGTGCTATAAGTTGCTGATGGATAAGTGTTTAACTGTCACGGGGATGTACGCACGGTGTCCCGTCACCACTTGTTTTCATCATTGCCGATAAGTTTCCGTCTGTGAAGGTTCGGCAAGGGAGGGTACAAAAAAAGCAACCCGGAGGGCTGCTTGATTTCTACCAGCGGTCTTCGTCGGAGACGGAGAGTTTCTTGCGGGCGTGGCGGCGACGGGCGCTCAGGACGCGGCGGCCGTTGGCGCTGGCCATTCTTGCGCGGAAGCCGTGTTTGTTCACACGCTTGCGGCGGGAAGGTTGGAATGTTCTTTTCATGATATCTCTTTTTTATATTTTTTCGCGTAAGGACTGCAAAGGTAGCAATTCCGGAGGAATATGCCAAATTTTTTTAGAGATTTTCGATGTGAACGACCAGTTTTCCGTCATACCAGGGGTCCGGAAGCCAGGAAGATACCGGCCAGGTGTGCACGGAACCGCGCGGAAGTTTGTGCCGGCCCATCACGGTGGCAATCTCCTCGTTCACGTCGCCGCCTTTCAGATACAGAATCCCCTGCGAATACTTGCCCTTCACCCAGGGGAAGAAGTCCGGCAGGGCCGCCACGGCACGCGAAACCACAAAGTCAAAGGCCGATGGCAATGTCTCCGCCCGTGCGTTGACTACCTGCACGTTCGGCAAGCCCAAAGCGGAGCTGACCGCCTGTGCCACAATGGTTTTCTTTCCCACGGAATCGCACAGCACAAACTGTGCGCCTTCGAACAAAATGGCCAGCGGAATCCCCGGGAATCCGCCTCCGGTCCCCAGGTCCAGCACCGAACTGCCGGCAAAGGCATCCCACAGTCCCGGAACGGTCTGCAGGTACCGCGCTATGGCCAGGGAATGCAGCACGTGGTGCTCATACAGTGCGTCGATATCCTTCCGCGAAATCACGTTAATCTGCGCGTTCCACTCCCGGTACAGCGCGTCCAGCGCCTCGAAACGCTCCATCTGCAGGGCCGACAGGGAAAAATCGGCCTTTAACATGCTGCTCCAGTTCATACTACTTCCCCCCGTAACATCATTTGAGACAGGTGCTGCTTGCCCCGGCGGATGCGCGTCCGCACGGTGTTCAGTTCCAGGTCCAGTTCCCTGGCGATTTCCTCGTACTCCAGTTCCTCAATCATGTACTTGATCATCACGTCCTTATACAGTGACGGAAGCTCGTCGATGTACCCCATCAGCCGCTGGTGCAGCTCGTCGTTGATAATCTCTTCCTCCGGCGTGTAGTCCGTAAGCTGGACCGCTTCCGGCCCGTCGGAGGACGCCTTGTGCAGGATGCCCTCCTTCTTTTCGTCTTCCCGGTGGATGGACGACAAATGGTCCAGCGCCGTGCGCGTGGCGATGGTCAGCAGCCAAGGCCGGAACTCGCGGGACACATCGAAGTTCCCGAGGGCCTGAAACGCCTTCTGGAAGCTCTCGGTGACCACATCATCTACATCGGCCTTCCACTGGAAATAGCCGCTCACGCGACCGCGGACCGCCCGCTCGTGTATCTGGTAGAGCATGCGGTAGGCCATCTGGTCGCCTGCTATGGCCCGTTCTATGATTTCTTTTTCGTTCATACTAATGCGCCTCCAGCCAATTGATACCCGATGAGCACTCCACGGTGAGGGGAACCGACAGCGCAATCACATGCTCCATCACGTCCGTAACGAGCTGCTTGAGCGCCGGAACCTCCTCAGGCACAGCGTCAAAGAGCAATTCGTCGTGGATTTGCAGCACCATTTTGCTCCGTAGCCCCTGCTCCTTCATACGCGCCGCCACGCCGGTCATGGCCAGTTTGATGATATCGGCCGATGTCCCCTGGATGGGCGCATTCACCGCATTCCGTTCCGCCAGTGCGCGCACGGTAGCGTTCCGCGCCTGGATGTCCGGCAGGTACCGCCGGCGCCCGAACAGCGTCTCCACATAACCGTGTTCGCGTGCAAAAGCAATGCTTCCGTCGATGAACGAACGGATGGAAGGGAAGGAGGCGAAATACCCTTCGATGAGCTCTTTGGCCGCCGTCCGGGGCAGGTGCAGCCGCTGTGCCAGACCGAAGGTGGAGATACCGTACATAATGCCGAAATTGGCCGTCTTGGCCATGCCGCGCTGCTCCCGCGTGACTTCGGAAACGGGAATGCCGAAAATCTTGGAAGCCGTGGCCGCATGCACGTCCACCCCGTCCCGGAATGCCTGCGTAAGATGCTCATCGCCAGACAGATGCGCCATGATGCGAAGCTCAATCTGCGAGTAGTCTGCGCTCACAATCACCCCGTCCGGTGTTCCCGGCACAAACGCTTTGCGAATCTCTTTTCCGCGCTCGGTGCGCACGGGAATGTTCTGCAGGTTGGGATTGGACGATGACAGCCGCCCCGTAGCCGTAAGCGCCTGATTGAACGTGGTATGCACACGTCCGTCCACCGGCGATACGAAGCTCGGGAACGGCTCGATATAGGTCGATAACAACTTCTTCACGGCCCGGAACTCCAGGATTTCGTCCACGATGGGATGCCGGTCCGCGATGGCCAGTAGGGTGGCCTCGTCCGTGGAGAACTGCCCCTTGGCACCGCTGCGTTTGGCCTTGGGGTCCAGTTTGAGCTTGTCGAACAGCAACTCTCCCACCTGTTTGGGCGAGGAGATGTTGAGCTCCGGCTCCCGGGCCATTTCGCGGATACGCATCTCCCTTTCCGCCAGCTCCTTGCGGAGGCCGTCGGCAAAATGCCGGATGACCCCCATATCTACTTTTACGCCGTCGCGTTCCATCTGCGCGAGCACCTTGGACAGCGGTTCCTCCATGGACAAATACAGCTCCGGCAGTTCCGCGCGCAGTTTGTCGCCCAGCGGGACCAGCACGGCGGCCTCCCGGAAGGCGGCGGTATTGTCTTCCTGCGGCATATCGTCAAAAAGCGAACCGGTGGACACCACTTCCTCGCGGGGCTCCAGCGAAACGCCCAGATAGGTATGCGCCAAGGCGGCCAGGTCATGGCTGCGTTCCGGGTTCAGCACATAGTGCATGAGTTGGATATCCCACCAGCGGCCTTCCAGGGCGATGCCCTCCGCCGCCAGCGTATTGGCCAGTTTCTTCAGGTCCACGCCATATTTGTCGATGGCCTCATCCTCCAGCAGGTCCTTCGCCTGGGCAGGGGAGACCTGCCCGGCCAGGGCGTCCGCACTGAGGACGATATGCCCCCCGGCAAGCACCAGGCCCAGTTTCCCGGCCTTGCGCGCCGCCGCGGCGACCTCTGCCGTCTCGGCTTCCCGGAAGCTGATTTCCGGAACAGGGGCGGCGTCCGCCTTTTCGGGCGAAGCCGGAGGCGCCGTCGGGAAATCGCCTTTCAGGTATTTCTTCAGCGAAGAGAACTCGTACTCCTGGAACAGCTCCGCCAGGTGGGGCGTAAACGCGCCGGTGTAGCGCATATCGGCCAGGGTCACCGGCAGGTCCATGTCCGTCTTGATGGTAACCAGCGTCTTGGACAGGGCCATGTGCGGCTGCGCCTCCTCGAACTGCGCCTGCTGGCGGGCCGTGAGCTCGCCCAGGTGCGCGTAAATGTTCTCTAAGCTTCCGTATTTGGCGATGAGCTTGGCGGCACCCACCTCACCCACGCCGTTTACGCCGGGCACGTTGTCCGCCGTATCGCCGCAGATGGCCAGCATGTCAATGACTTGCGAGGGCTCCGAGATGCCCCACTTGGCGCAAAGTTCGGGGATGCCCCATACTTCCGCATCGGCCCCGCTTTTGCCGGGCTTGTACTGAAAGCTGTGCGGGCCAATCAGCTGACCGTAGTCCTTGTCCGGCGTCACCATGTACACATCCAGCCGCTCCGAGGCATGCTGCGCGGTTATGGAGCCGATGACATCGTCGGCCTCAAAGCCGGGCACCATCACTACGGGGATGTTCATGTTCCGAACCAGCTCCGTGAGAGGTTCCAGGGCTTCTATCACCAGTTGCGGCGTAGGGGGGCGCGTGCCTTTATAGGCCGGAAACAGCTGGTTGCGGAAGGTGCCGCCCGGCGGGTCGAAGGCGACTGCCACATGCGTGGGATTTTCCCGCTCCAGCAGCTCCAGCAGGTATTTGGTGAAGCCGTAAAGGATGGACATGTCCGCCCCCTTGGAATTAATCATGGGGCGGCGCAGGAAAGCGTAGTACATTTTGAATACCAGCGCGTGGCCGTCGATGAGAAACAATTTGTCCATAGCCTCCAAAGGTACGAATAATTTTCGTAAATTTGTGTTGCTAAAACCTGAACACATGAAAATACAAGGAAAGACCGTTCTCATTACCGGCGGATGCTCCGGCATTGGGAAAATCATGGCCCGGCGGTGCCTGGAAATGGGCGCCAGCCAGGTAATCGTATGGGACATCAACGAGGCCGCCATAGACGCTACCGTGCAGGAGCTCTCCGCCAAGGGCTTCATCAAAGGCTTCAAGGCCGATATCGCCAATCCCGCGTCCATCGACACGGCATTTGCCGCAACCAAGACCGCCTGTGGCGATGTGGACCTCCTTATCAACAACGCGGGCATCATCACCAACAACAAGACGTTTGCCGAGCAGACGGACCAGGACATCGACCGTACCATGGACATCAATACCAAAGGCGCCATGTACGTGACGCGGCGCTACCTCAAGCCCATGAAAGAACGCGGCGTGGGGCACATTTGCAACATTACCTCGTCGGCCGGCATGCTGGCGCTGCCCAAAATGTCGCTGTACGCTGCCTCCAAGTGGGCGGCCATCGGCTGGAGCGAGAGCGTGCGCATTGAGCTGGAACGGGAGAAGAGTCCGGTGAAAATCACCACCATCGCCCCGTATTTCATCAATACCGGCATGTTCGACGGCATTCATTCCTTCTTCCGCATTCTGCCGCCGGAGGAGGTGGCCCGGAAGGCCCTGCGGGCCGTGGAACTGGATCTGGGCTACCGCGGCATCAACTTCCCGTCGCACTTTATCCGCCTCATGCAAGGCATCTTCCCGCACAGCTGGTTCAACTTCCTGTTTGGCGATGTGTGCGGGCTCTATACAGTTATGGATCATTTTACCGGCAGGAGGAAATAATATGGCACTGGAAAATACAAGCGCAGCAAGAATTCAGGAACTGGTGGAAAAGCAGCGGGCGTTCTATGCCACGGGCGTCACCCGCGACGTGGCCTGGCGCAAGCAGGAGTTAAAAGCCTTCAAGGCCGGCCTGCAGAAGTGGGAAAAACCGCTCTGCGACGCCCTGTGGGCCAATTTGCACAAGAGTTACGAGGAAGCTTTCATGACAGAAATCGGCCTGGTGTACGGGGAGATTTCGGAGGCCATCCGCAAAGTGGACAAATGGGCCCGTCGCAAGCGTCGTCCCACGCCCCTCACCGGCATGCCGTCCTCCAGCTACATCGTGCGCGAACCGCTGGGCTGCACGCTCATCGTCAGTCCCTGGAACTATCCCGTACAGCTTCTCCTGAACCCGCTCGTAGGCGCCATCTCGGCTGGCTGTACGGCCATTTTAAAGCCCTCGCCCTACGTTCCGGAAGTCTCCAAGGTCATTGAAGAATTCATTGCCGACACCTTCCCGGAGGAGTACGTGGCCGTGGTGCAGGGCAATCGCGTAGTGAACGGCGAACTGTTCAAGCACCGCTACGACCTGGTGTTCCTCACCGGCAGCCCGTCCTTAGGCAAGATTGCCATGGCCGCGCAGGCGCAGTATTTAACGCCGATGGTGCTGGAGCTGGGCGGCAAGAGCCCTTGCATCGTGGACAAGGACGCCGACCTCACCCTGGCCGCCCGGCGCATCGCCTGGGGCAAATGCCTCAACAGCGGGCAAACCTGCATCGCCCCGGATTACCTGTTCCTGCATGAGGATATCAAAGACGCTTTTGTCGATGCCTTCAAGCGGGAGCTCGCCGGCCTGTACCCGGACGGAACGGAGCAGTCCCGGCTCTTTGTGCACATTGTGAAAGACAGCGCCTTCGACCGGCTCACCGGCTACCTGAAAGACGGGAAAATCGTTGCCGGAGGCCATTACAACAAGGAAAAGCTGTGGATAGAGCCCACCCTGCTGGAAGGCGTTTCGCCGGATGCGCCCGTGATGCAGGAGGAGATTTTCGGCCCCATCTTCCCCATCCTCACCTTCAAGGACCGGCAGGCGGTGGCGGACTTTGTGAACCGCCGCGAGAAACCCCTGGCCTTCTATTATTTCGGCAAGGGGGCCGATGGCTGGGATATCATCGGCAGGACCACTTCCGGCGGCGCCTGCATCAACGACACCATCATGCACATTGCCAACAGCAACATTCCCTTTGGCGGCGTGGGCAATTCCGGCATGGGCAGCTACCACTCGGAGCGCAGTTTCCTGGCTTTCAGCCATGAGCGCAGCGTGGTGAAAACACCCACCTGGATAGACCTGAAATTCCGTTACATGCCGTACGGGATGTTCAAGCTGGTGAAGTGGATGCTGCTGCATTAGGCATTTGCAAATTCATCAAAAAATCCCTACCTTGGCATACTAAACTATCTGTCGTATGAACATTCTGGAAGAAGCCTCCCGTTGTCTTTTCTGTGTCGATGCGCCCTGCAGCAAAGCGTGTAAGAACGGAGACCCGGCAAGGGCCGTCCGTGCCGTCCGATTTGGTAACCAAGCTATTGCCCGCCGATGGGTGAAGGACTGCTCAGAGGAGGAACTCGTTGCAGCGGAGAAGGCCTGTATCCATTATGACTTTCCCATCCGTATCCGTGAACTGGTAAAGGCGCTTCCGGAGGTGCCTTCCGGGCCCCTTCCCAGCCTGGCGATTGACTTCTGCGGCATCCGCTGCGAGAATCCCTTCTTTCTGGCGTCATCGGCCGTCAGTACCAATTATGACATGGTGGCCCGGGCTTTTGATGCCGGATGGGCCGGGGTGTTTTACAAGACCATCTGCTTTCAGGAAATCAAGGAAGTGTCGCCCCGCTTCGACGCAGTCCACGTAACCGGTGAGCACGGAGACTTCTTTGGCTTCCGGAACATGGAACAGCTCAGCGAGAACCCCGTGGAAGAGGATTTTGATATCCTGCGCCGCCTGAAACGGGACTATCCTTCCAAAGTTGTCATCGCCTCCATCATGGGCCGCGAGGAAGAGGAGTGGATGGAACTTGCCAAGCGGGCGGAGGCCGCGGGCTGCGATGCCGTGGAACTCAATTTCTCCTGCCCGCAGATGCGGCAGGCCGGCATGGGCAGCGACGTGGGACAGGACCCCGAGCTCGTGATTTTCTTCACGGCCGCCGTCAAGCGCAGCGTCCGCATTCCCGTCATTCCCAAGATGACGCCCAACATCACCCATATTTCGGACATTGGCACGGCCGCCTGTTTTGCCGGGGCCGACGCCATATCGGCCATTAATACCATCAAGAGCGTTACCATGGGTGATGGCTCGGAGGTGAACGGCAGCCAGACGGGCTCCGGCTATTCCGGCAGGGCCGTGAGGCCCGTCGCCCTGCGCCATATCCTGTCCATGGCGCTGCACCCCCTGATGCAAAAGGTGCAATACAGCGGCGTGGGCGGCATCGAGACCTGGCACGACGCCCTGGAGTTCATCCAGCTGGGCTGCCGAAACGTGCAGGTGTGCACGGCCGTGATGCAGTACGGCTACCGTATCATCGAGGACCTGACGATGGGCTTGCAGCATTATATGGCCGATCGGGGCGTGGAGAATCTGGCGGACCTGGTGGGCGAACGCCTGCCGCAGTTCCGGCTCCCGTCCAACCTGGACCGCGACACCGTGGTGTATCCCAAATTTGATGCGCAGAAGTGCATCGGCTGCGGCCGCTGCACCATTTCCTGCGCGGACGGCGGCCACCAGGCCCTGGTTTTCAATCTTGAGACACGCCGGCCCCAGTTCATCGGCCCCAAGTGCGTGGGTTGCCACCTGTGCCGCCTCGTCTGCCCGGTCGGCGCCATCTCTTCCTCCAAGCGTGTACCCAAGAAATAGGGTTTTGGCGATGTGAGAAATAATCACTATCTTGCACAAAAGCGAAAAACATGGCCGACGAAAAAATTATCTTTTCCATGAACGGGGTGAGCAAAATTCTCCCCCATAACAACCGGGTTATCCTCAAAGACATTTACTTGGGCTTTTTCTATGGAGCCAAAATTGGCATTATCGGCCTCAACGGTTCCGGTAAGTCCACGCTCCTGAAAATCATTGCCGGAGTGGAGAAATCCTACAAAGGCGAGGTGGTGTGGGCCCCGGGCTACAGTGTGGGCTACCTGGAGCAGGAGCCGCAGATGGACCCGGAGAAAACCGTGCTGGAAGTGGTCCAGGAAGGGGTGCAACCCGTTATGGACATCCTGGCCGAATACAATGAAATTTCCATGAAATTCATGGAGCCGATGGCCGACGACCAGATGAATCGTCTCATCGAGCGCCAGGGGGAGCTCACCGAGCAGATAGACCATGTAAACGGCTGGGAGATAGACACCAAGCTGGAGCGGGCCATGGATGCACTGCAGTGCCCGCCGTCGGAGCAGAAAATCAAGGAGCTTTCCGGTGGTGAGCGCCGACGTGTGGCCCTGTGCCGGCTGCTGCTCCAGGAACCGGACGTGCTGCTTCTGGACGAACCCACCAACCACCTGGACACCGAATCCATCCAGTGGCTGGAAGCCCATCTGCAGCAGTACAAGGGTACGGTGATCGCCGTCACGCACGACCGCTACTTCCTGGACAACGTGGCCGGCTGGATTCTGGAGCTGGACCGCGGCGAGGGCATTCCCTGGAAGGGCAACTACTCCTCCTGGCTGGACCAGAAGACCAAACGGCTGGCCGCGGAAGAAAAGGCGGAAAGCAAGCGCCGCAAAACCCTGGAGCGGGAACTGGAATGGGTGCGCATGGCTCCCAAGGCCCGTCAGGCCAAGCAGAAAGCCCGTTTGGGGGCGTACGAGAAACTGGCATCGGCCGACAGCAAACAGAAAGAAGCCAACCTGGAAATCTATATTCCCAACGGTCCGCACCTGGGCAACAAGGTCATCCGTTTCAACGACGTGTCCAAGGCCTATGGCGACAAACTCCTGTTCGAGCACCTGAGCTTCGAGCTGCCGCCGGCGGGCATCGTGGGCGTGATAGGTCCCAACGGCGCCGGAAAAACCACGCTGTTCCGCCTCATCATGGGAATTGAGCAGCCGGACAGCGGCACCATCGAGATTGGCGAAACCGTGAAAATTTCCTACGTGGACCAGCAGCATCGGTCCATAGACCCGGACAAGACGGTGTACGAGACCATCGCGGGCAATTCCGAATGGGTGCGCATGGGCGGCCGGGACGTGAATGCCCGCGCCTGGGTGTCCCGCTTCAATTTCTCCGGGGCCGACCAGGAAAAACTGTGCGGCGTACTCTCCGGCGGTGAACGCAACCGCCTGCACCTGGCCCTTACCTTGAAGGACGAAGGCAACGTGCTCCTGCTGGACGAACCCACCAACGACGTGGACGTGAATACCATCCGCGCATTGGAGGAGGGCCTGGAGAACTTCGCCGGCTGCGCTGTGGTGGTGAGCCACGACCGCTGGTTCCTGGACCGTATCGCCACCCATATTCTGGCCTATGAAGGCGAGGGCAAGGTGGTGTTCTTCGAGGGCAACTACCAGGAGTACGAGGAAAACCGCAAGCTCCGCCTGGGACCGGACGCCCAGCCCAAACGCTTCAAGTACAAGAAGTTGATGGAATAATCTACTCCCGGAACAAATCGCGCACGGGAAGTTGGGCGCTGAAGCGGCCGCGGAGGTTCTCGAAGAGGGCGGCGATGTTGTGGGCGAAGCGGGAGCCGCGCCAGGTGGAGGTGTTGGCGATGAATACCCAGCACTCGCCGTCGGGGAAGGTTTTCACCAGGGCCTGGGTGCCGGAGAAGGAGCCGGAACGGGTCCATTCGCCCGTCGGCTTTGTGTCGTTCCAGCCCAGGGAGAAGGTGTCGGGGTCATAGTAAGTGGTCATCTGCCGGACGGAAAAAGGCCACAGAATGTCTTCTACGGGGCCGAATCCGTCAATGCACGCCACCAGGCGGCACAGTTCCGCGGCCGAGCCCGTCCAGCCGCCGGCCCCCATCGAGCCGCGCACGTTATTTCCTCCGTAGCATTTTTCCACGGCGGCGTACCGGCCGTCAAAAGAGACGGTCAAGGGTGCATCGGCATGCATGTAGTAGCGTGTTTCCCCGGGATGCCTGTCGGCCAGGTAATTGCCCGCCAGAGAGAATCCGCGGCAAAGGGCGGGGGAGAACACCTCTTCCTGCATGAACTGCTCGTAAGGCTGCCCGGACACTTCTTCGATAATGAGCGACAGCAGCAGGAATCCCAGGTTGGAGTATTCCTGGCTGGTGCCCGGCTCGTAGGCCAGCGTCCGGCCCAGCTGCTTCCGCAGCAGCGCGTCCAGGGAGGCGTACGGGGAAAACACCGGGTCGCCGCCGCGGGAGGTGAATCCGGCCTGGTGCCGCAGCAGGTGCTCCACGGTAATCAGATAGTAATTGGCGTCCTTGATATAGGCGTCGTAGCGGTTCAGAACCCCGTAGGGGCCGAAAACCGGCGTGTCCATATAGACCTTGCCTTCTTCCTGCAGGCGCATGATGCCCACCGCCGTGAGGAGCTTGGAGACGGAAGCCAGCCGCAGCGTGGTGCCGGGCGTCATGGGCGTGGAGGCATCGGCCATGCCGTATCCGCGGGCATACAGCAGGGAATCCTTGCGCATGACGGCCATGGAAACCCCGCGCAGGCTCCAGAAGTTCATGAAACTGTCCACCACGGCGTCCATGGCAGGCAGGACCGACATGTCATTGCTAAGGTACCCGTTCAGGGAGTCCCGCCAGTGAATCTCCGGCCCGTCGGCAGGCTTGGCGGGTCCCCGGTGCCCGCACATGAGCGCAAACGCCAGGACCAGCAGTATGACTCCGGCCCTCCTCACTTGATTTTACCGCTCCTGCGGCCGAAATCCACGATCAGGTCCGCCGTGCCCTCGATTCCCAGGATGGAACTGTCCACGCACAGGTGGTAGTTGGCGGCCTGGCCCCAGGCACCGAAGGTATAATAATTATAATAGGTCTCGCGCGTGCGGTCCTTCCGGCGCATGAGCTTCTCGGCTTCATCGGCACGCATTCCCTCTGTTTTCACCAAGCTCTGGATACGGAATTCTTCCGGCGCCGTGACAAACACGTTCAGGCAGTCCATGTCCCGGAGGATATAGTCTGCGCAGCGGCCGATGAAGATGGCGTCGCCCTTCCGGGCAATGCTCCGGATGACATCGCTCTGAATCTTGAACAGCACGTTGTCGTTCACATAACCCCCGTCCATGTAACCCAGGCGGCTGGACGCGAAGAAGCTGGAGAAGGAGAACAGGCTCTTTTCCTCCGCATGGGCGAAGAGGCTCTTGGAGTAGCCTTCTTCCTCGGCCACCTTGGAAATGAGCTCGTTGTCGTAAAACGGGATACCCAGTTTTTTGCCGATGGCGTGGCCGATATGCCCGCCGGCGCTGCCGAAAGACCGGCCGATGTTGATAATGGTATGCATATCCTTTGTCATTCTGAACGAAGTGAAGAATCTATATCTTGCTCCCTAAAATAGCCGGGTCGTCCCCGTCCCTGAGATTGTTGAGCTTGCGGATGAGGCTCCAGCCCATGAGGAAAGTGATGACGGCGGCGATGGTATCGGAAATGGGGAAACTGTACCAGACGCCGCTCTCGGACTCCAAAAGCGGCGGCAGGATGTAGATACACGGCAGCAGGAACAGCAGCTGCCGGGACAGGGAGAGGAACACGGACTTGTTCACCATGCCCAGGCACTGGAACAGGTTGGTGGTGACCATTTGGAAGCCGATGATGGGGAAGGCCAGGTTCATGACCCGGAGGCCGTGGGCGGCCTTTTCGATAAGCACGGGGTCCGAGGTGAAGATGCGCACCATGGACCCGGAGAGGAATTCGGAAAAAATAAAGCCGACAAGCATGACCAGGCTGGCCCAGCCGGCGGTTTTCAGGTACACTTCCCGGACGCGGCTGTACTGCCGCGCACCGTAATTGTAGCCGGCGATGGGCTGCATGCCCTGGTTGAACCCCATCACAATCATCACAAAGAGGAAGGAGATGCGGTTCACGATACCATATGCTCCGATGGCCAGGTCCCCGCCCCACTTCACCAGCTGCTGGTTGATGAACAATACCACGATGCAGCTGGCCAGGTTCATCAGGAAAGGCCCCATGCCGATAGCCAGGGAATCCTTGGCGATTTTCCAGTCCACGCGGAACATCTTGAGCGAACGGGGCAGGTGCAGGAAACGCGCCGGATTCAGAAAGTACCACAGCGTATAGCCCAGCGCCATGCACTGGCACAGGACGGTGGCCAGCGCCGCGCCCCGGATGCCCAGCCCCAGCGTGAAGATGAAAAGGGGGTCCAGAATGGCGTTGGAAGTGACGGTAAACAAGGTGAGCCCCATGGCCAGTTTCGGGTTCCCGGAGGAGCGGATAATGGCATTGAGCCCGAAGTAGAGATGCGTCACGGCATTGCCCAGGGCAATGACGGTCATGTAGTCGCGGGCGTAGGGGAGGGTGGCGTCCGATGCTCCGAAAAAGCGCAGGATCGGGTCCATCCACAAAAGCATGACGGCGGTGAAAACCACGCCGGTAATGATGTTGAGGCTGATGTCGTTGCACAGTACCTTGCCGGCCACCTTGTAGTTCTTCTGGCCCAGCAGGACGGAAATCATGGTGGCCGCCCCCACGCCCACCAGCGTACCGAAGGCCGTGGAAATGTTCATGAGGGGAAACGTGACGGCCAGGCCGGCGATGCTCAGCGAACCCACATCGGCAATATGGCCGATATAGACGCTGTCCACCATGTTGTACAGCGAAGATGCGGTCATGGCAATGATGCCGGGTACCGCGTATTGGCGTATGAGTGCGTTGACGGGCCTCGTGCCCAGTTCTGTAGGGACGGCTCCTGTACTCATTATTTTACAATCTCCACTTCAAAAACAAGCGGGGAATAGGGAGGGATGGAAGAACCGCTTCCGGAGCCGGTGTAGCCCAGGGAGGAGGTGAACAGAAAAGTGGCCTTCTGCCCCAGGAATACCATTTTGCTCAGTCCGCCCTGGAATCCGCTGATAGGGGAGGAACTGCCCATCTTGATGTTGGCGACGGTGGGGGAGAAGGTGACGGACACGGGTTCGTAGGTTTTGCCGCGAACATAAATGCGGGCGTCCTTGGCGGTGATTTCGTCGGTGGTGTCAAAGACCTGTCCGTTCAGGAGATACCCCGTGTAATTGATTTTGAGGGTGGTGTCCTGGGGGAAATGCCGTCCGCCGGCGAACTCCGTGGTGTCGGAAAAGAAATAGAAGGTGCCTTCCGTGGTGTCATCCGTGTAGGAGCTGCTTTCTTTGCGGTCTGCGTTGAACTTCCGGAGGACATAACGCTCCAGGCTGTCGATTTCCGTA
Source organism: uncultured Bacteroidia bacterium (assembly GCA_902788095.1). Classification (GTDB taxonomy): domain Bacteria; phylum Bacteroidota; class Bacteroidia; order Bacteroidales; family UBA932; genus Cryptobacteroides. The sequence goes on along the minus strand of CADAIT010000004.1, from coordinate 110,923 downwards.
CGCTGGATGTCGTTGGTCTGTCCGTAGAAGCGGACATCGTAAATCATGTGGGTTTCGGTGCTGCAGGCGTTGATATACTGTTGCTGCGTGTCGAAACGGCTGGTGTTGAGCATCCAGGCGGGAATGACGGCTTTGCGGTAACCGCCGGCTTTCATGCCGTCGAAAAGCGCGTCCAGGCCTGCGAAACTGCTTCCTTTCCCCTGGGCCATATAACGGGGACCATAGTAATTGCTTTCCTTGTAGGTGCCCAGCTGCCGGGCGATGGCGTCTTCCGTGGAACTGGATATGGCGCCGTCCAGCGTCCGGAGGGTGTACGATGCGTAAACAAAGGCGGAATCCTGCACCCAGGGGTCTCCGTCGCCCTCAATGTCTTCCAGGATGTACAGGCCGTTTTCGTCCGCTTTCACAAGCGGATAATACTTTTCCATGAACATGCCCAGGTACTGCTGGGCTTTCACGCCCGTATTGATGGTGGTTTCCTTGGCGCAGCTGCCGGCAATCACGCACAGGGCGGCGGCCAGGGGGAGGATTTTTTTCATGTCAGTCATTCAGTATTTCTTCTATCATATATTGGTAAACCAGGGCGCTTCTTGCAGGAATCGTGCCCCGCACAATGTTTCCGAACCCATATTGGCCCGTAAAAAGGATAAAGCCCTGGTCGTATTGTTGCACGCCCTGCAAACCCAGATACAGGCCTTCCACCAGTTTTTTGTCCACAACCACGGTATCCAGCCGGTAGATGTTGGTGCTGTCGGACAGCTCCCACTGGGCCATTTCCGCTATCTCCTTTACGTTGGTGGCTACCAGGTTGGAGGTGGAAATGCTGTTGCCGGAAAGGGTGAAGCAGGCGTACCACAGGGATACGCGCTGGCCGGCCTGCAGGGAATCCCGCTCTCCCAGCACGCGGTCCAGCGTGTCTGCCAGGGTGAGCCGGTAGCTGCCGCCGTTGCGGGTGAGCGTGGCATTGGTATCCGCTTTCATCCGGGCGGCCACGAAATTGTCGATATAGGAGGTCTGCCGGTCATAGGTGGCCTGCAGCGACTGTTTGGTGCAGGCTGCAATGAGGCCCGTCAGAAGGAGCAGGACCGGTATGAGGGTGCTTCGCTTCATGCCAAAAAGGTTTTAAGGGCATTCTGTACATAGGATTCCGCTGCGCCGGCGTCCGGAATGTCCGTGCCGATGAACACTTTGCCGCCCGCGGCGTTCTCGTGCCCGCCGCCGTGGAAGAAGCGCAGGGCCAGCTCCTGGGCGGAGGTCCCTTTCTTGGAGCGTACCGACACGCGGAAATGGCCGTCGTCCTCTTTCAGGAGCACGCTCAGTTTCACCGCGCCGATGGAAAGCGGCACATTGACAAGTCCTTCCGACTCGCCTTCGCGGAGGTCGAAGCGCGTCATGATGTCCTTGGTGAGTATCATGTAGGCGGCCCCGCCGGGCAGTACCCGGAGGCCTTCGTATTGCATATAGCCCATCAGGCGGACCCGGTTTTCCCGGTAGCTGCTATAGAGCTGCTGCAGCAGGGCGTCCCGGTTTACCCCCAGGGCGACAAGTTCCGACGCCATTTGGAAGGTGGACGGGAACACGGAGTTGGCGAAGTTGTTGGTGTCGGTGGTCATCCCGGTCATCAGCGCCGTGCCGATGGCCTCCGTAACGGCTCCTCCCGCGGCCTTCAGCACCCAGTAAAGGAACTCCGACGCGCTGGAAATCTCCGGCGTGGAAAACACCAGGTCGAAACTGTCCCGGTCCGGATTCAGGTGATGGTCGATGAGAATTTTGCGGGCCGGCGAGGCTTTGAGGGCTGCCTCCAGCCCTTCCGTGCGGGAGAAACTGTTGCAGTCCAGCTGGATGACCAGGTCGCACGAGCGGATGCACTCCTGCGCGGCAGGTGCGTCGGCGTCGTTGCACAGGTAAAGGATGTCCGGGGACAGGATGAACTGCAGATTGTCGGCCGGAGTGTCCGGCAGCACGCAGGCGACCGTTTTTCCGGCGGCCGAGAGCCAGAGCGCCATGGCCGTGCAGGCACCGAGGGCGTCGCCGTCCGGATGGGTATGCCCCACCACGGCAATCCGCCCGGATTCCTGTATGGCAGACCGGAAGGCCCGGATGTTGTCCTGACTCACTTGCTCCATGCACTTAATGATTTGCGATGGCAAATTTACAAAAGATTATTGCTTTTGAGAAATGATTTTTTTAACTTTGTCGGAAGTTTGAGAAATTATAAAACACTAAAATAATGAACAAAGGTTTAAAAATCGGTATCGAAATTGCTCTGGCCGCCCTTATCTGCCTGCTTGCCTGGGTCATTGTAAAAAGTGTCCAGAAGCCTGTCAAATTCAACAACGAACTCAAAGCACGCTCGGAGGTGGGTATCCAGCGCCTCAAGGACATCCGTACCCTTCAGGTAGCCTTCAAGAGCGTCAACGGTCGTTTCAGCCCCTCCGTGGACTCCCTCAAGATGTTCTACGAAACCGGCAAGATGGACATCGTGATGCAGATTGGCTCCAACGACGACTCCGTCGCAGTTGCCAACACGGAAGCCATCAAGAAGGCCAACAAGAAGCTCAAACCCCAGGAACTGACCGCCAAAATGATGGAAGCATATCTCGCCGGCACCAAGGTGGTGTTCTCCACCGTTACGGAAATTCCCGTGAAGGACACCCTCTTCCGCAGCCGCCCGGACTTCTGCGTGGACTCCCTGTTCTATATTCCTTTCTCCGGCAAACAGCTTACGGAAATGGAATCCACCATCAAGACCGTCTCCGGTGTGCAGGTTCCCCTGTTCGAGGCCCGCATGCCTTACAAGGCCCTGTGCAAAGGCATGGATAACCAGCTCCGTATCAACAAGGATGCCGAGTGCCGGGACCAGAACAAGTACGAAGGCTTGCAGGTGGGCAGCATAACCGCTCCCAACAACAACGCCGGTAACTGGGAATAGTCCCCCATGGACAGGACGCATACCTCATATTCAGGAATATCCATTCAAGTTTCCTTGAGTGGATATTCTTTTAGGACCCGTACGGAACAGGAAGAGCACCGCTCTCCCTGGATGGGGGCCGAACGCCTGTTCACCACGCCGGAGTTCCAGCGTCGCTACAGTGAGGTGGAGGTCTCTCTCCTGACGCCCAAGGTGGCTCTTGTCCCCGAAGGTTTCTACAACCCCGGTGCCGCGCGTACCGCCCTTTCGGAAGTGGCGGCATTGGAGGAAGGCGATTATGTGGAGTCGGTGGACCTGCCCGGGATGGCCGCCGTGCTGGTGTTTTCCAATACGATAGGCGAGTCCTTGTCGCGGGTAATCGCCCAGACGGTTCTTCCTGCGTCCGGAACCCCCGTCCGTGTCCTTCCCGAGATGTATTATTTGCTGCGGAGCCTGGAGAGTTTGTCGGAATACAACAAAATTGTGGCTTCCTGGGCCGACGGCTGGCTGCATCTGGTCATCGCCCAAGGCAAGAGCCTGTGCCTGGCCAATGTGTTCGCCGCACCGGACTTCACCACGGCGGAGTATTTTATTTTTCTGAGCCTGAAGCGTTTACAATTAAATCCGGAAGTGTCCACGGTGTGCTTCCGCACGCCCCTGACCGAGGAAGCGGAAATGTCGCTGTACCGTTACTTCAAGGGGGTGGTGCAGCTATGAGGATTATCGGAGGAAAGCTGAAAGGGAAGACGATAGTCCCGCCGCCCGGCTACAAAGCCCGTCCCACCACGGACTTTGCCAAGGAGGGCCTGTTCAACATCCTGGACAACGAGTACGAGTTCGAGGACCTCAAGGTGCTGGATCTCTTTGGCGGCACCGGCTCCATCGCCTTCGAGTTCGCTTCCCGTGGGGCCGCACGTGTATATTGCGTGGAGATGGCCCGGGAAAACGCCTCGTTCATCAAGACGGAGGCGCAGCGGCTGGGGCTGTCCAATGTGACGATGGTGCGGGACAACGTCTTCGATTTCCTGCCCATCTGCCGGGAAAAATTCGACGTGGTATTTGCCGACCCGCCGTATGCCCTGGAGGGATTGGAGAACCTGCCGGACCTGGTGTTTGCGGCGGGCATCCTGCACCCCGAACGCTATTTCATCCTGGAACACGGCGGAGAACATTCTTTTGCGGACCATCCCCGTTTTGTAAAGGAGCGCAGTTATGGCCGCGTACATTTCAGTTTTTTTGAATAATGTCATTCTGAGCAAAGCGAAGAATCTATAGCAAAGCGAAGAATCTATGTACTCATTTCTTATCAGCATCCTCGCTCTCATCCTGGGATATGTCTTTTACGGCGCTTTCGTAGAGCGGATGTTCGGCCCGGACCCCAAGCGTCCCACGCCGGCCGTCACCAAGGCCGACGGCGTGGACTTCATCCGGATGCCCTCCTGGCGGGTGTTTATGGTCCAGTTCCTCAACATCGCCGGGACGGGTCCCATCTTCGGCGCCATCATGGGGGCCAAGTTCGGCCCTTCCAGCTACCTGTGGATTGTTTTCGGCTGCATTTTCGCCGGTGCCGTACATGATTATATGGTAGGAATGATGTCCCTCAGACGCGATGGCGTAGGCGTTCCTGAACTGGTGGGGGACTATATGAGCAAGGCCACCAAGGTTGTGATGCTCATTTTCTCCATTATCCTGCTGGCATTGGTGGGCACCGTTTTCGTCTATAGCCCCGCGCTTATTCTGGGCGATATGGCCGGCGACGGCACCTCCCGGTCCATCATGCTCTGGGTCGGAATTATCTTCCTTTATTATATCATCGCCACCCTGCTGCCCATCGACAAAGTGATCGGCAAAATTTATCCGGTCTTTGCCGTGGCACTGTTGTTTATGGCCGTGGCGCTCATGGTGTGCCTGTTTGTCAAATGGCCGCAACTGCCCGAAATCTGGGACGGCCTGACCGGCTGGCAGGATAAGGCGGGGCTCAAGGACCAGCCCATTTTCCCCTGCCTGTTCATCACCATCGCCTGCGGGGCCATTTCCGGCTTCCACGCCACCCAGAGCCCGATGATGGCCCGTTGCATGGACAATGAAAAACTGGGCCGCCCCATCTTCTACGGTGCGATGATTACGGAGGGCCTGGTGGCCCTGATTTGGGCGGCTGTGAGCTCCTGGTTCTTCTTCGACGGCGGTGCCGCCCAGGTGGGTTCGGACTTGACGGCATCGGCCCCCACTGTGGTCACCAAAGTTTCGCAGGGTTGGCTGGGCATCGTGGGTGGCATTCTGGCCATAATGGGCGTCGTGGCGGCCCCTGTCACCTCCGGCGATACGGCTTTCCGCAGCGCCCGCCTCATCATCGCCGACTTCCTGCACCTGCCTCAGAAAAAACTATCCAGCCGGCTTGTGCTGGCCATTCCGCTCTTTGCGCTGTCGGCCTTCCTGCTGTGGTACAATATCTCCGATGCCAACGGTTTCAACGTGATTTGGCGCTACTTCGGCTGGAGCAACCAGACACTGGCCGCCATCATGCTCTGGACTGCTACCACGTATCTGGAGAAGGAAAAGAAGGGCGCCTGGTACCTGGTGACGTTTTTCCCGGCGCTGTTCATGACCTCCGTGTGCATCACGTTCATCCTGGTGGACAAAATCGGCCTGGGCCTGCCGCAGGAATATACGCCCTGGATTGCGGCTGCATCGGCCATCCTGGCTGTTCCGGGCTTTTATTTATGGAATTATCGAATTAATAGAAAATAGTTTATGCTGGACAAAGAACGCGGGCTGTATGTGGCCCATTCCGAGAACGGACCGCTTTCCCTGGTGGGAAAGATGATCAATCGACATGGACTTATCGCAGGTGCCACCGGTACCGGTAAAACCGTCACCCTGCAGGTGTTGGCGGAGACCTTCTGCCAGGCCGGCATCCCCTGCTTCATGGCCGACATGAAGGGAGACCTCAGCGGCATCTCCCAGGCCGGAAAACTCTCCGGTTTCATCGAGAAACGCCTGCCGGAGTTCGGCATCTCCGACCCGCAGTTCCAGCCTTGTCCGGTACGCTTTTTCGATGTGTACGGGGAGCAGGGACACCCCATGCGCAGCACCATCTCCCGCATGGGTCCGGACATGCTGGGCCGCCTGATGGACCTCAATGAAACCCAGACGGGCGTGCTCAACATCGTCTTCCGCATCGCCGACGACAACGGCCTGCTGCTCATCGATTTGAAAGACCTCCGGGCCATGCTCAATTTCGTGGGGCAGAACGCTGCGGAATACACCACGAAGTACGGCAATGTGACATCGGCCTCGGTGGGTGCCATTCAGCGCGCGCTGCTGGCCCTGGAAAACCAGGGGGCGGAGAAGTTCTTCGGCGAGCCCGATTTCGACATTTACGACCTCCTGCAGTGCGAGGCCGGCAAGGGCATCATGAACGTGCTGGCCGCCGACCGCCTGATGCTCCAGCCCAAGCTCTATTCCACCTTCCTGCTGTGGCTGCTGTCGGAGCTCTATGCCACCCTGCCCGAGGTGGGCGACATGGACCTTCCCAAACTGGTGTTCTTCTTCGACGAGGCGCACATGCTGTTCGAAGGCACCTCCAAGGCCCTCACGGACAAGATTGAGCAGGTAATCCGGCTCATCCGCTCCAAGGGCGTGGGCATATACTTCATTACACAGAGCCCCACCGACATCCCTTCCAACATCCTGGGACAGCTGGGCAACCGTGTGCAGCACGCTCTCCGCGCCTATTCGCCGCAGGACCAGAAAGCCGTGAAGGTGGCGGCCGATACCTTCCGCCCCAACCCTTCCTTCAAGACGTATGATACCTTGCTGGAGTTGGGCACCGGCGAAGCCCTGGTTTCTTTCCTGGACGAAAAGGGTACGCCTTCCATCGTGGAGCGGGCCAAGATTCTCTTCCCGCTGAGCCAGATAGGCGCCATTACCGAAGACCAGCGGGCGGAGCTTATCAAGCGCAGCCGCCTGTACGGCCGATACGACCATGTGGTTGACCGCGAGAGCGCCTACGAGCTCATTACTGCCGCCACCCTGGAGGCAGAACGCCAGAAGGCCGAGATTGAGGCCGCCGAGGAAGCCGAAAAGCAGGCTGCCCTCGAGGCCAAGGAAGCGGCCCGCGCCGCCAAGGAGAAAGAAAAGGAGGAGAAGGAACGCGCCAAGAAAGCCAAGAACAGCATTGCTTCCAAGGTGCTGAAGAGTGTCCTGACGGCCTTCACCGGCGTGGCCGCTGCCGCTGCCGCCGACGCCATCACCGGCAAGAAGTCCTCGTCCAAGACTTCCACCACCAAAAAAGCCGTCACCAAGGCCACCCGGAGCGCCACCAGCACCCTCACTAAGGAGCTCACCCGCAGCATCCTGGGGAATCTGATCAAGTAGGTCTCCGGAGGGACTTCGTTCCGCGGTCTGGCCCTCCCTCCCATGTGTTCAAGCACAGCCATGGCTTCGCCATCGGCCGTGCTTTTCCTTTGGGGCCGCCCCTTGCTCTCGCAGGGTGCACAAACCCTCCGGAGGGCGTCCGTTCCTCTTGCCGCGTTGACATTCGGAGAGCCCCTTTGGGAATAAACGGGCGCCGTAGCTCTTGAGTGCTGTCATCGTCCCATCTTTTGGACCCATGACAGCGTTTAAGGCGTTTTTTGCTGCCATCGTCCCATTCTTTGGACCCATGACGGCAGCATTGGGCGGTGATGCCGCCGCGGGTGCGATTATGCCGGAGGAAGGGATACCCTCCGGAGGGACTCCGTTCCGCGCTTCGCGCTCCACTCCGGCCCCCCCCATTGCTTTTTGAACATTTGCCTCGAAGCAAGCTTCGGCCAAATATCCAAAAATCAACGGGCCCCGCCCCCTGCCCTCGTGCGGGGGTGCACAAGCCCTCCGGAGGGTATCCCTTCCTCCTGATCTTCTCGCTTCGACAGCCAGAATGTTCCAAAAGCCGTTTTTGTAGAACAGAGGCGAGGCGCAATTGAAATCAACGGCGGCTTCTGTTATATTTTTTGTTTTTTCAATTAAAAATGCTATCTTGCATTATGCGAGGTAAAGTCCCTCTGTTTTTATGATACAGGTCTTTCTCGACCTTTTTAATTTGGTGTTACTGTTATAAACAATAATAATCATCATCAAAACAATGATGTAAAGGTCGCGCGTCTTGTTTTGAAGAAAAGAGCGACTTACACCATATTACATTTAAACTGTTTTCCAATGGGAAAATATTCAAAATTTAAACAGCTTCTTGAAGAGAAGTATCCGTTATTAAAGCGAGAGTTAAAACCTTGCTTTACTGTTGATGCCTTTGCTGATAAATTGCAACGGCTTTGTCCTATTGAATATGCTGAAATTATGTCTGATTTAACCGAGAAACGGATGAGATGGTGGATAGAATCGTATTACTTCTCCAGACATAGTTTTATTAAAAAAAGTCCTTTCAAAAAAGGAGTCTTTGGTAAAACTATTTGGGTGTTCAAATATTAATCACATAATTCTGCAGAGGACTTTTCTCTTTGATGCAGATGGGGGTCAACCATACTTGACTTCCATCTGCTTTTTTCGCTATCTTTAAGCTGATGCGCTTCTTGTTGCTTCATCACCAAAAGAAGAAAAACGTTACTTAAAAAAAATCATTATCTTTGTTAGGATGACTTTAGTGCGAACATTGCTTTCGCAACCAATATATATCTTTGCATCAGGAAACAAGGATTATGAATACAAACTATACAATCAAGAATTTCAGGGCATTTGACAAGAAAGGCGCTCGGATTGAGATTTCTCCATTAACTTTTCTTGTCGGCTGCAATAGCTCCGGAAAAAGTTCTTTCGTCAAGTCTCTTTTTTTATTAAAGGCGTTTTTTGAGCGCAAAACCCCAGTCATTGGTTCAAAGATTGACTTTTCCAAGTTCCCAATTCAAACGCTGGGGACTTTTAGCAATGCCGTTCATTCATCTTCCAAAGATAAGGTTATTACCATCTCTTGGGAGAAGTATTCCATCTATTTGGATGATACTGTAACTACTTCACTTTCTATTCGTGGAGGAGCATTGGGAAATGGCTTTATTTCCAATATCAAGATAGAGAAGCAGGACGGAACTATACTATTTAATATCCCGGTCTCGGGAAGCCATTTCATGCATGTTCCTGCATTAAAGAATAGTTTCAAGCAATTTCATCTTGCAGCAAGAACCATCTTGGATCTCGACGTTTTGGATGTTGCTATTATGCTTAGTGAATCCGGTAGTTCGGAAGCAAAAATACTAGCTGGCAAAGAAGAAAGTCAACGGCAAATACTCAATTCCTACAGTCAGGACTATTTGGATAAGCTTTATGGTTTATATAGAGCAATTATTCCTGGCAAATATAATCCCCTGTTTGATCTTTCTCCTACTAAATCTGACTTCGATGATTCTTTCAAAAGAAAATCTTTTGACAAGTTTCAATCAACAGATATAATGATGTATTTTTCCATCATGCATGAACTGCAAAATGTGAAAGATGCAGATGAAATAAGAAAGATTCTTCTCTCGAAGGTTATAGATAACACACAGTTAAGTTGCGAGGAACGAGATGTGTTATTTGCTTATATTGATGCTGTTTGTCAAGATTATAGCCAGAGCCGTAAAAATAGTTTTTTGGCATATTATAAGTCTTTAGAAGATGAGTTCATAAATTATGATGCGCCTCGTTTTTTGGGTATTATAAAAGACAAGGAGGATTCCCTGGATTACTCAGATTTATTTGAGTTATCTCCTGAGTTCGTTATAGGGGATATTGAGAGACTTAAATCAAAATATGTGGATTTCGATGGAAAAATAAATCGTCATCCTAAATGCGAGCCCATAATAATGCTTGACCATATTTTAGATAGATTTGGGACTGTTCATGGATTACTCAATTATCTTTCCCCCAGGAACCCCTTTTCATATTCGTCACATGATAAAGCGAAAAGCGAGACGGCTCGACATCCCCTCTATTTGGAAACCTTTAAGGAATACATTGAGGAGTTATTAAAGGATTTATTATGTGTTGACGTTACCGAGGACCTGGATTACATTAGCTCATCCCGCATTCAAGTAAGAAGGATGTACCCGATGGAGGATAACACGGAGTTTACCTCTGCTGTAAAGAGATATTATGACATAAAAAATAAGTTCATGTTATTGGACCCTCCGATAACGGTTTCCGTAGAACAGTCCGGAAAGGGAGCTTTTGATGAAGCTTCCATCCCTATTAAGACGGTCAAAATTTCGGATTTTATGCCTGGATCTTTTATGAATAAATGGGTTAAGGCATTTAAGATAGGTGATCGTCTCTCTCTTGAGATGGACGAGAACGGATTAGGGCTACTTGTGAAGCTTTTTAACACTCCCTCTGATAAAAAAGGAAGACTTCTCGCCGATGCGGGATATGGCATTACGCAGTTCCTATCTATTGTCCTACAGATTGAGACAACAATCATGTCTAGTTTGTATGATTGCTTCAAAGGAAAAACAGACACGTTTAATCCAATAAGCAGCATACCCGTTGTTTCAGCTCGTACCATAGCTATTGAAGAGCCGGAGATCCACCTTCATCCGAAGTATCAGTCCCTTCTGGCCGAGATGTTTTACGAAGCATATAAAGAGTATAACATCCAGTTCATCATTGAAACTCATAGCGAGTATCTCTTGAGGAAGATTCAGACTCTTGTGGGGGCAAGAAATCTCTCTCCAGAGGAAGTCTCTATGGTCTATGTGGAAGATGATGAAGAAGTGAAGAAGGGCGCCCAGAAGGTTCGCCGGATTCCTGTCAAGGAGGATGGCCGCCTGGCGGCTCCTTTCGGCCCTGGGTTCTATGATGAGGCCGATAATCTATCCCTAGAGTTGTTCACAAATATGGGTAGATAATGGCAAGAAAAACCATATTTCTGGAGTCAGCATTCTGGGATAAATTCTCGGAGTGCTATCGTGCTATATTGAGCCAGGGTGCCGATATGGATTCAATCACTTTTTTAGAGAAGATCCCAAGTTGGGTTGAAATATATAAGTTTATCAGCAGATCCGATATATATACAGACAAGCCTCTTTCTGAATTGGAAAAGGAAGCAGAGAATGATGAGATGTTAAAGAAACTGTTAAAAAAGAATGGAGACGGCTTGATCGAGATGGAGTATTCAGAATTGCCTTTTCCTAATCTTGAGACAAATGATAACTTTAATCCAGAGGATTATTCTGCTATTTATTTAACGTATGATAATCATTGTATTGGCGCTTCCAAACTAGGTGTCCTTAATATCAGTATTGATACTATTTGGAATCAACACTCTAAATTTATCGATTCTGGGGAATCGGTCAATAAGGACACTGAGTGGGTATGGAAAAATATGAAAATATTAGGGGAGACATCGAACGGGATTATAATTATTGATAATTACATCTTATCTCCATATCGTGACAATCAAACAGGAGCGGAAGTCTGTACGGCCTCTTTTAACCTACGAGAACTGTTAAAGCTTCTTTTACCCGATTCAAGGCCCCAACAGTTCCCCATCAGTATTTTCTACTATGACGATAGTAAAGCAAGGGGAGTCAGGCAAAGACGTAAGGATAGCTATAACGATGATATTCAAAGGTTCGTAAAAAGCATTCGACCGTCTTTAGATTTTGTACTGGAACTCTTTCCATCCTCTACAGATGAAGATTCTTATCGGAAAGATTTCCATGATAGAGCTATTCTTACCAATAACATTTGGGTAAGTAGTGAAGCGGGCTTCGACTTATTACGAAGAGATACAACAAGAGCTTCAAACTCTGCAGCAATTAAAACCACTAAAACTCATGGCCTATATTTGGGATTCGGAGATGAGGCTGCCTCATGGCTTGCGAGTGCGTATGACCAGTTGCTATCCGAGGCCAAAAGGTGTTTGATAAAGTACAATTACACTAGCCAGAATAGGCTTTTAGAGTAGATGAACTAATTTCTTACCTCGTTCATCTTGTGGACAACTTTAGTAAGTTCCTGAATCATCCTCTCACGAATCCGTGACGGAGAGATTAAAATGATGCTCTCGCCATTCCTGTAAATGGTGTTGTACAATTCTCTGTTGGGCTTGAGGTTGAGGGTGTAGAAGGTGTATCCTTCAAAAGCTCCGTACTTGTCATGGAGTGCAGCCTGGCGGTTGGCAGATAGTTTGACCTGGGAGCCGTGGAGAGGCTTGGTGTCCACGTAGCCGACATAGGAGTTCTTGACGGCAAGGAGGATTTCAGTGAGGTCTTCTTCCTTGAGCCAGGTGATGCCTACAATATCTTCGTACCGTTCTTCAAAGTATTCATCGCAATCGATGTATTCCACACCATCAACGGCGGATACGCTATTCATGCGGTCAAGGGGGAGATTCACGTAAAAGTCTTCTCGATACGGGAATTCTGGGGTTACCAGCGGGGTTCCAATCAGATACCAACGGTCATTATATTGCTTCAGCAGATACGGGTATAGGCGGATGGTCCTTGGAACTTCGCCGAAAGGTTCGTACTCCACGTCCACCACTTTCTTGTTGGAGATGAGGGTGAAGAGGGTGCCCAGATAATCTTTTCCCGCCAAATAATCATTGGAACTGAAGGAGATAATCTTTCGAGGAGCCTGCATCTCCTTGTCATATTCGCCGCGTCCGAAAGCCTGCTTGTCATTTAGTTTCTCCTGCAGGTCGTTCAGCCACACGAAGTTGTCCAGACCGGCAAACTGCCCCAGGGTGTTAAGTACTTCCTGCAGCAGACGTTTTTCGTCGTCTGAGAGGGGCTTGTTGAAAAGGGACTGCGTCTGGTCAGCATAGCGGTACACCGGCGATCCATAGAGTTTTTCGCTGCTGTCTATTTCCATATTGAAAGGAGAATCCTGCAGGGCCTGGATGTCTAGTTGGATCACGCGCTTTCCGCTCTTGATATAGCGGTCATAGTCGCTTCGGTCTCCGCCGATAGTTGGATACCCGGCCAACTCTAGTCGCTCATTCACCTTTTTCAAAAGGTCCTCGCACGTGTATTTATTATAGCGGTCACTCAGCATCTGGTCTAGATACATATAACGAATAACGGCGTTCTTGTTCGATGGCATAGCACGTTTTTTTGATGTCCGTATGCAAAGTTAGTGATTTTTGCGAATTCTACATTCGCGGCAGAAAAAACGAGATGCTTTTGCTTGCGAAGATAGGATTCGCGTAGGCGGATTACCTTTGCATCAAACAAAAACCAAAAGTCATGCAAACCACTTTCGACGCCAACAACATTGAACAAAACCATGCCTTTGACATGATCGCCAAAACCAACCAGAGTTTCTTCCTCACGGGGCGTGCCGGGACGGGGAAGACAACGTTTCTGCGGGCGGTGCAGAGGGAGGTTAAGAAGAACTTTGTGGTGTTGGCTCCTTCCGGGGTGGCAGCTATTCAAGCCGGTGGGCAGACCATTCATTCTTTCTTCGGCTTTGGTTTTGGGGTCCAGGGGCCGAAGGACATGGGACAGATGAATGCCAACAAGATTGTGCTTGCGCAGCATCTGGATACCATTATCATTGATGAGGTATCCATGGTGCGCTGTGACCTTATTGACGCTATGGACCGGATGCTGCGTGATTGCAGGCACTCCAGTCTGCCTTTCGGTGGAGTGCAGATGGTATTTGTGGGCGATATGTTCCAGTTGCTTCCGATAGCGACGCCGCAGGATCAACCCCTTTTGCGCCATATTTATGGGACGGACGATTTCTTCTTCTATAAAGCGCGTTGCCTGCAGGGAGTGACACTTCCAAAAATCGAATTCAGGAAGATTTATCGGCAGAACGACGAGGACTTCATCAAACTGCTGGAGCATTTCCGCATCGGCCAGGTGACACCGAAAGACCTGAATCGCATTAACTCGCACGTGATTACTCCTTTTACCAAAAAGGATGAGGGCGATATGCGTATAACGTTGACGGCCTATCGTGGTGATGCACAAATGATTAACGAGAGACGTCTTGCCGACCTTCCCGGTGAAAGTTTCACTTATGAGGCCACATACGAAGGAAATGCCAACCGGCTGAAAGACATTGTGGACAACGAACTTGTCTTGCGAAAAGATGCTCAGGTTATGTTTCTTCGCAATGATACCTCCGGCCGCTGGGCAAACGGGACCATTGGTAAAGTGGTGAACCTGGATAAGGACGACATATTCGTTCAAATCGGCAATGACCCCGACAATGTGGTTCCTGTGGAAAAACAGACCTGGGAGGCCTTCGATTACCAGTATGATGAAGAGGAAAAGAAGTGTAAGAAAGAGGTCGTAGGCAGTGTGACTCAGTACCCGCTGAGGCTAGCCTGGGCCATCACTATCCATAAAAGCCAATCCCTTACTTTTGACAAAGTGGAGATAGATTTTGGCCGTGGAGCCTTTACCCCAGGGCAGGCTTATGTGGCTTTGAGCCGCTCCCGCAGCCTCGAAGGAATCCAGTTGGTTTCCCCGCTGGACTACAGTTCAATCCGGGTTTCCAAAGAAGTGCAGGCTTTTGCGGCGACCTATAATGACGAAGATGTCATTTCAACGGAATTGGCCGTAGGAGAAGCAGTCCGGGAGTATGAAAAGAGCGGCGATTTTGATGGAGCGGCCTGCCGTCTTTTTGAGATGTGTGCAGAGGCGGCGCGCAAGGGGCGGTCGGCCTTCGCCTGTGACCTGCTGAACCGTGCTTTGTCTTATGTGGCCGATGACGCCTGCCTGTTCGGGCAAGAGTGGGAAATGCTGCCGAACACTTCCAGGAACAACATTGTCCTGAATGCGGCCGGCCTGTTGTATGCCGGAAAAACAGACGAGAGCATCGGACTGCTTACCTCAGTAGTTTCTGCGGAGACGGAGTATTTTAACGGCATGTATCTGTTGGCGCGAGCGCTGGAACTTAAAGAAGATTGGCCGATGGTAGAGACCCTATACAGGCAGATGGCCGATTATTACGGGGAAAAATATGGCTACGGCCTGGATTCTCCGTCGTTCCGGAAGTTTAAATACCGCATGGCTTTGCTGAACGAACGTCAGTTTGGAAATGTGGGGTTTGAACTCATCGTCAAACTGATTGCAGAGAATCCCGCATACGACAGGTATTATGCCGATCTTCGTTGGATGCTTCAGAAATGTTTGAGCGGGATTGCCCGTATGCCGGACGATTCCAACCCGCTTGCACAGTTGATGTTGAACCCGGAAGTGACGGAGGAGCAATTCATGGAGGAACTTCGGGCCGAGCGTAAAAAGAACTCCGATGGCTGGAGAGCCTATCGCGTATGGGTGAGTCGCCTGAAAGCGGTGAGAAAGGAGGAAGAAGATTTATCGTAAAACATATTTAAACTTATGAAAAACCTGGAAATAGCAGGCCATACATTGGCTGTCATCAAAAAAATAGGGGAGACCCTATTCACGCATGCTGAGGGAATGTCCTCTTTACGAATCTTGCAGGCGATTGACGTAAACGCTTGTGTACACTTATTCTTCTTGTTTGACGGGCATCATGTGCCCCAGAACATTTGGGAAGAGCAGATGAAAGGCTCCCTGGTGAACAGCTATAAGCTTATCTCTTCCGGAGACGTTTCCTATACGGCTTTTTTGATGAAACTGAACCGGCAAGAGAACGACACCACTCACTCCTGTGCGGAAATTTGGGATGCACTGGCTTCCGTCCAGGCGCGCATGGATAACCCGCCGATGCTTGAGCATGTCAGTTTTGACTTATATCCGGAAACAATCCTTTCGTAAAAACTTAAACACTTACATTCAATGAAAAAACTCTTATCCTTAACCCTTATCCTGGTGAGCGTCATCGCCTG
Source organism: uncultured Bacteroidia bacterium (assembly GCA_902788095.1). GTDB lineage: Bacteria > Bacteroidota > Bacteroidia > Bacteroidales > UBA932 > Cryptobacteroides. The sequence goes on along the minus strand of CADAIT010000004.1, from coordinate 95,216 downwards.
CGCCCAAAGAAAAGTAGTATCTGACTACAACTACCGCAAAGCGGTTGAAGCCTATTTCGAAGATGACGACGATGAAAAGGCGCTTGAGCTGCTCAATAAACAGATTGACGAGACTCCCAACCATATAGATTCGCGTTTCATTCGGGCGCGAATCTATTGGAGCGCGGATAAATACGATGCGGCGTTGCGCGATGTATCGTATGCCATCAGGCACTACAAAGGAAAGCCCGAAGTTTACAAGTCCACGCTATGGGGGCTGCAAGGAGCTATTTATGATGACATGGAACGTTATCCTGAGGCTGCCGAGTCATATAAGCAGGCGGTCAAACTCGCCAAGAAAGATAACCCGGAAAAAGTCCAAAGTTACCACTTCGATTTGGCGCAGGCTCTGTATATGAGCGATGAGTTTGACAAAGCGGAAAAAGAATACAGGGCGATGCTCAAAACGGATCCTTCAGATGTCACAGCAATGATAGGACTTGCAAGATTCTATCGTGACAAAGAAGAGTACGAGGAAAGCTTGAAGTGGCTGGAAACCGCTGAATCCTATAATGCAGGATATGGAGAGATATTCAAATTCAAGATGCAGGTCTATGATAAAATGGGACGCGAAGATAGCACCGTAGATGCTGCGTTAAAGTATTTCGAACTTGACGATGATGCACAGGCCTGGTATGTTGCCCCGTTTGCAAGTAAACATTACTCATACGGAGTGGCCAGAATCAAAGCCGAGATGAACAAGGAAAATGCCGACAGTCGGTGGATTGTGCTCTTAACCAGACTATATGAAGACCACGGTGACTATCAGCATGCGTTAGAATTATATAACAAGGTTGAGAGTGAATATGGAGAGCATCCCATGATTTCCTACTACAAGTCCAGTTGCTACCGTGAGATAGGACAGTTCAAAAAGGCAATTTCCGAAGCCACAAAAGCGATTGAACTGTCAGAAGACAAATCTCTATACAGTCACCGCGGCGATATATACCGAAGCGCCGGCATGTACAAAGAAGCCATTGCCGATTACCAGGTCTCCATGGACAATGACCCTTCCGGCGGTTATGAGTACTATGCTATCGGCTGGTGCCATGAATTGCAAGGCGATAAAAAAACGGCGTTGGAGTATTACAACAAGGGTATCGATATTGATAAGTCCTACGCATATCTCTATCTTAGCCGCGCAGATCTTTTATCTCAAAACGGAGACTATGAGGCTGCTGAACGTGATTATGAAAAGGTCCTTGAGATTGACACAACACCAGAGGATGGAAGTTGTAGACACTATGCTCTCGTTGGACTGGGCCGCTGGTATGATGCCGAATTGTGGATGAACCGGATTATTGACGCTCACCCCAATGACAACGGTGTTTACTATGACAAAGCCTGCCTTTTTGCAAGAATGCAACGCCCGGATGAAGCCATCAAGGCACTGGAAGAGGCTTTCAAGAAAGGTTTCCGGCGCTTCGCTCACCTTGAACACGACGATGATATGGATTCTCTCCGTAATCTGCCCGAATATGAGGCTCTCATCCGCGAATATAAGGATAAGCCTGTAGAAGAGATATTCGAAGAGCCTGAAATCACTACAGAATCCGCAGAAGCCTTGGTCTCCGAAATCCAGATGAAGAAGATGCCCGGAGGAACGTATGAGGTCCCTTGCACAATCAACGGCCTGCCTCTTAAATTCATCTTCGATACTGGTGCCAGTGATGTTACCTTATCCAGTATAGAGGCCAACTTTATGCTGAAGAATGACTATCTGAACGAAAAGGATTTCAAAGGCTCCCGCCGATACCTTACGGCCGATGGAAGCATCGCCGATGGCGCCATAGTGCGCATCAGGGAGGTAAAAGTGGGGGATTGCACACTGAAAAACATCGAAGCATCCGTCATCAAGAACCAGAAGGCTCCATTGTTGTTGGGGCAGTCTGTATTGGAACGCTTCGGCAGCATCACGATAGACAATCAAAACGCTGTCCTGACTATCAAATATAAAGAATGATATTGATTATTCTATTCGCCATTTTGGCCGGTATTTTTATCATTGTGGCAAGCCCTTCTGTCTGCAATCTGCGTTATCGTAGCAAAAGGAAGATTGTTCGAAATCGATACACACGTATGATAGAGGACACAAGTCAATGTCACTGGGGACCACGTCCGGATGAGCCTTATCTAAATATCCGCTATCCGTTATATGATCAGCCGCTGACAATAAAGCGGCAGCTGTCACTCAAGGAGTTTTGCCGATTGAAAAAAGAACGGTATGCCGATAAAAGAGGGTGGAGGTTAAGCTTCTATGCCTATCTGCTTAACAATATTTGCCCTGAATGCGGACAGCCGTTATATGCCACGTATCAAAGTTCCCCTCCGGATACTTGGGCAAAGCGCTGCGGCAGAGCGGGAATCCTGGTTTATTGCCCGCACTGCCACGCAGATTGGAATTTCTTTCTTTATATGTTGAATTAAATAGCGTTCAAGTATGTTAGGAGCAATTATCGGAGATACCGTGGGGTCGGCCTACGAATTTCATAATACAAAAGAATACGATTTCACCCTGTTTTTAGGAAACAGCGCCTACACGGATGACAGTATCATGACAATGGCCGTTGCCTATTGGCTGCTGAAAGATAAAGAACACACCTACCAGGGACTGGAGGATATTATGGTTGAGTTCGGCCATAAATGTCCCTGTCCGATGGGCGGGTATGGCGGAGGCTTTCACTGCTGGTTATTTAACCCCAGGGAACTGTACGCTTTTGATGAACAGTACGGAGTTTCACCATACGATTCCAAGACCGGCCGACATCCGTATGGCAGTTATGGTAATGGCTCTGCTATGAGAGTCAGCGCGTGTGGTTGGTTCTTTGACACGCTGGAAGAGACAGAGCGGGTGGCGGCGGTCTCGGCGGCCATTACGCACAACCATCCGGAGGGAATCAAGGGCGCACAGGCTACTGCCGCAGCCGTCTTTTTGGCACGTTCCGGCGTTTCGAAGGAGGGAATTCGGGATTATATTGAGAGGACGTACGGGTACGACCTGCACAAGACCTGGGACTACTGGCATCCCGTATATGGCTGGGAAGACAGTTGTCAGGGGACAGTGCCACAAGCGCTTATCGCGTTTCTGGATTCTTTCTGCTTTGAGGATGCCATACGCAAGGCTGTGTCGCTGGGCGGCGATTCTGACACGCTGGCCTGCATCACCGGCGGCATTGCCGAGGCCTACTACAAGGAAATCCCCAAGTCAATGGCCGACAGGGTCGCTCGGCCATTTCCGAAAATCTTCCACAAGATTCTTGACGCCGTGAGAGAGGAGACCGTTTATGGAAAGACTTGCAAAATCGTAGAATAATGGAGGAACTTGAGAGATTTCTTGACGGCCAGCGCTTCGGTTATGAAACAGCATTGGCAGAAATGGTCAAGGGAAGGAAGATGAATCACTGGATTTGGTATATCTTTCCCCAGATAAAGGGGCTTGGACATAGCCCCAACGCACAGTTCTATGGAGTCCGGGACTTGGATGAGGCAAGGGCACACCTTGCCCATCCGATACTTGGAAAGCGGCTGAAGGAAATTACGGCTGCCGTTTTGGCGCATAAGGGTAAAGACATCTATGAGATTATGGGCAGCAGCATTGATGCACTCAAGTTCAGATCCTCGATGACACTCTTCGACCTGGTGTCTCCGGATGACATTTGGGCCCAAGCGCTGGATGCTTTCTACTCCGGTTCGCGGGACGATCGAACATTAGACTTGGCCAAATAAGCCTTGCCACGTTTGCAGACAGAATGCCCTCCAGGGTCGATTTCGTGCAATCGCGGCAGCGAAAGCATCCGTTTTGGCGAAAACCCTTGCCACGTTTGCAGACAGAATGCTCTCCATGGCCGATTTCGTGCAATCGCGGCAGTGAAAGCATCCGTTTGGGCGAAAACCTTTGCCACGTTTGCATACAAACCGCTCTCCAGGGCCGATTTTGTGCAATCGCGGCAGTGAAAGCATCCGTTTTGGCGAAAACCTTTGCCACGTTTGCATACAAACCGCCCTCCAGGGCCGATTTCGTGCAATCGCGGCAGCGAAAGCGTCCGTTTCGGCGAAAACCCTTGCCGCGTTTGCAGACAGAATGCCCTCCAGGGCCGATTTCGTGCAATCGCGGCAGCGAATATGCAGGCTGCGGGACTGCGGCGGGCACTTTTCCGAGGGGCTTAACCACCATAATCTTGAGATTCAATCCGAGATTTTTCTTGATAATGTTCCTGCCCGCAAAAGCATTTGGTAAATCAAAAAAAACACATTTCTTTGCGCCAACAGGAAAAGACCCGCGCAAGATGAAGTTTTAAGTTCCTATTTGGTGGGGACAAACTTTCAATGACGGTTCGGCACTCTCCAGCCACTCCGGCACAAAGCCGGTATCGGAAAAGTTTTGTAAGGGTATTGAATGTCAGTAGGATTACTGATAAATATTCCGTACTTTTGTAAGATATATTGTCATATATTTGTATGAGAAAGACTTGCTTTATTTTGTTTGTGTTGGCGCTGACCGCCGTCTCCGGCTGGATGGTGTCCTGCGGCAAACAGTCGTCCGGTACGGAAAAGTCCATGACTTTCAATATCAAAGTCTTGGGAACCAAGTCGGAGAATGAAGCCTGGAGCAAGGGGGACAAGCTACTTGTCTTCTTTGACGAAGTTGCAGGCAAATATATTTCCCTGGTATTTGACGGCATTAACGACTGGACGGTCACTCCCAGCGAGACATTTCTGGAGTCGGACTTCAAGGCCGTGGGCAACAAGCGTCTTACAGCGATTTATTTCCCGGTGGCTGTAGATGTCTCTTACGCGGACGGAAGGTTCTCTTTCAGTGGTGCCGGGGAGAAGATGTACAGTTACTATGTCTATGAGAAGTTCATGTACATCGTGGACGGAAGCACGGTCGTGGCCACGCTCACAATGGGCAAGAAACTGGCAGATTTTGCCGTGTTCCACGTGGCCGGCCTGACATCCGGCCTGGACAGATATACCCTGGGATGTCCGCTTGTCTCTCCGGTGGCCTGTACCGGCATAGGAATAGACGGCACTATTATGGAGGATGTCCGCCTGCCCGGCGCGCGCATTGCCGCCGTTGCCGACGGTAACGGGGCCTCTTTCGCAGGCCGCCTTCTCCGGTCGGGCACAAGCGCCGACTACAGCTTTTTGCTCACCAATGGCGACAAGTATTACTCGCTCACCCGGAAAAACCAGGTTTACGTGGTGGAGAACCGATATGATTTACCGGCCATATCCGAGATTGGAAACGGCAAGTGGACGTTTGCCTACGCTCACGACCTGTGCGCAGACCTGGGCCTGAGCGTGCTCTGGGCCAAAAACAATCTCGGCGCCGCTTCGGAGTCGGAAGCCGGCGATTACTTCTCCTGGGGCGAAAGAAAAGGTTATCTCACCGGGAAAACGAGCTTTTCCCTGAACGAATATGCTTTCGCCGGCAATACCCTCCAGCCGGAGGACGATGCGGCCCGTTTTTTCCTTGGCGGGGATTTCCGGATGCCGACTTCTGCGGAATGGGAGGAACTGATGAACAACTGCAACTGGGAATGGAAAGGCAACGGCTATCTGGTCACCGGCCGAAAAGACGGGTTCACGGACAAAAGCATTTTCCTGCCCGTTACAAGCTATCGGTCCGACAATGACCTTTCCGAGCAGTTCAAGAATGCGGGCTGCTACTGGTCCTCAACTCCCGATACCGGTTCCGATGACAAGGCAATGTATGCGGCTTTGGATGCGGACAAGAAAGAGATTTCGGCATTGCTTCGGCACTGCGGGTGCGCAGTCCGCCCTGTTTTCGTTTACAAGGGTGAAAATGTGCAGGACTACACCCATTATGATTACGTTGAAGATTAACCAACCCATTGACACGAAGAACGGATGAAAAAGATAATGAACTTCAGCATGGCCGCCCTCGTCGCAATGGGGACTCTCGCGGCCGCTTGTGCCAAGGAAGAGTTCCGGGCATCCGAGGAAGGCAGACCTGTTACCCTTACCACGAGCGTAAGCATGGAAACCGACGGAACCAAGGCATTGACTCCGCTGGGCGAGAAAACCTTTTCCGTCGGCGGTCAGATTGCCGTAATCTATCGGAATACGGGAGGCCAGGCCGTCAAGGCCGTGAGCGAGAAACTGACGGAAGATGACATTTCCAACAAGGGCAAATCGGCCCGGATTACTGTTACGCTTTCGAACCCGGACAGGACAAAAGAGGTGACCTACATCTATCCGGCCGAAATGGCCCAGGACGACGGTACCGTGAACTACGGCATGCTTGCGAACCAGAAAGGTACGCTGGAAGATATTGCGGCCCGGCTCGACTGCTGCACATGTACGGCTGCATGGAAGGACGATGCGCTGCCTCCGGGTATTATGGTCAATCGTCTGGCCATTTGCGCCTTTACGCTCAAAAACGAGGATGGAACCGGCCGTCTCAACGACAGAATCAGGAGCTTTACGGTGAGTGACGGTGCCCATACCTACACAATCGACCGCGAAGCAAGCTCCAGCCCCATTTACGTGGCCATTCGTCCCACTTCCGGCGCCCACATGCAGTATCATACCAAGAAGGAGCGTTATGACAACTCGTGGTTTGTGAAAGAAACCCTTGACAAGACCTATGTCGCCGGAGGCTTCTATGAGCTGGGCCTGAGGATGTCTTTGATCCTCAGGACGATTGCGGATTCAAGCGATTCCGACAGGGGGTGTGTGGTTTGCACTGCCGGCCACGTTCATGAGAAAAGGAGGGCCGTTCCCGCCGGATGCATTCCCATCGGCATCATCGGCAACGTTTACAGGCCCGGCTACGGCGTGATAGTGGCGCTGCATGATGCTCCGCCTCAGTCGTGGGACACCATCAACGGCTGGCCCTCCGACCCGGTGAATGAAGGGCGGAAAATCTTGCCTGAGTCTGCCCGAAACGGTATGCTGGGCTTCAGCTCGCTGGGCGGCGTAGCCGTGGCCGACTGGGGCGTGCCGTGGCGGTCTGTCTATCGGGATATTTTCTCATCGCTTGGTTCGATCCAGAGCGGTTGGGGATATACTTACGACGCTAACGTCAATGAATTCTTTACCGTAGGAGCGGGAGGAACTGCTTTTTCCGGCGAGTACTGGTCCTCCGCGACATTCTCTGCTTCATTGGCAAGTACCGCCTGGTACTTCGGACCCGATGGTTGGAGTTTCGCCAGCAAATCTTTATGGAAGAAAGTGAGGCCGGTGCTGATTTATAACAACGAAAGGCAAGTCTCCAGCGTTGTCAGCGGCCAGTTCAGCGTCAGCAGCACGAAGAAAGTGTATTTCTCCAAGGGTAACCTGCAGTATGTCGGCGCCTGGCGTTTTGCAAATCACCAGTGGGAAATTTTCGGCTCTGCCCAGCGGGACAATCACCGCGACCTCTTCGGCTGGGGCACCGGAAAAAATCCGAATAATGTGAGTAAAAATACGGAAGATTATCCGGTCTGGGTAGATTGGGGGGTAAACTACATCGACGGAAAAACCGGATACCGCACGCTGACCCGGGCGGAATGGGACTATTTGAAGCATCACAGCCCCAACGCGAAGGCGACGGTCAATAACGTGCACGGACTGGTCTTTCTTCCCGATAACTGGACCTCGCCTCCCGGATGCACATTCAACTGGGTCTCGAATGGCGGCTGGGACAGCAATGTTTATACGGAGGAACAATGGCGCCAGATGGAAAGCGCAGGTGCCGTCTTCCTGCCCGCTGCGGGACAGCAGTACGGGGACAAGACCCTTTCAGTCGGAGAATATTTCTATTACTGGTCGAGTGACGCGGACGAGGACTCGAATTCGCTTGTTTATGCGCTATATTACTTGAATGCTTTGAAAATCGGCCGGATTTATAAAAGTGATGGATGTGCTGTTCGCCTGGTGAGGGATGTCGAGTAGGATTCTAATGTGGAGAAAATGATGAAGAAAACAATTATTTTGATGTGCCTTGTCGCCGGGCTGCTTTCCTGTGCCAAGCCGGCAGGGGAAATTCCGGCGGACACGCCCATCAGTTTCGCGCTCAATGTCGGGGAGACCAAGGCGGACTATGACACCTGGATGAACGGAGATGTGATTCATGTGTTCTTCGACGGAATAGGAGGCAAATATGTCTCTATGGAATTCGATGGAACAGACTGGAAAGTGATCCCCTTCGGTGAGTTTACGAAGGGAGACTTCGACGCGTTGGAGTCCCATGTCCTTTCAGCTGTTTATTTTCCGGTTCCCGTGGATGTCGCTTATGCGGATGACAGGTTTTTCTTTACCCATGACGGGGAAAAAGTATTCGGCTATTATCTCCATGAGCAGTTCTCCTATTCGACGGCAGATTCTACCGTCACGGCCTGGATGCCCCTAAAGAAAAAGCAGGCGGAGTTTGTGCTGTTCTACATGGAGGGACTCCGTTCCGACGTGGAGGGCTATTCGCTGGGCTGTCCGCTCATCAGGCCGGTTGCCTGCACGAGTGTGGGGAAAGACGGCTCCATTGCGGAAGAGATGCTTCAGGCCGGTGCCCGCCTTGGCGGGGTTGTCGGCAGCAGCGGTGTCGTTTTTGCCGGACGTCCCGTCAGGCCCGATGAAAAGGCGGACTACAGTTTCTCGCTTGCCGGCGACTACAAGATTTATTCGCTCAAGCAGGAAGACCTCGCCCTCGGGTACGGAGCCGTTCACCATTTGCCGGCTCTTTCGAAGAGCGGAGATGGCGGCTGGACTGTATCCGAAGCTTCAGACCTGTACGTAGATTTGGGCCTGAACGTGATGTGGGCCAAGCGCAACGTGGGGGCCGATACAGAAGCGGAAATCGGCGATTTTTTCTCCTGGGGGGAAGTCAGCGGATACAACGACGGCAAAAGGAATTTTTCCGAGAGTGAATACCTGTTCGGCGCCGGAGACAAACTCTCCAGATATACCGGCAAGGACTACGTCACGCTCCTGAAGGAAGATGATGCCGCCTATGCCGCGCTGGGCGGGAAGTTCCGGATTCCCACTTACGCGGAATGGGAAGAGCTGATGCGCAATTGCGAGTGGGAGTGGAAAGGGAATGGCTACCTGGTCAGCGGCAAAAAAAAGGGATATACGGACAGGAGTATCTTTCTTCCGGCCACCAGTTTCCGGATGAACGATGAACTTGTCGAACTCTACAAGGTTGTAGGCTGCTACTGGTCTTCTTCCTTGTATGACAAATCCAATGACTATGCATGGTATGCAAATCTGCAGCCTGACCGGAAAGAATTTTCGACGTTTTTCAGGCGCTACGGATGTGCGGTCCGTCCGGTTTCCGGCTATCTGATTCACTCCATACAGGATTACGTCCAACACGATTATTCCGAAAAGTAATGAAAAAGACGATGTATTTGCGTATATCCGTTCTTGTTGCCCTGGGCGTCATCATGGCCGCCTGTCAGAAGCAAGAACTTCCGGATACTGCGGAAGGAAGTGCGCTTACGTTCACGGCAACGGTAAGCATGGAGGCTTCCGAAACGAAGGCATTGACCGGCGAGGGCGTGAAGACCTTTTCCGCCGGCGACCGGATTGCGGTGGTCTATCGGAATTCCGCCGGCAAGACTGTCAGGGCGGAGAGCGCTTCGCTGGCCGTGTCCGATATCACCGGCAATGGTAAAACGGCGTCATTCACCGTTGCGCTTACGGATCCGGATAAGACAAAGCAGGTGACATTCATTTATCCCGCAGTCATGGCAAAGGCCGACGGCTCCGTGAACCTTGAATCGCTTGCCAGTCAAAACGGCACCATCGCGTACATTGCCGAGCATCTGGATTATTGCGAGTTTACGGGCGAATGGGACGGCTCCAAGCTGCCGGATGGAATCATGGTCAACAAACTGGCTATCTGTGCTTTTACCCTTAAAGATGAATCGGGCGCCGTCGATTTGACCGGTACCGTGACGGAGATGACCATCTCCGACGGCACGTATTCGTACATTATCAAGCGCAAGCCAGTTCCGGGCCCTGTCTATGTGGCCCTTCGTCCTACCTCCGGGGCCGATATAACTTACGAAGTCACCGGGAGTCGGTTATACACGAAATCGGTAAAAGCCGAGACCCTCGAAGCCGGTCACTTCTATCCGCAGGGCCTGAAAATGGCAGAGGTTCCCACGAATATCGTTGACTTGTCGAAACTGAGCGGCCACTATGAAGCAAAGAACTGCGACGTGCTGACGGGGACGCTCAGCGGTAAATACAAGATTACCGTTGCCGACGGGGCTTTTGTCATCCTCAGGGATGTCAACATCAACGGAACCAAAAACGAGGGCCAGCCCGAAGCCTGGGCGGGCATTACCCCGCTGGGAGATGCCATCCTTCTTCTCGAAGGGACAAACACCGTGCAGAGTTTTGGAGGCCTCCATCCCGGCATCTTCGCCGCCGAAGGCCATACGCTCACCATCCGGGGCGATGGCAAACTCACGGTCAAAGCCAGCGGCGCCGGTAGCGGCATCGGCGGGGGATGCCATATCCTTTTTGCTCTTTTGGGCAGGGACGTAATTAACTGCGGTGATATTGTCATAGACGGGGGAACCATCGATGCTTTTGGCTCCAGTTCCGGTATCGGCGGTCCGAATAGCGGGAGATGCGGTAACATAACCATCAACGGCGGCAACGTCAACGCGACTGGCAAGCTGGGTGCCGGAATCGGTGCGGGAATGCCGGGGTTAAGGACCAGGTCATCGTGCGGCAACATTACAATAAACGGCGGCACCGTTACGGCCCAGGGAAGCCTTGGCTTTGCCGGCATTGGAAGCGGCACCGGAAATTCATTCTGCGGGAACATTACCATCTCCCCGGACGTCGAACGGGTTCAGGCTACGAAAGGCAATGGTTCCCCGAACGCAATTGGCTCTGGACAAGATGGCAGATGTGGCATTGTCACTATCGGCGGTACCATCTATTGGGATGGCAAGGCCTACCAGAACAACGGAAGACGCTACCTCGGGTCCAGTCCGCTGGTTTATCCTGCCCCGTAAATATGCTATGCGCCTGCGCTTGAAGATGTAATCAATCTATTATGAAAAAAGCACTTATATTCGCACTGGGACTCCTCATGCTCTCCTGTGCACCCAAGGGGGATACGGCCGCAGAAACGGCATCGTTTGACCAGCTCATCCATATGCGCCGGAGCGTACGGGATTTCGATTCCACGAAGACCGTCAGCGAGGCCGATGTGCGCAGCATCATCGCAGCGGCGCAGGAGGCTCCCTCCTGGACCAACTCCCAGCCCAGCCGTTACTATGTGGCCCTTTCGAAGGAGAAGGCCGATGCCGTCCGTGAAGTAATCGGCGACTGGAACAGGAAAAATACTGAGGGCGCGCCCGTGTTTATCGTTTCCACCTTTGTGCGGGGACTTTCCGGCTTCCGCCGGGACGGCGAACCGGCCAACGAGGTGGGAGAGGGCTGGGGTGCCTATGACAACGGCCTGAGCGACGCGCTTCTCGTCCTGAAGGCGCGTTCCATGGGATACGACACCCTCATCATGGGCGGCCGTGACGCCGATGCTATCCGCGGGATTTTCGACATACCGGAGCAGGAGACCATCATGGCTGTCATCGCACTGGGATGCCGGGCTTCGGACCCGCAGCGTCCTGCCAGAAAACCCCTTGATGAAATCCTGACCATCTTCTGACGGGGCATGTTCCATTGACATATGGAAACGGAGAAACTCAAAGGACACCTTTCCATTGCGGCCGCCTATCTCATTTTCGGCCTCAATCTGGTTTTCAGCAAGGACATCGCCAATTCCCAGACGGTGTCTCCGTATGTGCTCTTCAGCCTGCGTGCCATCGGGGCGTCGGCCCTGTTCTGGCTGCTCTCGTTTTTCATGCCCCGGGAAAAGGTGGAAAAGGCCGATATTTGGAAAATTGCCGCCGCTTCCCTCCTGGGCCTCTTTGTTCCGCAAATGACGTTCCTGATGGCCATAACCATGACATCGGCCATCGATACCGCCATCATCGGCACCCTGGGGCCTATTTTTACGATGTTCTTCGCCTTCCTGTTCCTGGGAGAGCCCATCACGGGGAAGAAAGCGGGAGGCGTAGCGCTGAGTTTTGCCGGCGTCCTTTTGCTTATTTTCAATTCCATCCACGGGGGAGGAGCCTCCGTGACCTCTCCCTGGGGCGTCGTACTCCTGCTGGTGAACAGCCTCAGTTTCTCGCTCTATCTGGGTATTTTCCGGCCGCTGATTTCCAAGTACAGCGTGGTCACCTTCATGAAGTGGTCTTTCCTTTTCTCGCTGCTTTTGTCGTTGCCTGTATCGGCAGGGGGCCTGTTGACCACGGATTTTGCGGCCATCCCGCCGAATGTGCGCTGGGAGATAGGCTACCTGGTTTTCTTTGCCACTTTTGTGGCCTACTTCCTGATTCCTTACGGCCAGAAGTTCATTCGGCCCACGCTGGTGAGCATGTACTCCTATCTGCAGCCCATCATCGCCGCAATAATCAGCATCTGGACCGGGCTGGACAGCCTCAGCTGGCAGAAGGTCCTGGCCTCCCTCCTGGTGGTCGGAGGTGTGGTGCTGGTGAGCAAGAGCCGTGCGGCGGAGCATTAGCGCTTGGGAGTAGGCTTGCCGCGTTTGCAGACAGAGCGCCCTCCAGGGCCGATTTTGTGCAATTGCGGCAGCGGGATCAATAATTTCCATCGCTTCCTCACGGCAGTCAGTCAAGTTTTCCGCACACGGGTTTCGATGGCGTTACGACCCCGATTCTTCATACCTTATAAAGTCATGGCGCAGGAGAAATCCGTGGACTTCCGGAGGTCCGTCAGCTTTGTGTCGTGTGGGGTTACTGCGGAATGCATTTGATTATCCGGCGGAATTTCAGTAAATTTGAGAACGGAATCAAGTCCGTAACAGATAAACCAGATAATTCAGTATGAAAAACGCAGAAGTTACCGTTCAATTCGACCTCAACTACGATACCAGGGAGCAGGCCCCTCAGCCTGTCACCGTGCCTCAGGACAAGGAAATGTCCCTTGCGCAGAAGCCCATCCCCGCACGCGAAGGCTACCGTTTTGCAGGCTGGTACAAGGACCCCGCCTGCACGCAGGAATGGCTTTTCGGCGCCAAAACCCCGGAATTCATGAAGCCGCCGGTGGAATGGATGCCGGTCACCCGGTCCATGACGCTGTATGCCCGCTGGGCGGCACCCGTCCATATCCGTACGGCGGAAGAATTGGACGCAGTGCGCAAAGACCTGCACGGCTGGTATGTCCTGGACAATGACATCGACCTGTCTTCCTTCGGGAATTGGACGCCCATCGGCAATTACGAATCCGACTACGAATATGCCGACGCGGAATGGTGGGTCCATGCTTTCAAAGGTCGGTTGGACGGCAACGGACACGCCATCAAGGGCCTCAAAATCCAAGGCGAATATCCCTTCGGCCAATGCGGTATTTTTGGCGCTGTCGCCAACGGCGAGGTACACGGCCTGGTCATCGACAAGCCTGTCATCGACGTAAAAGGCAGCATCCTGTACGCAGGCACCGTCTCCGGCATGATGCGGCAGGACAGAGGCCGCCATTGCATCCTGGAGGGAATCTGCGTGAAAGGCTTGCAAACCCGTGTGGAAATTTCCCGGGAGGCGCAGTCCTATGTCAGTGCCGCCGGCCTGATTGCCGGCGTATGGGACGGAGACATCCGGGACTGCCGGGTCGATGGCAGTATAACGGTAAAAGCGGCGGGCCAAGCCGGCGGCATGCTCTTCATAGGCGGCCTGGCCGGAGAGTCCTACAGCCAGACGGACGGCTGCACCGCCGAAGTGGACATCGAGGTGCAATATGACAGGAAAGAGGCCGATGGCGAGCAGACTTCCTACATCGGCGGCCTGCAGGGCGGTTCCACCTACATCAAAAACAGCACGGCCAAGGGGCGGATTTCCCTCAGCGGAGACAGCGGCAAGGGCCAGGTGGTGGCCGGTGGGCTGGCGGGCAGTGAGCGTTACGGCATCGTGAGCGGCAACACCGCCCTCACCAGCATCCAGGCCGACGGTCTCCGCAGTATCCAGGCCGGCAGCCTTTGCCGTTTCCAGGCCGGCAGCCTGATCGGCGAGTATAATTTCCAGTATGCCGTATTCGGCATGATGCAGGGTGTCACGGAGACCATTCTCAAGGACAACCGTATCCAAGGAGGTTCCCTGCCCGTCTGCGGCAGCGGCGAAGTCCCCTCGTTCGAGTACAACGGCATGAAGATGACCTACATCGTGGAGAATTGCTCCTAGCCGAGGCCGCTCTTCTGCCGCAGCTTGCCGATTGCTCCCGGAGCGACGGGGAAGGAAAAGTGCATTACGAGGCCCTTGCTTCTGCCGATGTGCCCGGGGAATGTCCCGGTTTCTTTGATTGGCTTGATGGTTTGATGGCCTGATGGCTTGATAGCTTGATGCCCTGATAGCCTGACGCCCTGATGCCCTGATGCTCTGATGGCTTGATAGCCTGATGCCCTGATGGTTTGATAGCCTGATGCCCTGATGGCTTGATAGCCTGATGCCCTGATGGTAAATGGCACTTTGACAAAGGGCGATGCGGGCGGCAAAATATGGGGGCGTCGCAGTTCTTGCGTGCTGCCATCGTCCCATTCTTTGGACCCATGACGGCGTTTAAGGCGTTTTTTGCGGTCATCGTCCCACCTTTTGGACCCATGACAGCAACCCTGGGCGGTGAGGCCGTCGTGAAGCGAATGCTGTTGATGCCGATGCCGGTGCGAATGCGGCCGATGCCGTTGCTGTTTCCGGTGCGAATACTGCTGATGTTGTCGCCAGCGTAAGCATGCAGGAGGAGGGTATCCCTTCCTCCCCTTGCCACGTTTGCAGACAGAATGCTCTCCATGGCCGATTTTGTGCAATCGCGGCAGAGAAAGCGTCCGTTTTGGCGAAAACCCTTGCCGCGTTTGCATACACACCGCCCTCCAGGGCCGATTTTTTGCAATCGCGGCATCGAAAGTATCCGTTTGGGCGAAATGCCTTGCCACGTTTGCATACAGAATGCCCTCCGTGGCCGATTTCGTGCAATCGCGGCAGAGAAAGCGTCCGTTTTGGCGAAAACCCTTGCCACGTTTGCATACAGAATGCTCTCCATGGCCGATTTCGTGCAATCGCGGCAGTGAAAGCGTCCGTTTTGGCGAAAACCCTTGCCACGTTTGCAGACAGAATGCCCTCCAGGACCGATTTTGTGCAATCGCGGCTCTGAGGGACGGTCGCGGCTCTGAGAGACGAAGTGCCGGCGCGGGATTTGAGCATCCGGCGGATTTTGTGTATCTTTGGAAACGAATCCAAACGAATTCCGGAGATGAAAGCAATTGTTATCGGCGCCACGGGCGCTGTGGGAAAAGACCTTGTGGAACAGTTGCTCAAAAACGATTCTTTTGAGCGGGTGGAGGTATTGGTACGGAGGGAGGTCCCCGTCACATCGGCCAAACTGGTTTCACATGTCGTGGACTTCGACCGTCCGGAAACGTGGACGCATCTTCTCACGGGAGACGTCCTGTTCTCCTGCCTCGGAACGACCATCAAGGCGGCCGGAAGCCAGAATGTCCAGTGGAAAGTGGACTATACCTACCAGTACCAGGCGGCCAAGGCTGCACGTGCGAATGGCGTTTGCAAATACGTCCTGGTTTCCTCTGTCGGGGCCGATGCCAAGTCCAAGATTTTCTACTCCCGGATGAAAGGCAGGCTGGACGAGGACGTGGCCCGCTTGGGATTCCCGGGATGCTTCATCCTCCGGCCCCCGTCCCTGATTCGGAAGGGGAGCGACCGTTTCGGCGAAAAAGCCGGCGTGGCCATCCTGAAAGGGCTGAATGCCATCGGCCTCATGCGCTCATGGAAGCCGATGCCGACCGAAGCGGTGGCCGCCGCCATGCTCCGCCTGGCGCTGTCCGACAAGACCGGCCTGCATATCATTGACTCACAGGAAATCTTGTCTGTTTCATGAAGATGACCATCGTGGCGAATCGCTCATAGCCGAGGCCGCTCGGGAACGCACCCTCTGCCGGAACGACGGCCAAACCTACAGTCCCTTCGCTTTGGCCTGGTCCCAAAGGGCGTCCATGTCCCTGAGGGTCATGTCGGAGAGCTTCCGGCCGCTGCGCAAGGTCTCCTGCTCCACGTAGGTGAAGCGGCGGCGGAACTTCTCGCAGGTGCGGTTCAGGGCGGCTTCCGGGTCCACGTCGTACAGGCGTGCGGCGTTGATGACGGCAAACAGCAGGTCACCGAACTCCTCGGCCCTGTGCTCGTCCGAAGCCTCCGCCACCTCCCGGTATTCCTCCGCCACCTTGGCCCACACGTCTTCGCGTTTTTCCCAGTCGAAGCCGCAGCCACGGGCCTTCTCCTGCATGGAAAGGGCTTTCAAAACCGCCGGCATGGCCTTGGGAATGCCTCCCATCACGGTTTTGTTGCCATCCTTTTCCTTGGCTTTCACCAGTTCCCAGGTATCGGCAATTTCCTTGGCCGATGTCTCCCTGCCGGCCTCGGGGCCAAACACATGCGGGTGGCGGAACACCATTTTGTCGCACACCTTGTCGATGCTGTCGGCAATGTCAAAAGCGCCTTCTTCCTCTCCGATACGCGCATAAAAGACCATGTGGTACAGCAGGTCGCCGATTTCCTTGGCCGTGCCCTGCCGGTTCCCCTCCAGGATGGTGTCGCTGAGCTCATAGACTTCTTCCTCCGTCATGGGACGGATGGAGTCCATGGTCTGGGCGGCATTCCAGGGGCATTTTACCCGAAGCTCGTCCATGATATCCAGCAAGCGGCCGAAGGCGGCCATTTTTTCTTCTCTTGTATGCATGATTTGGCGTTTTGGAAGCACAAAGATACAACAATTTGTGTTATCTTTGCCTTTTAAAAATGAGAAAGCCCCTGTATATCAGTGCTGCCGAAGCCGTACGCGCCGTGCGGAGCGGCGACCATATCCATCTCTCCAGCATTGCCAGCGTGCCGCACATCCTCATCGAGGCCTTGTGCGGGCGGGCGGAAGAGCTGCGGGACATACACTTTCATCATTTTCATACGGAGGGTCCGGCCCCCTACGGCTCACCGGAATACCACGAGGCCTTCTTCGACCAGGGGTTCTTCGTGGGACCCAATCTGCGGGCCGCCGTGCAGGCGGGTGTCGCGGACTACATTCCCACCAACCTCTTCGAATCCCAGCTCATGTACCGCACCGGGGCTTTGCGCTGCGACGTTGCCATGGTGCAGGTGTCGGAGCCGGTGGACGGCATGGTGTCCCTGGGAACGTCGGTGGACTGTTCGCCGGCTGCGCTGGAAGTGGCCCGGGAGCGTATCGCCGTGGTGAATCCGCAGGTGCCGTTCGCCTACGGAGACCTCATTCCCCTGGAGCGGTTTACGGCCCTTGTGCAGGATAACCGGCCTTTGATTACCAGCACTTATGCGCAGCCCTCCCGGGCGGACCTGGCCATCGGCCGCAACTGTGCCGGGCTCATTCCGGACGGGGCCTGCCTGCAGATGGGAATCGGCTCCATGCCCAACGCCATCTGCGCCAGCCTGGGCGGGCACAAGCACCTGGGCCTGCACACGGAAATGTTTTCCGATGGCGCCCTGGAGCTTATCCGGAGCGGGGTCATCGACGGGGCCTGCAAGGCCATCGACACGGGGAAAGTGGTGGCCTCTTTCCTCCTGGGCTCGCAGGAGGTGTACGATTTCATCCGGGAGAATCCGCAGGTGCTCATGCGGGAC
Source organism: uncultured Bacteroidia bacterium (assembly GCA_902788095.1). Classification (GTDB taxonomy): domain Bacteria; phylum Bacteroidota; class Bacteroidia; order Bacteroidales; family UBA932; genus Cryptobacteroides. The sequence goes on along the minus strand of CADAIT010000004.1, from coordinate 77,484 downwards.
ATCGCTTATACCAACGACCCGCGCGTGATTGCACGCAATCCGGGCATGGTGTCCATCAATTCGGCCATCGAGATTGACCTCACCGGTCAGGTTTGTGCCGATTCCATCGGCCCCCGCATCTATTCCGGCACCGGCGGGCAGCTGGACTTTGTCCGCGGCGCCAAACTCTCCAAAGGCGGCAAGGCCATCATCGCCCTGGCTTCCCGCACCAAAAAGGGGCAGTCCAAGATTGTCCCGCAGCTTCATCCGGGCGCTGGCGTCGTGACACCCCGTGCCGATGTCCAGTGGGTGGTCAGCGAATATGGCGCCGTGAACCTGTACGGCAAGTCTTTGCAGGAACGCGCCCGCCTGCTCATCTCCATCGCCCATCCGGAAGACCGGGAAGCGCTGGCGCGGGCCGTCCACGGGCGGTAGCCTGGCCGCTCCATGGCCGGGGACCTTCCCACAGGCCCCGGTGCGAATATTTGCCGGAAAATGATTATCTTTGCAGGCTAAAACAATTTTTATGGCAGAAAATACATTGCTGGAGAAGGTGCTGAGCCTTCAGGACAAATACAAGAAGCTGGAAGAGCAGCTGGCGGACCCCGCAGTGATTGCGGACATGAAGAAGTTCGTGCAGCTGAACAAGGACTACAAGGAACTGCAGCCCATCATTGCCGCCGGCCTGGAGTACAAACGGCTGGTGGACGAGCTCGCCCAGGCCAAGGACATCCTCATGAACGAGAAGGACGACGACCTCAAGGAAATGGCCAAGGAGGAGATTGCGGAAATCGAACCCCAGCTTCCGGACATGGAACAGAATATCAAGCTGCTCCTGATTCCGGCAGACCCTGACGACGGCAAAAACGCCATGGTGGAAATCCGTGGCGGTACCGGCGGTGACGAGGCCGCCATTTTCGCCGGGGACCTCTTCCGCATGTACCAGCACTTCGCGGAGCGCCGCGGCTGGAAACTGGAAGTCACGGACCAGGCTCCCGGCACCTCCGGCGGTTTCAAACAGATTGTGTTCAAGCTTTCCAGCAGCCAGGACGGCGTGTACGGCGTCATGAAATACGAGTCCGGCGTGCACCGCGTGCAGCGCGTGCCCCAGACGGAAACCCAGGGCCGCATCCAGACTTCGGCCGCCTCGGTGGCCGTTTTCCCGGAGGCCGGCGAGTTCGACATCGAGCTGAATCCCGCCGATATCCGCAAGGACCTCTTCTGCGCATCGGGCCCCGGCGGCCAGGGGGTGAACACCACCTACAGCGCCGTGCGCCTCACCCACATCCCTTCCGGCATCGTGGTGCAGTGCCAGGAGGAGCGTTCCCAGCTCAAGAACCTGGACCGGGCCATGGAAGAACTCCGCACCCGCCTGTATAACATGGAGCACCAGAAATACCTGGACGGCATTGCCGCCAAGCGCAAAACCATGGTGAGCACCGGTGACCGCAGCGCCAAAATCCGCACCTACAACTATCCGCAGGGCCGCGTGACGGACCACCGCATCGGCTGGAGCATGTACAACCTGCCGGTGTTCATGGACGGCGACATCCAGGAATGCATCGACCAGCTGCAGATTGCGGAAAATGCCGAAAGGCTCAAAGAAGCAGGGGAGGACGCATGATGGCACGCAATCCGAAAGAACTCAAAGCGCTGGGCCACAAGGCCGAATACAGCCAGAAATATGCCCCGGAGGTGCTTGAAACCTTCGAGAACGTCCACAAGGACAACGACTACTGGGTGCGTTTCAACTGCCCGGAATTCACCACGCTGTGCCCCATTACGGGCCAGCCGGACTTTGCCGAGATTCGCATCAGCTATGTTCCGGATGTGAAGATGGTGGAATCCAAGAGCCTCAAACTGTATCTTTTCAGTTTCCGCTCCAACGGGGATTTTCATGAAGACTGCGTGAACACCATCATGAAGGACCTCGTCAAGCTCATGGATCCCAAGTACATAGAGGTGACAGGCTTCTTTACGCCCCGTGGCGGCATCTCCATTTACCCGTATGCCAATTACGGCCGTCCGGGTACAAAATGGGAGAGGCTGGCCTGGGACCGCCTCTCCCGCAGAGAGTAAAAGTTCGTTTTAATTCGTCAGAGGATAATACCGTCCTTCGTAATGCTCAGTTTGGCTTCGCGGTCGGTGAAATTGTTCTCACACTCCAGCGTATAGTATTCGTACGGCTCTGTGCTGGAAAGGAAATGGTCGGCGTCGTCGATGTGCCAGCCGTCTCCCAGTTTGGCCATGACGATATCTACCAGATTCTGGGGAACTTCGTTCGCAGCCAGTTCGGTCTCGGTGAACATCCAGGTGCCGTCGGTCATGAACCAGGCTTCTTTTTCGTGTCTGTCCAGATAGAACTCCGCGCTCAGTTTTCCATATTCCATTTCCCATTCCACATGCTGGGCACCGGGGTACATGGTGGCGAAGGTGCTTTTTGCCGCGGCAAAAATGTCCCCGCCGGTGCCGGGAGTGTCAGTACCGGTGCCGGGAGTGCCCGTTCCGGCGGCGTCCAGCACGGTTCCGTCAGGCAGCACTTTTACGCGGGCTTCCTGTTGGGCGTGCATCTTTTCGCAGTCCAGCAGATAGTATGCGGCGGGGGTGGAACTGGTCTCGTAGTACTCGGCTTCTTCGATGTACCAGCCGGCGCCCAGTGAGGCGAGGGCCGCTTCGATAACTGTTTTGGGAACCTCGTACAGGGGGAGTTCCGTGCGGGTCTGAATCCAGGTGCCGTCGGTCAGGTACCAGGCTTCTTTTTCATACAGGCCGTCCCTGAAATCCATGACGATGGTATTTCCGGCCTGCTGTTCCCATTCTACGTCCCAGGCATTCGGGTACTGGTTGTTAAAGGCTTCTTCAACGGCGCTGTCTATGCCATTGAGGTGCATGCGGTTCTGGCAGGCGCTCAGGCAGACCGCAGACAAAAGAATGATAAAGGCAGTTTTTTTCATAGCAATTACATATTTATTTAATCATCAATCCGTACAAAGGAACAGTTCTTGTCGAACTCGAGTTCGAGACCGTTTTGAATTTCGACCTCGTATCCCCAGCGGCTTCTCTCTATCTTGACGATAAGCTGATCGGGGAAGGCTTCTTTCACATACGAGAGGATGCGCGTGGGAATAATGGCTTCCGGTATGGCTCCTCCCTTTTTGCATTTCACCTGTTTCCAGTTGCCGGAGCGGTCGAACTCCACGCTGGACAGGTCGGCAAACAAAACGTCGTACTCGTCCCATTCGGCCGTAACCTGAAGGATTTTGCTTCCTCCGAAATAGGTGTTCACGAAGGTGCGGGCTTCCGCCGGCAACTTTTCGAAAGGAATTCTTTTCCCGTCGGCCATTGCGACGAACGGTATGAGTAGCAGGCCGACAATCGCAGCAGTTAGTTTTTTCATGTCGCTTGTGTTTTGTTTGCTGCAAAGATAAGGCGCTCTTGTTACCAAGCGGCTACACCGTTATTACATTATTGTTACAGTGTTGTAAATTCGGCCGAAATATTCCATTTTTGTAGGGAAATTATGGAAAGCAACAACAAACATAGCATTCTGCTGGTAGATGACGAGCCGGATATCCTGGAGGTATTGCGCTTCAATTTTACCATGTCCGGTTACGATGTGACGCTCGCCGCTTCGGCCGAGGAAGCCCTGAAACTGGATTTGTCGCGTTTCAGCCTGCTTATTCTGGATGTGATGCTCGGAGGCATGTCCGGTTCGAGAATGGCGATGCAGCTCAAGGAGAACCCGTTGACGGCCGATATCCCTATCATCATGCTTACGGCAAAAAATAGCAGGGAGGACATTATCGACGGCTTGCGAATCGGGGTGGACGACTACATCACCAAGCCGTTTTCCGTGCAGGAACTGCTGCTGCGCGTGCAGGCGGTGCTTCGGCGGACCCATCGGCCGGCTCCGTCCGGCGTCCCGGCCGGAAAGGACGGCATTTCCCTGGACGAGCGGGGGAAGAGTTTGAGCGTGGACGGACGGCCTGTCTCGCTGACGCGCACGGAGTTCGGCATCCTGCAGCTGCTGATGGGGCGCCCCGGCATGGTCTTTTCGCGCGAGCAGCTGCTGGACAAGGCATGGCCGGACGGCGTTCTGGTCACGGACCGGAGCGTGGACGTATGCATCACCCGCCTTCGCAAAAAACTGGGACCGTATGCGAAATGTATTGTGACGCGTCCCGGACACGGATATTGTTTTACAGATGAAGACATCGAGATTTAGCCGGCAGCTGTTCTTCAGCATCATCCTCCTGTTCCTGCTGTTTGCCGGAGCCTTCCTGCTTTATCAGGCACAGCGGGAAAAGACCTTCAAGATAGCGCTGCTGAACCGGCAGCTGCAGGATTACAATGCATCCCTGGGCGATGCGCTGCGATACATTCAGCTGGAAGAATCGGCCATTCAGGAATATCTGGAATTGCATCCCATCCCGTCCGTGCGGCTGACCATCCTCGACCCGCATGGCTTCGTCCTTTTCGACAACAAGACCAAGGAATACCCCAATCTGAGCGACCATCGCAACCGGAAAGAAATTCAGGAGGCCTTGAAGGAAGGAAGCGGGTATTGCATCGACCGACAGAGCATCACGGTGGACGACGAGTATTTTTATTCGGCCACGTGGATTCCCTCCCAGGAGCTGATTATCCGTTCGGCCCTGCCTTACGACGACCAGCTTCCGCTCGCCCTTAAACCCGACTATACCTTCCTCTGGTATGCCCTGGCCCTGATGATCCTGTTGCTGCTTGTCCTGTACATATATTCCCGGAAGGTGGCCGATATCGTGGCCAAGGCGCAGGACCGGGAGAGCCTGGCGCTGCAGAAAGACCTGACGCAGAATATCTCCCATGAGCTGAAAACCCCGCTTGCCGGAATCCGGGGCTGTCTGGAAACCATGTATCTTCATCCCGACATGCCGGAGGAAACCCGGCAGAAGTTTACGGAGCGCAGCTTGTCCCTGTCCCGCCGGCTGGCCGATTTGGTGGACGATTTGTCCACCCTGGACGTGGCCGAGAAAATTGAGCTCGAAGAGGATGTGGACGTGGCGGAGGTCGTTACGCGGGTCCGGCAGGATACGGAGGCGGACTTCCTGGAGAAAAACCTGACGTTGGTAACCGACCTGCCGGATACCCTTCCTGTCCGGGGGAGCGAAAAGTTGTTGTACAGCCTGTTCAGGAACCTGGTGGACAATTCTTTACGTTATGCCGGGGCGGGGAGCACCGTCACCTTGTCGGCGCGGGAGGAAGGCCGGCGGTGGCACTTTGTTTTTGCCGACGACGGCCCCGGTGTCCCGCAGGAAAGCCTGCCCCATTTGTATGAGCGTTTTTACAGGACCGACAAAGGGCGCAGCAGGGAGCTGGGCGGCACCGGCCTGGGCCTCTCCATCGTGTATGAGGCCGTCCGGATTCACGGCGGAGAGATGCATGCCGAAGCGGTGGAGCCCCACGGCCTGCGACATGTCTTTTTCCTGCCCGGGAAAGAGGATTAGTCGCCGGTAGGGACGGTGGCGATGGTGAGGGTTCCCTGACAGCAGCGTTTACCCGCGACAGAAAGCTGGGCGTCACATACATACAGGTTTCCTTTTGACTCCACGAGCCGGGCGGTGATGACACATGCGTCACCCGGTTTCACGACGCTGCGGAACTTCACGTTGTTCATCCCGCGGTATAAAAGCGTGCTGTTTTTAAGGGCGTCCAGATGCAGGACAAAGCAGGCCTGGGCCATGATTTCGCACAGGATAACACCCGGCACGATGGGGTTGCCGGGAAAATGCCCTTCACAGTAGAAAGGTTTGTCGGGGATGCGGTAATGGGCGAGCACGCTCCCGTCTTCCTGTGTAGCGACATCGTCTATCAGGAGCATGGGCTCCCTGTGCGGGAGAAAAGTTTTTATCTCTTCCTGGTTCATCGTTTGAAAGGTCTGAAAGCTACGCAGGCGTTGTGGCCGCCGAAGCCGAAGGAATTGGACAGGCCCAGCGTCAGGGGCGTTTTTACGGCTACGTTCGGGGTGTAGTCCAGGTCACATTCCGGGTCCGGCGTATCCAGATTGATGGTGGGCGGGCAGATGCCTTCCTTCAGGGCCAGGATGGTGGCGATGGCTTCCGCCGCGCCGGCGGCACCGAACATGTGCCCGGTCATGGACTTGGTGGAGGAAAGGTGCGCCTTGTAGGCATAGTCGCCCAACGCCACTTTGCAGGCGATGGTCTCCGCAACGTCGTTCAGGCGGGTTCCGGTACCGTGTGTGTTGATGTACAGGTTGTCCAGGGCAGGGTTGAATCCGGCTTCCGCCAGGGCGTCCTGTATGGACCGGGCCTGCGTGCTGCCGTCCGGCCGGGGCGCGGTGGCATGGAAGGCGTCGCAGGTGTTCCCGTAGCCCACCACCTCTCCGAAAATGGTGGCGCCGCGCTGAAGGGCGTGCTCCAGCGATTCCAGCACGAGTACGGCGGCGCCGTCCCCCATCACGAAACCTTGCCGGTTCGCGTTGAAGGGGAGGGAGGCATACTTCGGGTCCGATGCGCGGGAGAGGGCTTTGGCATTGAAGAAGCCGGCGACCCCCAGCGGGATGGAGGCATGTTCGCTGCCCCCGGCAATGATGGCATCGGCATAGCCGTGACGGATGGCGCGGAAAGCCTCGCCGATACAGTGGGACGAGGTGGCACATGCCGTGACGATATCCAGGCACGGTCCTTTGGCCTGGTGCTTGATGGCGATGTGTCCGGCGGCGATGTTGGAAATCATGGTGGCGATGAAAAGCGGCGAAATCCATTTGCCGCTGGGGTCTTCCAGCATTTTGGTGGTTTCGCGGTACTGCACTTCAAAGCCGCCGATGCCGGACCCCACATATACGCCCAGACGATAGGGGTCGATGTTGGCGTCATCGCCTTCCGCGTGCAAGCCGGCCTGCCGCATGGCCTGCCAGGCGGCCGCCATGGCATATTGGGTGAAGAAGTCCTGCTTGCGGGCGAAAGGTTTGTCCATGCCGAATTGTTCGGCATCGAAGTTTTTTACTTTCCCGGCGAAATTGACGGGCATGTCCTTGAAGTCGTCCACATAGTCAATTCCGCAGACTCCGTTCTTCAAATTGGTCCAGAAGGTATCTACGTCGTTGCCTACCGACGAGATGACCCCCATTCCGCTTACTACGACTCTTTTGGGCTCCATAATCAGATAAGGTCTTTGGCACGGGCGAGCACGTCCCGTGCACCGTCCATGATGTCATTAACAATACTTTCCGCGCTCTGGCACTGCCTGATTAAGCCGGCCGCCTCTCCGGCGAGGAAACTGCCTCCCGCCAGATCTCCCTCGAAGACCGCCTTGCGGAGGGAACCGGTTCCGAAAGCGCGGATTTCATCGGCCGGAACATGGTTGGCCTCCATCTTGGCAAACTGCTTGGCAAAGGGGGTTTTGAGGCAGCGTACGGCATCTCCGATGCTTTTTCCGCTTACCATGGTGCTGACATCGGAGGCTTTGACAAGGCGCTCTTTGTAGGTGGGGTGCACGCGGCATTCGTCGGCCACCAGGAAACGCGTGCCCACCTGCACGCCGCAGGCTCCCAGCATGAAGGCGGCTGCGGCCGTGCGGCCGTCGGCAATGCCTCCCGCGGCCAAAACGGGGATGTGCACGGCATCCACCACCTGCGGCACCAGGGCCATGGTGTGGGTTTCGCCGACGTGACCGCCGGATTCGGCTCCTTCGGCGATGACGGCCGTTGCGCCCAGTTCCTCCATCTTGATGGCGTATGCCACGGACGCGACTACGGGAATGACGCGGATGCCGGCTTCTTTCCAGCGCTCCATGTACGGGGCGGGGGAACCGGCGCCGGTGGTGACAATGGTCACGCCTTCTTCCACCACCAGGGCGGCAATCTCTGCGGCGTTGGGAGCGGCCAGCATGATGTTTACGCCGAAGGGTTTGTCCGTGAGCGTGCGGGCTTTGCGGATTTCATCCCGAACAGCTTCCGTTCCCGCGTTGATGGAGGAGATAAGGCCCAGCCCGCCGGCGTTGGACACGGCCGCCGCCAGACGGGCGTCCGCAATCCAGGCCATGCCTCCCTGGAAGATGGGCTTTTCAATGCCCAGGATATCGCATAATTGACTTCGTATCATAGTGTATTATTTCCTGTTGCGGCGGGAACGGCGTTCCCGTACGCGGTAAGCGCTCTCCACCATCAGCTGGTCCTGGTAGCAGCCGCGTGCGGCCAGCATATTGCAGATGAAAACGATGAGCGGGAAGATGACCGTCCAGCTGAACACGGGGCCTTCAAAGCTGAAATACATCCAGGCGAGCCATGCCTGCATGCCCAGGGCCACGATGCCGGAAAGCACGGCCAGGCGCATTTGCAGGATGCGGGATTTGTACACGAGCAGCGCCAGGGCCACCATGGCGCAAAGAATGCCCAGCAAAATGCCGAAATAGGGCTTCTGGAGCTGCCAATAGGAAACCTTGACCAGGCCGTCCGGGTCCGTGACCGTGTAGGCGTTGCTGAAACAGAGGGCCGCAAGCAGGGCGGCGGAAATGAGGAGGTATAGGGTTTGAATTCTCTGCCACATAATTATTCGCTTTTAGTTTGCGAAGATACTCAATTTTTTTGAGTATATTTGTAATCCTTTGGAACAAAACTAAAATACGAACCTTACTATGAATCCTACTTTACTTGTACTCGCTGCGGGAATGGGCAGCCGTTACGGCGGCCTCAAGCAGATGGACGGCCTCGGCCCTCACGGAGAAACCATCATCGACTATAGCATCCACGATGCCGTGGAAGCCGGTTTCGGAAAGGTGGTTTATATTGTCCGGGAGTCCTTCAAAGAGCAGATGGAGACCGCTGTAAAGCAAAAATACGCCGGAGTAAAAACCAAGGACGGAAAACCCTTGGAATTTGTTTTCGTAACCCAGGAGCTGGACAAGATTCCCGCCCCGTTCACCGTTCCGGAAGAGCGCGTAAAGCCTTGGGGCACCGCCCATGCCGTGCTCATGGGCGCAGAGGTCATCAAGGAACCTTTCGCCGTTATCAACGGGGACGATTTTTACGGCAAGGAGTCTTTCAGAATCCTGGGCGAGTGGTGCCGCCGGCATGCAGGCTCGGAAGGCCGGTACTGCATCGTGGGCTTTGAACTGGAAAATACCCTGAGCGAGAACGGAAGCGTCTCCCGCGGCATCTGCTCCTATGACAAATCCGGCAACCTGACGGACATTGCCGAGCACCTGGAGATTGCCCGCGAGGCGGACGGAAAGGTTTATGGCAACAATTCCGTGAACGGAGAAAAGCACGTGGAACTGGATGCCAAGGCGCTTTGCTCCATGAACATGTGGGGCTTCACCCCGGATTATTTCACCAAGAGCGCGGAAATTTTCAAGACCTTCCTCCAGGAACATATCACCGAACCCAAGAAGGAGTACTACATCCCTTACGCCGTGGATGTCATCGTGAAATCCGGCCAGGGCAGCTGCGAAGTGTTGTCCACCCCGTCCCGCTGGTTCGGCGTAACTTATAAGGAGGACCGTCCGGGCGTGGTGGCCAAATTCGCGGAACTGGTCAAGGAGGGCGTGTATCCCAGCCCGTTGTATTAGTCTTTCCGCTCATTCCGGGCAAAGCCGAAGAATCCCCATGCCTATGAAATTATTTGCAAGAAACGTCAACAATTACGATTTGTATGCCTCACACTCCTGGTATGTTCCCGGCGTGAAGGGCATGTTCGGCCTGCTGGGCTGGTTCCTGCTGGGAACTATCTTTGGAGGCATCGTGGAGCTCATTCTGGACGCCTTCCTGCCCGTGGAACTGGTGCAGAGGTATGCCATGCTGGTGGTGTATCCGCTCTCCTTTGTCCCGGCCATGATTTATGCCGGCCAGCAGAGCCAGCGCAATAGCCTGTTCGAGACCGGTTACAAGCTGAATTCCAATCATTTCGGCCCGTTCAAAGGCTGGCAAATGGTCCTTATCACCGTGGCGCTTACTTACGCCACCATGGTGGCAGCGGACCTGCCCAATTACTGGAACTACAAGCTTACTACGCTCACGCCCGGCATGAAGTCCTTCTACGACATGATTACGGAGTTGCTGCAGCAAATGACGGGCGGTCCGCTGTGGAGCAGTTTCCTGCTGGTGGCCATCTTTGCGCCCATCTTTGAGGAATGGCTGTGCCGCGGCATGGTGCTGAGGGGCCTTCTCACGCGCCTGAAACCCGGTTGGGCCATCGTGGTGAGCGCCCTGTTCTTTGCCCTTATCCACATGAACCCCTGGCAGGCGCTCAATGCCTTTATCATCGGCGTTGTCATGGGCTATGTGTATTACAAGACGGGCAACCTGTGGCTTACCATGCTCATCCATTTCCTGAACAACGGTACGGCCGTTATCCTGTCCCAGATTCCTTCCCTGCAGGAGACGGAATTCTGGATTGACATGATGCCCCGGACCACGTACATGATTGTGTATGTGCTGGGCGTTGTGGTGCTGGCCGCCTGCCTCATGGCCTTCCACAAGATTCCGCTGGTGCAGCAGCGCGGCAACATCGACACCGTAGAACTGTAAACGTATGGAAGAGGAAGTCCCCGTCAAGAAAGACCGTTGGGCATGGCTCAAGCGGAGCGACCACAATTACCTGATTCCTTTCGTGATTGTGGTCACTACCGTGGTTGCCTTGTGGCTGTTGTTCTTCGCGCACAACAGTGTGCTCAACTGGATTCGTGCCAGTGTGGAAGTGAAGGCGCAGGAGCGGGAAATGGCCCGTCTCCGGAGCGAGATAGACGCCATGGAGCAGGAGATAGACGCCCTGCGCAACAACCGGGACTCCCTGGAATCCTTCGCGCGCGACACCTACCACTTTGCCTCCCCCGGGGACGACGTTTACATTCTGGAATAGGCCGCCTGTCGTCAGCAGCATACACCGTTCCGTCCTTCCGGCTACCGGCTACCGCAAGAAGGCATACCCTCCCGCACAATTTGGGCCGATTCCGTGCGCCAGATGAAGCGATAGCATAAGCCCCCGCACAAAAGACGTCGTTCTTGTGCGGGAGCTTGTGCTATAAGAAAGGTCTTATCCCAGCCGCTGCGCGACAAACGCCATGCGGCGGGCAAATTCGGCCCGGCCGATGAAAGAGAGGATGGCGGCGATGCCCAGGCCGCTGGCGGCGCCGGTAAGGGCCAGGCGGAGGGAGTTCATCACCTTGCCCATGGGCCATTCCTTCCCTTTGATGTACGTTTCCAGCACGTCCTCCAGCACGGGAGCGTCCATGGAGCCCTTGTACTCCTCGCAGATATAGTTGCAGACTTCCTGGCAGAGAGCGGCATTGTCCGCATTCCAGAATTTGTCCGCATCCTTGGCCAGGAAAGGAGCCGTAGCGGTATCGTCATACACCTTGGCGCGCGGGTCTATGGGACGATTCGGATCCGCCGGCTTGTCGGCCAGGCCGGCACCGGCCTTGATGCCGAAGTCGGCAAACTGCTCCGGCGCCACGAAGATATATGCGGCGATGTCCCAGAAATCGGCCACGAAAGTACCGCGCTCTTTCACCAGTTCCACCACGGCCTCCACGTATTCGCGCGTGAAGATATGGTTGGAGAAATCGGCCCCGAAGCCTTCAAAGCGGGCACCGGCGGTGAGGGCGTTGCAGGGGCAGTCCACCACTTGGATGCCGTGGCTTTCCAGCACGGGAACGAAGAGCGCCGTGAGCTCCTGCGTGGATTTCATGCGCAGATATTCCTTGTTGTACCACTTGGCCTTGTCCGGGTTGAATTTGGCGCCGGCCTTTTGCACCTTGTCCAGCGAGAAGGCCTGCACCAGTTCCGGCAGGGTGAACAGTTCACGGTCGTCGCCGGGATTCCAGCCCAGCATAGCCAGCAGATTCACAAAAGCTTCCGGGAAATAACCGTCCTCGCGGTAGCCGTGGGACACTTCGCCCGTTTCCGGGTTTTTCCAGGCGAGCGGGAACACCGGGAAGCCCAGTTTGTCACCGTCCCGTTTGGACAGTTTTCCATTGCCGACAGGCTTGAGCAGCAGCGACAGGTGGGCGAAACGCGGCATGGTATCCGTCCAGCCGAAGGCCTCGTACAGCAGATAGTGCAACGGCAGCGACGGCAGCCATTCCTCGCCGCGGATGACCTCGGTGATTTCCATCAGATGGTCGTCCACGATATTGGCCAGGTGGTAGGTAGGAAGTTCGTCCGCACGCTTCCATAACACTTTGTCGTCCAGGGTGTCGGTATTCACTTCCACGTGGCCGCGGATGAGGTCTTCCATCTTCACAATGCGGTTATGGGGCATCTTGAAGCGGATGGTCCAGTCCGTGGTGGTTTCCACCAGACGCCGGACTTCCTCCTCCGGAAGGGTGAGGGAATTGCGCAGGCTGCCACGACTGGCGGCGTTGTACATGAACGTGTCGCCGGCGGCCTCCGCAGCGGCGCGGCGTTCATTCAGTTCATCGGCCGAATCGAAGGCGTAGTACGCCCAGCCGGCGTCCACCAACTGCTCCGCATATTGCCGATAGATGGGCCGGCGCTGGCTCTGGCGGTACGGGGCGTGCGGATGCCTGTCCGACGCGGTCTCCACCACCTTTCCTTCCTGGTCCACGCCCTCGTCCGGAACAATGCCGCACCAGTTAAGTGCTTCAATGATATATTGTTCCGCCCCGGGCACAAAGCGGTGGGAGTCCGTATCCTCGATGCGGATGATGAAGTCCCCGCCTCTCTGCTTGGCATAAAGGTAATTGTACAGGGCCGTACGTACACCGCCCATGTGCAGCGGGCCGGTGGGAGACGGAGCGAATCTGACGCGCGTTCTTCTTTCCATATAGAATCTTGCAATTGAAGTGCAAAGATAATGAATTTTTCCTACCTTTGCGCACATGAGCGCCAATGTACATATCATGGGCATCGTGAATCTGACGGAAGATTCCTTCTATGCCGGCAGCCGCACCGCAGCGGCGGACGTCCTTGCACGGGCGCGGCAGATGTGGGCCGATGGTGCCACGGTAGTGGACCTGGGTGCCTGCTCCACCCGACCCGGCGCCTCCCAGCCCTCTTTGGAGGAGGAATGGGCCCGATTAGAACCGGCACTGCGGGAGATGGCAGGCAACTGCCTCCCGGGGAACTCCGTTCGCTCCGCTCACTCCGGCCCCTCCCATTGTCTGTCTCGTCCGCTTTGCGAACGGACATCCAACGGGTCCCTCCCAGCAAGCTGGGACTTTCGCTTTTCCCCCTATTGTCCCCCAGGGGACATCGGCCCTCACGGGGCCATGTGCGGGGGTGCACATGTCCCCGGAAGGCAGTTACCTGCCATCTCCATTGACACCTACCGGAGCGAGATTGTCCGGCGGGCGTATGAAGTGATGGGGCCGTTCATGGTGAACGACATCAGCGCCGGGCAGCTGGACCCGGAGATGCTTCCCACGGTGGGGCGCCTGGGGCTCCCGTATGTGGCCATGCACATGCGCGGAACGCCGGAAACCATGCAGCAATTTACACAGTACGAAGACCTTATGGAGGACATCAAGGCCTATTTCCGCAACTTTGCCCTGAAGGCCGCAGATGCCGGGATTGCCGACTGGCTGCCGGACCCGGGCTTCGGCTTTTCCAAAACGCTGGAACAGAACTGGGAGTTGTTGCGCCGGCTGGACGAATTGCAGGAGCTGGACAGGCCCGTACTGGTTGGCGTATCCCGCAAGAGTATGATATACAAAGTGTTGGGTATTTCTCCCGAAGAGGCGATGCCCGCCACGCAAGTGGTTCAGTATGCAGCCCTGGAACGGGGTGCCCGCTGGCTCCGCGTCCACGACGTGCCGGAAGCCGCCCGCACCGTCCGGCTGTGGGAATGGGCGGAGGCACTATAATTGCATTTATTGCCACCAAGCGGAAGTGAAACAGAACGGTTTCATTGTGAATAGCCGGGTTAAGGGGTGGACAATTGCTGGGCCTGTGTGGATTGATTGCGGCCATATCGTGGGAAATACGTAACTTATCATTTTAACAAATCGGCAGTTGAATAAATGAAGAGAATCTTGCATATATTCGCAGGCCTGTCGGCTTTATTGCTTCTCCCGTTTTATGGCTGGAGCAGCACGACGCGTCAGATACGTGATACGCTCATTATGGGTAATGTCAAGTATGCCATCAACACCGCCCCGCTGGGTCAACTGGATTCCCGGCATTACAACTATTTAAGGGGAGAGGTAGGGTTTGATGATGTCTTTTCCTGGAACTTCCGGGGCTATGTGGCCACTTGGCGTGTCAATGGCAATAAACTCTATCTTGAAACATTGAGGGGGAGCTCAGACAAGGCCGATTTCCGGGACGCCCTACAAGATTTCAAAGACAGTCGCGGTAACATTTTTGCCTCCTGGTTCAGCGGGACCGTCATCTGCGGGACAGGCCCCCTCCTTTTTGCTTCGGAAAGTGGATGGGACGATTTGAATGAGACCGAGGTTGAACTTACCATCAAATCAGGTATTGTGACGGCCTCCCGCAAATACCGCAATAAACAACACAAGGGGACGCTCAACAGAGATCGGATGTTTCAGGAATTACCCAAGAAGTTTAATTACAGGGAATTCCCGGAATTGAAAGGATTTCGGATAACAACGAAGATCTACCCGTCAAAGTATGATAAAACCGGGAGAATAGTGGATTGGACCGTGGAGTGTATGAGATGGCCGGAAGAGGTGGAATCTGGAGTACAAGAGCGGCTTACCGCCACGCTCAGGACAATATTGTTACAATACGACTGTACAACCTGCTGTGCCGATGGCAGGTGGTTTTGGCTCAGACGGAATCATTCTGACTGGATATATTGGCCGTTAATTTTCAAAAAAGAGTACTTCGCCCCTACAGAATAAGTTTACTTCAATCGTAATTCATAGCACAAGCTCCCGCACAAGAACGACGTCTTTTGTGCGGGGGCTTATGCTATCGCTTCATCTGGCGCTCAAAATCGGCCTAAATCGTGCGGGAGGGTATGCCTTCTTGCGGTAGCCGGAAGGACGGATGCAGACGGAACGGTGAATGCTGCTCCTCCCGGCGCCCGTCTAGTGTTTGCGGCGGATGGCGGGGATGTTCTCCAGATCGGCCTTCTTCTCGCCCGGGGCGATGCAGAGCACCGGCTTCTTTTCCGAGGCAAAGTTGTAGTATTTGGCGTTGTCGGAGTTGTTGTAACCGATTTTGATGGTGTCGGTGCCGCTGGGCAGCGAGACTTCCTCTCCGTGGCCCGACGTCTCCCATTCGAAGGCCTCGTCAATGATGACCAGGTTTCCCAGGTCCTTGTTGAGGCCCAGGCCGCCCAGGTCCATCTGGAAGCCGGTGACGATGGCCGTGATGCGGACGCGGTCACCGAATTCGGGATCGTCCTCCCAGATGATGCCCTTCTTGAAATGGTTGGCATCGCCGGTATATTCGGTAATCATGTCGTCAATCTTCTCCAGGTCGCTCATCTTGGCGCCCTGTTCGTTGTTGCCCGTGGTGATGTTGATGAGCACGTTCTTGGCGGTTTTGAGATCGAAGTCGTTCAGGAGCGGGCTCTCGAAGGCGCCTCTCACGGCGTCCTGAAGGCGGTTGGGCCCCGTTCCTTCGCCGCTGCCCATCAGGGCCATGCCGCTGTTGCGCATCATCTTACAGACGTCCTGGAAGTCCACGTTGATGTATCCGTGGCGGCTGATGACTTCGATGATGCCGCGCACGGCCGTGGCCAGCACCTCGTCGGCCTTTGGGAAGGCTTCCTGGATGAGGGTGTCGCCGAAGAACTGGTACAGTTTCTCGTTGTTGATGATCAGGAGGGCGTCCACGTTCTTTTCCAGTTCGTGGATGCCGTCAACGGCTTTGGACTGGGATTCGTTTCCTTCGTTCTTGAAAGGAATGGTTACGACAGCCACGGTGAGGATGCCGCGGTCCTTGGCCATCTTGGCGATGACGGGGGAGGCGCCTGTCCCGGTGCCGCCGCCCATGCCGGCCGTGATAAAGAGCATCTGCGTACCGCAGTCCAGTACTTTGCGGGCAATCTCGTCCTGGGCTTCCAGGGCGGCGTTGCGGCCGGCGGTCGGGTCGGTTCCGGCTCCCAGGCCGTTCTGCCCCAGTTGAATCTTTACCGGCACCTCGCTGGTCTGCAGGGCCTGCGCGTCGGTGTTGCACACAATGAAACTGCATCCCTGGATGTTCTGGCGGTACATGTAATTTACGGCATTGCAGCCGCCTCCGCCCACGCCCACCACTTTGATGATGGCATTTTCGCTGTTCCAGTCGTTGGGGACGATATTGCTGTCTAAATCGTACATCATGGCTTATTCCTCCTTGTTGGCTTCGTCATACACTTTCAGGGCTGTTTTCTCCACCTTGCTCCAGAAGATGGACAGGAACCCGGTTCCTTCCTTCTTGGCCACTTTCACCTTCTTCACCTTGGGCTCCGGTTTGGGTTTCTCCTTCACCGCGGGCTCCACGGGCGCGCCGAAGTCATCCGGTGCGAAGAGCATGTCGTCGGGTACGGTAGGCGTTTCGTCGGTCACTTCCACTTCCACCATTTCTTCCTCGGCAGGTTCGACGGGCTTTTCGGGTTTGGTCACGCAATCCGGCAGGTGGTCTTCTTTGGCGGCCAGCACCATGCCGATGGCCGAGGTGGCCGATGTGGAGTACACGCCGCTGCCCACCGATGCGGAGAACATATAGCGGGGATAGCCCTTGCGGACCTCATAGCCGGACATATCCTTGATAAGCGGAAGGAAGTTGGCCAGCTCCGCTCCGCCGCCGGTGATGACCAGACCGCTGCGCAGCGAATTCTGCAGACCGCTTTCCTGGATGTAGTAGAGCACGGCGTCCACAATTTCGCGGCAACGGCAGTCGATAATCTCGGAAATATAGCGCACCGGCACCTCTTTGAACGGCGGCTCCAGCCGGATTTGCAGCACTTTCTCGCTCAGGTTGGCCAGCTTTCCGGGCAGGCAGGCGCCGAAGCGTTTCTTAATCTTCTCGGCCAGATCCTCGGAAACGGAACATTCCGTACGGATGTCGTTGGTAATCACCTTCCCGGCAAACGGGATGGAGGCGTAATAACGCATGATGCCGCCGTGATAGATGGATACGGAAGTTACACCGGCCCCGATGTCCACCAGGGCCACTCCGCCGGCCATTTCGTCATCGGTGAGGACGGCGCGGGCCACGACTTCGGGCAGGAAGTACTTCTTGGCGATGGCAATGTCCAGTTGGTTGAAAATTTTGTCCAGGGCGGTGGTGGCGCTGCGGTTGCCCACAAACACCTTGAAATTGCCCTCCAGGGAGGAACTCAGCGTGCCCACCACTTCACTTTCCACCAGTTGGATTTCGTCGTCGATGGAGAAGGACTGCGCCACGGCGCCGTACATGATCTGACGCTCCGGATTGGAGAGGGGATAGGTCTCGAGGGCGATGGACTTGAGGTTTTCCACTTCTTCCGACGAGATATAGTCGTCGGCGTTGGTGCGTTCGATACGGGCCGATGCCGTTACCTGGGCCACCTCGCTGCGGGGCATGCCCACCACCACCTGCAGAATCTGAATCATGAGTTCTTTTTCCGCCTCGCGGACGGCTTCCTTCAAACGGGCCGCCGCTTTCATCGGATTGGCGATAAGGCTGGTCCGGATGCCCTCCGAAGGGGTCTCTTTGTAATAGACAATCTGGATGTCTTCTCCGTTTACGCGCGCTACGCAGAGCCCGAACTTCGAAGTCCCCAGGTCAATCGAGGCAATGTATTTTTCTTCCATATAGCGTATGTTTTATTTTCGGCAAACCAATTGCTTCTTGTGACGGACATCCACCAGCGAATACCAGCCCGGTTCCTTGGTGGGCGCCACGCTCTCGTAATAGGCGGCCATAAGTTCCAGTTTCTCCTTCACGCGGGTGGGTGCGCCAAACAGGAAACGCTCCTTTCCTTCCCTCGGAATAAACACAAGGTCCCCGTCTTTGTTCACGGTAATCTGGCTGATATTGTCTTCCCATACCGTACCGTGAACGGTGTTCACCATTCCCAGGATTTGTCGGAGCCAGGCGGCTTCTTCGGGCTTGGTGAGCGCCCCTTTGTAGCCCCTGGGGACATGGAAGGGCAGGTGTCCGTCCACCACCGGCACCCGGACGCTTCCCCGCGCCTGCAGCGGGAAGAGGAAGCCTTCCGAGTCGGAATAGTAGCCGTTCGTCCCGTCCTGGAAGCGCACCACGGGCTGACGCTGGCTCAGGGATACGTGCAGGATACCGTCGTCGGTCAGCCAGGCCTCGCAATCCCGTACGGCGCTGTGAGAGCGGATGATGGATTCGATGCGGTCCAGGTTTACGCTGTCCAGCGGAAGGCCGGCATAAGCCCTGTATTCGGCGTCCAGCCACGCTTCAATGTCTTCACGCGCTACGAAACGCCGCTCCAGGCTGTCCACGACATAGACCTGCAAGGTTCCTTTGCCCTGGCAGGTGCGGCTGCGAAGCTCCCTTCTGGACATGCTGGAAGACAGCATCCAGACCAGAAAGCAGGTTATGATGAGCAGCAGTCCTAAGCCGCGCCGGGCAATGGGTTTCATAGGCGTTTTTTCAGGAGTTCGGTGATGGGTTCAATAAAACGGTCGATATTTCCGGCTCCGAAGCTCACCAGTACGTCCACCGGCTCTTCGGAGAGGTAGTCCATGAGCTGTTCCTTCTTGATGAGGACTTTCTCCGGCGCGGTCACATCCTTGAAGATAATCTCGGACGTGACGCCCGGGATGGGTTCCTCGCGGGCCGGATAGATGTCCAGTAGAATCAGTTTGTCCACCAGTGAGAGGGAGGCGGCAAAGTCGGCCGCGAAGTCCCGTGTACGGGTGTACAGGTGCGGCTGGAAAATGGCCGTTATCTTGCGTCCCGGGAAGATGTCCCTCAGCGAGGTGATGGCGCTGGAGAGTTCCGCCGGGTGGTGGGCGTAATCGTCCACGTAGGCCAGTCCGGGGCTGTTCAGATGCACCTCCAGGCGGCGTTTCACCCCTTCGAAGCAGGCGATGGCGGCCTTCACTGCTTCGGGCTCGATGCCATAGCACAAGGCCACGGCCGCCGCGGCCACGCTGTTTTCGCAGTTCACCCAGCCGGGCGTCCCCACCCGGAAGCCTTCGATGACACCGGTGGGCGTGTGCAGGTCATAGTGGAAGCAGCCGCATTCGTCCGCGTGGGGATGGACGGGATAAAAGTCGGCCGTCGTGTCTGTATAATGATACGTATAGACTTTGGCCCGGGTGTCTGCCGGTCCTACGGGAATGCCTTTCTTGGCGATCAGGATGCCGCTCACCTGTGAGGCGAAGCACTTGAAGGCCTCCGTCACATGCGCCAGGTCCCCGTAAATGTCCAAATGGTCGGCGTCGATGGCCGTGATTACGGCGATTTCCGGGAACAACTGCAGGAAGGAGCGGTCGAATTCGTCGGCTTCGGCCACGATGGTGGGCGTTTCCGACATGAGGAGATTGGTGCCGTAGTTGCGGGAAATCCCGCCCAGGAAGGCGTTGCATCCTTCGCCGCTGTGGGTGAGGATATGGGCGATGAGGGTGGACGTGGTGGTCTTACCGTGGGTGCCGGCAACGGCCAGGCAGCGCTGTCCCTTGGCTATCTCGCCCAGGGTGCGGGAGCGTTTGAGCGTGACGTATCCCTCTTCCTGTGCTTTCACCAGTTCACCCAGGTCGGCGGGAACGGCGGGCGTGTAAACTACCAGCGTCTCGTTCTTGTCTTCCGGAAGCATTTCAGGCAGGTCCTGGTAGTGAATGTCTATTCCTTCGGCCTCCAGGGCAAAGGTAAGGTCTGAGGGCGTGCGGTCGTAACCGGCCACATTGTAGCCTTTGAACTTGTAGTAGCGGGCCAGTGCGCTCATGCCTATGCCGCCTATGCCTATGAGATATACGTTCTTCATTATTAAACTTTGCTCCGAATTATTTTTTTATCACCTTGTATATTTCATCGCAGATGATTTGCGATGCGTCGGTCAGCGCCATGGCAAGGGCATTCTGCTCCAGTTGCCGTATCCTTTCCGGAGACTGAAGGAGGGAGAGTGCGGCGGGAAGCAGGTTTTCCGGGGCTTCGCTGTCTTTCACCAGCAGGGCGGCGTCCTTTCTGACCAGCGCCATGGCATTGTGCGTCTGATGGTCTTCGGCCACGTTGGGGGAAGGAACGAACACCGTCGCCTTGCCCATGGCGCAGAGTTCGCTCACGGTGCTGGCGCCGCTGCGGGAAATGACCACGTCGGCGGCGGCATAGGCCAGGTCCATCCGGGCGATGAAATCGTAGGCGGTAATGCCTTTTACGTCCGGATGCGCAGCCATGAAAGCGTCCGTGTCCTTCTTATAGTACTTGCCGCACTGCCAGATGATTTCCACATCCTCTCCGCCCGGGCAGCCCTCCTGAATCCAATGCTTCACGGAGCGGTTCAGGGTGCCGCTTCCCAGCGAGCCTCCTACGACAAAGAGATGCTTTTTAAGCGGGTTCAGGTGGTAAAATGCCATGGCTTCGGCCTTCATGCCGGGCGTCGCGGGTTTTGACACGGCCGCGCGGATGGGGTTGCCCGACATGACCAGTTTCTCCTTCGGGAAGAACTTTTCCATCCCTTCGTATGCCACGCAGATGGACTGCGCACGGCCTCCCAGCATTTTGTTGGTGAGCCCGGCAAAACCGTTCTGCTCCTGAATCACGGCCGGGATGTGCATGCCGGTGGCGGCCCAGAGCAGCGGCGCACTCGCAAAACCGCCTACGCCGACGGCGACGTCCGGCTGGAATTCCTTGATGATGCGCCTGGCGCGGCGGACGCTGTCCAGCACGCGGAAGGGAACGGTGAGATTGTTCATGAGGTTCTTCATGGACAGCTGCCGCTGCATGCCCACCATCGGCAGGCCTACGATGCGGTACCCTTCGGCCGGAACCTTCTCCATTTCCATTTTCCCCTCGGCACCGACGAAGAGAATCTCCGTATCCGGATTCAGCTCTTTCAGCTTGTTGGCAATGGATACGGCCGGGAAGATGTGACCTCCCGTGCCTCCTCCGCTTATGATGACTCTGATGGGTTTGTACTGCATTATTCTTGGATGGTTGAGTCTTGTGTCCAGTTGTTGTGATGTTCAATCAGCGGTGCCGCTTCGGCTTCCCGGCGGGCCATGTTCTCCCGGGCGTCCTTGGAGATGGACAGGAGGATGCCGAAGACGACGGCAAACACCAGGAACGCATTGGTTCCGTGGCTCACCAGCGGCAGGGTCTGGCCGGTCTGGGGAACCAGCGGCAGGTGAACATTCACCGCCATGTGCATGAAGGCCTGTCCCGTCACCAGGATGATGAGGCCGGTGATAATGACTTTGTCGTAGTAGCGGTCGCATTCCTTGGCCACCATGGTTCCGCGGGCCAGCAGGCTGAAGTACAGGATAATCAGGATGGTTGCGCCCCAGAGGCCCGTCTCTTCCACGATGAAACTGAACATATAGTCGCCGAAGATGACCGGCACCTGGTACTTCTGGGTACTGTTGCCGATGCCCTTTCCCATGAGCCCGCCTTCCTTGATGGCCAGCAGGGCGCCTACGGGCTGGTCCAGCTTTCCGCGGGCCGTCCGCCATTCCAGCGATTCGCGCTTGGCCCCCAGCAGTTGCTTCATGGTGGCGTCGTCGTCCTGGGTGATTCGGCCGATGGCCGTGCCGATACGGCTTTCTTTCAGGATGCCGGCCTTGTACGCCCCGAACATGAGGGCGATTCCCACCAGGCCCACGGCCACCACATAGCCGATGTCACGGGCGTCAATGCCGCCCACCAGAATCATCAGCACCATGATGATGCCGATGAAGAGGGCGCTGGAGTTGGACCCCATCATCACCATGAGCGTGGTCATGAGCACGGGTGCATAGATATAGGTAACCTTCTGCCACAGAGGCTTTTCCAGGAAGGCCAGTTTTTCAAATTTCCCGGACAGGATGTTCGCCCATTTGAATTCTCCGTTCTTGAACGTGTCCAGGGCCCAGCCCAGGTACATAATCATGAACAGCTTCACGAATTCATAGACGTGAACCTGTTTTCCGGCGATAATGAGGATACGGCGCGCTCCGTTGATTTCTCCGGCGCGGACAAGGCCCAGGTTCAAGTTGAGCACCAGAATGACCAGGATGCCGAAACTGATGCCGAAACCGAACATGGACAGTTTCTTGTACCAGCCCACCCGGCCGAAGTAGTACAGGCTGAAGATGAGAATAAACCCGACGGCTACGATTTTCAGCTGGTCCACCATGATGCTTACGCGGTCGCTCCCCGTGTCGTTTGCGAGACGGGGGGTGCTGGAAAATACCGAAATCACGGAGATGAGCATAAGGAACAGGGCAATCAGGAGGATTACCTTGTCTCCGCTGAACCGGTCCATGAAGCTGGTCAGGTGGCCCAGGAAACTGTCGTTGGTCTTTTCTTCTTCGCTTGCCATAAAAAATTACAGGTTGCGGACGGCAGCCTTGAACTGCTCGCCCCGGTCTTCATAATTCTTGAACAGGTCAAAACTGGCGCAGCAGGGGCTCAGGAGCACCACGTCGCCGGCTTTGGCCAGGGCCGATGCCTTCTCGACGGCCTCCTTGGCGCTGCGGGTGTCGATGATGGTCCCGACCATGCCTTCAAAGGCGGCGTGAATCTTGCCGTTGTCCACGCCCAGACACACGATGGCTTTCACCTTTTCCTTCACCAGCGCGTTCAGGACGCTGTAGTCGTTGCCTTTGTCGGTACCGCCTACAATCCATACCACCGGGCGTTTCTGGCACTCCAGCGCATACCATGCACTGTCCACGTTGGTGGCTTTGGAGTCGTTGATGTACAGGACGTCCTTGATGCTCAGCACCGGCTCCAGGCGGTGTTCGATGGGCTGGAAAGTGGCCAGCGATTTCCGGATGACCTCGTTCTCGATTCCGGTGGCCTTGGCGGCCAGGGCAGCGGCCATGGAATTGTAAATGTTGTGCCTGCCGCTCAGGGCCAGTTCCTGCAGGAAGATGTCCGTCTCTTCCTTCTCATAACGGAGGACCATCTTGTCATTCTTCAAGAAGGCACCCTGCGTCACTTCCTTCTCCTGGGAGAAGGGGAGCATCTTGCATCGAAGTACAATCTTGGACAAGTGTCCTATCGTTATTTCGTCGTCGGAGTCAAAAATGAAGCAGTCGTCGTTGCGGAGGTTTTTGGCAATCTTGAACTTGGCGGCCACGTAATTCTCCATTTTGTGGTCGTAGCGGTCCAGGTGGTCCGGCGTAATGTTGGTGATGATGGCGATGTCGGGCCGGAAACTGTAAATGTCGTCCAGCTGGAAGCTGCTGATTTCCAGCACGTAATAGTCAAAGTGCTCGGTCGCTACCTGGTAGGCGTAGCTCTTGCCGATGTTCCCGCCGAGGCCCACGTTGAGGCCGGCGTTCTGCAGCAGGTAGTAGATGAGCGAGGTCGTGGTGGTTTTGCCGTTGGAGCCGGTGACGCAAATCTTCTTTGCGCTGTCGTATCGGCTCGCAAATTCTATCTCGGACACCACGCGGATGCCTTTTTCGCGGATTTTCTGCACCAGGGGCACCGTGCCCGGGATGCCGGGGCTCTTTACCACCTCGTCGGCGTTGAGGATGAGCTGCTCCGTGTGCTGCCCCTGCTCGAAGGGAATCTCCCACTTCCGGAGCTGGGCGGCATATTCTTCCTTGATCTGCCCCTTGTCGCTCAGGAACACATCGAAACCTTTTACTTTTGCCAGGACAGCGGCTCCTACACCGCTCTCCGCACCTCCCAAAACAACTACTCTTGCCATTGTTATCTGATTTTAAGTAATGCCAATGTGGCTACAGCCAATATAATTCCTACAATCCAAAAGCGGACGGTAATTTTCGCTTCGTGCTGCGGCGGAACGGGTTTGGCGAAAATGACCGGCCCGTCCGGCGCTTTTTTGTCCTGATAGTGGTGGTGGAGCGGGGTCATGCTCCAGATACGTGTGCCCACGCCGTTTTTCTTCTTGGTAAACTTGAAGTAGAAGCGCTGCAGGAGCACGGACAGGCTCTCGGTGAAGAATATCCCGCAGAGCAGGGGTATCAGGAGTTCCTTGCGCATGAGCACGGCGCTCACGCCGATGATGCCGCCGATGGTGAGACTGCCCGTATCGCCCATGAATACCTGCGCGGGGAAGGAGTTGTACCAGAGGAAGCCGATGAGCGCGCCCACAAAGGCGCTCATGAAGATGGCAATCTCTCCGGACCCCGGAATATACATGATATTCAGGAAGTTGGAGTTGATAAGGTTGCCTCCCAGCCAGGCCATGATGCCCAGCACCACCCCGACAATGGCCGAGGTCCCCGCCGCCAGGCCGTCCAGTCCGTCGGTGAGGTTGGTCCCGTTGGAGCAGGCCGTAATGACCAGGACAATCATAAGCACGTATATGGCCCATTTGGCGTACCAGCCCCAGACACCCTTTACCGGTGAAAGCCAGCGATAGTCAAACTCATTGTTCTTCACGAAGGGGATGGTGGTCTTGGTGCTTTTCACCACGTCCTCCTGCACATAGCGGCCGTTGGTTACGGTGGTTTCGGTTTCCAGCGTGCGTTCGACGCTGGTATCCACGGCCACTTTCTCGCGCACCACGATGTTCGGACTCATCCAGACGGTGAGGCCGATAAGGAGGCCCAGCAGCACCTGGCCGATGAGTTTGCCGTGCTCGGACATGCCTTCCTTGTTGTGCTTGAATACCTTGATGTAGTCGTCGGCGAAGCCCAGGGCGCCGCACCATAATGTGCTCACCAGCAGGAGAATCACGTAAATGTTGGTGAGGTCGCAGAACAGCAGGACGCCGCTCAGGATGGACACGATGATGATGATGCCGCCCATGGTCGGGGTTCCTTTCTTCTGGATTTGTCCTTCCAGGCCCAGGTCGCGCACGGTTTCACCAATCTGCAGGCGCTGCAGCCGGCGGATGATGCGTTTGCCCGCAATCATGGACACCAGCACGGCCGTCACGGCGGCCATCATGGCGCGGAATGAAAGGTAGTGCATGAGGCCGATGCCGGGGAAATCGGCACCGATGGACTCCAGGTATTGGAACAGATGGTAAATCATTGGGCAAGCAGTTTAAAGGTTTCAGCAACAATCTCTTTTTCGTCAAAATGGTTCTTGGTGCGGCCGATGATCTGATAGGTCTCGTGCCCCTTGCCGGCCAGCAGGATGGTAGCGCCTTCCGGGGCCGTGAGGATGGCCGTCCGGATGGCTTCGCGGCGGTCGGCAATGACGATGGACTTGGCGCGTCCCTTGATGTCCAGGCCGGCGCGGATGTCGGCAATGATGGCCTCCGGGTCCTCCGTACGGGGGTTGTCGGAGGTGATGACCAGGCGGTCGGCCTTTTTCTGGGCCACCTGTGCCATTTCCGGGCGCTTGGTTTTGTCCCGGTCGCCGCCGCATCCGAAAAGGCATACGAGCGTGCGTTCGGGAGCAATGTCGCGGAGGGTGGTGAGCACGTTCTCCAGGGCGTCGGGCGTATGTGCGTAGTCCACAATCACCGACAGGTCTTTGGGACCCTTCAGGTTTTCCAGCCGCCCCGGAGCGCTTTCCAGGCGGGAAAGGGCCACCAGCGTTTCGGTGGAATCGATGCCCAGGCATACCGCGGCGCTGTAGATGGCCAGCAGGTTGTAGGCGTTGTGGCGGCCGATGAGACGGCACCAGGTATCGGTTCCGTCAATCCTCAGCAGCATGCCGTCGAAGTTTTGTTCCAGGATGCGGGCGGTGTGGTCCGCCAGGCCTTGCACGGAGTAGGTAACTACCTGGGCCTTGGTGTTTTGCACCATGACCCGGCCGTTGCGGTCGTCGTCATTGATAAGGGCGATGGCGCTCTCCGGCAGCATGTCGAAGAACAGTTTCTTGCAGCGCAGGTATTCGGCGAAGGTCTTGTGGTAGTCCAGGTGGTCGTGCGTGAGGTTGGAGAATATGCCCAGTTTGAATTCCAGGCCGGTCACACGGTCCTGTTCCACGCCTATCGAACTCACCTCCATGAAGCAGTATCCGCAACCCTTTTCCACCATGCGGGAGAGCAGGCTGTTCAGGGTGATGGGGTCCACGGTGGTGTTTTCGGTCTCCAGCCTTTCTTCGCCCACGTAATTGGCTATGGTGGAGAGCAGGCCGCACGGGTAGCCCAGGTTCCGGAAAAGGTTATAGAGCAAGGTGACCGTGGTGGTTTTTCCATTGGTGCCGGTGATGCCGACGAGCGTCAGTTTGCCGGACGGATGGCCGTAGAAAGCGTCGGCCGCCAGGGCCACCGCCTTCCGGCTGTTCTGCACTTTGACCGTGGTCACGGTACCCTTTGCCATCTGCGGCACTTCCTCGCAAATCACCGCGACGGCACCTTTTTCAAGGGCCTGCGGGATGTAGGCGTGGCCGTCGCTGGCATAGCCTCTTACGGCGACGAACAGGGCGCCGGGAACCACCTTGCGGGAATCGCTGCAGACGGCAGTGATGTCCACATCGGCGGAACCTTGTATTTCCTCGATGGCGAGGGCGGATATGATTTTGCTCAGCTTCATTATTTCAGCGTCAGTTTAACGGTTTGTCCGGCCTTCACCTTCGTGCCGGGGGCGGGGGACTGGTTCGCTACATGGCCGCTGCCTTCGTACTGGCAGTTCAGTCCCAGGGATTCCAGCGCGAACAGGGCGTCCTTGAGGCCATAGCCCTTCAAATCCGGCACGATGCCCCGCTTCAGGTCCATCTCCCTCTCCATGTGAGGCAGGCTGGCCGTCGGTTTGATTTCCGCATCCCACGTTCCGTCCAGCGCGTAGAGTTTGTCCACAATCTCGCGGACGGCGAGGGCGGGTTTGGTGCCGCCGTAGAAGTTTTTGTGGGACGGGTACGAATAAACCGTAACCAGGATGGTGTATTTGGGTTCATCGGCAGGGAAGAAGCCCACGAACGTACCTTGGAATTTCTTCCTGCCGTATTCGTCGCTGTAAGGGTCCGTGCTTTTGCCCCTTTCCTTGGGCGACAGCACCACGCGGGCCGTACCGGTTTTGCCGGCGACGGGCAGTTTGGCATCTTTCAGCCGCTTGGCGGTGCCCTCGTTCACCACGGCTCGGAGCGCGCGCGTGACCGTATCGGCCGTGGCCTGGGAGCAGATGCTGCTGTTCAGGGCGCTGGGTTCAAAGCGTTTGAGCACTTTGCCGTCCTTCTCCACGCTCTCGACCAGATAGGGTTTCATCATGCGGCCCTTGTTGGCGATGCCGTTGTAGAAGGTGGCGATGTGCAGGGGCGTCACGGCCACGCTGTAACCGTAGGCCGTGGTGCCCAGGGTGGTTCTGGACCAGCCGGGGGTGCCGGGCCGGTTGATGACGGGGGTGCCCATGCCGGTGATATCGAAGTCAAAGGCTTCCCCGAAGCGGTAGGAATACAGGTGGTCGTACATCTCCTGCGGCTTCTTGCCGTAGTAATTTTCTGCCAGCCAGGTGAATACGTAGTTGGAGGAAATCTCGAAACCGTGCATGACGGAGATGTCGCGGCGGCCGGTTTCCCGTTGGTAGTCAAGGATATGCACATCCTGGTTGTATCCGCCCGGAACAAAACCGTTGTTGGTGGGCAGCGTCTGCTCCAGCGATTTCACGTAGCCGTCTTCCACCAGGGAAACCAGGGTGACCGTCTTCATGACGGAGCCTTGTTCGCCCACTTCCCGGAGAATCAGGTTCTCCCTTTCCCACAGCACGGTCTGGGGCGTGTCGCCGCGGGAGAGGTTCACCATGGCGCGGATGGCGCCGGTCTTGGCCTCCATGATGATGCAGATGCCGGCGCGGACTTCGTCATCGGCCTGAATCTGGGCCCGGAGGGCTTTGTCGGCAATGTCCTGGAAGTCCACGTTGAGGGTAGTGCGGATGTCGTTGCCGTCCTGGACCTTCACCTGCGTGGAATCCAGGTCGCGGACCCAGCGCTTGTTGTCGGTGACGCGGCGCCACTCGTAGCCTTCGCGGCCGTGGAGTTCGCTGTCGAAGCTGGATTCCAGGCCGATGCGGTTCTGCTCCTTCACATAGCCGATTACGCGCCGGGCAAGGGTGTCGTACGGATAGATGCGTTCCTCGTGCTTTTCCACGATGAAACCGCCGGTGTAGGGACCCTCCTTGAACAGCGGGAAGGTTTTCACCTTGTCCAGCGCGCTCAGGTCCACATTGCGCTGGATGCGCAGGTACTTGGCTCCGCGCGCACGGCCGTCCAGGATGGCTTTGGCGTAGGCATCGGCGCTCTTGTCCCCGAATTCGTTGCTCAGGTACACGGACAGTTCGCGGGCCTTTTTCTGCCAGGCGCGTTCCAGGCTGTCTTTCCCGGTTTCCGCATATTCGGTCTTCCGGACCGTGCAGTCCATGTAAATGTCGTAAAGCGGTGCCGATATGGCCAGCGGACGGCCGTCGGTGGCCAGGATTTTGCCGCGTACCGGATGGTCCACGTGCTTTTGCACGGCCGGACGGAACAGGTTGATGACCCGTTCGTCCACGGTATAGCTGGCCTGGATGTGCACGATGCGCACCAGGATGGCTATTCCCAGGACGAGGAATACGAGGGACAGGAAGAACATGACCACGTGGATTCTGTCGCGGTGTTCTATGGTGTCCTGTATTTCGGTCTGTTTCCGGCTCATTTCTTCTTCTTTATCACGGTGGCGGGCTCCTGCGGCAAGGTCAGTTCCACCCCCAGCTCTTTCAGTCTTGTTTCTGCGGCCGATGCGCTGTGCAGTTTCACCAGGGCGGCTTCTTTTTCCGCATGGTGAATGCGCAGCTGGTCTATCGTGACCTGGTTGTCACCGGCCTTGGTGAGCGTCTTGTCCACCTGCAGGCTCAGGAGGATGGTCACCCACATCAGCAGGAACAGGTACATGATGTGCATGTAGTATTTGTCGGCGCGGATCCGGAGCAGGAACTCGCCGTTCCTGAGGGCCTTGAATCCGTTTTTGATACCTCCCCAAAGCATGCTCAGGTTCATACGGCGCTCCTCCTTTCCGCTATGCGGAGCTTTGCGCTGCGTGCGCGCGTGTTCCGCTCGATTTCACTTTCTTCCGGGACGACAGGCTTGCGGTTTACGGCCTCCAGCGGTGTTTCCATGCGTCCGAAAGCATCCTTGCGCTGCTCTCCGTCCACGTTTCCCGTCTTGATGAAGTTCTTCACCATGCGGTCCTCCAGGCTGTGGTAGGTGATGACTACCAGGCGGCCGCCGGGTTTGAGGCTGCGGGCGGCGCCGTCCAGGAATTTTTCCAGGGCGCGCATCTCCTGGTTCACCTCAATGCGAAGGGCCTGGTACACTTTGGCCAGCACCTTGTGCTCCGCGTTTTTGGGCAGCATCCTGGCAATGGCGCGATCCAGGTCTCCGGTGGTGTGAAGGGCTGCCTGGGCACGTGCCTGGACGATGAGGCGGGCCATGTTCCGCGAGCCGTCCACTTCGCCGTACAGGCGCAGGATGCGTTCCAGGTCTGCCTCGGCGTAGCTGTTCACCACTTCTTCCGCCGTGAGGGAGGCCTGCCGGTTCATGCGCATGTCCAGCGGCGCTTCCTCGAAGCGGAAGCTGAACCCGCGCCCGGCCGTGTCGAACTGGTGGGAACTTACCCCCAGGTCTGCCAGAATACCGTCAAAGACGGCCGGCCCCTCCCAGTCGTCCCGGGCTCCTTCCTTGTCATCCCGGGCTCCTTCCTTGTCATCCCGAGCGAAGTCGAGGGATCTCCGCAGCTCCTCTGCATAGTTCTCGATAAAGCGGAAGTTGTTGTGTATCAGTGTAAGCCGAGCGTCCTTGGGCGCATTGCCAAGGGCATCAGCGTCACGATCGAAGGCGATGAGCTTTCCGCCATCAAGTAAGCGTGAAAGTATGGCAGCGGTGTGCCCACCGCCTCCGAAAGTGGCATCTGCATATATTCCATCGGGATTTGTGACCAGCGCGGAAATGCTTTCCGTCAGGAGCACAGGGATATGATATTCTGACATGCTGCTTCCTCCTTATTTGTTTCTGGAGGATAGCAGGGAAGCGGTTTGCTTGAACTCTTCGTCGCTCAGAAGACTGGTTTTACGCGTCTGCGGATTCCATATCTGGAGTTTGTAGCCCACGCCGCCGAATACTACCTCTTTGGTGATACCTGCACGCTCAAGCAGTTCTGACGGGATGTTCAGCCGGCCCAGTTTTCCGTCCGGAACCAAGGTGTAAACGCCGTCATTGTACTTGGTCCAAAAGTCAGCGTCTTCAGTATTGAGTTCCGGGTCGATTCCGTTCAGCACTTTCTCACTCCGGATTTCCCATTCCTCTGCGGGGAACAGGTCGATGCAGCACTGCTGAACGTTTTTCTTTACGATGAGAGTCATGTTTTCGGAGCCGCCGCGCACCATGGCGTCGCGGAAGGCGGCAGGGAGCACTACGCGCCCCTTGTCGTCCACTTTTCCGCTGGCTGTTCCGTAAAATCTGACCATAGTTAAACTGATACTTTCACGCTTTGGTTACAAAGGTAAGAAAAGTTTTCCATTTTCTTACATTCTCTTCCAAATTTTTCCACAAATAATTTGAGCGCGTTCTTCCATGCGCAAAAGCAAGCCCTTCGTCCTCGAAATGGGGCCATTCCAAGGACGAAAGCGGATGTCGGGTGGAAAAGGGAACTAGAGTTCCCGGCGGAGGCGGGCTTTGGGGATGTCCAGAAGGGCCCTGTACTTGGCGATGGTGCGGCGGGCCACCTTGTAGCCCTTGGCGGCGAGCCCGTCCACCAGTTCGTCGTCGGTGAGCGGATTGTGCTTGTCTTCACCGTCCACCATTTCCCGCAGCGCCTTCTTGATTTCGCGGGTGGAAACTTCCTCGCCCTCACTGTTTTCCAGTCCTTCGGAGAAGAAGTATTTGAGCGGGAAAATGCCGAAGTGGGTTTCTATCCACTTGCTGTTCACCACGCGGGAGATGGTGGAGATGTCGAAGCCGGTAATTTCCGCAATGTCCTTCAGGACCATAGGGCGCAGGGAACTTTCATCCCCGTCGATAAAATAGTCGTGCTGGTAGCTGATGATGGCCTGCATGGTGCTCTCCAACGTGTTCTGGCGCTGGCGCAAGGCCTCGATGAACCATTTGGCGGAGTCTATCTTCTGCTTTACGAAGCTGGCGGCGTCTTTGTCGGCCTTGTTGTCCGACACGCGGCCGGTCTCCATGATTTCCGAGTACTTCCGGTTGATGCGGAGTTCCGGGATGGAGAAACGCGGCATGCTCAGGAGCAGCTGGCCGTTTTCGTAGTCCAGGCGGAAGTCCGGCACCACCTGCTGGGCCTGGTCGTTGTAGGTGTCGTCAATCTGGCCGCCGGGAGAGGGGTTCAGCCGGCGGATTTCATCGAGCACGGCCTTCATCTGCTCCTCGCTCAGGTGCAGCCGGCTCATGATTTTGGTGAAATGCCGGTTTTTGAAGGCATCGAACTGCTCGCTGAGCACACGGATGGCGTTGTCCACGGCCGGCGTGCGTTTTTTGTCTTCCAGCTGGATGAGGAGGCATTCCCGGAGGTCCCGGGCGCCGACGCCGGAAGGGTCGAATTCCTGGATAATCTTGAGCATCTGCTCCACTTCTTCGGCGGATGATTCCACGCCGGCGCGGAAGGCCAGGTCGTCCACCAGGGATTCTATGTCGCGGCGGAGATAGCCGTCATCGTCCAGCGAGCCCACGATAAAGGATGCCACCGTGCGCTGGTGCTCGCTGAGGTTGCGGTATCCCAGCTGCTCCAGGAGGCTTTGGGTGAAGCTCTGCTTGACGGAGAAGGTGTTGTATTCCGGGCGTTCGTCCTTGCCCCAGTTGTTTACATGGAGGTTGTAGGCGGGGATGTCATCGTCCTGGGAGCCGTAATTCTCTTCCAGGGAACCGCCGCTCTGTTCTTTCTCTTCCACTTCGGAGATGGACACGTCGCGGGGTTCGTCCTCTCCTTTTTGCGGCGTGTCGTCAATGACGGGATTGTCGTTCATCACCTCCCGGACATGCTGCTCCAGGGCTTGCACCGGCATCTCTATCAGTTTGATGGTCTGAATTTGAAGCGGTGACAGCTTCTGCTGCATTTTCTGCTCCAGTCCCTGTTTGATGGCAGCCATGGCTTAGCGGGGGTAATTGATGCTTTCCTTGATGATGAAGGCGGTGGGATAGGTTCCCTTGAGGGCGTTATAAATGTACAGGGCCTCGTCTTTGGTGCGGAAATCGCCGATGCTCACCTTGTAGTTGGGACTTTCGAACGAGCGGTACACCATCGTGCCCGGATACTGCTTTTTGAGGAGCTGTTCAATGGCTTCGCTCCTGCCCCGGGCCTGGGGACCGTTGTCGTAAAAAACGCGTACCCGATAGCCGGAAATGGACTTTTCCGCATTGTTCTGCACATGATTCTGCAGGGCCTGGCGCACCGCTGCGCTTTGGTCCAGCGTGACATTGGGTCCCAGTATTTTCAGGATGTCTTTTCCCACCAGGGCGGAATCCACCGGACTTACCCGGGTGGTGTCCTGTGCCCGGGCCGCACCGGCGCCCAGCAGCGCTATAAACAATATGAGGAAAAATTTTTTCATGACTACTTTGTAAATTGGGAAATGTCCAGGTCTTTAAAATGGTAGGGAGCACGCAGGACGCCGTTTTTCTTCAAGGCGGCCTGAATATCGACATCGGCCGTGAGCCCGCTCAAGGAGCCTTTCGAGGCGATGACCAGCACTTCCAGGATGGAAACGCCGTCGGCCAGGGTAACGCTGCAGGGCAGTTGATAGACCTGGGCGCTCTTCCCTTCCAGTTCCATGCCGCCGGTTACAAAATGGGCGATGTCCTTCCCCTGGTAGCGGATGACGCCGCTGATGTCGCGTACGGCAAATTTTCGGGCGGGATTGTCTATGCCCAGAAGCAGTTTGGCATCTACCGAGCGCGTGGAAGTGGGAATGATATAGTCCACTCCTACGGAGGTGATGGCAATGTCTTTCACTTTGGACACGCCGCAGCCGCACAGCAGAAGGGCTGCTGCAAAAACAAGGCCGATATGTTTCCAGGCTTTCACGAACACAAAGGTAATGATTTTTTTCTTATTTGCAGATAAGCGTGGCGGAGGTGCTGTCCACGACGGTGACGGTGGCATAGCTTCCGGCGCGGCGGCCTTCCGCCGGAAATACGCACATCATGTTGTTGGAGGCACGGCCGCACAACTGCGACGGATCCCGTTTGGAGGGGCCTTCCACCAGCACCTCCACTTCCTTTCCAATCATGGCGCGGTAGCGCTCCAGCGACTTGCGGTTCTGCAGGGCGATGATTTCGTTCAGGCGCCGGTTCTTTTCATCGGCAGGGACATCGTCCTGCATGGTGCGGTTGGCCAGGGTCCCCGGACGGTCCGAGTAGGCGAACATGAAGGCCCAGTCGAAGCCCACTTCTTCCATGAGGCTGAGGGTCTGGGCGTGGTCCTCCTCCGTTTCCGAGCAGAACCCGGCGATGACGTCCGTGGTAAGTCCGCAGTCCGGCATGACGCTGCGGATTTTGGCCACCCGTTCCAGGTACCATTCGCGGTCATACTTGCGGCGCATCTTTTCCAGCATCCGCGAACTGCCGCTCTGCACCGGGAGGTGGATGTGGTGGCAGATGTTGGGGTGGGCGGCCATGGTTTCGATGACCTCGTCGCTGATGTCCTTGGGGTGGGAGGTGGCGAAGCGTACGCGCAGGTCCGGCGCCACGGCGGCCACCATGGCCAGCAGGCGGGCGAAGTTCACGGTTTCCGTAGCGCTCTTCCACAGGTAACTGTCCACGTTCTGTCCCAGCAGCGTGACTTCCTTGTAGCCCTTCCGATATACGTCGCAGGCTTCCCTCACGATGGAATGGGCATCCCTGGAGCGCTCGGCGCCGCGGGTATAGGGCACTACGCAGTAGGAACAGACGTTGTTGCATCCCCGCATGATGGAGATGAAGGCCGAAATGCCGTTCTTGTCCGTGCGCACCGGCGTAATGTCCGCGTAGGTCTCGTCCCGGGAAAGGAGAACGTCTATCTGCGGGCTGTCCGGGCCGATTGCTTCCAGCAGGCGGGGGAGGGAACGGTAGGCGTCCGGTCCTGCGACCAAATCCACTTTTCCGGTATCCAGCAGCTTGTCTTTCAGGCGTTCCGCCATGCACCCCACGATGCCCACCATGAGCCCGGGACGTTTTTTCCGGAGCTGGTTGAATACGTCCAGCCGCCCCCAGATGCGCTGCTCGGCATTGTCGCGGATGCTGCAGGTGTTGGCCATCACCAGATCGGCCTCTTCCATGACTTCCGTACGCGCGTACCCGGCTTGCCGGAGGATGGAAAAAATGACTTCGGTGTCGTTGACGTTCATCTGGCACCCGTATGTCTCAATATAGGCTTTCTTCATATTCGCCTGCAAAGATACAAAATAATCCCCTTTTTTCTTGTTTTTGCCGATAAGAAGGCTTATCTTTGAACCACTAACCATATAAACGCTAAAAAAGTTAACCATTATCTATGAGACGGTTGATGTTTCTTCTGACCGTATTGTCCCTTTCCATGGGAGCGGTTTCTTGTAAGAAAGATGTAGTGGAGGATCCTGCCAAAAATCCCGGCAAGGAAGTTCCCGAGGAAAAAGTCGAAGAAAAGGTCCCTGCCCCCGAAGGCTATGTGGGGTATCGTCACAATGACTGGACCTACATTTTCAAGGAGGCCGACGCCAACACGAACGGCGCCAAGAATGCCCGGGGACTCCTGGAGCAGAACCTGGACGAGATTGACGGCCTGCTCCCCGAAGCAGCCCTCAAGGTCATGCACAATCAGCCCATCTGGCTGGAAAAGAACCTGACGGACGGCGCTGCCTGGTACCATGCCTCCAGGGAGTACCTGATTCAGGAAGGTTACATGGTGGAGAAATGGCATTGCGTGGAGCTGTGCAATTATACCCACTATGTGAGCTGGACCCGCCAGAACCAGCCCTATATGGTGCTGCATGAGCTTTGCCATCTCTATCACGACCAGGCTCTTCCCGGCGGTTTTGAAAACAAGGACGTCAAGAGCGCATACAACAATGCCATGAAGGCGGGCA
Organism: uncultured Bacteroidia bacterium; assembly: GCA_902788095.1. Taxonomy (GTDB): domain Bacteria; phylum Bacteroidota; class Bacteroidia; order Bacteroidales; family UBA932; genus Cryptobacteroides. Next base: position 42,543 of record CADAIT010000004.1, on the reverse strand, counting down.
AGTACGTGAACACGGCGTACCGCCTGGACAAGAATACGCTTATCGAGCATTACGACGACTATTACAAGGCCAAGGTGTACGCCACCACCAACCAGATGGAGTACTTCTCCGAAATCTGCGAGGCCTACTGGGGAGAGAACGACTATTTTCCGTTCAATTACAACGATCTCAAGGAATACGACCCGGAGGGCTTTGCCCTTATGGAAAAAATCTGGGGCCCCCGAACCTTTTAACCACAATAATATTTGTCTAACTTAAAACATGAGCCAATGAAAAAGATGAAAGTTTTTTTCACTGCCATGGCATTGCTGGCTGTTTCCTTCGCCGCCTTTGCACAGCAAGTTGATGTGCGGGGTGGGGTAAAGGATAATGCCGGCAACCCCATCGTGGGTGCCAGCGTGGTCCTTCAGGGAAACACGCGCGTATATGCCATGAGCAATGCCACAGGAACTTACAACATCACGGTCCCTGCCAATGGAACGCTGGTTGTAAGTTGTTTGGGTTACCAGGAAGCCATTGTTCCCGTAAACGGACGCAAGGTCATCGACATTGTCCTTGTTGACGACTCCGAAATGCTGGACGAGACCATTGTCGTGGCGTATGGTACGGCTTCCAAAGCTTCCTTTACCGGATCTGCTTCGGTAGTGAAGAAGGAAGACATCCAAAAAATCGCCGCCTCCAACGTAACCCAGGCCCTTCAGGGACTGAGTGCCGGCGTACAGGTTATCAACTCCAGCGGTCAGCCCGGTGACGGCGGTTCCATCAACATCCGCGGTATCGGATCCATGAACGCTTCGTCCTCTCCGCTGTACGTGGTGGACGGCGTGGCCTATTCCGGCTACATCAATGCCATTTCCTCCAGCGATATCGAGTCCATGACCGTTCTGAAGGATGCGGCCGCAACCTCCTTGTACGGTTCCCGTGCCGCCAACGGCGTTATCGTGATTACCACCAAGAAAGGACAGAACGAAAACGGAAAAATTTCTTTCCGCGCCAATGTGGGCTTCGCCTCCCTGGCCGTTCCCATGCCGCGCCAGCTCACGCCCTCCGAGTTTGCCTGGATGAACTGGCAGGGCCTTTACAATGCCGCCCTCGACAGCGGCAATTCTCCCGAGGAAGCCGGCGCGCTGGCCGCCCAGCAGGTGGCCGCCGAACTCAAGGTGAACCCCTGGAACACCAACAATCTGATGGACGCCCAGGGTAATATGCTGGTTTCCGACAAAGACCTCCTTTGGTACGGCGACTGGCGCGGGGAACTGCTCAAGGTCCGTCCCCGTCAGGAGTACAACATCGATTTCAGCGGTCGCAAGGGCGACACCAATTACTTCTTCTCGGGCGGTTACCTGAACGACAAAGGTATTTTCACCACCCAGAAGTTCGAGCGTATCAGCGGCCGTGTCAACGTGTCCACCAAGGTAAAGCCCTGGCTGGAGATCGGCACCAACACCAACTTCTCCCACAGCCTGACGGACGCTCCGGCCGGAGACTCCGTGGTGTGGTTCCTGCGTACGGTCCCTTCCACGTACAACATCTATCAGTACGACTACGAGAAAGGCGCCTACGCGACCGACCCGAACGGGAATTACATATATGAATATGGTGCGGACCGTCCCAACTGGTCCGGCTGGAACCTGCTGGCCGATGCCGCCTACAACAAGTACGTAACCAAGGTGGACCAGATTTCCACCCGTAACTTTGCGGAGATTACCTTCATCCCCGGCCTGACCTTCCGCAGCACCATTTCCCTGGACTACTACATTACCAAGTACGACGGTTATGGCAGCGCCGTTTACGGTTACTCTGCCGGTGAAGGCGGAAATGCCCAGAAGAGCTACGACCGCAACATCACCACCACCTGGACCAACCTCCTTTCCTTCAACAGGGACTTCGGCAATCACCATGTCGGCGTGCTCCTGGGTGAAGAAAGCTTCTCCCGTAACGTGACGGGCGTGAGCGCAGGGAGGAAGGGCTTCCCCTTCGGCGGGCTGTACGAACTGAATGCTGCCGCCGAACCGGACTATTCCTCCTCCTATGAGGACAACTACCGCCTCCTGTCCTGGTTCTCCCGTGCAGAGTATGATTATGCACACAAGTACTATGCATCGGCCTCTGTCCGTGCCGACGGCTCCTCCAAGTTCTCGAAGGCTTCCCGCTGGGGCACTTTCTGGAGCGTAGGCGCTTCCTGGAGAATCAACAACGAGGACTTCATGAAGGACGTCCGCTGGATTGACAACCTCAAGCTCAAGGTGAGTTACGGTGCCGTGGGTAATGACAACCTCAGCTCCTGGTACTGCTACCAGGGCCTGTACGCCGCCGGTTACAACGACCTGTCCAACGCCGGCGTGGTGATTTCCCGTCTGCCCAACGATACCCTCAAGTGGGAAACCAACCTCCAGTTCAATACCGGTATCGACTTCTCCCTGTTCCGCCGCCTCTCCGGTTCCATAGAGTTCTTCGACCGCAAGTCCAAAGACCTCCTCTTCACCATGCCGATGGCACTCTCCACCGGTTTCTCGGGAATCGACCGCAACATCGGCGATGTGAAGAACTATGGTATTGAAGCCACCATCGACTGGGCTGTCTTCGACACGCAGAAGTTCAAATGGAACATGAACCTCAACGCCACCAGCTACCGCAACAAAATCACCTCGCTCCCTCAGAAGGAGATGAACGCCGGTGTGTTCAAGTGGAAAGAGGGCCAGAGCCGTTACGACTACTGGGGGCCGGAATATGCCGGTGTGAACCCCGCCAACGGCAATGACCAGTTCTGGATGAATATCTATGGCACCGACGCCGAAGGCAAGAGCGTGGTGGTGGACCGTGTCATTACGGAAAGCACCTCGGACGTGACTGCCGACAGCCAGAAGAAATACCTGGGAAGTTCCATCCCGGCCCTCTTCGGCGGTTTCACCAACACGTTCCAGTTCGCCGGATTCGACCTGTCCGTCATGATTTACTATAGCATCGGCGGCCTCATGTACGATACCGACTACTCCCAGATGGCGGCCTACCGCACCGGTTTCCAGCTGCATCCGGACCTCCTCACCGATGCCTGGACACCGCAGAATACGAACGCCAGGCTTCCTCGCATCAACAAGAACACGGTGGATGTGTTCTCTGCCAAATATCTGTTTGACAATACTTTCGTACGCCTGAGAAATGTCACCCTCGGATACTCCCTGCCCAAGAGCATCCTCAAGAAGGCACACATTGACCAGCTGCGTGTCTTCGTTCAGGGAGACAACCTCCTCACCTTCGGCAACGCCGCCAGACGCGGCACCGATCCCGAGCAGAGCGTGGCCGGTACCACCGGTAACCGTTTCCCCACTACCAAGAACATAAGCTTCGGTGTACAGATTACTTTATAGGAGGATACAATGATGAAAAAAATAATGATTGCGGCCCTTGCGGCCATTACAGCCCTCTCCGTGGTATCCTGCCGGGATTTCCTGGAGACCAACCCCACCAGCTCTGTATCCGACAACCAGGTATTCACTTCCATCCAGGGTGCCGAAGCCGCCCTCAACGGTTGCTACTACCTGCTTCATTTCAACGATGAGAATTACAACCGTGGTGATGTTACCGGTTATGTGAGCCAGATTCTTACCTGGGACACCACCGGAGAAGATATCATCGTTTACGGCGGCTGGTACGGCTACGACTACAACTTCTGGGGCCACCAGAGAGGAGATATCTTCAAGACCTACACCCTCTGGAACTACTACTATGTCCTCATTAACAACCTCAACAGCGTCATTCACTATACCCCCCTTATCGAGGGTGCCTCCGAGGCCGAAATCAACGCCGTAGTCGGACAGGCCAAGTGCATACGCGGCTGGTGCTACTTCATGCTGGCCCAGATTTTCCAGCACACCTATCAGCTGTCCCATCCCCGCAATATGCCTGGCGTTCCCATTTACACCGAGCCCACCACCGACGAAACCGAAGGCAAGGGCCGTGGAACCATCGACGAAACCTATGCGCAGGTGCTGAAGGACCTTACTGAGGCCGAGGTCGCCCTGAAGGACTATAACCGTCTGGCCAAGAACCATGTGGACCAGTCCGTTTGCCAGGGTATCCTCGCCCGTGTATATCTGGTGATGCAGGATTGGGACAAGGCTGCCGAATATGCCGCCAAGGCCCGTTCCACTTATCCGCTTACGACAAACGCCGAATGGAATGCCGGTTTCAACGACATCAATACCGCTTCCTGGATGTGGGGCCTCATACAGGACAAGGAAAACAAGCTGTATGGCAATGGCGACTACGGTCCGTTTGCCATGTGGGCCAACTGGATTACCCGTGACGGCAACGACCGCTGGTCTTTCAACTGCTTCTTCCTGCCCGACGCTTTCGTAGCCCTGTTTGACGACAATGACATCCGCCGTCAGCAGATGTTCTACCGGGCCGACCAAGGCTACGGCCTCTGGTGCTCCGGCAAGTTCTACGACAATCAGGACCTCACCGGCTCCTTCCCTTACATGCGTGCCGACGAAATGCTCCTCATCGAGGCCGAAGCCAAGGCCCGCAAGGGCGCGGGCGATGCCCAGACACTGCTGAATGAACTCCGGAACATGCGTGGCGCCACTCCTTCCGGCAAGACCGGAGACGCCCTTGTGGAAGACATCCTTCTGGAACGCCGCAAGGAGCTCTACGGAGAAGGCTTCGCATGGCTCGACATCATCCGTAACTGCAAACCGCTGGTGCGCGAAGGCAACCATGTGGATTACAGCGGCTCCGTACAGATTCCTGCCAAGAGCTGGCGCTTTGTGTACCAGATTCCCACCAGTGAAATCCTGAATAACCCGAACATCAACGACCAGGTTTGGCCCGCCGAGGGTGCCGGTCAGAACGTGTTCGATGCCATCAACGTAACATTGGAATAAGGAATTATGAAAACTGTTTATAAAATAGCTGCCGTGCTTTCAGCCGCCCTTCTTGCCCTGGCCGCCTGCGGTCCGAAAGAAGCGCTGAAAACCCCCATGGGCCTGCCCGGCAATATGGATTATGAGTCCGATTTCGGTTCCATCACCGTTACCTGGTCGCCCGTGGAAGGCGCTGCCCAGTATTACTACAGGGTGGAAAATCCCATGAAGTACACGGTGGGCAAGGGAACTACAAACGAATCCTATTTCACGCTCGGCTCCTTGCAGCCCGCCACCAAGTACACTGTTTACCTGAAGGCCATCCCTTCCGGCGACGATGCCGCGTCCATATCGGCTTCGGACTTCACGGTTCTGGAATGCGAAACGGCCGCACCCAAGGAATACGATTTTGCCTGGAGCCACCCCGCAACCATTTACTGGGACTGGGATAACCAGGTGCACAAGTCTTCCAAGGCCACTTTCGGCTTCGACAAGACCCTGCAGAAATATGTGATTCGGGCCTGGGGCGGTGTCATCGGCATGGATGTGGTGTTCTCCCTGTCCGACAAGGGCGAGTGGCTCATCGACTACGATGAATCCACCGCGTATGGCGGAGGCCCCGATGCCAATATGGCCGTGGCCCTGTATCATGGTATCGGCGGCACGCAGGCAGCCAATTGCAGGTTCTATACCAACAATACCGGCAGTTCCTTCACCGGAAATGAAAAGGGCGGCCACGCAGAAGCCTGGATGTTCAATCCGGACGGAAACTGGACCGGCTACTACCTGGATTACGGCGAGTATGAACCCGAACCGGAACCCGAACCGGAGCCGTTCGTGCCCACGCCGAATGCCGAAGAATCCTGGAGCGCGACCGGAACGGCCTACTTTGCCGGTGAAGAGCTGGGCGAAGCCACCATTACTTTCGATGCCGAGACCGGTGTGTACTCGGTAGCGTCCTGGTATGGCGTTGCCGGACATGACATTGTGTTCACCCGCGACGACACCATCACCGGAGACGAGGCCGGTATCTGGATAATCGACCCGGAACAGTCCAGCGCCTACCTTGAAGGCCCCGATGCCGACGGATACTATCTCCTCACTCACGGAAAGTCCGGCAAAGGCATGGCCTCCACCCTCCAGTTGGCACAGGCCGGCAGCGGTTACGACGGAACTCCTAGCAGCGGCCAGATTTGGGCTACGGTAGTGGATCCGTCCGGCAAAGAAGGTACTTATCAGTTAATCTGGAAACCCGCCGATCCGTTCAAGTGGGCGGCCGACATCTATGTCGCCGGTGAGAAGATCGACGGAAGCGCAACCATCTCCTACGATCCTGAAACCGAGGAATACACGATTGATGCGTGGCACGGCGTGCCCGGTTACAGTGTCGTCTTCACGCTCTCCGATACCGGTGAATGGCTGATTAACTACGAAAAATCCACGGCCTATCTGAGCGGCCCCGACGGCAACAATGCCATCGGCCTTGCCCATGGTATTACTGGAGACGGCGTTGCCGGAAACTGCTGGTTCTATGTGGACAATACAGGCAGCTGGCTGGAAGGAGATGCCAGTGCCGGTGTGGCAGGTTGCTGGATGTACAACTACCTGGGCAATTGGAGCGAGTACCGCATCGAATGGAAGGAGGGCAACTGGAGTGCCGAAGGAAAGGTGACTTTCGAAATAGAAGGGGCGACTGTCCACGAACTGGGCACGGCAACCCTCTCCTATGATATCGATACGGGCGTTTACACCCTGAGCGGCTGGTATGGTGTCGCGGGCCACGATGTTTACTTCACCGTAGCCGGTGACGGCACCCTCGTGGTGGACTATGCGAATTCTCCTGCCTGCAACACGCCCGGCGGTCCCGACGGCAACAACGCCATCGGCCTTACCAATGGCGTGGAGAGCGCTGCCGCTCCTACCTGCTGGTTCTATGTCACTGCCGGATACAGTTCCTTCACGGGTACGCCGGTCTCCGGACGTATCGGCGCCTGGATTTGGAACCATGCTTCCGAATGGGGTGAATACGTGTTCACCTGGTAGAGGGAATTCCCTTTCAAAAGAATCGGGCTGGCCATCGGTCAGCCCGGTTTTTATTATCGTTTGGTTCCGTAAGCCAGGTCCCCTGCGTCTCCGAGGCCCGGGATGATGTAGTTGTGGCTGGTGAGTTCTTCGTCGATGGCGGCGACCCAGAGGGTATATTTGTCATCCAGTTTCTGCTTCAGCTGGTCCACGGCGTAGCGGCTGGCAACGGGGCATACCATGTGGATGACGGCGGCTTCTCCGCCTTCTTCCTCCAGTTTGTCCAGGGCGCTCTCCATGGAAGCGCCGGTGGCGAGCATGGGGTCTGCCACGATAAGGGTTTTCTCCTCCAGGGACGGGCAGGTGCAATAGTCGGCAAAGACTTTGAAGTAGTCTCCCTTCCCGGATTTGCGGAAGGTGGACAGGAAGGCGCTTTCTGCGCGGTCGAATACATGCAGCAGGCCGCTTTGCAGCGGGAGGCCGGCCCGGAGGATGGCGGCGACCACCAGCGGGGTGTCCGGCGTGGAGACCCGGGCTACGGCCAGGGGCGTGGTCACATCCTTTTCCGAATAATCCAGTGTTTTCGAGATTTCATAGCCGAACACACAGCCCACCCGTTGCAGGTTGGTGCGGAAACGCATGCTGTCCTTCTGGATGCGGGCGTCGCGGATTTCGGCCACGTAAGTGTTCAGAATGGTGTTCTTTTCTCCAAGATTGACGACTTTCATACGCTTGCATTTTTTTCTGGTGCAAGTACAAAGATAACAATTATTTTGAATAAGGCGGCATTATCTCGCCTTTCCAAGTCGCTCTTCGCTGAAAGAGTAGAAGGAGTCCTCGGCGACGACCACATGGTCGGCCAGATGGATGCCGACGGCGGCGAGGGCTTTGCGAAGCACGTCCGTCTGGTGAATGTCCGCCTGCCCGGGGCGGGGAGAGCCGGAAGGGTGGTTGTGCACCAGAATGACGTAGGAACACTGTTTTTCAATGGCCTTCCGCAGGATGCGTCCGGTGTCGATGAGGGTGCTTTCCAACGAGCCGGAAGTAATCATTTCCTTGCCGATAAGGAAGTTGGCGCGGTTCAGGTACAGTACCCAGCACTCTTCATGGTCCAGGTTCTTGAGCTGGGGCAGCATCAGCTGATAGACAATGTCGGGAGACGTGATGGACCGTTTGTCCACCACCGCCAGTTCCTCGAAGGAACGCCGTCCCAGCTCCAGCGCGGCGGCGATGGTTACGGCGCGTGCTTCTCCCACGCCTTTGTGGCTCACCAGTTTTTCCAGGGGCATGGCCCCCAGTAAACTGAGCCGCCCGCCGGCGCTCACCATCAGTTCCTGCGCGACGTCAATCACACTCCGGCCGCCGGTCCCGCTTCCCAGCAGGATGGCCAGCAAGTCTGCATTGGAAAGGGCCTTTGCGCCGCGGAGGCGCATTTTCTCCCGGGGCCTTTCATCCGGGCACAAATCCTTGATTTTCATACGCACATGCTTTCGTCACTTTACGCCGCAATTATACGGCATAAAAACGAAAAACAACACAATCGTAAAAAAGATTGTGTTGTTTCACATGTTTTTTTGCTGTTTCTACCGATTCCTATTGGATAAATGCAACGATTTCTCCCTTTTGGACGGCGTCTCCCTGCTTGCCCGTGACGGCGACAAACTGTCCGTCCACGGCGGCCACAAGGTCTTCGATTCCATAGTACGTTTGCACGTGGCCAATCACTTCTCCGGCTTTCACCTTCTTTCCCACGACGGGGGCCATGGAGGCATCGTCCACATCCACTTCCCAAAGCAGCTGGCCCTTGACGGGGCTCTGTACGGGCGTGGCCTTGGGGTAACGGGCGGTATAATCTTCCACGCTGAATTTGGGCATCTCCACAACGGGACGCTCCACCACGATGGGCGCACCGGCCTTGGCCTTGAGTTCTTCCAGTTCCTTGTTGAAGCGTTCCTTGGCAATGCCGCTGCGGTAATCCCGGTACTGGCGCTCGTGCATGGCCAGTTCGAAGAGTTCTTCGTCGTCCTCGCCATAGTCCCAGCCTTCCTCGTCCATCATCTTGCGGAATTTGGGAAGCTCGTCCGGATAATTGTCCTGCGGGTTGCCCGTGGTGAATTCCATGCCTTTTTCCTTGGCCAGGGACACAATTTCGGGAGCCAGTTCTCCGGGCAGCCTGCCCATGTGGCCCAGAATCATGCCCCAGGTATCCTTGTCGATGGTGGTCCAGCGCGGCTTGTCGTTCAGCATGTTGAACAGGTTCATCAGGGCCGTGTTCTTCACATATTGGCTGAACGGCGTCACGAGCGGCGGATAGCCCAGGCGGGGCCATACGTATTCCACTTCTTCAAAGAGCTTCACCATGAGGGTGTCCAGGCTCATTTCCGGACGGCCGTGGGAGCGCTGGGCGGCGTTGATGGCGCCTTGGAAGCCTTTCAGGTCCGCCATCATGGAACCCATCATGCCGCCGGGAAGACCGCAGCCCACCAGCAGCGAGGTCATCTTGGCATTGGACGGATTGATCCAATAGCCCAGGAAATCGTCCATGAACTTTTGGGTAAGACGGCGCACTTCCATGTAGGCGTCCATGTTCAGCTCCTTCACCAGGAATCCGTCGCAGCGCAGCATCTCACGGATGGTGATGACGTCCGGGTGGACTTTGCCCCAGGACAGCGGCTCTACGGCCACGTCCAGGTAGTCTGCACCGGCGCGGGCCACTTCCAGCATGGAAGCCACCGAGAAACCGGGACCCGTGTGGCCGTGGTACTGCACCTTGATGTGCGGATATTTCTTCTTGATGTCGGCCACCAGTTCTCCCAGCATGTTTGGACGGCCGATGCCGGCCATATCCTTGAGGCAGATTTCGTCTGCGCCGTATTCCACCACCTTGTCCACAATGTCCATGTAATAGGCGACCGTGTGAACGGGCGAATAGGTGATGGACAGGGCTACCTGGGATATCATGCCGCCTTTTTTCGCGCCGATGACGGAGCCCTTCAGGTTGCGGTGGTCGTTGAGACCGCAGAAGGAACGGGCGATGTCCGTGCCCTGCTTTTTCTTTACCTTGAACATGAGTTCGCGCACATCCAGCGGAACGGGGTTCATGCGCAGGGCGTTGAGGCCGCGCTCCAGCATGTGGGTCTGGATGCCGGCCTTGTGGAAAGGAGCGGTCCAGGCACGTACGGCCTTGTTGGGGTTCTCTCCGAACAGGAGGTTCACCTGTTCGAAAGCACCGCCGTTGGTTTCCACGCGGTCGAAGCAGCCCATGTCGATGATGGCGGGCGCCACTTCCACCAGCTGATCCACCCGGGGGACATATTTCCCGGAACTCTGCCACATGTCCCTGTACACCAGGGAGAACTTGATTTCACGTTTTGCCATATAGGGTGTTTACTAATTTGCGTATCTACAAATGTAGCAATAATTCTTGGAATTCGGGCCGCCGGATGCATTTTCTCGCTTCTCCTGCAAAATATTTTTGGAAACCCGGAAAAAATCCGTACATTTGCAGTCCCGAACATGGTGGATGTAGTTCAGTCGGTAGAGCATCGGATTGTGGTTCCGAGTGTCGTGGGTTCGAGCCCCATCATCCACCCTCAAATCCCGTAAATCATGTGATTTCAATGATTTACGGGATTTTTAGTAGTGGCGCAAAACCAGTCGGCGGCCGTCCGGCCTTTACAGCACAATCTGGCCGCTGTTGAGCGGATAGGTCTTTTTCTCAACCTTGTAGGAGCCGTCTTCGGCTTTCCCGAGCTGGTACAGGCACAGTTTCAGCGCAGTAGGCGTATTCTTTTTCAGCAGGTTCCACAGGGGAATGCTGAAAAAGACCTCTTGGCTTTCCAGCTTCTTCTCGTCCATATAGAGCGGGTTCTCGTGATTGCCGTCGTGCAGCACGTAGAAAGTGAATTCGTCCTGGTTGTTGTTACTTGTATAGTAGTAGCTTACCGGGTGCGCGCTGTTGGCGGCAGGGTCTTTGAACAGCTTGAGGGCCAGGTTGATGTAGCCGCCGCTTATGCTGTGGTCGAACACCTCCACGGGGTCGTCGGGCTCGTTTTCCTCTTCCGCATACGGAAGGGCCTCGGTGATGTTCACCTTCGTGATGGATTTCAGTTTGATGTCCAGGTCGCGGTTCAGGATGTCGCAGACGATGAAGAAGCGCTCGCCTTCGTTTTTCCAGGCCTCGCTTTCGCTCTCGTTTTCCACTACGGTGAGCCGTAAGGAATTGTCGGCAACCAGTTTGCCTTCATATACAGTGGCAAAGTCATTGAAATTCTGCATGGAGAACGTACTCTCCTTCATGCAGGAAGTGCCAAGCAGGCAACACAACAGGGGAAGTAAGAATTTTTTCATGTGTTTTTGTTTTTGCGGGTGGGACGTGCGATAAATTGAATGTCGATGTCTTCCACCGTATATCCTTTGAAGCGGCGCCGCTTCAGGTGTGCGTAAACGAGGCTTTGCAGCTCGTCGTCCACAAGGTCCCGGTAAGTATGGTTCTCGCGGTCGTACAGATGAATATGGTGCGTATTGTTGATGTCGAAGAACATCTTGCTGGTGGCCGACATCCGTCGCGTATATATGTGATAGTCGGCCAGTTGGGAGAGGATGTTGTACACGGAAGCCGTGGTCACGTGCGAGCCGCGGCTGGCGAGTTCATTCCGAACCATGTCGGCCGATGCATGTCCAAGGTCCATCATCACTTCGTGGACGGCCAGCCGTTGGCGGGTCGCTTTGAGTTTATGCCTGCGGAGGTGGCTCCGGAATTCGTCCTGGGTCATCATACGCCTATTGGTTTAAGAGGGCTTTTGCATTGGCGATGGCTTCCGGTGTAATATGGGCGCCGGAGAGCATCCGGGCCAGTTCCTGTATGCGTCCTTCCTGATCCAGGGCACATACGGAAGTGACATCGTCTGTTTTGGAAACAAGATAGTGGACATTGCCTTTTGCCGCCACCTGCGGCAGGTGGGTAATGGCAAAAACCTGCATGTCCCGGCCCATGCTGCACACCAGCGAACCCATTTTATCCGCCGTACTGCCGGAGACGCCCGTGTCTATCTCGTCGAAGACCAGCGTGGGCATCTGCGTGAAGCGGGCCATGACGGCCTTGAGGCTGAGCATGATGCGGGACAGTTCGCCGCCCGATGCCGTTTTGGCGACATCTCCGGGCGCATGTCCGGTGGAGGAAAAGACAAAGCGTATCGTATCACGGCCATCGGCGCCGGTGGCCGTCTCTTCCAAACGTACTTGGAAGGCAGCGTGGCCCAGCTCCAAAGCGTGCAGCTGGGACTCGACCGCAGTGCCGAAGCCCTCTGCCGCTGCCTCCCGTTTTGCGTGAAGGGCATCGCAGAGGTCGCTGTGCCGCTTCTGCAGTTCTTCCGCCTCTTTTCGGGCCTCCCGTACATCCGTTTCCAGTTCCGTGGCGTCCAGCACCAGCGATTTCAGCTGGTCCCGCTGGGCGATGAGCGCCGCAATGCTGTCCACACCGTGCTTCTGCATGAGGCTGTACAGCAGCGAAAGCCGCTCTTCCACCTCTTCCAGGCGGTGCGGGGAGGCTTCGGTGGCGGCATTCACGGATGCAATTTCCCGGACGATGTCGTCCAGTTCCACCCGGGCCGACGCCAGCCGTTCACCCAATGTTTCCAGCGAGGGAATGTAGCGGCTGGCCTTGTCCAGGTATTTGGCGGCCTCCCGGAGCTGTCTGGTAAGCGCCTCGCCGTTTTCCGGCGCCAGCAGGTTTTCCGCGGCGCAGAGCGTTTCCTTGATTTCTTCCGCGTGTGCCAGCTGCTTTTGCTCGCTTTCCAGCGCTTCCAGTTCGCCTTCCGCAAGACGGGCCTGTTCCAGGCGTTCCCAGCGGGCATGGTTGAACTCCTGCTGGTCACGGGCCTGGGCAAGCCGTTGCTCCAGGGCGGCGAGTTTCCGTTTTCCTTCCGTCAGCGCGTTCCAGGCCCGGCGGCAATCCTGCCGGAGACCGGTATTTCCGGCCCAGAGGTCCAGCGCATCCATGCGGAAGGCCTCGTCCTGCAGGCGCAGGGTCTGGTGCTGGGAATGGATATCGACCAGATGGGCCGACAGTTCCTGCAGTACGCCCACGCTAACCGGTTCGTCGTTGGCAAAAGAGCGCGAACGGCCGCTGGAGGCTACGGTCCGGCGCAGCAGCAGGCGGTCCCCTTCGCACGGAAGGTCCGCCTGCCGGAGGATTTCCCGTACCGGCGCGTCCATGCTGAATTCCGCCTCTACCACGCAGTTGTCCCGCAGGGGACCGACCATGCCGGCATCGGCCTTGGCGCCGAGCACCAGGGACAGGGCACCCAGCAGGATGGATTTGCCCGCTCCGGTTTCTCCGCTTATAATAACCAAACCCTCCGGAAACGTCGTTTCCAGAGAGCCGATGAGGATATAGTTGGAGACGGAGAGGCTATGCAGCATTATTCGTCTTTGCTAATGTCGATGGGATTCTCGTTCTGGGCCTTGCGGTAGTACAGGTCGCCGTTTTCGAACTCGGAGATGGCCACCAGGCCCGGTTTGGGCTGGCGCTCGTAGTATTTGGAGATTTCAATCTGCTCCTTGTTCTCGAACACTTCTTCCATGGTGTCGCGGTCGTTGCGGAACTCTTCCAGCTTTTTGGTGAGTTCTCTCTTTTCCGCCATGGCAATCTGGTTGGCGCGCTTGTACAGAATGACGACCGATTCGTAGATGTTGCCGGTGGGAGCGGCCAGGTTCTTGATGTCACGGGTTACCGTGTTGGTGGGGATTTTCTTCATAAAAAATATCTTGTCTATAGTAAATACCCGGCGCTTGGGCCGGGAGTTTCAATTATTTTTTTCCAATATCTTCTGTACGTGCCGATATATGCCGTCCAGCTCTTTCCGATGGCGGGATTCCGGATATTCTCCGATAAAGTTGAGGTAGTCGTCGGAGAAAACCAGATAGCGCTCCTTCTGTTTCTGCCACACGCTCAGGCGGGCGTAGTGGTAGGACGACATGGCCGTGTAGTACAATACCTCTTCCCGGTAATTGTTGTCGGCGTTGGTCTTGAGCACGTTGCGCAGTTTCGTACGGGCGGCGGGGTAGTCTTCCATGCGGTAATACTGCTTGCCGGCCTCATAGTCCTTCCTGTCCAGCCGGTCCTGCAGGTCCAGCAGCATGTGATGGCAGGCTTCCAGGTGTCCCCGGTCATCGGGATTTTCCCGCATGTATTCCGTGATGGCCACCATGCAGGCACGCGTAGGGGTCTGGTCCAGTTCCCAGCGGAGCGTTGCGCGGTACAGGCAGTCCAGCCGATAGAAACGGGCTTCGGAGATGAACGGGCTTTGCGGAAAGTCCTGGATAAAGCGGGCGAAGTTGGATTCGGCCGTGTAAAAGTCCTTGCCGCGGTAGTTGGACAGTCCCCAGTAATACTGGACCGTGTCGTCCCGGGCGGTACCGTTGGTGAGGACGGCCATGGATTCGAACAGCTGGGCGGCCTTCTGGTACTTCTTTTTCTGGAAGTATTCCATGGCGGCGTCGTATTTGGCGTTGACGTCGCTGGAGGAAAGCAGGGATTCGTACTGCGTCTTGCAGGCGAATGCCGACAGCAGCAGGGCGCCCAAGGCTGCAAAAAGGCTTAATTTTCTCATGGTCAACTAATTTATGTGCTCCAACAGGAATTTTTCCGCATCGCGGGCGGCCATGCATCCCGATGCGGCCGCGGTAACCGCCTGGCGATAACGCGGATCCTGTACGTCCCCGGCGGCAAACACCCCGGGAATGCTGGTTCCGGAAGACTTTCCTTCCGTTACGATATAGCCGGCTTCGTCCAGTTTGAGCCAGGGAGCGAACAGGGCCGATGCCGGCGTGTGTCCGATGGCCAGGAAGAAGCCGTCGATGGCAATGTCGAATACGCTGCCGTCTTTGCGCAGCAGGCGCGCGCCGGTGACCCCGTTTTCGTCCCCCAGTACTTCCTGGGTGTTGCAGTTCCAGAGCACTTCGATATTCTCCTTCGCGAGCACTTTTTCCTGCATGATGCGGGAGGCGCGGAATACGTCGCGGCGTACAATCATGTACACCTTCCTGGCCAGCCCGGCCAGGTACAGCGCTTCTTCACAGGCGGTATCGCCGCCACCGACCACGGCAACGGTCCGTTTGCGGTAGAAGAAACCGTCGCAGGTGGCGCAGGCGCTCACGCCGGCCCCTTTGTATTTCTCCTCCGAGGGCAGTCCGAGGTAGCGGGCCTGGGCACCGGTGGCGATGATGAGTGTATCGGCAAGGATGACCGTCTCCGCATCCAGCGTCACCCGGAAAGGACGTTCTCCCAGTTCTACGGCGGTAGCGGTGCCCTGGCGGATGTCGGCGCCGAAATGACGGGCCTGCTCCCGCATGTTGTCCATGAGGGTGTTGGCATCTACGCCGTCCGGCCAGCCGGGGAAATTTTCCACGATGGTGGTGGTTGTGAGCTGACCTCCAGGTTGAATGCCCTCATACACGACGGGGGAAAGATTGGCGCGCGCGGCGTATATGGCGGCGGTGAAACCGGCGGGGCCTCCGCCCAGAATGAGGGTTTTAACGTGTTCCATGCAAATTAATCTTCAAGTGTGGTGGTGTAGTCTTTCCGGAAAATGATGCGCCGGACGGCCGTATTGAAATGGTTGCCGTTTTCGTCGGTGTCGAAGAGGAAGTCGGTGTGCAGGCCGCTTGCTTTTTCGGCTCCCAGGCGGCTGGTCCAGGCATTGCCGTACCGGGCGACCGCCTTGACGAAATACCGGGTGACATCATAGCCCTGGAAGGCGAATTGGGAAGGTTCCGTGCGGAACAGGGAACGGTAGGACTTGACAAAGCGGTCCACCTCGGATGCCGTGTAGTCGGCAAAATAGGAGGTGCAGATGTGCAGCGAGGCGTTGTGGTAGGCGCTGCCTTCGATGGTTTCGAACGTGCGGACCTTCGAGGGGGCGTACATGACGATGTCATAGTCCTTGCCCAGCATGATGCCCAGGTTACGGACGACATCGCCCATGAAGGCCTCGCTCTCGCTGGCAACCACCACGCGGTTGGTTCCTTCCCGGCTCATGCTTTCCGCAAGGCGGGCCGGGATGCTGCGTCCTTCCACTATGGCGTAATTGAGGATTTCGTAGTTGAGGTCCCGGCGGGCCATGGCGCTCCGGATGGCTACGGGAGCCGAGACGTTGCCGGCGCCTTTTTCCGAAATCAGGATAATGCGGTCGCTCTCGTCCGCGTCGTCCTTCAACCATTCCGCCAAGTCCTCATACTGGTTCTCGGCGGCGCTGGGAACCTGGATGAAATTGCGATAATAGGTGGAAAGTACGGTGGCTTTCTGGTCCAGCGGGGAAATGACCGGGACCAGGCTGTCAACCCGCTGCAGGATGGCTTCCAGTTCCCTGGAGGCGACGGGGCCCAGGACAAAGTCGCTGCGCACAAGTGCGTCCACGGGAGGAAGGCCGGCAGAAAGGTCATAAATGTGGGCCTGGACTTTGGTGCCTTCCGCTTCCATGTCTTTCAGCGCCAGCAGGACGCCGGAATAGAAGTCCATGTTCAGCTCGCCGGCACGGCCGCCGGCCTGGAGAGGAAGCACCAGCGAGAAATCCACGCCCTCGTGCTTGCGGATGGTCAGCAGCGTGCTGTCCGGCTGCGCTGCAGGGACGCCGGCCTGTTCCGCAGGGGTCTCTGCCGGGGGAACTGCGGCCATGGCGGTGGAATCGGCCGGAACGGCTTCCGCGACAACGGCTTTCACGGGAATGCGCAGCACCTGCCGGGTGCTGAGTTTCTTGCTCTTGAGCCCGTTCAGCTCCATGATGTCCTTCACCGTCACGTCGTAGCGGCGGGCGATATCCTCAATGTCCTCGTACCATTTGACCGTGTGCTCCGTGTAGGAACCGTCGCCCTGCGGGGTTTTCACCTCTTCCTGTACGGCCGCCTCGCGGTAAGGAACCAGCAGGATGGCATTTTTCTGCAGGCCGGTCTGGTGCAGGGAGGGATTGGCTTCGTACAGCTCTTCCACGTTGACGCCGTATGCTTTCGCAATGCCGAACAGGGTCTGGCGTTCCAGTACCACATGGGAAAGGTAAACCTTGCCGTTCAGTTTCACCTTCTCCTTGGAAACGGTGACCGGCGTGGATACATATTCCTGGGCTACGGCAGCGGCGCTGCCCAGCAGCAGGAGCGAAGCGAGGAGTGTAATCAGTCTTTTCATGACATTTCTTTTATAAGCTGGAGGCAAAGTGGCTGAGCGTATCGCAGAAGCGATGCCAGCTGAGCCGGTCCTTTTCTTCTTCCATGGCCTTTTTGCAGCTTTCCTGCAGGGCAGGGCTGGCAAAATAGCGGATAATCTCTTTGCGGACGGCCTCCGGACTGGCTTCGGGAGACACAATTCCCGTGCCACGGCCGCCGATGGTTTCCTTGAGGCCGCCCACGTCCGTGACAATCATGGGCACGCCAAAATGGCAGGCGATGGCGCTGATACCGCTCTGGGTGGCGCTCCGGTAGGGGAGGACGGCGGCATCGGCCACGCTGAAAAAATATTTCACCTCGGAATCCCGGATGTAATCCGGAAAAACAAATACGCGGTCTTTTCCGGGCAGGGAGTCAATGATGTGCCGGTATTTGTCGAAGGACCCGTACGGCTCCCCGGCAACGACCAGCTGGTACGTGTCCGGCAGTTCCCGGAAGGCTTCCAGCAAGATGTCCAGGCCTTTGTAGTCCCGGATGAGTCCGAAGAAGAGCAGGGTTTTCCGTTCGGGGTCGATTCCCAGTCTGCTTGCGGCTTCCTCCCGCGGAAGCGCAGCCCCGAAATGGGAATAGATGGGGTGGGGAAGCAGGATGTGCGGGGCCTGGGGCCGCAGGGACAGCAAGTCTGCCTGGACCTGCTCCGACATGCTCACGAAACCCGTGCATCCGTTCAGGAAATAGCGGGTCAGGGGTTTGTCGAACCAATGGGGTTCGTGGGGAATCACATTGTCCAGTACGACCACGCTTTTGCAGCCGCAGTGACGGGCTACATAACCCAGCGAGGGGGCGAACCAGGACATCCAGTACTTCATGACCAGCACGTCCGCTTTCCAGGCGCGGATGGCCCGTGCGGTCCGGTGCCAGGTCAGGGGATTGACGGTATCCAGGACAGCCTCCGCCTGTACGGGCGCTGCTTCGTCGTCCGGGGTTACATATTGGGTTTTCCCGGGAAACAGGAGGCGGGGATACTGGCGGGAAAAGGAGAAGGCCCGGGTATCATGACATTTTCCCAGTTCTTCCAGCATGCTGGCGTTGAACTGGGAAATGCCGCCCCTGAGGGGGTAAAAACTGGACAGGAGGGCTATCCGCACTACTTCTTGGTGCTTTCCTTGGTTTTGATGTATGCAGCGTTGAGTCCTGCGAGCAGGTCTTCCGTAATGTCCAGGGACGGGTCTCCGGTTACCACGGGAGTGGAGAGGACACCGCCGGCAGTGGTGAGGATAAGGGCATACTGGTGCGTGGTGTTATACTCCACGACATATTCTGAGATGGCGTTGGCAATCTGGTTCATCATCACCTGCTGCTCTTCGGCCATTTCCTGCTGCTTGCGGACCACATACTGCTGGTAGTCCTGCTGTTGCTGCTGCAGTTTCTGGTATTGGGCCTGGGCCACGGACGTGGTGAGGAGGCCTTTGTCCACCTTGGTCTGGAAGTCGTTGGCGTCTTTTTCCAGTTTTTTGCCGCGGCGGTCGATTTCCGCCTGGATGCCAGAGGTCTTGGTCTCGAACACGGAGTTGAGGTCGTTGGCCATGTCATAGCCGTCCATGACCTTGTCCATGTTGAAATACACAATGCTGCCGGCTACGGCTACGCTGTCTTTGGCTTCGGAAGCCGCGGGAGCGGCGGCCTGATTCTGATTGCAGGAAGAGGCGAGCGCTACGAGGGCGGCTGCACCCAAAACGATGATGGTCTTTTTCATGTATTGTTGTTTTTACAAATTATTCAACGGTTTAGCCCGCAAAGTTAGTTATTTTTTGCGGATTTCCCCAAGGTAGGCCTGAATTGTTTTTTCCAGCCCCATGTAAAGCGCGTCACAGATGACTGCATGGCCGATGGAAACCTCGTCTGTCCAGGGAATGGTGTGGACGAACCAGGCCAGGTTTTCCAGGGAGAGGTCGTGGCCGGCGTTGAGCCCGAGGCCGCAGTCGCGGACCGTGCGTGCCGTTTCCAGATAACGGGCGATGGCCTGCTCCCGGTCCTTGGGATAATCGGCGGCATAGTCGGCCGTGTACAGTTCCACGCGATGGGCTCCGCACGCCGCCGCGCCTTCCGCCATCCGCGGATCCGGGTCGATGAAGATGGACGTGCGGATTCCCTTGTCCCGGAAGGTCTTGCAAAGGTCCGTGAGCAGGCTCCGGTATGTGACGGTGTCCCATCCGGCGTTGGAGGTGATGGCGTTTTGGCTGTCCGGCACCAGCGTTACCTGGTCGGGCACCACTTCCAGCACCAGGTCCACGAAACTGTCCACGGTGGGGTTCCCCTCGATGTTGAATTCCGTGGTAATGAGGGGACGGATGACGCGTACGTCGCTGTAGCGGATATGGCGTTCGTCCGGACGGGGATGAACGGTGATGCCCTGTGCCCCGAACCGTTCACAGTCCTGTGCGGCGCGGGTGACATCCGGCATGTTACCGCCCCTTGCATTGCGCAAAGTGGCGATTTTATTGATGTTGACGCTGAGTCTGGTCATAGTTTATGTTTTAATAATGTAGCACAAAAGTAAGGAAAATTCTCAGAAATGTGTTAATTTTGGCGTCTGATTTTTTTTGTGCAAATGAAAATAGGCTATTTCATTCTTAACGATGAGCTCCGCAGCGACGCCCGGATGCTGTCTTTGCTGTCGGAACTGGAATCGGCCACCTTCGAGGTGTACGAAATCCATACCAAGTCCGACGTCCGTCCGGAAACGGACCTTGTGCTGTCCATGGGCGGTGACGGAACCTTCCTTTCCGCGGCGCATGTCGTGGCCGATATAGGCCTGCCCATCCTGGGCGTGAACTTCGGCCGCATCGGCTTCCTGTGCGAGAACCGTCCGGAGGCCGTGCGCAAAGCCCTGATGGAGGGGGATTTCCGCATCGAGTACCGCACCGTGCTCAACGCCACGCTCAAGGGACCGGAAGCGCGCCGCACCATCGGCATGCTGCCGTATTCGGTGAACGAGGTGTCGCTGCACCGCAGCGGTTCTTCCGTTCTGGGCATCCATGTGTGCGTGGACGGGGAGCCCCTGCCCACATATTGGGCGGACGGCCTCATCGTAGCCACCTCGTCCGGCTCCACGGCCTATTCGCTGAGCGTCGGCGGTCCCATCTGCATGCCGGATACCAAGGTGCTCATCATTGCGCCCGTGGCTCCGCACAACCTGAACGTGCGGCCCATCGTGGTGCCCGAGTCGGCCAAAATCGACATATCCTTCGAATCGCGCGACGGCCACGCCACCATGTCCACGGACAATCGCGTGGTGGAAATCCAGCCGGACTGGAGCATTCACGTGGAGATGGCACAATTTTCGCTCAAACGCATCCGGCTCGCCGAGTCCGGTTTCGTGAAGGCGCTTACTTCACGGCTGTTCTGGGGCGAGGACATGAGAAATATTTAGTATGGAGAACATCCCGCAGCACGTATCCATCATCATGGACGGCAACGGCCGTTGGGCGAAAGCCCGTGGAAAAGAAAGAATATATGGCCACTACGAGGGCGTGGAAAGCGTCCGGGCCTGCCTGGAAGCCGCCGTGGAGGAGGGCGTGAAATACCTTTCGCTCTATGCCTTTTCCGAGGAAAACTGGGCCCGTCCGGAGCAGGAAGTCCTGGGGCTGATGGAGCTGATGATGAAGGCCATGAAACAGGAACTGGTCACCTTTATGGACAACCATATCCGTTTTGTCGTCCTGGGCAACCGGGCCCGCCTGAGCGACAGCCTGAATGCCACCATCGACGAGATGATGGCGCAGACGGCGGCCAACGACACGGCCACGCTCATCCTTTTCCTGAGCTACAGCGGCCGGTGGGACATCATGCAGGCCATGAAGAAAGCGGCGGCCAGCCTCTCCGAAGAGGCGTTCCAGGCTATGCAGCCGGCCGATTTCGCCCCTTACCTGGTTACGGCCGGTTTCCCGGATCCGGACCTGCTGATCCGCACCTCCGGCGAGCTCCGCATTTCCAACTACCTGCTGTGGCAGAGCGCCTACACGGAGTTTTATTTCTCGGATGTGCTCTGGCCGGATTTCCGCAAACCCCAGTTCCGCGAAGCCTTGCAGGCCTATGCACAACGGGACCGCAGATATGGAAAAGTGAAATAAAATGCCTATCTTTGCAGGATAACTTTTGTATTCGAATGAGTTTGAGAAAGATACTTTGCGCTGTCGTGCTGCTCCTTGCGGGATTCCTTGCGAGGGCGCAGGAGACGGGCAGTGGCATTGAGGTCGATTATAACCATCCCAAGCAATATGTTGTGGGGGGTGTCGGCGTAGAGGGAAACCGCTATTTCAACGAACACCAGATTCTGCAACTGGCCGGCCTGCGCGAGGGACAGCAAATCACCGTTCCCGGCGAGGATGTCACGGGCATCGTGAAGCGCCTGGTGGCCCAGCGTTATTTCGAGGACGTGGCCGTGGTGGTGGATTCGCTCAACGTATCGGCCGATACCGCCTGGTTCAAAATCTGCATCCGCGAGCGGCCCCGCGTGTCCCGCTGGACCTTCAGCGGCGTAAAGAGCAGTGAGCGGAAAGACCTCCAGGAACGCCTGAACCTGCGTCCCGGGCGCGAGTATTCCGACTATGTCAAGAATACGTCCGTGGACATCATCAAGCGTTATTATAAGGAAAAAGGGTATCTGAAAGCCGATGTGGACGTGCAGATGCAGCGTGACACCGTCATCCGCAGCGCGGTCCGGGTGAACTTCGCCGTGAACAAAGGCAAGAAAATCCGTATCAGCAAAATCAACTTCATCGGCAACGGGGACATCAAGCCCATGAAGCTGGCCAAGAACATGAAGGAGACCCATGCGAATACCTGGTACAACTTCTTCAAGTCCAAGAAATTCAAGGAAAAAGAATACCAGACGGACCGTAAAACCGTCCTGGACGCCTTCAACGAGGCCGGTTACCGTGACGCCCGCCTGGTGCGGGACTCCATTTATTTCCTTCCGGACGGCAAGCACCTGAACATCGACATGGAGTTTGAGCAGGGCCGCAAGTATTACTTCCGCAACATCACCTGGACGGGCAATTCCGTATATCCCTCCGAGGTGCTCAACAACATCCTGCAGGTGAAGAAAGGCGACGTCTATGACCTGGTAACCATGGAAAAGCGCCTGCACGGCGGCGGAAAGGAGAGCGAATACGACGTCTCCAAGCTGTACCGGGACAACGGCTACCTGTTCTTCAACGTGACGCCGGTGGAAGTGAACATCCAGAACGACTCCGTCGATGTGGAAATGCGCATCTCGGAAGGCAAGCCGGCCATCCTGAACGAAATCATCATCAACGGCAACGACCTCACCAACGAGCGTGTGGTACGCCGCCAGCTCATGACCCGTCCCGGCTACCTGTTCAGCCAGTCGGATTTCGAACGCTCCATCCGCGAAATCGCCTCCATGGGACAGTTCGACCCGGAAGCCATCATGGGGCCCGGCGGCTATTCCATCGTGCCCAACCAGATGAACAACACCGTGGACATCGTGTATAACCTGAAGGAGAAACCGTCTTCCCAGCTGGAACTTTCCGGCGGTTGGGGCGGCAATACCTTCGTGCTCACGGCCGGTGTCAGTTTCAACAACTTCTCCACGCGCCGCATGTTCGAGAAGGGAGCATGGCGCCCGGTGCCGCTGGGTGACGCCCAGAACCTGGCCTTCCGCTTCCAGACCAACGGCCGCTACTACACCACGCTCAGCGCCAGCTTCACGGAGCCCTGGCTCTTCGGCAAGAAGCCCACGTCGCTCAGCATATCGGGATACTATTCCCGCATGACGGACTCCATGCTGGCCATCGGCCTCCTGTCCACCGACAAGATGTTCGAGGTGTTCGGCTTCAATGCCGGCCTGGGAACACGCCTGCGCTGGCC
Organism: uncultured Bacteroidia bacterium; assembly: GCA_902788095.1. Classification (GTDB taxonomy): domain Bacteria; phylum Bacteroidota; class Bacteroidia; order Bacteroidales; family UBA932; genus Cryptobacteroides. The sequence continues at coordinate 19,603 of CADAIT010000004.1, read as the reverse complement.
GGACAACTATTTTGTGCTGTACAACAACCTGAGCTGGCAAACCTACAAGCTCACCAACTGGACCAACAGCTTCTTTGCCTTCAACGACGGTATCTCCCACAACCTCAGCTATACCATTTCGCTCTCGCGTAATTCCACGGACCAGCAGATTTACCCGCGTACCGGTTCGGAGTTCAGCGCTTCGCTGCAGCTTACCCCGCCGTACTCCCTGTTCCGGAAATATACGTACAAGAACGGCGAAAAGGTGCCCGTGGAAAGCTGGAAGGATGTCAATTACGATGACTGGACGGCCGCCCAGCGTTACAAGTGGATTGAGTACCACAAGTGGAAATTCAACGGCACCGTATATGCCAAACTCATCGGAGACCTGGTGCTCATGACCCGCGCACAGTTCGGCTATCTGGGTTACTACAACCGCAATTGGGGCTATTCCCCGTTCGAGAATTTCCAGGTGGGCGGCGACGGTATGTCGGGCTACATGACCTACGGCGCGGAAATCATTTCCCTGCGCGGTTACGAAGACTATTCCCTGACGCCGCGCAAACTCACCCCTTACAGCCAGAACGGACTGAGCTATGCGGGTAACGTATATGATAAATTTACCGTGGAGCTTCGCTATCCCGTTATCCTGCAGCCGCAGAGCACCATTTTCGTGCTGGCCTTCCTGGAGGGCGGCAACTGCTGGAGCGACATCCGTGAGTTCAACCCGTTCCAAATCAAGCGCAGCGCCGGTGTGGGTGTGCGTGTGTTCCTCCCGATGATCGGCCTGCTGGGTGTGGACTGGGGCTATGGCTTCGACGACCCTACCAACGGCGGCAGCCAGTTCCACTTTGTCTTGGGGCAGCAGTTCTGACAGGTATGGAATTTGAAGAATCTGAAAAAAGAATCTATATTGAAAACAAAAAAACTATCGGAGAATATGAAAAAACTTTTTGTCATGGCCCTCGCGGCCTTCGCTACGCTCACTGTTTCCGCCCAGACGCTGGGTAAAGTGAATTTCAATGAACTCGTGATGCTGATGCCGGAAATGGATACGGCACGCGAGGCCATCAACGCATCCCAGAAAGAGGCGGAGGAGACCTATTCCGCCATGGTGGAAGAATACCAGGGGAAGATGAGCCAGTATCAGCAGAAGCAGGCCAGCTGGACGGCCGCCATCCGTGAATCCAAGGAGCGCGAACTCATGGAAATCCAGAACCGTATCCAGGAATTCCAGCAGTCCATCTCCCAGGAACTTCAGCAGCAGCAGGCCCAGCTCACCGCTCCCATTCAGGAGAAAGCGGCCAAGGCCGTGAACGAGATCGCCAAAGCCAAGGGCATCACCGTCCTGTTCGATTCCACCCAGGCGCTGTACTTCGATGAGACCAAGGTGACGGACATCACCGCAGACGCCCGCAAGGCCCTGAACATCCCGGCCGGCCGCACGCTGGAAAGCCTCCAGGCGGAGCTCCAGGCCCAGGCCCAGCAGGCTCAGCAGGGACAGCAGACCAAGTAAGAGAAATCTTTTCGAAATTAATTGGGAATTCGCTTTAATTTCTTTACATTTGTAACGGAATTGAAGTGAATTCCTTTTTATTTATAACCTTAACACTAAAACACTGTTTCTGTAATGAAAACTACTGACATCATGGCACGCCTCCAGGCCAAGTATCCTCTGGAGAAAGAGTATCTGCAGGCTGTTCAGGAAGTTCTTGAATCCATCGAGGATGTTTACAACCAGCATCCTGAGTTTGAGAAAGCCAAGATTGTGGAGCGTCTGGTAGAGCCGGACCGCATCTTCACTTTCCGCGTTACCTGGATTGACGACAAGGGTGAGGTTCAGACCAATACCGGTTACCGCATCCAGTTCAACAGTGCCATCGGTCCCTACAAGGGCGGTCTCCGTTTCCACAAGGCCGTCACTCCGTCCATGCTTAAATTCCTGGGTTTCGAACAAACCTTCAAGAATGCCCTCACCACGCTCCCTATGGGCGGTGCCAAGGGTGGCTCGGACTTCGACCCGGTGGGCAAATCCAACGACGAAATCATGCGTTTCTGCCAGGCTTTCATGCTTGAGCTGTGGAACTGCATCGGCCCGGATCAGGATATTCCTGCCGGCGACGTGGGCGTAGGCGGCCGCGAAATCGGTTATCTGTACGGCATGTACAAGAAACTGGCCCGTCAGTACAACACCGGCGTACTCACCGGCAAGGGCGGCACCTGGGGCGGCTCCATCCTCCGTCCGGAAGCCACCGGTTTCGGCGCCCTGTACTTCACCCAGCACCTGCTGCAGAAGGCCGGCAAGGACATCAAGGGCAAGAAAGTAGCCCTCTCCGGCTTCGGCAACGTGGCTTGGGGCGCTGCCACCAAGGCCCGCGAACTCGGCGCCAAGGTCGTGGCCATCAGCGGCCCGGACGGCGTGTGCGAAATTCCCGACGGCATCACTCCGGAAATGATTGACTATATGCTGGTCATGCGCGCCTCCAACCGCAACAAGGTACAGGATATGGCCGACAAATTCCCCGGACAGGCCAAGTTTACCGCCGGCAAGAAGAGCTGGAGCGTTCCCGTGGACATCGCCCTGCCTTGCGCTTTCCAGAATGAACTCTCCGAGGAAGACGCCAAGCAGCTGAAGGCCAACGGCTGCTGGTGCTGCTGCGAAGTGTCCAACATGGGTTGCCAGCCCGGCGCCATCCACTTCTTCCAGCACAACGGCATCCTCTTCGCTCCCGGCAAGGCCGTGAATGCCGGCGGCGTCGCCACTTCCGGTCTGGAAATGACCCAGAACGCGGAACACATCTCCTGGGATGCCAAGGAGGTGGACGACAAACTCCACTTCATCATGAAGAGCATCCACGAGCAGTGCGTGAAGTACGGTACCCAGCCGGACGGCTCCGTGGACTATGTGAAGGGCGCCAACATCGCCGGCTTCATGAAGGTGGCCACCGCCATGCTGGAGCAGGGAACCATCTAAAAACCCTTCGTTTTCCTTTTTACGGTGTCTCATGGAAATGGGACACCGTTTTTATGTCCGTATGCAAGGTTATCTTATAATTAATTGCTATCTTTGCAAGCTAATATAATTAACCGTCTTACATGAAAAAACTGGTAATCGCGCTATGCTTTGCATCGCTCCTGCTTGTTTCCTGTGAACAAAAGAGGACCAAGGGGGGACAACTGCTGGCGAATTATGCGCTGGTGACGATTCCTGCTCCGGACCTGACAGGAATTACGGATAACGGCAAAGAGGTTCTGAACCTGTACCGCTTTGCGGCGGACCAGGCGGATGCCATTTACTGGGAGCAGAGTTTCGGGTCCAAGGCTGTGTTCGAGGATTTGCAGGATCCTGCGGAAAAAGCCTTCGTTGAGGTGAACTACGGCCCGTGGAACCGTATCGACGACCAAGCTTTCCTGGAAGGGTTCGGCCCCAAACCGGCCGGCGCCCGCTTTTATCCGGAAGACATGACGGACGAGGAATTCCAGGCCCTGGACAACCCCGACAAATACAGCCCTTACACGCTCATCCGCCGGGCCAATGACGGCTCCCTGAAGGTGGAATGGTATCACGACGCCTATCAGGAGCAGCTGAAGAAGATGGCCGATATCCTCCGCGCCGCTGCGGACATCACCATCAAGGAAAGCGTGCGTACGTATCTGCTCAAGAAGGCCGACGCCCTCCTCTCGGACGACTACTACGAGAGCGACAAAGCCTGGCTGGAGATGACCGACAGCAAGATGGACCTGGTGATAGGCCCCAACGAGACCATCGACGACGAGCGGTATGGCATCAAGGCCTCCTATGGCGCCTATGTCCTCCTGAAAAACCTGGAGCGCACGGCCAGCCTTCAGTCCCTGACGGCCCGCCTGCCGGAATTGCAGGCCTCCCTGCCGGGCGACGCCATCTACCACTCCTTCGTCCCGGGGGCGGAATCCAACATTTTCTCCTGTGACGCCATTTACTACGGCGGCTACACCAACGCCGGGTACAAGGTCATCGCCATCAATTTCCCGTACGACAGCCGTGTGCAGGAGGAGTTCGGCACCCGTACCATCCTGTTCGACAACATTATCCGCGAGAAATTCAACCGCACGGTGTTCCCGGCCGGCATGATTCTGTTCGAAGGAGCGGACTGCGCCCATCTGGACGCCAATGCTTTCTACTGGAATATCGTGTTCCGCGAGGTGGCCAAGGGCCTGGGCGTAAAGGAGACCATTACCGGCAAGGGAACGGTCGCCGCTGCGCTGGGCAATGAGGCCCTTACCTTGGAAAAGGCCAAATCCAATGTGCTGGGAGCCTACCTGTGCGCCCGTGAGGTGGAAGCGCATCGGGTGGATGCCCTCATCATGAAGCAGGATGTGCTCGCTACCTTCGTGGCGAATATCATCCGTTCCACGCGCTTCGGCTTCGGCGATGCCACCGGCCGTGCCAATCTTCTCATTTACAATTACCTTTCGGAACAGGGGGCCATCTCCCGCAAGGCTTCCGGCAAGTATGGCATCGACTATGCCCTGACGGAGCAGGCCATTGCCGATTTGGGCGCCCACATCCTGAAGCTCCAGGCCATGGGCGACCGCGAGGCCGCCACCGAGTTCGTGAACAAGTATGCCGTGGTGGCCTCTGCCATCAAGGCGGACATCGTGAACCTGGAACTGGAAAAGATACCTGTGGATATCCGTTTCACCTACGAAAAATAAAAAGTCTCGATATATTATGAAGTTCAATGCAAAGTATATGGTATTCCTGCCGCTGGTGCTGGCAATTACCATATTCCTGTGGGCTGTTCCGGTGTCATTCTTTGGAATTGAGGCCCTGACGGTTGTCCAGCAGCGGGTAATCGCCCTGTTCGTATTTGCTGCGCTCATGTGGATTTTTGAGATTATTCCCAACTGGTCCACCTCACTCCTGGTGATAGTGATATCCCTGCTTACCGTCTCCAACAAGGGCATCGGCCTGTTCTGCGACCCGCAGTACGGCACCCTGGTTCCTTACGGCCGTATCATGGCTTCCATGGCAGACCCCGTGGTGATGCTCTTCCTGGGCGGTTTCGTGCTGGCCATCATGGCGGAGAAATACGGTCTGGACGTTACGCTGGCCCGGGCCCTGCTGAAACTCTTCGGCACCAAGCCGGAAATCGTGCTGCTGGGCTTCCTCATCATGATTTCCGTGTTCTCCATGTTCATGAGCAATACCGCCACCGCCGCCATGATGCTGGCGCTGCTGACCCCGGTGCTGTCCAAGCTTCCCGCTGACGACAAAGGTAAAGTCGGTCTGGCGCTGAGTATCCCGGTTGCCGCCAACCTCGGCGGTATCGGCACGCCTATCGGCACCCCGCCCAACGCGACGGCCAAGGGCGCCCTGGAGCAGGCCGGTATTGACGTTTCTTTCGGTGACTGGTGCGTGCACATGATTCCTTACGTGATTGTGATGATTCTCATCGCTTGGGTGCTGCTGCGCTTCATGTTCCCGTTCAAGACCAAGAAACTGGTGCTGGAAATTCCCGAGAGCACCAAGAAGAAGGACTGGAAGCTGTATGTGGTGTGGATAACTTTCGTGGGTACCATCCTGCTGTGGGCGACAGAGCAGATTACCCATATCAACTCCAATATCGTTGCGCTGATTCCGCTGGGCGTGTTCACCGCAACGGGCCTGTTCGGCAAGGAGGAAATCAAGGAAATCAACTGGAACGTGCTGTGGCTGGTAGCCGGTGGCTTCTGCCTGGGTTACTGCCTGCAGGACACCGGTCTTGCCAAGGTGCTCATTCAGGCCATTCCGTTCGGCAGCATGAGCGTGGTGCTGGTGCTGGTGGTCGCCGGCCTGGTGTGCTACCTGCTTTCCAACTTCATTTCCAACTCCGCGACGGCCGCCCTGCTTATCCCCATCCTGATTGTGGTCGCCAACGGCATGGCAGACCCCGAGGCTGCCAATAACGCCGAATTCCTGGCCCTGGGAGGCACTTCCGCCATGATTATCTTCATTGCCGTGTGTGCTTCCATCGCCATGCTGTTCCCCATTTCCACGCCGCCGAATGCCATTGCATCCGCCACCGGCATGGTGGATACCAAGGACATGACCAAGGTCGGTCTGGTCATCGGCATTGTCGGCTTTGTCCTGGGCTACTTCTGGCTTACCAAACTTTTCCCGTTTGCCTGATATGTCATTCTGAACGATATGTCATTCTGAACGAAGTGAAGAATCTTATGAAAAAAACAATTCTTATCTTATTGGCAGCGCTGCTCACGGGCGGCGCCGCTTTTGCGCAGGAAACTCCCGTTGCGGAGAAACCTTCGCACTTCAAGTTATATGGTTTTGTCCGTAACTACATTACCGCCGACTCCCGTGCCGTGAGCGCCGGGACGGAAGACTTGTACTTCTACATGCCCAAAGATTGGGACATGAAGGGCGGCGTTGACATGAATGCCGGTTTTAACTGGCGATTCGTCTCCCTCACAACTCGCCTTGGCCTGGACGTTACCGGCTACAAGTGGGGTACAATGGGCATCTCCGCTAAAGTGGAGGCCGACTTTTACTACCTTAGTGGCTCGGTCCCCACCCTTCGCCTTCGTCAGGCTTTTATGAAACTGGGCTGGGATAACAGCCCGGTAAGCCTTACTATTGGCCAGGCATGGCATCCCATGGCGGTTGACCTTCCGCACATGACCAACCTCGAGTCCGGTGCGCCTTTCAACCCCTTCAGCCGCACGCCTCAACTGACTGCTGATATCAATCTGGGCGCCGGTTTTACCTTCACCGCCAGCGTGATGTATCTTAACCACTATCTGCCTACCGGCCCCTCCGGAAAAGTTAAGGACTACTATAAATACGGACTTCCGGAGTTCTATGCCGGCTTTGGCTATAAGGGCCCCTACTTTGCGGCCAAGATTGGTGTGGATATCATAAACACCAGACCTATTGGCTTTGTAGGGCATAATAATTCCAGCCCGGGGACCCTTGTTCGCGGATACAATATGGATGTGCGTGAACACAAGGCCAGCGGCATTCTTACCGCCGTCTCTCCCTTTGTGTTCCTCCAATACACCAACGGTTTGTTCCAGTTGAAGGCCAAGAGCATTTTTGCCCAAAGCGGCGAGCAGTTCAACCTGCTGTCCGGTTACGGCCTTGCAAGCATCGACGACGTGAATTACAAGTATACCTACACGCCCATGCAGGACTGGGCTTCTTTCGTGAGCTTCCAGTACGGCAAGAAGTTTCAGGTAATGTGTATGCTGGGTTATATGAAGCAGTTTGGCACAACGACCAATCTGGCCGATGTTAAACAGCTGTGGCTGAATACTTCCGCAGATGCCAAAATCCAGCAGGCCTTCCGTGCCACGCCCACAGTTGTCTGGAACCTGGGCAAATTTGCCCTGTCCCTGGAATATAACCTCACTGCGGCCCAATTCGGCGAAGGAGAGCGTAATGCCCGCGGCATGTACGGTAACGCGCACTGGCTGATGAATCATCGCTTTATTTGCATGACCAAGTTCAATTTCTAAGCGTTTGGAACGATGTTTTTAGGGACAGGATGATTGCCTGTCCCTTTTTTTTGCTATATTTGTACAATGACTTTTAAAATCTAACCACTATGGGCGCATTTCATGCATATGACATCCGCGGAATCTGGGAAAAGGACTGGAACCTGGAAGACGCATATAAAGTGGGATACTTTATCCCCGAACTGCTGAAGACCGACAAGGTGCTGGTGGGCCGCGACTGCCGTCTCTCCGGAAAAGTCATTCACGACGCCCTCATCAAGGGCATCACGGACGCCGGGGCCGACGTGGACGATATCGGCTACAGCTCCACGCCGCTGGTGTACTTCGGCACGGCCAACTATGGCTACAAGGCATCGGTCCAAATCACCGCTTCCCACAATCCGCCGGAGTACAACGGCATGAAGGTGAGCCGTGAGAACGCGCTTCCCGTGGGCCTGGACACCGGTCTGGGCCAAATCAAGCAGTGGATAGACGAAGGCCGTCCCACGCCCGTAGCCGCCAGGAAAGGCAGCGTGAAGGAAATCGACATCAAGCCGGACTATATCGCCTTCCTCAAAAAGTTCAAGGGGGACTATTCCAATCTGAAAATCGCCTTCGACCTGTCCAACGGCATGGCGACGCTCTTCGCCAAGGAAATCTACAAAGGCGAGGACGCACAGTACCTCTTCGACACCATGGACGGCAGTTTCCCCAACCATGAACCCAACCCGCTGGTGGCCAAAAACGTGGAACCGCTCAAGGAACTGGTCGCCCGCATCAAGGCAGACATAGGTGTCATTTACGACGGCGACGCAGACCGCGTCATGTTCGTGGACGACAAAGCCCGCTTTGTGGCGCCGGACCTGGTGATTGCCCTGATGGCCCGTTATTTCTGCGACGAGCGCGGCGAGAAGAATCCGCGCGTGCTGCAGGAAATCCGCTCCAGCAAGGCCGTGGCCGAGTATCTGGTGAAAAATTACCAGGCGGACGTGCACACCTGGCGTGTCGGCCGTGCCTTCGCGGCGCCCAAACTCCGCGAGATTGACGGCCTTTGGGGAGGCGAACTTGCCGGTCACTATTACTTCAAGGACTTTTTCTACAGCGACAGCGGCATGCTGTCCAGCATCATCGTCCTGCGTATCGTGAGCGCCCTCAAGAAGCAGGGCATCAAACTCAGTGAGGAAATCGACCGCCTTACCGCTTACGAGAACTCCGGCGAAATCAACTACAAGGTGGAGGACAAGAAAGGAGCCATGGACGCCGTGAAAGCGTATTTCGAGAGCAAGGAAACGCCCACCAAGGTGATGGACTTCGACGGCTACCGCCTGGAATTCCCCCAGTGGTGGTTCAACATCCGTCCTTCCAATACGGAGCCTTATCTCCGCTTTATCTGTGAGGCGGTCTCACAGGAACTCATGAAAGAAAAAATTGCCCAGGCGGACGCCATCATCGTGGGCCAGTTCGGCGGCAAACGGTAGCGGATGAAGAAACTATTACTCTCTTTAGCGGCTGTGTGTGCCTTCCTCCCTGTCTGTGCGCAGGAGGAGGGCAGCGCGGCAGATTCTCTGCGTCATGCTTTCGGCAGGCAGGAAGTGAAATCCAATGTGCAGCACGGCACGGCTTATGCCGATACCCTGGATACAGGGAACCCTGCCGTGAAGGTGGTCCTGTACAACAACGGGACTTATCGTTATGTCAAGGACCCGTCTGCGGTTGCGGACTCCACCGTTTTCACGGAGTTCTGGGACGAGCGGGCGGTAAATCCGTATCGGCAGTCGCCGGACCCCATCCCGGACCAGTTCTCCATCTGGGTGCTGGATTCCCTGGATTCGTATTGCTGCCCCAACCCGACCACCGTGCGCTCCAAATTCGGCTATCGGCGCGGGCGTCGTCACCAGGGCGTGGATTTGCCGTATGCCACCGGCACGCCGGTCCCGGCCACCTTCTCCGGCAAAGTGCGCATCTCCGATTACGTGGGGGGCTATGGCAATCTGGTGGTCATCCGCCATGCCAACGGCCTGGAAACCTTCTACGGGCATCTGTCCAAGCGCAATGTGAACGCCGGGGACTGGGTGAGCGCAGGCGATATCATCGGCCTGGGCGGCTCTACGGGCCGTTCCACCGGGCCGCACCTGCATTTCGAGACCCGCTACCGGGGAGCGGCCTTCGACCCTTCCTGGCTCATTGACTTTGAAACCGGAACGCTCCGCCACCGTCTGCTGAAGGTGCGCAGCTGGTACTTCAACCCCAACCAGCGCTACGTGCAGAATGTGGACGATGAAGACGAGATTTTCCGCACCGACGAGGAAGAACGCATCATCGCGGAGCAGAAGGCGAAGGAAGCTGCCGAGGCCCGTGCCCGTGCGGAGGCCGCAGCGCTGAAGTACCACACCATCCGCCCCGGCGACACCCTTTCCGGTCTGGCCAAGAAGTATCATACCTCCGTAAAACGGATTTGCCAGCTCAACCCCGGCCTTACGGAAAGGACCGTGCTCAAGCTGGGACGGAAAATCCGTGTGCGTTAGTTATTTCAGCCTGGAATTGTAGTGCGGATGTACTTTCCCTTTCTGTATGTTCTGCAGTTTGGAGGAAATCATCTTCTTGCGGATGGGCGCCGCGTGGTCTGTGAACAGGTCTCCGTCCAGGTGTGACAGCTCGTGCTGAATCATGCGGCAGGCAAAATTGTCGAACTCCTCGGTCACTTCCTGAAGGTCTTCATTGTAGTAGCGAACCGTCATTTGCTTGGGACGAACCACGTCGCAGTAGATGCCGGGAATGCTCAGGCAACCTTCCGAGTAGGTGGTTTTCTCTTGGCTCTCGGAAAGGATTTCCGGGTTGATGAGGGTGCGGCGGAAGCCTTTCAGGTAGTCATAGGTGTCCGACACGACGTCGCCGTCCACGATGACCACGCGAAGGCTCACGCCAATCTGGGGAGCGGCCAAGCCGCAGCCGTCCGCCACCACCAGGGTGTCTTTCAGGTCTTGCACCAGGGCAGCGATGCCCGCTTTGTCGTTCAGGTCGGCCGGAGCGGCCGTTTGACGCAGCACTTCTGCGCCGTACAGGTAAATGGGTCTTATCATTTTTTTCGTCTTGTCTTGTTCAGGGACAGGCTGTCGGGAACGCGGGAGGGGTCCACGGACAGGCTTCCGCCGTTTTCCCGGTCCAGGAAACTTTGCAGGATGATGGCGGCCGATATTTTGTCCACTTCCTGCTTGTCCCTCCGCCGGGACGCCTTCATGCCGCCGTCTATCATGACGCGGTGGGCGAGTACCGACGTAAACCGCTCGTCCTCACGGGTGACGGGAATGTCCGGAAAAGCTTTTCCCAGCAGCTGCAAAAAGGCTTCCACGTCCTTGAACGCCTCCGACGGACTGCCGTCCATATTTACCGGACAGCCTACTACAAAGCGAAGTATTCTCTCGTGAATGGCGTAATTTTTGAGATAATCTATTAACTTTGTAGAATCAACTGTATCCAGGGCAGATGCAAAGATGCCAAGGGGATCACTGACCGCCAGGCCGGTTCTCCTTTTCCCGTAATCTATGCCTACTATTCTGTCCATTTACAGTGTGCAAATATACGAATATTTATGGACAAAGCAGATAAGAAGGCCCGTAACCTGCGTTTAACCCTGGCAGATGCCGCTTCACACGAGCGGCTCTGGAGTCTCCGTTTTTCCCGGCCCCATCTTGTTTTTGCCGTCGTTTCCTTCATCGTGGTGTTGCTGGTGCTCGTTTACAGCCTTATCGCTTTTACCCCCATCCGTACCTTCATTCCCGGTTATCCCAATGCCCAGTCGCGGCGGCAGGCCGTCCAAAACGCCCAGCGCATCGATTCCCTGCAGACCCGCATCCTGCAATGGGAGCTGTACACGGAGAATCTGCGCCGCGTGGTGGCAGGGGAGGACCCCATCCGCCTGGATACGCTGATGCTGGGCCGCAAAGGTTCCCGTGCCGTATCCGACGCCCGCTACCTGGCCATCCGGGATTCGCTTCTGCGGGCCGATGTCGTGCAGGAGGAGCAGTTCGGCCTGTCGTCGGCTCCCCGGCGCAACCTGCCCATCGAGGCGCTTACGTTCTTTACGCCGGTCAGAGGGGTGGTTTCCAAGGGTTTCGACCGCACGCTGCATCCCTGGCTCGACATTACGGCGCCGGTCGGCAGCGTGGTCATGGCCGTACTGGACGGCACGGTGGTATATACGGACTGGAATCAGGACAGCGGTTACACGCTTATCCTGCAGCACGGGACAGACCTTCTGTCCATTTATAAGAACAATCAGAAATTGCTGCATAAAACCGGAGACGCCGTAAAAGCCGGCACACCGGTGGGCATGCTGGCTTCCTCCACCTCGCTTACCAAGGGAGACCATCTGCATTTTGAATTATGGTACAAAGGCGCGCCGCTCAATCCTGTGCAGTATATTAAGTTTTAGGGAGGAGATACGTTCGCTTCGCGCAATATGACAAAGAAGAATATAGCCATCCTGGGGTCGACAGGTTCCATCGGTACCCAAACGCTGGACGTGGTGCGGCAGCATCCGTCCCGTTTTTCGGTGTACATGATATCGGCCAACAACAACGCGGACCTGCTGATACGGCAGGCCCAGCAATTCCACGTGCCGCATGTGGTCATCTGCAATCCGGACAAGTATGCGCAGGTGAAGGCCGCGCTGCCGGGCGTGCAGGTGCATCTGGGAATTGACGCCGCCTGTGAACTGGTACAAATGCCTGAGGTAGATGTGGTGGTGGCCGCCATGGTGGGTTTCAGCGGACTTAAACCCACGCTTTCCGCCATTCGTTCCGGAAAAACCCTGGCCCTCGCCAACAAGGAAACCCTGGTGGCGGCCGGCTCGCTGGTGATGGGGGAGGCTGCCCGCTGCGGCGCCCGCATTTATCCTGTGGATTCGGAACATTCGGCCATTTTCCAATGCCTGCAGGGCGCACAGGGAAATCCCGTGTACCGGATTCACCTGACGGCTTCCGGCGGTCCGTTCCGCACCTGGCCGCAGGAGCAGATTGCTACGGCCACCAAGATGCAGGCGCTCAAGCATCCCAACTGGGACATGGGCGCCAAAATCACCATCGACTCCGCCACCATGATGAACAAGGGATTCGAGGTGATAGAGGCCAGGTGGCTGTTTCAGGTGCCCGCCGGCAAAATTCATGTGGTGGTGCATCCCGAGTCGGTGATTCATTCCATGGTGGAATTCGAGGACGGGGCCGTCATCGCCCAGTTGGGCTGCCCGGACATGCGGCTGCCCATCGCCCTTGCCCTGGCCTATCCGGAACGCCTGCCCCTGGACGGCAAACGCCTGGATTTCAGCGCGCTCAAGGATTTGACTTTCTTTGAGCCGGACCGCAAAAAGTTCCCTTGCCTGCAACTGGCCTTCGATGCCCTCGAGCGGGGCGGCAACCTCCCTTGCGCCATGAACGCGGCCAATGAAGCCGCCGTGGCCGCCTACCTGAAAGACCAAATCGGCTTTTACGATATTCCGGCCGTTATCGGCAACGTGCTGGCCGATATTCCGTTTATGGAAGAACCCTCCCTGGAGGCCATTTTTGCCACCCACGAGGAAGCCTTCCGCAAAGCCCAGGAACGCCTATGAGTCCTGTACTGCTCAAAACATTACAGGTTATCCTGGCCTTGTCCTCCCTCATCCTTATCCATGAGGCCGGCCATTTCCTGTGGGCGCGGATCTTCAAGATACGGGTAGATAAATTCTTCCTCTTCTTCGACATCGGAGGCGTCAAGCTGTTCTCCACCCGCATGGGCTGGTTCCGGAAGCTGATACCTGCGTCGGAACGCTGGGAGACGGAATACGGCATCGGCTGGCTGCCCCTGGGCGGCTATTGCAAGATTGCCGGCATGATAGACGAATCCATGGACACCGAGGCGCTCAAACAGCCTCCCCAGCCCTGGGAGTTCCGTACCAAACCCGCCTGGCAGCGCCTGCTGGTGATGAGCGGCGGCGTAGTGAACAATTTCATCCTCGCCATTTTGCTCTTCATCACCATTCTGGCCGTTTGGGGCGACAATTACATGCCCAACGACTGCCCCGTTTACGTGAATGAGCTGGGAGAGGAGCTGGGATTCCGCACCGGCGACCGTATTCTCCTCATGGATAATTACAAACCGGAAGATTTCCTGTCCCTGCAGGCCGATTTGGCCCGCCGGCAGGTGGAGAAAGTGACGGTTCTTCGCGGCACGGACACCCTGACGCTCTACATGGACCAGTCGCTGATGGGGGCGGTTGTGAACACCCCCGGGCTCTTCGACATTGCGCTGCCGTTCGTGGTGGACAGCATTATGCCCTCGTCGCCCAACTACGCGTCTGAACTGCAGGCCGGCGACCGGATTGTCGGTTTGGACGGGGTGGATACGCCTTATCTGCAGGATGCCCGGAAAGTGCTCCAGGCACGTCCCGGCGAGCGTCTTCCGGCTGCGGTGCTCCGCGGCGAAGATACCCTGGCCATCACGCTGCAGTCGGACAGCCTGGGCATGCTGGGCGTGCTCTTCCGGAATCCCTCCCTGCAGCACCGGACCTACTCCGTGCTGGAATCGGTTCCGGCCGGCTGCGCCCTGGCCTGGAATTCGGTGAGCGGCTATCTGCAGGATCTCCGCCTGGTGGCCACTCCTTCTACGGGCGCCTACAAGTCCGTGGGCAGCTTTGTCGCCATCGGCCAGATATTTCCTTCGGCGTGGGATTGGCACCAGTTCCTCTATATCCTGGCCATGCTTTCCATCATGCTGGGCGTCATGAACCTGCTGCCAATACCCGGCCTGGACGGCGGTCACATTGTGTTCTGCCTGTACGAAATGCTCACCGGCCGCAAACCCAGCGACCGCTTCCTTACCGTGGCGCAGCTCATCGGCATGGCCCTTTTGCTGCTGCTTATGTTCCTGGCCTTCGGCAATGATATTTCACGATTAATCCGTTAACGATATGAAACACCGTTTTCCCCGCATCCTGGCCCTGGCCCTCTGCCTGCTGGCGTTGGTGTCCTGTAAAAATGGCAGTAAAAAAACCTTGCTCCCCAATGTGAGCGGAAAAGCCGGCGAAGTGCTGGTGGTGATTGAGCGCGAGCAGTGGGAAGGCAACCTGGGCGTGGCCATCCGTGAGGCGCTGGCCATGGATACCCCGTACCTGGCTCAGCGGGAGCCGCTTTTTGCCGTTTCCAACGTGCCGCCGGGCAGCTTCAACAATATGTTCAAGATGCACCGCAACCTGTTTCTGGTAAACATCAATCCGCAGAATGCCTCCAACGGCGTGGTGTATAAAAACAATGTCTGGGCGCAGCCCCAGACCGTCATACAGCTCAATGCGGCCGATGCCGAACAGGCCCTGGAACTGTTCAAGGAGGCCGGCGCAAAACCGGCGGAATTCTTCGAGCAGTCGGAACGCGACCGTGTCATCGCCAATGCCAAATTGTACGAGGAACGGGCCTTGCAGCCGCCTATGGAAAAGGTGACCGGCGGCATCATCCACTTTCCGTCGGGCTACCGCTGCCGCATGGTGACGGACGACTTCGTGTGGATAGCCGACGAGAAGCAGTATGTCCAGCAGTATGTGATGGCCTACAAATATCCGGCGGGAGAGAACGTTTTCGCCCTGGAAAACATAATTCAGAAGCGCAACGAGGTCATGAAGGCCAACGTCCCGGGCATGTTCGAGGGCTCCTACATGACCACCTCCACGGCACAGGAACCCACAACGCGTTCGCTGCGCTACCGGGGCCGCAATTTCATGGAAACCCGCGGTTTTTGGGAAGTGCACGGAGACTTCATGGGCGGTCCTTTCGTGTCGCACTCCTTCTATAGTCCGGACGGGAAGGATGTCATTGTGCTGGAAGCGTTTGTGTTCGCTCCGCGCTATGACAAGCGGCAGTACCTGCGCCAGGTGGAATCCCTGTTATACTCCTTCGAGTGGAAAAACAAAGAATAAATCTAGATAAAACTATGAAAAAACTTTTGTGCCTGGCAGCCCTTTCTGTCGTGCTGTTGGCTTGTACCCAGGAGCTGGAAACACGTTTAAGCGATGTGGAATCGCGTCTTTCCAAAGTGGAAGACCAGGTGAAGGAGCTCAACAGCCAGGTGAGCCTGATTCAGCAGTTGCTGGACGGCAAGTACTTCGTCCAGAGCGCCACGGAACTTGCCGACGGCTCCGGTTTCAAGCTGGTGCTCGTTGACAAGGCCGGAAATGTACAGGAGAAGACCATCCTGAAGGGAAAGGACGGTGAAGCCGGAAAAGATGGCGTCAGTCCTTCCGTCAGTGTGAAGAAGGATACCGACGGCAACTTCTACTGGACCTTGAACGGAGCGTGGCTGCTCGTCGGCGGCGAAAAAGTCCGGGCCAACGGGACGGACGGCGAAGACGGCAAGGATGGCAAGGATGCCCCGGCAACCCAGTTCAAGGTGGAGGACGGGAAATGGTACGTGAAGGTAGGAGACGGCGCCTGGACCTACGCCGGCGAGGCCGCAACGGAGGTGGCAGGCCCTATTGCTTCCGTGGATGCCTCCGACGACGCTGTCGTGAAAATAACCCTTTCCGACGGTACCGTGCTGGAACTTCCCAAGGCTTCCGTTCCCGTGAAACTGCAGATATTGGTGGACGATACTGCCTTTGCAAACATGAAGGCCGGTCAGTCGAAAAGTGCCGCCTACGAAGTAAAGGCGCCGGCCGGCGTTACCTACACGCTGGATTCCTATGAGCCGGAGGATTGGACGGTAACCATCTCCAAGCCCAAGGACCATAAAGGAATCGTGAGCATCAGCGTTCCGGCAACGGGAAAATCGGCC
Source organism: uncultured Bacteroidia bacterium (assembly GCA_902788095.1). GTDB lineage: Bacteria > Bacteroidota > Bacteroidia > Bacteroidales > UBA932 > Cryptobacteroides. The sequence goes on along the minus strand of CADAIT010000004.1, from coordinate 3,355 downwards.
AAGGTGCTTCTGATTGCCGGCGGCAGCGACGGCAGCAGCTACGTCAAGGTGCTGCATGTGACGGTGGAGGAGAGCGGGGAGCCGGCACAGGACGACCCCGTGGTGCTGCAGGAGATGGTGGATGCCGCTGCCGGCAGCATCGACCTGCCCGCAGGTGCCTCGGAGGTGGTTTTTTCCGCCGATTGGCTCACCCTGAGCGACGGACGGCTGCTGGTATCGGCCAATGATACGTATGATTCCCGCCTTGCCGTCGTAACCTTCAAGGCAGGGGAGAAGAATTACACCCTCACGGTGATGCAGGCGCAGAAAGACGCCATTGTCCTTACCGACAATACGATAAGCGTCGGGGCCGACGGCGGCGAGGTTCCGTTCGTGGTCAAGGCCAACGTGGCCGTTGACGCTGCATCGGACGTGGCCTGGATTACCGTGGTTCCCGCCACCAAGGGCCTGGAAGAAAAGCCGTATGTTGTAACGGTGTCGGCCAATGCAAGTACGGAAGCCCGCGAGGGCAAGCTTACCTTCTCCAGCGGGGAGCTCAAGCAGGTGGTGAGCGTTACCCAGGACGCCGCCGCTCCCGTAGTGCCTCCCACGCCCGTTTCCGGAGACTTCGTGCTGCTGACCGATGCCTCCGAACTGCAGGAAGGGGACGAACTCATCCTGGTGAACCAGGCCAAGAATTATGCGATGGGTGCCCAGAACAGCAATTATCGGAGCCGCGTTTCCGTAACCGTGGAGGACGACACCATCTCCGAACCGGGCGACGATGTGGTCGTCGTCACCTTGGAAGGTGCGGAAGGCGCATGGAATTTACGGACTTCCGACGGTTATCTGTCGGCGCCGACAGGCACAAAAAACCAGCTGCTGACCGTTGACGCCGTCACGGACTACGCCACCTGGACCATTTCCGTTACGGAGGCAGGCCTGGCAAGTGTCGTGGCCTCCGCCGGTTCGCGCACGATGCTTCTGTACAATTCCCAGAGCGGAAACGAGCGTTTCAGTTGTTATGCCGGTACGGGGAACAACACCAAGGAAGTGCTTATCTTCCGCAGGGCTTCCACGCCGGCGGTTCCCGTGACGCAGTACAGTGAGCTTGGCCTGTATCTGGGCAGCCGGCAGCGTCTGTATGCCGCCGGAACAGACCAGTACGTGCGTTCCTACGACGGTGACGCCCTGCAGTTTGTGCTGATGGAGCCCCAGGCCAAGGAGCAGGTGAGACTGAGCGGTTTTACCACCGGCCTCGGCATCGGCGACCCCGTGACTGTTTCCGTGGAATGGAAAAAGGACAAAACCCTGGTGCTGGACAAGGAATACAGCATGGAGGTGCTCAAGGAGGAGGGCGGAAAGCTCTGGGTAGGAGATGCCAGGGGACGTGGTGTAATTATTAGAAAGTAACTGACTATGAAAAAGATATTGTCAATCCTGATCCTGCTGGCCTGCAGCGTGGTGCTGCTCGCCAAACCGGCCAGGCCCGGTTTTATCCGATATACGCAGCCGGACGGTACCACCATCCTCATTCAGCGGCACGGTGACGAGTGGGCGCATTGGACCACCAATCAGTCCGGACAGGTGGTGCAGAAAGATGCCGACGGCTTTTATCGTGTAGTGGAAGGGACTTCTCCGGTGATGGCTGCCCGGGCGGCTTCCATCCGCCGCAAGGCCCGCATGCAGTTGGCATCGGCCCCGTCAAAGGCCCCCGTTGCCATGGGGAAGAAGCATTTCCTGGTTGTGCTGACGGAATTCAGCGACCAGGCTTTCACCATCGCCAATCCCCGCGAGGCCGTTTCCAATATGCTCAACCAGACGGGGTATTCCGAGCACGAAGCCACCGGCAGCGCCCGTGACTACTACTATGAGAATTCCCACGGTGCCTTTGAACCCGTTTTTGATGTTTTCGGCCCGGTGAAGCTGCCGCAGAAAAAGGCTTATTATGGCGGCAACGACAGCCAGGGCAGTGACAAACATCCGGAATTGGCCGTCCGTGACGCCTGCCAGCTTCTGGACGACATCGCCGACTTCTCCGATTATGATTTGGACGGAGACGGCGAGGTGGATTTGGTGTACATGGTTTATTCCGGTTATGCCGAAGCGGACAGTGACGACGAAGATGCCATCTGGCCGCATCAGTGGTATCTGTACTCCGGCGGCGGCATCGACCTTAAACTGGACGGCAAGCGCATCGACCGCTATGCCTGCGGCTCCGAGCTCAACGGTGCCGGGGAGATGGACGGTATCGGCACCATCTGCCACGAGTTCGGCCACGCCATGGGCCTTCCCGACTTTTATGATGTGGACATGGACACCGGCGGGCAGGCACGCACGCTCCTGGAGTATTCTCTCATGGACGCCGGTTCCTATAACAACAACAGCTGGTCTCCGCCGTATCTGAACATGGAAGAGCGCATCCTCATCGGCTGGCTGGACGAGAGCGCCATCCGGGAGTTCCCCAAAAACGGAACCTACACGCTGGAGAGCGTCCAGAACGACGTGGGCTACAAGATTCCGACCGATACGGAAGGAGAGTACATCCTGCTGGAGTGCCGCAGTGCCCAAGGCTGGGACCAGTTCCTTCCGGCATACGGCCTCATCGCTTACCACATAGACAAAAGTTCACGGAAGGTGTCCGTCGATACCGGGAACGGGACTACCAGCTTTGCGGCATCGGCCCTCTGGTCCAACTGGCAGATATACAATGCCATCAACAAGAGCGGCAAGCACCCCTGCTTCTATGTGGTGGCGTCGGCCTCGCCGTATGATTGCAATTACGGGATGGTGGCGTATCCCGATTATGGCGCCTATTATTATGACAACGAATACACCGACTTGCCGTTTCCGGGCGGGAAAAACGTGACGTCCTATGCCCCCAAGGGCTGGAGCGGTGAATTTACCGACATCGCCCTGTCGGAGATTGCCTATGCCGGCGACAAGGCCAGTTTCAAAGTAAGCGGTGTGGTGAGCGCCGGCCTGGATTATCCGCTCATCGTCCATGCAGGGAACTATTCTGCAGGGGACAGTTTCCCGCTGGAAGTGCAGTTGCCGGACGCGTATGTGGCAAGCGAGGTGAAGTGGACCCTGGACGGGACGTCCGTATCCGGTACCTCCGTCACCCTCGCGGCCGGAACGCATGTCATTGAGGCCGAAGTGACTGAACAGAGCGGACGCAAGGATTGGGTCACGCTGGAAATCACGGTCAAGTGAAAAAACTGATATCGGGACGCAAAAAGATTCCAAATAATTTTGGAGGGTAAAAAATTTTTCTTACCTTTGCAGTCCCAAGTTTGGTGGGTTCGTATAACGGTTAGTACTCGGGATTTTCATTCCCGCAATAGGAGTTCGATTCTCCTACCCACTACCAAAT
>CADAIT010000003.1 GCA_902788095.1 uncultured Bacteroidia bacterium | reverse complement strand
TGGGGGTATGAGCGAGTGGTTTGTACTTCGCACAGTTCTTTCCTTTACCGGAATACACCGAAGACGGTGGCATCGGCCTGTGAGCTGCTCCGGAAGGAGCTTCTAGAGCGTGGGATTTCGCTGGAGCTGGTGCCGTCCATGGAGTACCGGCTTATTCCAGAGACTTGGGTGGACGTGCGCGAGAACCGGTGGCTGCTGCCCTGGGAGGGAAACCACATTCTGGTGGAGCTGCCCATCCATGACCCGACAAAGATTGGAGATATTGTACCATCGGCCGAGATACGTTGGCTGCTAGCGGAAGGATACCAGCCGGTGCTGGCGCATCCGGAACGGTATCTTTACCTGACGATGGAGGATTATCGGCTTTTGAAAGAGGCTGGGGCGCAATTCCAGCGAAATCTGGGGACGCTGGAAGGGATGTATGGCGAGGCGGTTTCCGTGCGGGCAGAGGCGTTGCAGGCCGTTGCAGGCGGAGGGAATGTACGACTGGGTTGGAAGCGATTTGCATTCTAAGAAGTATGCCGATTTCTTTGACAAGTACGTATTTGAATAGTAATGCATCCGAAGTTCATCATAGTCTCTAGGCCGGAGGAGCCGTTTGTCGGAACCTTTGTCCACGTTTTGAGTTCTTGAACAGGATTTCCAGAGAGCTCAAAGACTATGATTTTTATTACTCTCCAGATTGGGGAAAGACTCGACAGCGAATGGATGTCAGTGGGGTAGAATGGATATAATGCCCATATGGGGACGTACTGCATTAGTTTCGGTGCAGCAGACGGGTAAAGAGGTTTAACCAGTTTATTGGAAATGGTATCTTTTAATAATCTGGATATACTAGATGCCATTGAAACCGGAATCCCAAACCTATGCCCCATATCGATAGTATTTATACCGCAAAGACAATGAAATCCGCAGAAGATTAATATCAACTGCGGTTCTTTTATCGGCTGCCCACAACAGACAAGGGGATAATTCTGTTTTTATCAGCAGGGAAGTACAGATAATCCAAAAACTATTGCTATCTTTGTAGAAGTCCTCATGGACAAGACATATTGATGAAAGTGTATAGCTTTTATCCTTGGGAAGAAATCTCGCAAGTTTCACCAAAGCACAAGGGTAAGCAATGCATTCATCACTCGACAAGGTGTTTTGTGCGCTCCGCACAGGCCCCGTCCGAGTGTGGAGTGTTGTTTATTTGTGCTTGGGCTTTGCGAGAGCCTCTTCCCGGATAAACACCAGCTCCACACTTTTGTGTTTGGGACACCTTTAAACTTATTTTATATGACCCAAAAATTACTTTACACTGCCCCTGTGGCAGAAGCCCTCGTAGTACAAGTCGAGGGAACTCTTTGCAGCAGTCCCTACGGGACCCCGGGATCTGCGGGCCGCATTTTCAGAGAAGACGATGAGCACACGTATGACCTCTAAACTTGACGCCATGAAAACAGTTAAAGTATTATTCTCCGCCATTGCCTGCGGATTGCTACTGGCCGGCTGCGCCAAGGAAACGCCCGCCCATGAGGAGGAGGCTGCCGACAACGGGAAGCTGGTAAACTTCACCATCAAAGCCAAAGCCCTGGAAACCAAGACGTACATCGATTACGATTCTGGAACCAAAACTTACACTCCTAAATGGAAGAACGGTAATCAGATTGGTGTGTTCTTCGATGTCTGGTCTAAGGACGACCCCATTTCCGCCACTTTCAATAATACCGCTGCCGATGGCGAAGATGCTGTTTTCTCCGGCACCGGAACAGTGAAAGCGACAGAACAAACCATCTACGCCTTCTATCCGGCTTCTTCATGGGTGAGTACTTATTCCGATGGTATTGGCATGAATATTCCAGATGTCCAGAGACCTACGGAAACCTCTTTTGATGAAACGGCTGATCTGATTGTCAACAAGCCTTATCCTATCACCATAGACAATGCCAGCGTAACTATTGACGATATGCAGTTTGCACGTATTCTGGCAACGCTGAAAGTAGTAGTGAAGGATGGTACGGCTTCTTCCGTGCTCGCCTCCGACAAGATTTCGTCCATAACGCTCGGGTCGGACATGACAAGTGCCGCCCTGACAGGTCGCATTGCGTGGAAATATGAAAGCGAGACTTCCGAGATGAAGGTGAGCAAGGCCAGCGTCACCGCCGACCTTTCCGCCAACCCCATTGCGGTCGGCAATCCTATCTATCTGCTGGTGAATCCCATAACGCTTACGAAAGATTCCAAGCTGAATATCACCATCTCCACCGACAAGCACGAGATTGCCAAGGAGGTTACGCTTCCCAAGGATATGGAGTTCCTTCAGGGCGGCGTTGCTGTCCTGAACATTACCGTTAGGGATACGGACACGATTGGCCCTGCTATTTTGGAACCTACTGGAACCGGTTGGTATCTTGTGCAGAAGGCATCTTGGCTGCATGCGGGGGATAAGGTGGTGATAACAAACCTTGCTTCTGACGGTGCGTTAGGAGCGGCCTCGGGTTCAATTCGTTCAAAGGTAAATGTGTCTGTTACGGATGGAAAACTGAATGTCGGAGATGCAACACAGTTGACATTAGCTGTAGGTAATACGGAAGGTTCCTGGGCTTTCAAGGATGGAGATAATTTCCTCTATCACAATGGCGACAAATCTGTGGGGACGAAGTCTGACTTGGACGATTCCGGCTCGTGGAAGATTACAATTACTGATTCCGGTACCAAGATAAACAATGTCGGCTCAAATACATATTATTTGCAGTATAACAATCCAAGCCCTCGCTTTACGGATTATACGGGCACGCAGCAGGATGTCCGGATTTATAAGAAATATTCCATTCCGGAGCTGGGCGCAATTACCGTAACCCTTGCTCCCGACCATGCAAACAGGAAGATTACGGTGACCTGGGATGACGTGGAGCACGCTACCGGCTATGAGGTGACTTGCACCGACCAGCCTGCCCAGAACATTGCTCCCGGTGTTGAGGAGGCAATATTTACAGGTCTTTCTTATGGCACCGAATATACCATTACGGTTACAGCTTCGGCTGCTGGATATGCACCTTCTTCCGATAGTGATGCCGTTACGCTTGTGGATCCTGCTGCAAAAACAATCACCCGACTGAAGGCTTCCATAAGCGGCGTTGTGGCCGCGGGCGTTACCGATGCGACCGAAACGGGCGTATATTCCCTCACGAATGCTGTTGACGGCGACATTACGGCTACGCCGGACGGCACCGTGGTTACGGCTGCCAGCGTAAGCGCCGGAACCCTGACCTACACCGTTGCCGCCAATGCCGGTGCCGCCCGTGATGGCTCCGTTACCCTTGAAGTTGCTGGTGGGAATAGCATTACAGTGACTGTCAGCCAGTTGGCGGGAGTCTTAATATTCACTTTTTCCAATAAAGACCTTAATCTGACAGCGGATTCTCCTACAGGATATGAGTGGAGCTCCTCGAAAACTGCAAACTCTTTCGAGTCGTCAAATTCTGCTCGAGGAGTTCAGTTTGGAGCGGCAATAGGAGAATTCACTCTAACCGGAACAAAGACTGGTACAGGAACTTTTGCCGGAGTAAAGAAAGTAACTCTTGGAATATCAACGAATGGCGATGCCAATAAAAACACTGTAAGTGTAAGTGTTGGCTCAACCGCTCTAAAAAACGGCGAAAGTACAAGCTATTCATTACCGAAGGCAAATAACCAAACTGTTGAGTTCTCGACAACGACAGCGGCGGATGGAGATATCGTAATTTCAATTAACGATACAAACAAGTCCGTTTATATTAAAACAATTTCAGTAGAATAGCTATTTAATTTGGTTTTCACAAAGCAACCCCGGCCCCATCTGGGGTTGCTTTTTTGAATGATTGAGACCGGAGAGCCGGGACACCATGGAAACGGCGGAAGGATGACCATCAAAGCGTTATACAAACTCTGGCTGGAGGAGAAGCGGGGTGGGCTAAGGCCGGCTTCGCTCTCTACCTATACGCTGCTGGCGGAACGGTATATCCTGCCCCTGGTGGGGGAGCAGGAGGCCGTTTCGGCGGCGGATACGGAGCGGATTGTGGACGAAATGGTGGCGACGGGCAAGAGCGCCAGAACCCGTCGGCAAGCCCTGAATATCCTTAGCAACATCTTGCGCTACGGCGGCCTTCCCGCCATCTCCGCCGCCGGTGACGACACCCCCGCTTCCGTCCGCATCCTTCCGGACGAGGCGGTGCAAAAACTCATGGCCAGCCTTCGCGAAAACCCCCATCCCCGCAACGTGGGGCTGTACGTGGCTCTCACCACAGGCCTGCGGGCGTCGGAACTATGCGCCCTGCGTTGGCAGGACGTGGACGACGCCCTCCACATCCGCGGCAGCATCTCCTACCTGTGGGATACGGAAACGCATACCTGGCGCCCCAAGGAGGAAGGGGAGCAGGCGCTGGTGCCGCGGGACATCCCCCTCACCGGCACGCAGCGGCAGTTCCTGAACGCCCGGAGAGGTGCATCGGCCGCTTACCTCCTGAGCGGGGAGCTCGCGCCCATGCAGCCGCGCACGCTTCGGCTGGCCGCCCGTCGCTTCCTCGCGCAAAACGGTCTTTCGGAATACTCCCTGGCCGATTTTCGCCACACCTTTGCGGCCCGTTGCCTGCGAAGCGGCTGCAATTACTCCACCCTGGGCGCCTTGTTGGGCGTGCAAAGCGTGCAGGCCCTCCAGAAGAAGTACGGCCGATTCGCCCGGACCGACCTTCCGTCCGCCATGGAAAACCAGATGGCCGCCTTGTGAGATTTCTGCGAAAAAAATCTTATATTCGCAGAGGATAAATTGAATCTTTATGAAACGGAACACTTTCCTTATCGGCACCGTGTGTGCCCTGATGTGTTGCGCGTGTGCCCCCAAAGCGCAGAACCCTTCCGCCCTCGACACCATTTTCGCCCGCAAGAGCGTGCGAACCTACACGGAACAGGCCGTCGCTCCGGAGCAGGTGGAAACCCTGCTGAAAGCGGCCATGGCCGCTCCCTCCGGCATGAATCTGCAGCCGTGGCGCTTTGTGGTGGTCACCGACCAGGAGACCAAAGCTAAACTGGCCGGTCCCCGCGGCGGCATGATTGCCAAAGCGCCTGTCGCCATTGTCGTCTGCGGTCAGACTACCTGGACGCACAAGCCTTTCGGCCAGCCGGACGCTGCTGAAGTCACCGATCTCAACCGCAACTGGACGGCCGACTGTGCCGCCGCCACGCAAAACCTTCTCCTGGCTGCCGAGGCGCTTGGACTGGGAGCTGTCTGGACCGCCTGCTACCCGTACGAGGAACGGATGGCCACCGCCGTCGAGACGCTGGGCCTTCCGGAAGACGTGCTGCCGTATTGCATTGTCCCTGTGGGCCATCCCGGCGGCGACGAAACGCCCAAGGACAAGTGGAAGCCGGAAAACATCCACTACGAGAAGTGGTGAGGAATCAAAAAATCACCCCGAGGGCCGCCCCGGGGTGATTTTTTTGTAGGAGGAAACGTCTACAGGTGCGCCTTGATGGCCTTGGTGGCGTCCTCGTAGCCGGGCTTCTCCAGCAGGGCGAACATGTTCTTCTTATAAGCCTCTACGCCGGGCTGGTTGAACGGGTTCACGCCCAGGGTGTAGGCGCTGATGCCGCAGGCAAACTCAAAGAAGTAGAGGAGTTCTCCCAGACGCTTTGCATCCAGCGTTTCTATCGCAACCTCAATCTGGGGAACGCCACCGTCGATGTGAGCCAGGCGCGTACCCAGTTCCGCCATGTGGTTGCAGTGCTCCACATGCTTTCCGGAGAGGAAGTTGAGCTGGTCCAGGTTCTGGCCGTCCGACTCGATGACCACGCTGCGGCGGGCATTGTCCACGTGCAGGACGGTCTCGAACATGATGCGGGTGCCTTCCTGGATGAACTGGCCCATGGAGTGAAGATCGGCCGTATTATTGACGCTGGCGGGGAAGATGCCGGTGCCGTCCTTGCCCTCGGACTCGCCGTAGAGCTGCTTCCACCATTCGGCTACATAGGTGAGCTTGGGATTGTAGTTCACCAGGATTTCCGTGTTCTTGCCGCACTCCTTGAACAGGAGGTTGCGCATGGCGGCGTACACCACGGCGGGGTTGTTCGTCTCTTTGATGGAAAGGGCGCGTTCCGCCTTCTTGGCACCTTCTACCAGGGCCTTGATATCGAAGCCGGCGACGGCGATGGGCAGGAGGCCCACCGGGGTGAGGACGCTGAAACGGCCGCCCACGTTGTTCGGAACGATGAAAGTCTTATAACCCTCCTGGCGGGACAGCACTTTGAGGGCGCCGCGCTCAGCATCGGTAATGGCCACAATACGCTCGGCGGCTTCTCTCTTGCCATAGTTGCTTTCGAGGAACTGCTTGACGATGCGGAAAGCGACGGCAGGTTCGGTGGTGGTGCCGCTCTTGGAGATGACGATGCAGGCGACGTTGCGCTCCGAGGCAAGGTCCATGAGCTCCGCCAGGTAGTCTTCCGACAGGTTGTTGCCAGCGAACACCACTTCAGGAGCGTCCTTGTGCTTGAGCTGCTTGGCAAAACTGTGGCTCAGGGCCTCGATGACGGCCTTGGCGCCCAGGTAGCTACCACCGATGCCGATGGCAATCACCAGGTTCACGCCTTTCTTGTTCCAGCTTTCGCGGATGGCGTCCATGTCGTTGATAAGGCCGTCCGTAATTTGGGAAGGAAGGTGTTTCCAACCCAGGAAATCATTCCCGGCGCCCGTCTCGCTGTCCAGCACGTCAAATGCATCCAGCGCCTTTTGCACATACGCTTTTACCTGCTCTTCCTTTACAAAGGGTTCGCAGCCTTTCACATCGATTTTTACCATAATTTCTATAATGCTTTAGTTATTTCCATCTTACAAAGATACTCTCCTTTTTTGAAAAAGAAAAGAGGAATCGCCATACTTGCAAAAGCGCAAATAATTGCCTATTTTTGTACCCCGTATTCAAGATTTTTTTCACGGCACTATGAAATACGGGTTCGACAACGCAAAGTACTTAAAAATCCAATCAGAGCACATCAAGGAGCGCATCGCCAAGTTCGGCGACAAACTCTACATGGAGTTTGGCGGCAAACTGTTCGACGACTACCATGCCTCCCGCGTGCTCCCGGGCTTTGAGCCGGACTCCAAGCTTCAGATGCTCATGCAGTTGAAGGACGAACTGGAAATGATTATCGTCATCAGCGCCGTGGATATCGAAAAGAATAAGATGCGGGCGGATTTGGGCATCACCTACGACATGGACGTCCTGCGCCTGCGGGACGAGTTCATGGACCGCGGCTTCAGCGTGAACAGCGTGGTCATCACGCATTACAACGGGCAGGCGAGTGCGGAAGCTTACCGCAAGCGCTTGGAAAACATGGAAATCAAGGTTTATTACCACTATACCATCGAGGGCTATCCCAACAACGTGTCGCTTATCGACTCGGACGAGGGTTTCGGCCGGAACGACTACGTACAGACTACACGTCCCCTGGTGGTGGTGACGGCCCCCGGTCCGGGCAGCGGCAAAATGGCCGTGTGCCTGAGTCAGCTGTATCAGGAAAACAAGCGCGGTATCAAGGCCGGCTACGCCAAGTTTGAAACCTTCCCGGTGTGGAATCTGTCGCTGACGCACCCCGTGAACATCGCCTACGAAGCGGCGACGGCGGACCTGGAAGACGTCAACATGATAGACCCCTTCCATCTGGACGCGTATGGCGTCACGGCCGTGAACTACAACCGCGACATCGAAATTTTCCCGGTGATGAACGCCCTCTTTGAGGACATTTACGGAGAAGCGCCCTACAAATCGCCCACAGACATGGGCGTGAACATGATAGGCTCCTGCATCTGCGACGACCAGATTTGCTGCGAGGCATCCAAACAGGAGATTATCCGCCGCTACTTTTCCGGCCTCTGCAATTTGGCCGACGGCAAGTGCACGGAGAACGAGGTGAACAAGCTCTCACTCCTGATGAAGCGGGCCAGGCTCACCGTGAACGACCGTGCCTGCGTGGTGGCCGCACGTGAGCGCCTGGAGAAAGCGCAGAAGGCCACCGCCGCCATAGAAATGGAGGACGGAACCATCGTCACCGGAGAAACCAGTCCGCTGCTGGGCCCAAGCGCCGCCCTGCTGCTGAACGCCATCAAGCACCTGGCCGGCATCGCCCACAATGTGAAACTGATTCCGCAGACCATGATTCAACCCATCCAGAAGCTGAAGGTGGACTACTTGCACGGGCGCAACCCGCGCCTGCATACGGACGAGGTCCTGGTCGCCATTTCCATGATGGGCCGGCTGGACGAGAACTGCCGCCTGGCGCTGGAGCAGCTGCCCAACCTCAAAGGGGCCCAGGTGCATTCCACGGTGATGCTCAGCGAGGTGGACCGCAAGACCTTCAACAAACTGGGAATCGGCCTGACCTGCGACCCGGTGCGTAAAATCAAGAAAGTATGAGAAAATGGCTGCTCATAGCGGCCGTGCTGCTGGCCGGAGCCTGTTCGCAGGCGCAGGTGAAACAGTATGGCCTCAAAGTGGTGAAGGAATATCCGCACCGCAGGGATGCCTATACACAGGGTCTGTTCTTTCACGGCGGTACCCTCTGGGAGACCACCGGGCAGTACGGGGAGAGCTCCATCCGCACGGTGGACCTTGCCAGCGGGGAACCCATAGAAGTTAAAAAGTTGAACGGCAAGTATTTCGGGGAGGGCGCCGCCATCCTGGACGGCGTGCTGTACATCCTCACCTGGACCAACAAGGTGGCGTTCAAGTACGATGCCGCCTCGCTCACCTATCAGCAGACACTCCGATACCCGCGCGAAGGCTGGGGCCTCACAACGGACGGGAAGCAGCTTATTGCCAGCGACGGCACCGCCCATCTGTACTTTATGGACAAGGACCTGAAGCTCCTCAAACGCCTGTCCGTGACCATGAACGGCCGGCCGCTCCGCTACCTGAATGAACTGGAGTGGATTGACGGCAAGGTATGGGCCAATGTTTATACCACCGACACCATCGTCATCATTAATCCGGCGAGCGGCAAGGTGGAAGCTGCCATAGACTGCTCCGGCCTCTTGCCTGCGAAGTTGCGCCAACGCGACACGGACGTGCTCAACGGCATTGCCTGTGATGCCGAAGGCCGCGTGTACCTGACTGGAAAAAATTGGCCCCGTCTGTACCAGGTGGAGCTGGTGAAAAAATAATTACATAATTGGGGTATCGGGCTTTGACAGGTCCGGTTGAGAGATACCCATAGAACTTGATACGGTTCATACCGTCGTAAGGATTATGAAAAAAACAATGCTTTTTGCAGCACTGTGCATGCTGCCCGTCTGCGCGACTGCGCAGGAACGCCTGGACTCGGTGGTGGTATCGTCCACCCGTGCCGGCAAAGAAACCCCCGTCACATACGACATGGTAGGAAGGGAGGAATTGCGTCAAGGCAATCCTTCGGCTTCCTTGCCCATGTTCCTGAATCTGATGCCCTCCGTCGTGACGTACAACGAAGGCGGAACAGGGCTGGGCAATTCGGCCATGACCATCCGCGGCAGCAAAGGTTCTCAGATTAACGTAACGCTCAATGGCATTACGCTGAACGATGCGGAGTCGCAGGAGGTGTTCTGGGTGAACATCCCGGCGCTCACCAGCCTCATTTCCGGCGTGCAGGTGCAGCGCGGTCTGGGAACCTCGGCCAGCGGCCCCGGCGCTTTCGGCGCCAGCATCAACATGAATACGGCCTTTGTGCGTTCCCGGCCCAGCGCCGGTGTCGAATTCAGCGGCGGCTCGTTCGGCACGTTCATGACTTCAGCCGCCGTTTCGTCGGGAAAGCTGCCCAGCGGGATGTATTTTGACCTGGCCTGGAACCTGGGCCTTACCGACGGGTACATCCGGAACGCGCTGGTGGAATCCACCTCGCTGTTTGCCGTCGTCGGCTGGCTGCGCGGCAACAACTCGCTGCGGCTGACGTATTTGTTGGGCGCGCAGCGGAGCGGCATCACCTGGGACGGAATAGATCTGGAACAGTATCACAAAGACCGCAGGTACAACGGAGCGGGGGAATACATCGACGACAACGGAAACGTGCGTTACTACCCCAACCAGACGGACAATTACGCCCAGCACCACCTGCAACTGAACTATACGCGCCAGTTCGGTGCGCATCTCACATGGGTGAATACTTTGAATTATACCCGGGGAGACGGCTATGACGAGTATTACAAGATGAACCGGAAGCTGCCCAACTTCGGTTTCCCGATGAGCGGCCGCTCGGACATGATTTATCAGAAGAAGATGGACAACGACCTCTGGGTGGTGTCCAGCAACCTGCGTTACCGTACGCACGTGTTGGACGTCACCGGCGGTGTCAACTTGTCCTGGTACAGGGGCGGGCACTGGGGCGATGTGCTCTGGGCCAAAGAGGTGCCGGATTTCCCGTACAGCACGCTGGACTGGTACAGCAACACCGGCCTGAAAAACGAGCAGAGCGTTTTCGTCCGGGCCGAGTACCATCCGCTCCACTGGCTTACCGCTTATGCGGATTTGCAGTATCGCGGCGTCGGCTACACGCTTTCGGGTGTCGATGACGACTGGCTGGAGTACGGCGCCGTGGAGGCTGACCGGCTGGCATACCGCAGGCGCTGGAATTTCTTCAATCCACGCGCCGGCATAACGGCTGCCTGGGGCGGGCATAAGCTGTATGGCTTCCTCGCTTGGGGACACCGCGAGCCTGGAAGAGGGGATATTAAGGAAAATGTGAAAGGTGCCCCCACTCCCATCGAACCTGAAAAAATGCTGGATGCCGAGCTGGGCTACGCATATACCGGCAAACGGTTCCAGGCTTCGGCCAATATTTACCTGATGGAGTATTGGGACATGTTGCTGGAAACCGGCCGCCTGTCTTCTTCCGGCTACGCCGTCAAAGAGAATGTACCGCGCTCCTGGAGACGTGGTATCGAGCTTTGCGCCGCCTGGGAACCGCTTCACTGGCTCAAACTGGACGGCAACGCGACGCTGTCCATGAACCAGATAGCCGATTATACCTCATACGTTCCCTATACGGATTATTCTGCGATGCACGAGGTACATTACGGTCGCACCGACATGCTTATGTCGCCGTCCCTGATTGCCATGGCGCGTGCTTCTTTCCTGCCGTGGAAGGGAGGCCGCATAGCGCTGGATGCCAAATATGTCGGCAAGCAGTTCATCGACAATTCCATGCGGGCGGAAATGGCTGTTCCGGCCTATTGGGTGTCCAATCTGTCGGCGGGCCATCAGTTTCAGCTGCGGGGCGCTTTGTTGGATTTGTCGGTATATGTAAACAATTTGTTCAACCACATGTATTATGCTGCGGGATGGCGATGGGAGAGTTATAATCCGGCGTCTGATACCGTGGAGTCGGGGATAGGCGTGTACCCTCAGGCACCCTGCAACTTTATGGTCAAGCTCCGCGTGAGTTTTTAAAATAATTTAATTAATAAAGAAAACTTAGAAAAATTTTGCAGTTAAAAAACTTTTATCTAACTTTGCATCAGCAAAAGAGGATGAAAATCCCTGTTGCAGGCGAAAACGCATCTTCTAACCAACTAATTAACCTTCTTCTTTTTTAAGGTAAGAATACACTACTAACTAACCAAGTAAAGGGCTTGCAGTGATGTAAGCCCTTTATTGTAATGTCAGTATGTTATTTCAGGAGGGAGGGACGGCGTTCTTTGGTGCGTTGGAGGGCCTGTTCGTCCTGCCAGGCGCGGATGAGTTTGGGATTGCCGCTAAGCAGGACATCCGGTACCTTCCATCCGTTGAATTCGGCCGGACGGGTGTAAACGGGAGGGGAGACCAGTCCGTCCTGGAAAGAATCGCTCAGGGCCGATGTCTCGTCGGTGAGCACGCCGGGAAGGAGGCGGATGATGCTGTCGGCAAGAAGGGCGGCCGGAATTTCTCCGCCGCTTACCACGAAGTCCCCCACGGAGATTTCCCGCGTGACAAGATGTTCCCGGATACGTTCGTCAATCCCTTTGTAATGGCCGCAGAGCAGAATGATATTCTCCTTGAGCGAGAGTTCGTTGGCAATGCCCTGTGTGAGGGTTTCGCCGTCCGGAGCCATATAGATGATTTCGTCGTAGTCACGTTCCGCTTTTAAGTCGTTGATGCAGTTGAATACGGGTTCCACCATCATCACCATGCCGGCATCGCCTCCGTATGAATAGTCATCTACGGTTTGGCGTGAGCCCAGGCCGTATTTTCTGAGGTCGTGGATATGTATCTCCGCCAGGCCTTTTTTAACGGCACGGCCGGGAATGGAATGGCTGAGGGGACTCTCCAGCAATTCCGGGACAACGCTGATGATATCGATTCTGAGCATGTGAAGTTCTAATTGTCCTGCAAAATTAACTTTTTTTCGCGGATTATTCTTATATTTGTGAGTTATTGTTAAACCTTATATTTTATCGTATGAGTGAAGAAATTAAGCCTGTGGTAACGGAAGAATCCGCAGATGTAGCAAAAGTGGAACAGGAGATGCCCGTGGTGAATTACGCGGAGAAAAATCTGGCAGAACTGACGGAACTGTTCCAACAACTGACAGCAAGCGAAGACCGCATGAAGCGGTCCAAGGAGGCCGATGCCCTTAAAAGCGCTTTTTACAAACGGCTGTCCAAGGAAAAGGCGGAAGCCGGTGAGGATGCGTCCGTGGAAGAGCCGGACGAGAATACCCCTGCAGAGGAAGCTACCGTTCCTATGCAGAGCGGTCCAGTGAGCCCCTTCGCCGCCATCGAGGCCGGTTTCAAGGCGCTGTACATGGACTATAAAAAGGAGCGGGCCGAATATAACAGACAGCAGGAAGCCCTGCGCGAAGAGAACCTGACCAAGAAGCAGGCCATCATCGAGGAACTGAAAGCCCTGGTGGAGGAACCCGGAGACATGAAAGATGCCTTCCCGCGTTTCCGCGACATCCAGAACCGCTGGCGGGAAACCGGACCGGTACCGCAGCAGAACTTCCGCGACATAAACGATACGTATCAGCTGTACATCACCAAGTTCTACGACCTGGTGGATATCAACCGCGAACTGCGTGACCTGGATTTCAAGAAGAATCTGGAAGCCAAAACCGAATTCTGCGAGCGGGCGGAGGCCCTGGCGGAGGATGAGGATGTCGTGGAGTCCTTCAAGGAACTGCAGAAACTCCATGAGCAGTGGAAGGACCTGGGCCCTGTGGCCAAGGAATTCCGTGAGGAAATCTGGGAACGCTTCCGTGCGGCCACCTCTGTAATCAACAAACGCTACCAGGCTCATTTTGAAGGGCTTAAAGCCCAGCAGGCGGATAATTTGCTCAAGAAGGAAGCCCTTTGCGAAAAGGTGGAGTCCATTGCCGAAAAGGAAATCTCCTCTTCCAGCGAATGGAACGCATTGAGCAAGGAAATTGAGCAGATTCAGGCCGAATGGCGCAATATCGGCTTTGCCACCCGTAAGGAAAACCAGAAAATTTACGAGCGTTTCCGTGCCGCCTGCGACAAGTTCTTTGAGCGCAAGCGTGCTTCTTTCTCGGAGTTCAAGGACTCCATGAACGAGAACCTTGCCAAAAAGATGGCCATCATCGAAGAGGCGGAGGCCCTGAAGGACAGTACGGACTGGAAGGCTACCGGAGACCGTCTCATCGAGCTGCAGAAGGAGTGGAAGGAGATAGGTGCGGTGCCGCGCAAGAAGAGCGAGCAAATCTGGAAGCGCTTCCGCGCTGCCTGCGACGCGTTCTTCACCGCCCGCGACAATCGTCCCGCCGGTCCCGGGAACCTGAGCGGCAACCTGGCCGCCAAGAAGGCCCTCGTGGAGGAAATCAAGTCGTATGTGGCCGATGCGGAGAAGGATGCGGAGGCCCGCAAGGACTTCGAGGAGCGCTGGAAGGCTATCGGCTTTGTGCCGTTCAAGGAGAAGGATGCCATCCAGGCTGCCTATCGTGATGCCATGGAAGAGAAGTTCCCCGGCTATGGCCAGCGCGGCCGCAGGGGAAATGGCAGAAGGGAAGGTGAAAACGGCCGCCGTCCGCTCACGGAGGCGGATCGCCTGAAGGAGCAGTTCAACCAGCTCCAGCAGGAAATCCAGACTTACGAGAACAATATCGGCTTCTTTGGCCTGTCCAAGGGTGCGGAAAAACTCAAGGCCCAGATGCAGGAGCGAATCGACGCCGCCAAAGCCAAACTGGAAGCATTGAAAGCACAGATTCGTGCCAAAGAACAGGAGGGACAGGAGTAGCGTATGGACAAGAATTCTATCATTGGCTTTGTCCTGATATTCCTCATCATGCTGGGGTTCTTCGGGTACCAGAGCCGTCAGACTTCTAAACAGAAGGCATATCAGGCCCAATTGGATTCCATTGCCGCAGCGGAGGCGTATGCCCAGTGGCAGCAGGACAGTATCTGGCGGGCGGAACATCCGGAAGCGGCCGCCGCGGCCGATTCAGCCGCCGCAGCGCCGCAGGTTGCCGTCGCTCCTGTGTATTCGGACTCGTCGCTGAATGCCGCTTCCCGTGCGGAGGCGGAACTCATCACCCTGGAGAATGACAAGCTGGAGGTGGTCTTCACCACCCGCGGCGGTCAGCCGTACTCCGTGAAGGTGAAGGACTACCTTACCTATAACAAGGAACCGCTGTATCTGCTGCAAGGAGAAAAATCCCAGCTGGGATATGTCATTTATGCCCCTACGGCCGTAGATACGCGTAAATTCACCTTCCAGTACATTGCGGAAGCCTCCTCCGACAGCACTGTGGTCATGCGCCTGCCCTTTGCCGGCGGCGGTTATATCGAGCAGAAGTACACCCTGCTCAAAGACTCCTACTCGGTGAACGAAACACTGTCCCTGGTGGGCATGGGCCACCTGATTCCCCGTAACGTGGGCAGCGTGGACGTGGATTTTGACGCCGTCATTCCGCGCATGGAGAAGGGCTACAAGAACGAGACGCAGTACTCCCGTCTGAACTACTACTTCCCGGACGACAACAAGCCGGCAAGCATCGGCAACGGACGCAACACGGAAAAGCGTTTCAACAACAACATCGAATGGTTCGCCTTCCAGCAGCAGTTCTTCAGCGCCATCATGCGTGCTCCCGGCAATTTCAGCTACGGTGAGTTCAAGATAGATTTCATGCCCAAGACCGGGGACGATCTCATGCACTGCCGCGCACTCATGCGTGCCGATATCACGCCCGGTCCCGAGCGCATCGACCTTCCCTTCGAGTTCTACTTCGGCCCCAACGACTACAAGGGCCTGAAAGCATACGGACATGCATATGAGAAGGTTATTCCGCTGGGCGGCAAAATCATCGGCGTGTTCACCAAGTACGTGATTATCCCGCTGTTCGACTGGCTGAGCAAGTTCATCTCCAGTTACGGTATCATCATCCTGCTGATGACCATCTTCATCAAGATTGTGGTGCTGCCGTTCGCTTACAAGAGTTATTCCTCCAGCGCCAAGATGCAGGCCCTGAAGCCGTACATGGAGAAAATCAACGCCAAGTATCCCAAGCAGGAGGATGCCATGAAGAAGCAGCAGGAAACCATGGAGCTGTACCGCAAGGCCGGTGTTTCACCCATGGGCGGCTGTCTGCCCATGCTGCTCCAGATGCCCATCCTGTGGGCCATGTTCCGCTTCTTCCCGGCCTCCATCCAGTTGCGTCAGCAGCATTTCCTGTGGGCGGAAGACCTGAGCGCCTATGACGATGTGATTCACTGGGGCACCAGTATCCTGGGCATGGACCATATCAGCCTGTTTGCCCTGCTCATGGCGCTGTCCATGTTCTTCTACTCCAAGATTACCATGCAGCAGACGTCGGCCGGCAACGACCCCAATGCCAAGATGATGCAGGCGATGAGCCTGTACATGATGCCTGTCATGATGTTCTTCATCTGCAACAATCTCTCCAGCGGTCTGAGCTACTATTACCTGCTGAGCAACCTCATCACCATGCTGGAAACCTGGATTATCCGCAAGTGGGTGGTGAAGCCGGACGAGATTCTGGCCAAGGTAAAGGCGGCGGAAGCCAGCGGCAAGCCCGCTCCCAAGAGCAAGTGGCAGCAGCGCCTGGAGCAGGCCCAGAAGATGCAGCGCGAGATGGAGAAGCAGAAAGGAAAGAAACGCTAAATGTCATTCTGAGGCAGGTTCACCTGCCGAAGAGTCGATTTAGTCAGCCTCATCTTTTTTTATGATAGAAAAGAATTTGCAGCTGATCAGGAAGGAACTGCCCCCGGATGTTTCTCTGGTGGCAGTTTCCAAATTCCATCCGGTGGAAAGGCTTATGGAGGCCTATGAAGCCGGACAGCGGATTTTCGCCGAAAGCCGGCCGCAGGAGCTGGCGGCCAAGGTTCCGCAGATGCCGGCCGATGTGCAGTGGCATTTTATCGGCCACTTGCAGACCAACAAACTCAAGCTGGTGCTTCCGTATGTCACGCTGGTGCAGTCCGTGGATTCCCTGCACCTGCTGGAGGCTATTTCCGCCTGGGCCATGGCCAATAAGAAGGTCATCGACGTCCTTCTGGAGCTCCACTTAGGCGCGGAAGAAACCAAGCAGGGCTTCACGGAAGAGGAAATCCTCTCCATTCTTGCGCTCTCGTCCTTAAAATCGGCCGAAATGAAGGACGAAGTGCCTCAAACTGCCTCCTCATCCTCAATTTTGGCTCAAAATAAGGAAGATATACCTGCTCCGCTGAAAAGTATCAGGATTCGAGGCCTGATGGGGATGGCGTCCAATACGGAGGATATGGCGCAGGTGGAAGGGGAGTTTGCCCGGATTGCGGCCCTCTTTCATAAGATTCAGGACTCGGGGCTTCAGGACTTTGACCAACTTTCCATAGGCATGTCCGGAGACTGGCCGCTGGCCGTGAAGCACGGGGCTACCATGGTGCGTATCGGCACGGATATCTTCGGACCGCGGGAATATTAGCATACGAAAAAGCCTGGCCAGCATAACGGACCAGGCTTTTTTTATAGGCGGGTATTCCGACTACAGCATCAGGGCGCCAACCAGACCCAGAATGGCATAGAATTCCGGGAGAGCGGCGTAGATGAGGGTATTGGTGAACACGTCGTGTCCTTGGGAGATGCCCACGATACCGTTGGCGCAGACCTGCCCCTGACGGATGGCAGAAATCATACATACCAGACCCACGGAAACACCGATTCCGAATACCATGGCGCCGGATTCGGCCACTTTGCTCATGAGCATAAAGAAGGCCACAAAACCGTAGATACCTTGGGTAGCGGGGAGTGCGCTGAGCACCATATAGTTACCGGAACCTTCCGGTTTGCGCTTGAGGGCGCCTTCCGCCGCGTTGCCAGCGGTTGTGGTTCCCATGGCGGAACCGATACCTGAGAGAGCCAGAACCAGGCCCAGACCCAAATAACCGAGAATTAAATTAAGCATAATGGTTTGATTTATTTTTGAATTTATTTTTTTAGCGGGTTGAAGTTGCGGCCGGCCGCCTCGTATCCGGAGTTCTTGAAGAATTCCAGGAAGTTCAGACGCAGCGGGTGCACAAAGGCGCCCAGGGCAGCCATGGCAATGTTAAGCGTATGGCCTATCAGTACGATGAGCACGAAGGGAATCCAGAGGAGCGCCGAGGAGCCGTCGCCCAGAACCATGGTGCCGATATTGTTGAAAGCCATGCCCAGCATGCTGCCGGCCAGACCCAGTGCGTACAGGCGAAGGTAGCTCAGGACGTCGCCCAGCAGTCCGGTAGCCGTATTGTAGGTGTTCCAGAGACCTACGCCCACGTTGGCCAGTTTATTGCGTTTCATGTCGTTGAACACGAAGATGCCCAGTGCGCTTACCACGCCCAGCACAATGACCACCCATTTGGTGAGGTCTTTGTCCATGACGCCGCCGAAAGCAAGCGCGGCCACGATGATGCCGCCCACAATCAGAAGCGTCCAGCCCCATGTGCCCAGTGCATTGATGAAGCCTTTGTTCTTGGTTTCCTGATAGGTTTTTACGCACATGGCCAGGCACAGGTGTACCACGCCCACGATGAGGGCCAGCACCATGGTGCCGTCGTATCCGGCAATCTTGGCCGGCAGGAAGATGCCTTTGACGGGCTCAAAGATGCTCCAGGTACTGATGTCGATGGAGAAGAAGGTATGGAACAGGAAGCCGATGATGGTGGTTCCAATGCCCAGGAGCACCACCAGCGGTGCCATATCCTTGAAGCCATCTGCCTTCTTGAGGAGAAGCCCGATGCCGATAAGGATGAGTCCATAGCCGGCATCGCCCATGCAGAAGGCGAAGAACAGCAGGAAGAACACGCTGATGAACGGGGTGGGGTCGAATCCGTCGTAGGCGGGACGCCCGTACATGTCCGTGAGGACCTCGAACTGCTTGACGAACCAGTTGTTATGGAGCTTGATGGGCGGGTCGTCGTCCACTACGGCCGCTTCTTTCAGATAGAACGCGCCGGTAGCGTCCAGCGCCGCCGTAACCGCGGTTTCGTCTTCCACGGGAGCATATCCTACCAGCGTGACAATGGTGTCTTCTGCGGCGGGGACAGCGGCGGCTCCAGCCAGATAAAGGTCCAAATGGGCGTAGGAGTCTGCCAGGCGCTGTTCCAGTACGGACATATTCTGCTTGATGGCCAGGATTATGCCTTGCATGTGCCGGAGCTTCTTCTGCTCATCCAGCAGTTCCGCGTGGATGGAATGGTAGTCTCCTCCGCTCGGAGCGCTCACTTCGCCGGGCAGATTGTTGTCCGCTGCCACGACAAAATACACGTTGCCGTCTTCCCGGGCAATTACTGACAGGGGATATTCCTCGCTCCAGCTCTCACGGAACGCTTTGGCACTGACCTGATGGAAGTGCAACGGGACACCGGCGGCAGCCAGTTTGTCCAGCACGTCCTTGTCGAAACTGCCCCAGACGGTGAGGGCTTTTTCGCGTTTCTGAAGGGTCTGCACGTTATTCTCCACATCGGAGAGCGCCATGAGCAGGCCGCCGGTAAGGCGCACCGGATCCTCCGAACCTTCTCCGGAGTATGTTATCGGCTGTGTTCCTTCCGGAATTTCGATGGTGTTCAGGCCGCGGATGAGACCGCTGACGAGCTCAATTTCACTGGCCAGCTCACGGGAATGGTCGTCCATGGGCTTGGCGCTGCGCGTAATGTCCACGAGCCCGACTTCCTGCAACTTCTCCAGCAGGGCATCCTGCTGGCCGTTGAGCAGGATGAAGGAGTATTTGGTCATGGGAGTAATCATACTTGCTCTGAGCCCTCCTCCTGCTCTGCGTGGCGGTTTTTAACAATTTTGGAAGATGCCTTGGACAGGTTTTCTTCGTCTTCCATGTAGCGTTTGATTTTGCGGATGGCCTCCTGATAGCCGGGAATCTGCACTTTCTCGTACAGGTTCACCTTCTGGGTGGTTTTTTTGCGCTGATAGTCCAGGATACGGGCCTTTTCCAGATAAACTTCGCTCTCGATGCCCAGCCGGCTCAATTCCTTGAGGATGGTCACTCCGTCTGCATACCATGCAGGCTTCACGAAGGCATTGAAGGGCTTGAGTTCATAATGGATTTCTCCCAAGGCGGGGGTTTTCACACCGGCCACCTTCTTGGTATATAGGTCCACGTCCGTAATGGCGATGAGTCCCGGTTCGAACTCATTCCACAGGGCTGCCAGGTAATCGTAACGCTGCAGGGCTTCTTCCAACTCACTGATAAGACGCTCGCTGTCGGCCTTGGCCTTGCGCACTTCCAGCCGGAGGGCGCTCTCCTTGTTTTTTAGCGTAGGGAGGGCCCTCTGCCGGACTTTGAGCTGCTTGCCTATCTCCGTCAGCGAGGTTTTGTTATATTGGAATTTGATAGCCATTGTTATTTAACCCAGTATTTATCGATAAGTGCCTTCTTGATACCGGTTTCTGCCGGGGTGAAGTATTTGGCGAACAGCTTCCAGGCGGTATCCAGCATGTCGGTGACGCCGATGTTTACGTCAATGGCCAGCAGTTCCCGGGCATAGTCTTTGGCATAGTCCAGGCAGCGGTGGTCGTAGTCCGACAGGTCGAAGCCGTTCTCCAGCTTGGTTTTGGCGTTCTGGGCGTCTGCGTACAAACGTACGGATGCGTTCATCACCTGCGAGTGGTCTTCGCGGGTCTTCTTGCCCTGAACCAGCTGTTTCAGACGGGAAAGGCTGCGGAAGGGGTCGATGATGACCTTGCCGGTGTCGGAATCGGCACGCAGGAAAAGCTGGCCTTCCGTGATGTAGCCGGTGTTGTCGGGGATGGCATGGGTGATATCGCCGTCGTTCAGGGTGGTAACGGCGATGATGGTGATGGAGCCTCCGTCGGGCAGCTGCACGGCTTTTTCGTAGATTTTTGCAAGGTCGCTGTACAGGGAACCGGGCATGGAGTCCTTGGACGGAATCTGGTCCATACGGTTGCTCACGATGGAAAGGGCGTCGGCATACAGCGTCATGTCTGTCAGGAGCACCAGCACTTTCTCATTCTTGTCCACGGCGAAGTATTCCGCGGCGGTGAGGGCCATGTCAGGCACCAGCAGACGCTCCACCGGCGGGTTTTCGGTTGTGTTGATGAAGCAGATGATTTTGTCCAGGGCGCCGGCGGTTTCGAAGCTGTGGCGGAAGAACAGGTAGTCGTCGTTGGACAGGCCCATGCCGCCCAGGATAATCTTGTCCACGTCGGCGCGCAGGGCGACGTCGGCCATGACCTGGTTGTAGGGCTGGTCCGGGTCGGCAAAGAAAGGAATCTTCTGGCCGGACACCAGCGTATTGTTCAGGTCGATGCCGGCGATGCCGGTAGGGATGAGCTGGGAAGGCTGGCGGCGTTTGTACGGATTCACGGACGGACCGCCGATCTGGCGTTCCTCTCCTTCGATTTCGGGGCCGCCGTCAATCGGATGACCATAGGCGTCGAAGAAGCGGCCGGAAAGCTGGTCGGACACTTTGAGGACAGGGGGTTCTCCAAGGAACACGACTTCCGCATTGGTAGGAATGCCTTCCGTGCCCGAGAAGACCTGGAGGGTGATGGTATCTCCCTTGATGCGCACCACCTGCGCCAGACGTCCGTCCACGACGGCCAGTTCGTCATTGGAGACGCCCTTGGCATGAAGGGACACGGTGGCCTTTGTGATGCTTTCCAGTTTGGTATAAACTTTTTGGTATGCTTTCGTTGCCATAGTCTATGCAATCATTTTCTTTACGGATTCATTGTAGGCCCAGAACTGTTCGCTCTCGTAGGCGGAGTAGTTCATCTGGCGGAGCTCATTGATGAGATTCTTGAAGAAGTCGCGGCATTTTTCGAAATCCTCGAATTCGAAATCCTTGTCGCAGATGTCCAGAACCAAATCCAGCATGAAGCGCTGGCGCTCCATCGGGCAAAGGGCGTCGATGGCGTCGAAGGCATCCTGCTGCAGGATGACGAAGTCCACCAGCTCGCTCTTCCAGAAATTCACATGGTAACTCATGGGAACGCCGTCGTCGCCGAGAATGTTGATTTGCTCTGCGGCTTCCTTTCCGCGGCGGATGATGTTCTTGGACCACATGACTTTGTCTGCCCAGCCTTTCTCGACGGTCTCGTCCAGATACTGGCGGATTTCGGGATAGTCCAGGTATTTTGAATAGGATTCGAGCGGTCCGACGGCGGGATAGCGCTTTTGGTCCGCGCGGTTCTGCTCCAGGGCATAGAAGCAGCGGGCGGCCTTCTTGGTGCTCTCGGTTACGGGTTCCTTGAGGTTGCCGCCGGCGGGAGATACCGTGCCGATGAAGGTGACGGCGCCCGTCTGGCCGTTGTTGAGCACCACCATCCCCGCTCGGGAGTAGAAGTTGGAAATGATGGACGAAAGGTCAACCGGGAAGGCATCGGCACCGGGGAGTTCCTCCATGCGGTTACTCATTTCGCGGAGGGCCTGGGCCCAGCGGGAGGTGGAGTCGGCCAGGAGGAGGCACTTCAGACCCATGGCCCTGTAGTATTCGCAGATGGTCATGGCGGTATATACGGAGGCCTCACGGGCGGCGACCGGCATGTTGGAGGTGTTGCAGATAATGGTGGTGCGCTCCATCAGGTGCCGGCCGGTGTGCGGGTCGATGAGCTCCGGGAATTCGGTGAAAATCTCCACGACCTCGTTGGCACGTTCGCCGCAGGCGGCCATCACGATGACGTCGGCGTCGCCCTGCTTGGCGATGGCGTGCTGCAGCACGGTCTTGCCGCAGCCGAAGGGGCCGGGGATAAAGCCGGTGCCGCCTTCCGCGATGGGGTTCAAGGTGTCGATCACGCGGACGCCCGTTTCCATGATGCGGTTGGGACGGGGTTTCTCCTTATATCCCTTCACGGCCACTTTCACGGGCCATTTCTGTACCATGGTCACGGGGACTTCCTCTCCCTGCGCGTTTGTGAGGACGGCGATGACGGTGTCCACGTTGTACTGTCCGGCTTCCTTGACGGATTTTACGGTATAGCTGCCTTCAAAGGAGAAGGGCACCATGATTTTGTGGGGGAGCCAGCCCTCCTTGACCTCACCCAGCCAGTCCGCGGCGACCACTTGGTCCCCGATTTTGGCCAGCGGGGTAAAGTCCCACAGTTTCTCGCGGTCCAGCGGATCGGTATATTCGCCCCGCTGCAGGAAGACATTCTCCATGGTGGCCAGGTTGTTCTGCAGGCCGTCATACGTGCTGGACAGCAGGCCGGGGCCCAATTGCACTTCCAGCATCCGGCCTTCAAATTCTACGCTGTCGCCGCCCTTGAGGCCGCGGGTGCTTTCGAACACCTGCACGGAGGCGTTTTCTCCGTTCACCTTGATGACCTCTGCCATCATCTTTACGCCTTGCGAGGCAATGTAGCAGATTTCATTTTCTGCAACGGGACCGTCAACTTTCACCGTAACGAGGTTACTTACGATACCGGTTACAATTCCTTTCGTCTTCATATATGTTTACCTTTTTATTCTGTATAATTTACCCCCTTGAAGGTGCCGCGTACCTCGTTCACCAACTGGCGGAGCAATTTCCGTCCTTTTTCCTGGTCCAGGGCCAGCCAGCGGTTGACGATATGCAGTTTGGCGATGTATGCCAGCACGGCGGTGAGGTCAAAGTAATGGAAGGTCTCCAGCTGGGTGATTTTCTCCCAGGAAATGTCGTCCAGGGCTTTTTCTCTGCCCAGCAGGCTGGTGGAAGCCAGGGCGTCCTCCACCTTTTGCAACTCCTCGAATTCGCCGCCGCTGAAGCGGTAGCCGTCAATGTCCAGGTCCTGGTCCTCTTCCGTTCCTTCACCGGTGATAAGGTCCTGGTTGTCAGGACGTCCCAGTGCCCGGTTCAGATAACGGACCTTGGCGTTGCGAAGGTTGAGGTCAAAGCGGAAGAACTCCCGCACGAACTTGAGCGGGTGCGACAGCGCCTGGGCATAAAAGTCCGGCCCCAGGACGTCGGCATCGTATCCGCTGAGCACGAAATCCAGGACGGCGGTGTCGTGTTCGGAGAGATTTTCCCGAATCTGGTCCACCGTGCTTTTGAAGCCTTGCCCTTCCTGATACTTGAAGTCTGCCGTAAGATAGGGGAGGCTGGAGATGATGTACTCGAAGTTACTCATTTCCTAGCCGAAAAGGATTGCCTTGGTAGCGGGACGGAGGTAGTCTCCGATGAGTTCCTGGAAACTCTCGTCCGTAAGGGAGATGAAGTAGCTGCCGTCCTTCGGCCCAATCTTGAAGCCTCCGTTCATCTTCTTGGAGAAAGAGGCTTCCACGCCCTTGCCGATGGCTTTGGCGACCTCATTCTTTACGAAGGGCTCCAGCTCTTTCTGCAGTTTTTCGGGGAGTATCAGGGCGATGTCCGTGCTTTCCTGGGCGCTGAAGTTTTTGGCGACGGCCTCGATGATGCCCTTGAGGAAATCGGTGCCGGAAAGCGCCTCTTTGACAGGAGCGTCCACTGCCTTGGCGACGATGAGCCGTTCAATGCCGGCCCGGGTGGCCTGCAGGGCCTGGATGGAGGCCATTTTTACGTCTCCTTCCACCTTTGTCTTATGGTCCTGTGCGTCCTTTTGTGCCTGTGCCAGGATGGCCTGGGCTTCTTCTTGGGCTTTTTTTACAATGGCAGCGGCTTCTGCCCGGGCTTTGGCCAGAATGGCCTCACCTTCTTCTTTTCCTTTTGAAAGACCCTCGTTATAGAGTTTTTGGGTCAGTTCCTGGAGTTTGTCCATATCTGTTTGCTTGTAGTTTTCTATGTCCTACAAATATAGCCAAAACCGGGAACAAAAGCAAAAAAACCTTAGAATAGGTACGATGAAGAGGTGCTGATGGTCCACGCGCCCACCTGCGGGTCCAATCCGCGTCCCACGTCGAAGGACATCACAAAATTGGTGTTCATCTGGATTTTTCCGCCGATGCCGAAAGACACCATGACCGGGAGTTTGCGCTCCTGGTAAAGGGGAATGTCCGGGTTGGGGGAAACGGCGGCCTTCTGCTCTTCCAGGCGGTAGTTGCGTGTGATGGCGCACACATCCATGAAAGGATTGAGCACCAGGTCGAAGTGTTGCTTGAACAGGTTGAATTTGAACGGTGTCACGCGGAACTCCACATTGGCCCAGGCATAGCCGGCCGCCGCCACGCGGTTGTAGCGGATGCCTCGTACGGTGGTGCGGCTGCCGATACCATCCATTTCCTCGTAAGGATAAAAGATATTGGCTATCTCGTTGATGTTATAGTAGGGAATCTCTCCCCACAGCTGGTGCTGCAGGCCCAGGTGGTAGGCGAACACCAGGCGTTCCGGGAACAGGGTGACGTAATGACGGAAATGGGCGACCAGTTGCCCGTAGCTGTATTTCCATCGTCCCATGTCCGTATTGGCGGTAAGGTACAATTCCCCGTACATGCCTTTGCTGGGGGACGCCTCAATGTCTCTCGAGTCGAAGACCAGGCCGCCCTTGAACTCCAGCGAGGTGCCGCCTTTCCATTCGTCCGGACGGATGAGCCCCACGTCCCGGTAGGTGAGGAAGAGGCTGTTGCCGCTGTCATAGCGGTCCAGTTTGAAGTCGTCTATGTTCACGTGGCGGAATACCAGGCCTCCTATCCAGTCCAGGTGGGCCGTAATGTCGCCCCTGGCCGCTCCGGTGAAGCGGAAAAAGCGCCGGCTGTTGGTGTACCAGGCCGTCCTCGTCTCCGCATTGGCATCCATGGACGGGAAATAGGGCGAGGCAATTCCGTTGAACCCGTAAAAGTTGTTCACCAGGGCGTCACGGTAGGTGAGCGTCGCGTTGATGCGGACGCCGGGAATCAATGCCGGGGAGTCGAAATAGGCATGGGCATACCAGGAGCCCTTGGTGGTATATGCGGCGGCAAAACCCGCATGGTGCAGGAAGTTGGGATAGGCGCTGCCGTCGCCGTAATAATAGAAGTCCGAGTACACGCCCAGCGTAACGCCGATATCCGAGCTATAGCCCAAGTTGGGCATGGGGGTGAATCTCCATCCCGTCTTGGGCTTTTCCTGTGCGAAAGCCGCGCTGCCCAGGGAAAGCAGGGCGGCCAGTACTATCAATTGTCGTTTCATCACGACAAAGATAGTAATTATTCTGCTTTCAGTCGCAAGAAACTGTATCCAAAACGTTTGCAGGCTGCCTTTTCCAGCTCCTCGCGGTCGTCCGGATGTGCAATGGAAATCAGGAGCTTAGCCCTTTCTGCGAGGCTTTTTCCGCGCAGATAAACGATGCCGTATTCCGTGGCTACGTACTGTGTCTGGAAGCGGGTGGTGACAACGCCGGCCCCCGGCGTGAGGGTGGGCACAATCTTGGCTTTCCCCTTGGCGGTGCGGGAAGGCAGGGCGATGAAGGTGCGTCCGCCTTCCGCCAGCGCGCAACCGTACATGAAATCGTGCTGGCCGCCCACGCTGGAGAAAATCATCTCGCCGATGGAATCGGCGCAAATTTGCCCCGTCAGGTCCACCTCGATGGCCGAATTGATGGCGCAGGCGCGGGGATTCTGTGCAATCAGGAACGGGTCGTTCGTATAGGCCACGTCGTAGAACTCCATGGTGGGGTTGTGGTCGATGAACTTGTACATGGGCGCGGAGCCGATGGCAAGGGCTGCCACGCTTACCCCCGGGTGCACTTTTTTGAGGGAATTGTCGATGACGCCTTCCTCGATGAGCCGGATGACGCCGTCGGTCATGGCTTCCGTATGCAGGCCCAGGTGCCGGTGGTGCTTGATGCCGTTGAGCACGGCGTTGGGAATGCCTCCGACGCCAATCTGCAGGCAGGCTCCGTCCGGAATCTGCGAGGCTACGTTGGCGCCGATGGCCGCTTCGATGGGCGTGGGCTCCCCGAAGACCATCCCGAGCGGCGGCTCCTCGCAGTAAACGGCGGCGTCTATCTTCGACTCATGGATGAGGCACTTCCCGTACAGGTAGGGGATGTTGGGGCTCACCTGGGCAATCACCACGCGCGCGCACTCCACGGCGCTTACGGCGATATCGGCCGAAATGCCATAGCTGCAATAGCCGTTCTCGTCCGGCAGGGAACAGTTGATAAACGCCACGTCCACAGGGATTTCACCGCGGCGGAACAGCCCCGGAACCTCGCCCAGGAAAGCGGGCGTCATGCTGCCGTAGCCGGCCGCGACGTGTTTGCGCTGGTCTCCGCTGATGAAAATGCTGTTGACCAGGAAAGAATCCTTGTACTCGGGCTTGCAGAAAGGGGCTTCGCCTGCGGTGATGTTGAATCCGCTGACAATTTGCACGCCCCTGAGTTCCGCATGGCGGCGGGACAGGGCTTCCTGCAGGATAACGGGAACGGAGGTACCTCCCTGACACACCACGGTGTCTCCGCTACGCACCAGGCGTACGGCTTCGTCGGCGCTTACGTATTTCATGATACCAGTTTTACAAAATGTTTCAGGTGTTGGTCCAGGCGCTGGAAATCCCATTCATTGAGCAGGCGTGAGACGCAGACGCGAATCCCGCACTGCCCGCTTCCGGTGGTATTGAGCGGAATGGCTACCACGCCGCAGCGAAGCAGGGCTTCCAGCAGGGACCGGTTGTCCATGTCCTTGTAGGTGACGGTGTAGAAGAACCCGTCGCCGATGGTCTGTTCCATGTCTTTGTCATAGACCAGGTGGAAGCCGTTCTGTTCGAAGATTTCGCGGGATTTGTGCGCCCTGAGACCGTAATTCCGCATTTCTTTCACAAAGTTGTAACGGCCGTCAATGGAGGCCTCGAACATAGCCGACAACGCATACTGCGCGGAATGGGACGCCCCCGATGTATTTATATACAAATAGTTGAGGATGAAGTTGTCGCCGAAGCGGGCGATACCCCATTTCTCCTTCAGTGCGGGGTATTCCCGCTTGTAAAGCTTGTCGCCGATGCAGGCGATGGCAATGCGTTCGCCGGCATAACTGAAAATCTTGGAGCCGGAGAGGAGCATGATGTAATTGTCGGTATAACGGGCGACGGTGCTTTGGAAGGGCGGCTGGAAGGGGACTGACATGTCTTTGCGGAAATCCATGCACAGGTAGGCCATGTCCTCCAGCACGATGACGTCGTACTGGGTGGCCAGTTCGCCGATAATCTGCAGTTCCTCCTCCGTGAGGCAAATCCAGGCGGGGTTGTTGGGATTGGAATACAGGATGGCGGCGATGTTGCCCTGCTTGAAGTACGACTCCAGCTTGTCCCGCAGCTTCTCCGCGCGGTATTCGTAAATGTCGAAGGTGACATTCTTGATGCCCAGGATATCCGGCTGGCGGCCGTGCGGGCTGAATCCCGGGCAGATGTACAGGATGGTGTCCTTGCCCGCTTGCAGCTGCGAGCATTCCAGGATGCAGGTGAGACTGCCTTGCATGGAACCCACGGTGGGGACGATGCCCTGCGGGTCGATATCGACATCGATGAACGCCTTGATGAAGCGCGAAGCGTTTTTCTTGAGCTCCGGAAGTCCCTGAACGGAAGGGTAGATGGAGCACTTGCCCTCGTCCAGCGCCTTCTTTTGGGCTTCAATGCCGATGGGGCAGGCGGGAATTCCGGGTACGCCGAACTCCAGATGGGAGAACGGCTCGTCGGACTGGGATTCCAGCATGCTCCCGATCATGGCGCATTGCCGGATGGTCGTGTGGGAAATATCGTCAATGCCCAGCTGCCGGAGTTCTTCGTCCAAGAGGGATTGGGGTAAAGGGAGTTTCATCTTATGCTTCTTCTAGATGTTGTGCCGCGCCGGCGTCAAAAGCTTTCAGGTTGGCTTCCACGACGGCTTCCCCCTTCCGGGCGAATATGCGGCGGATGCCTTCGCGGAGGTGTTCCGGTTCCAGGATGTCCAGGCCGGTGCTCATGGCCCCGAGCAGGACCATGTTGGCTCCGCGCGGATTGTTCAGTCCTTTGGCGATGGCATCCGCATCCAGCGCAACCACGTGCGGGAACTGATGCAGGGCCGCCATCACTTTCTCCGGGTCCGGGTAGTCGGGAATGTTCACCAGCGGGGTGATTCCCGTGACAATCCAGCCGTCCGGAGCCAGCCAGGGAACATAGCGGAGGGCTTCCATAGGCTCCATCGAGACGATAAGGCTGGCGCCGCCCCGGGGAATGAGGTCGCTGTAAATGGGCTCGGAGGACAGGCGGAGGTGGGACTGGACGTCACCGCCGCGCTGGCTCATGCCGTGAACTTCGGCCTGTTTCAGGTACAGTCCCTGTTCCAGGGCGGCTGCACCGATGACCGTGGCAATGGAAAGGATGCCTTGTCCTCCCACACCCGCTAAGATGATATCTTGTTTCATTTCATGAAAATCGTTAAATGTTTATTTTTTCGCAGCGTGACGGCGCAGGGTTTGGATACATTCACGGCGGCATACGATAACCGAAACGCCGTGATACTCAATCTCTTCGCGGATAACTTTTTCCATGTCCGGATAGTTCTTGGGAAGCGGGACGATGGTGCGGATGTGTTCCTTGGGGACACCCAGGCCTTCGCAGATGGCCTCGATGCGGCCCGTTCCGGCGCTGTCCTGGCCGCCTGTCATGCCGGTGGTGAGGTTGTCGGAGATGCAGAGGGTGACGTCCGCGCGGTCATTGACTGCGTCCAGCAGGCCGGTCATGCCGCTGTGGGTGAAGGTGGAGTCGCCGATGACGGCTACGGCAGGCCAGGTGCCGCTGAAGGCCGCGCCCTGGGCCATGGTGAGCGAGGCACCCATTTCCACGCAAGTGTGGAGGCTGTTGAACGGAGGCATCCAGCCCAGCGTGTAGCAGCCGATGTCCCCGAATACGCGGGCGCCGGGATAGTCCTTGAGCACCTGGTTGAGGGCGGTGTAAAAATCCCGGTGACCGCAGCCCTGGCAGAGTGCAGGCGGACGCGGAGCGACCACATCCGATGCGGGGAAGCGTTTGTTGGCGGGGAGTCCCAGGGCCTCTCTGGCCGCTTCCGGAGAGAGTTCTCCGTCACGGGGCAGGCTGCCGTCCAGACGGCCTTTAATGGTGATTCCGGAAGGATATACGCCCTTCAGGCGTTCTTCCACCATCGGCTGGCCTTCTTCCATGACCAGGATGGTCTTGCACCAGGAGGCCAGTTGCTCCGCCAGCTTTCTGGGGAAAGGATACTGGGACAGCTTGAGTACCGGATAGGGGCAGCCGTCCGGGAAGTTTTCCATCAGGTAATTGTAGGCGATGCCGCAGGCAATGATGCCCAGGCTCCGGTCCTTGCCGTCCGTGAGCTTGTTGAAAGGGGAAGCGGCGGCGTCTTCCTCAAACTGGGCATAGTCCTTGATGAGCTGCCGGTTGCGCACGCGGGCATTGACCGGCAGGGTAACCCATTGGCGCTGATTCTCCGGATAGTGGAGGCTGTTCTGCTCGCGGATGTTCTCTCCGTTTTCCACCACTGCGCGGGAATGGGACATCCGGGTTGTCATGCGCATGAGGACGGGAATGCCGCGCTTCTCGGAATAGTCGAAGGCGGCACGCGTCATGGCGTAAGCCTCCGCCTGGCTGGAAGGCTCGAACACCGGCATCATGGCAAAAGCCCCGTAGAAGCGGGAGTCCTGTTCATTCTGGGAACTGTGCATGGAAGGGTCGTCGCAGGAGGCGATGACCAGACCTCCGTTGGCTCCTGTCATGGCTGAACCCATGAACGGGTCTGCCGCGACGTTCAGGCCTACATGTTTGAAACACACCAGGGCCCTTTTTCCGGCATACGACATGCCCAGCGCCGCTTCCATGGCCGTTTTCTCATTCGCGGACCATGTGCAGTGCACGTTCCGTTCCCGGGTGAGGGGATGGAGCTGAATATACTCTGTAATCTCTGTAGAAGGGGTACCGGGATAGGCATATACGCCTGACAGTCCGGCGTGCAAGGCACCGAGTGCAACGGCCTCGTCTCCGAGCAATAAGTTTTTTTGCGTCATTATGGTTAGTATTTTACGCTGTTACGCTTACAAAGTTAAAACTTTCAAGCAATTTTCCAAAAATTACTTGAAATTTTTAACCGGAGCCTCGGTTCAGGCTCATGAGATCCTGAATCACGCTGATTGACAGTACCGTCCAGGCCTCCATCGCCGCCGGCGACATTCCCGGGGCCGGCATCGTGGCCAGTGCGATTGTGGGTACAGGTGCAAAAAGTAGTTGGTGATACAGCACCAACTACTTTTTGTTTAAGATTCAATTGCTTGTGTGTCGGGCTACCCCAGGAAGCTGAGGAGGATACCGGCGGCGACGGCGGAACCGATCACACCGGCTACGTTGGGACCCATGGCATGCATGAGCAGGTGGTTGGTGGGGTCTATCTCGCGGCCCACGACCTCGGAAACGCGCGCGCTGTCCGGTACGGCGGAAACGCCGGCATTGCCGATGAGCGGATTGATTTTCTTGGCGGGATTGGCGATGAACAGGTTCATCAGCTTGACGAACAACACGCCGCAGGTGGTGGCAATCACGAAACTCAGCAGGCCCAGGCCGAAGATAAGGACGGACTTGACGCTGATGAATTTGTCCGCCTGCGTGGAAGCGCCCACGGTAAGGCCGATAAGGGTAGTGACCACGTCGATGAGCGGACCGCTGGCGGTATTGGCCAGGCGCTTGGTTACACCGCTCTCTTTCAGGAGATTACCGAAGAACAACATGCCCAGGAGGGGCAGGCCGCTCGGCACGATGAACGCCGTGATGAGGAAGCCCACGATGGGGAAGACAATCTTCTCTTTCTTGGACACCACGCGCGGCGTGGGCATGTGAATCAGCCGTTCCTTCTTGGTGGTCAGCAGCAGCATGATGGGCTTCTGAATCACCGGCACCAGGGCCATGTAGGAATAGGCCGATACGGCAATGGCGCCCATCAGGTCCGGAGCCAGCTTGGAGCTCAGGAAAATGGCCGTGGGACCGTCTGCACCGCCGATAATGCCGATGGCACCGGCTTCATTGGGTGCGAAGCCGAACAGCAGGGCCAGCAGGTAGGCCCCGAAAATACCCATTTGCGCTGCAGCGCCGATGAGGATAAGTCTGGGTTGAGAAATCAGGGCGCTGAAGTCCGTCATGGCGCCGATGCCCAGGAAAATGAGCGGGGGATACCAGCCCTGCTTCACACCCTGGTACAGGATGTTGAGCACGGAGCCGTCCTCGTACACGCCGATGTTCAGGCCCGGGAACATGGGGATGTTGCCCACAATCATGCCGAAACCGATGGGCACCAGCAGCATGGGCTCCCATTCCTTGACGATGGCCAGGGTAATGAACACCAGGCCGATGGCAATCATCACGAGGTTCTGCCACGTGCAGTTGGCGAAGCCGGTGTATTCCCAGAACTGGGCTAATGACTCAAAAATGTGTTCCATTAGGCGATGGTTACGATGGGGGCACCTTCCAGGATGCTGTCACCTTTGTTCACATGGATGGCGGTAATGGTGCCGTCCTTGGGGGCGGAGATTTCGTTCTCCATCTTCATGGCTTCCAGCACGGCCACCTTCTGCCCGCTCTTCACGGCCTGGCCTTCCTTCACGCTCACTTCCACGATAACGCCGGGCAGGGGAGAGTTTACCTTTTCACCGGCACCGGCGGGCGCCTTGGGTGCAGCGGGTGCAGCAGCGGTGGCTGCCGGAGCAGGAGTGGTTGCGGCGGGTGCTGCTGCCGGAGCAGCCGCGGGTGCGTTCTCCAACTCCACCTGGTAGTCTGCGCCGTTCACGTTTACGGACAGCATTTTGCCTTCTGCCTCGCCGATGGTTACATCGTAGTCCTTGCCGTTGATTTTGAATTTATATGTCTTCATAACATGATTGTTTTACGCTATAACTATTTCGTTACCAATATAGGTGACTTCCTGAAATTCAGAGATTTGTTGTTCCACGCGCTCTCGCTTCGACGGATGGTGACAATGCCGGGCTCGATGTCGTGGACGGTATCTGCCAGGTACAGGTGGACGGCTGTTGCAATGGCCGCATAGGTGTCTCCGCCGGTCTCCATGTCCAGCGCCAGGGCGATGGCCGCCGCCACTTCAGATTCTTCGCTGTCGCTCGGAATGACAGGACGCTTTCCCTTTGTCATGCTGCGTGCAGCCGGAGCATCTTTCTTTTTCGCGGGCCGGTCGAACAGGACCCAGAAAAGGAACCACAGCAGGGCC
Organism: uncultured Bacteroidia bacterium; assembly: GCA_902788095.1. Taxonomy (GTDB): domain Bacteria; phylum Bacteroidota; class Bacteroidia; order Bacteroidales; family UBA932; genus Cryptobacteroides. Next base: position 127,905 of record CADAIT010000003.1, on the reverse strand, counting down.
AGGGCGCAGAACACGACGCTGACCGAGACCACGGTGAGAATCCAGCCGTGCGGGTCCCGTTCTTTCATGAGCTCGCCTTTGGTGGCGGAACCATGTTCGCCGTTGAGCATGCGGGGAGTGGGAATTTCCGGATTGTCCACGAATTCAAACTCCTGCTGACGGATGTCGAAAGCCTGCTTGTAGGCTGCCATGCCATAAGGAAGCGTGGCGGGAATGGCCAGCGAGTCAATGATGGTACGTCCGTCATTGGAAACCAGGTAAACGGTTTTTCCGGGCGCCAGGGTGAAGTCCGCGTAGAAAGTACCGTCTGCACCGCGGCCGCTGCACCAGATGAGCACCACCTGACGCGGCCCCAGTTTGGTGCGGAGGTCGCTCTTGGGGATGAGGCTCTTTTTCAGCTGCGAACGGTCGTCCGTGAGGTAGCATCCGCCGAAATTCACCGTCCCGGTGGATTTGTTGTACAGTTCTATCCAGCCCGAACGGCGGCCGTAGTCGTCCAGAAGGCCGGTGGAATCCGGCTGGGCGACGGCCTCGCTGATGATGAGGTCGCTCACGTTCTGGGCGCTCAGGCTCACTGCCGCAGCGAGGACAAGAACCGTTGTGAGGAACTTTCTCATGGCTTACAGCGGCAGATTATCGTGTTTTTTGGCGGGTACGCCGGCCTGTTTCCCGTTCAGCTGCTCCAGGGCGCGGATAACGCGGAAACGGGTGTTGCGCGGCTCAATCACATCGTCAATGTAACCCTTCTGGGCAGCCTGGTAGGGATTGGAGAAGAGGTCTTCGTACTCCTTTTTCTTTTCTTCGAAGATTTGGGCGGCGTGCTCCGGGTCCTCTTTCATCTCTTTGGCGTGCAGCACGTTCACGGCCCCGTCGGCCCCCATTACGGCAATTTGTGCGCTGGGCCAGGCATGGTTGATATCGCCCCGCAATTGTTTGCAGCTCATGACGATATGGGCGCCGCCATAGCCTTTGCGCAGCGTTACGGTCACCTTGGGCACTGTGGCCTCGCCGTAAGCGTAAAGCAGTTTGGCGCCGTTGGTGATGATGGCGCCGTACTCCTGCTGCGTGCCGCACAGGAAGCCGGGGACATCCACCAGCGTGACCAGGGGAATGTTGAAAGCGTCGCAGAAGCGGACAAAGCGGGCGGCCTTGCGGCTGGCGTTGATATCCAGCACGCCTGCCAATACTTTGGGCTGGTTGGCGACGATGCCTACGCTGCGGCCGTTGAAACGGGCGAATCCCACGATGATGTTCTTGGCGAAGTCTTTGTGTATCTCGAAAAACTGCCCGTCGTCCACGATGGCGCCAATGACCCCGTACATGTCGTAGGCCTTGTTGGGATTGTCCGGAACAATGGCATTGAGGCTGTCTTCCAGGCGGTTGACCGGGTCTGACGTCTCCTTGAAGGGGGCCGTTTCCAGGTTGTTCTGCGGAAGGTAGCTCAGCAGTTGCTTGATGGTGGCGATGGCCTCCTGCTCATCGGCGGCGGCGAAATGCGCCACGCCGCTCTTGGAGGCATGCACGGAAGCGCCGCCCAGCTGCTCCTGGTCCACGACCTCGCCGGTGACGCTTTTCACCACGGCGGGACCGGTCAGGAACATGTAGGAGGTGTTTTTCACCATGAGGGTGAAGTCCGTGAGGGCGGGAGAGTACACCGCGCCGCCGGCACAAGGTCCCATGATGCAGCTGATTTGCGGCACCACGCCCGAAGAGAGGATGTTGCGCTCGAAAATCTCGCCATAACCGGCCAGGGCGTCGATGCCTTCCTGGATGCGTGCACCGCCGGAATCGTTGAGGCCGATGCACGGGGCGCCGTTGCGCAGGGCCATGTCCTGCACCTTGCAGATTTTCTCGCTCATGGTTTTGGACAGGGAGCCGCCGCTGACGGTGAAGTCCTGGGCGAAAACGTACACCAGGCGGCCGTCGATGGTGCCGCAACCGGTTACCACGCCGTCGCCGTCCGGATGGCTTTTCTCCATGCCGAAGTTGGTGCAGCGGTGCTGGACAAACATGTCGAATTCTTCAAAGCTGCCCTTGTCCAGCAGCAGGGCCAGGCGCTCGCGGGCCGTCATTTTTCCTTTGGCGTGCTGGGCCTCGATGCGCTTTTCACCGCCGCCCATGCGGGCTTTGGCCCGGCGTTCCACCAATTGTTGAATCTTATCCGTCTGGATGCTCATATCGGTTCTTATAAATCGTACAAAGTTAGCAATATTATTTAAACATCTTATCCACGCCCTTGACGGCATCCGGCAGGGCGAATACCGCTACACGGTCGTAGGGTTCGATGCGGGAATGGCCCACGGCGATGAAACTCTCGCCGCCGCGGATGACACCGCCGATGATGGCATCGCCCGGGAATTCGATGTTCTTGAGAATGTCCTTGGTGATGCGGGAACCGGGTGCGGCCGTGTATTCCAGCACTTCTGCATCTGTTCCGCTGACATATCGGACCGACCGCACTTTGTCCGAAAGGGTGAACTTGTAAATGCGGCTTGCGGTGATAAGTTTCTTGTTGATGACGGTATCCACGCCCAGTTCCTCCGCCAGGCGCAGGTACTCGAGGTTCTCCACCTGGGCAATCACGCGCGGAACGCCCATTTTCTTGGCGGTGACGCAGGTGAGAATGTTGACTTCGTCGTTGCCGGTAAAGGCCAGCACGGCCTGGTAGCCGCGGATGTCCTGTTCCTGCAGGAAATCTGAGTTGCGGACATCGCCGCACACCACGTCAACCTCGTCCGGAAGGTCTTCCGAGAGTTTGCGGCAGTGGGTGGGATTGATGTCGATAAGCTTGATGTCGTCCAGTTTGTGGGCCACCAGTTTTTCCGCGACCATCATGCCGATTTCGCTGCCGCCCAGAATCATGACCCGGCGTATCTCCACCTTGTCTTTTCCCAGGAATTTCATGAGGATGGGCATGCCTTCCCGGCGGGAAATGATGTACAGGTAGTCGTGGAACTTGAAGGTGGTGTCGTATTTGGGAATGATGGTTTTTCCGCCGCGGGAGAGGGCTACGATGCGGAAATCGGCATCCGGCTGCATGCCCTTGACGGTATGGACGAACGTTTTCACGTCCATGTCCAGGAGCGGGGAATCGTCGTCCAGTTTGAAAACGGAAAGCTGCAGCTTGCCACGGGCGAAGTCCAGGGTGTCGGTGGCGCCGCTGGTGCGCATCATGTCCACGATTTCGTCGCTGGCGCTTTTTTCCGGGAAGAACATCATGTCCAGCCCCATGTCCTTGAAAAGCAGCTTGTTTTCGGGAGACAGGTATGCCTGGTTGTCTATACGGGCGACCACCCGCTTGGTTCCCAGTTTTTTGGCCAGAAGCGCGCTGACAATGTTCACGCTCTGGTTCATGCTGGGATTTACGGCTATGAAAAGATCGGCGCCAGCGCAGCCGGCTTCCCGCAGCGTGCCGATATTGGAGGGCTGGCCTTGGATAGTGGCTATGTCTGCCTGGGAGGCCAGTTCGCGGATTCGGCCGGCATCGGCGTCGATGACCGTGATGTCATTGCTCTCCACGGCGAGCATCTTGGCCAGGTGGGCTCCCGTACGGCCGGCTCCTTCGATGATAATTTTCATGTGTCCGTTCTTTTATCTTACAAAGGTAAAAATAAAAATTGTATATTTTGCATCCCCTTCTGGAGTAGTGGTCCTTAGTGTATTTAAACTATGAAAAAATCCTTTTTCCCTTGGTGATGCTGGCCGTGTGCTCAATGGCGTAAGCGTACGTCCCCCTTGCCGGCACACCCTCCCGCACAAAATGTGCCCTTATTGTGCATCTGCCCATGCGACAGCATAATCTTCCGCACAAAATGTGGCTTATTTGTGCGTCGGCCCGTGCTCGCGACGCTCCGTCCCTGTCATACCGAGCGAAGCGAGTGTATCTCCTTGTTAACAAAAAGAGGTCAACTCACTTTTGAGTCTTTTCTGAAATATACTGGAGCCCATAGTTGCGCACGCGGGGTGGATAAATGTGCAAAAATGGTGGACGGACGTTTCGGATATGCCTATCGGAACAGGCCTCCGGGCACAATCCATCCTTTATACAGCCCGTCCGGCCGCACCGGAGAAGCAGGAATGTTTCCGGGCTTTCTCAGTTGCCGGTATTCCTTGTGCGCATGCACGACCGCCTGGTAGGAACGCCAGCGGCGGGTGACCAAAAATACGAGGGCGGAGAGTCCGTCCAGACACATGCGGGCGAAGATGCGCCGGCGTGTTTTCCGGCGGGCGCGGGACTCGTCCAAGCCCTCTGCCACGAAGGTGGCGGGGAGATTGTTTTCCAGCAGGAGCAGGTTGTTGCGGAAGTTCAGCTGCAGTTTGAACGGCGATTCATTGGGCAGTGTCCCGCCGCCGATATGGTACACATACGATGCCGGCACAATAGATACCTTCCAGCCGAGCAGCTGCATCCGCCAGCAGAGGTCAATTTCCTCCATGTGCGCGAAAAAACGCTCGTCCAGGCCGCCGAGAGTCTTCCAGACGTTTGCACGCACCAGAAGGCAAGCCCCGCTGGCCCAGAGGACGGAAGCCGGCGTGTCATACTGGCCGTGGTCTTTCTCGATATGCTGCATGACGCGGCCCCTGCAGAACGGATAGCCGTAGCGGTCCACCAGGCCGCCCGCCGCGCCGGCATACTCGAACGTGTCCCGCTGCGCATAGGACAAAAGCTTGGGACCGCAGGCACCGCAGGAAGGATGGCTGTCCATCCACTCCACCAGCGGTTTCAGCCATCCGGCCGGCACCTCGATATCGGAATTGATAAGCACATAATACGCCGCTTCGATACCGTCCAGCGCCCGGTTGTAGCCGCCCGTGAAGCCGTAATTCCGGTCCAGCCGGATGAGCGGCACCTCCGGGAACTCCGTTGTCATCATGTCGGCGGAACCGTCGGCAGATGCGTTGTCGGCCACGATTACCTGGGCGTCCAGGCCCTTGCAGGACGCAATAAGCCCCGGAAGGAACTGCCTCAGGTAGTCCTTGGTGTTGTAGTTCAGTATGACAACGGCCGTCTGCATGTATTTTTTGCAAAAATACAAAACTTTGTCTATGTTACCCCCTCCCGAAACCCCTCCCCTCGGGGGAGGGACTTTTATGCACTAATGTCAACATTGGTAAAGGCGAGGGAGGGGATGAGCTTGGACAGGCAGGGACGGGCGTCATCGGCCGTGGCCAAAAGCTTGCCCCACAGCTGCAGGAAATTGCCGGTGATGAGCAGTTCCCGCACCGGATGCACTTTTTTTCCGTCCTTCACCAGGAACCCTTCAATCCCGTAGGAGAAGTTGCCGGTGGCCGGGTTGGAATTGCCGCCGTTGAAGCCCGTAATCAGAATGCAGTCGCCGGCCGCTTTCAGCAGGTCTTCCAGCGTTTTGTGACCGCCCGTCGGGAGCACTTTTACGCGTATGGCGTCTTCTATGGTGGGTTCCATCTCCATTTTTGCGGCCATGTACGTGTTGAGGAAATAGGTCTTTACCACGCCCTTGTCCACAATGGACATTTCCCGGGTCGCCACGCCTTCGCTGTCGAAAAGCCGGCTGCCGGTTTCTCCTGCGGCGCGGGGCAGGTCCAGGATGGTGAGTTTCTCCGGGAACAGCTGTTTGCCGAGGCTGTCCACCAGGAAGGAGTTCTTCTGCTGCAGCGAAAAGCCCCCCAGGGCGTTCAGTACCGGTGTAAGCAGTTTGGAGGCACATTCCGTGTCCACTACCACCGTATATTTTCCGCCTTCGATTTCCTGCGGCCCCACCTGTTCCATGGCCCGCTTGTACGCAATGGCGGCGCATTCTTTCCACCGGAGGTCCTGAAGCAGGGGAGCGGCATCCCACCAGTAACTGGAGAAATGATTGCCCCGGGCATCTTCCACGGTGGTTTCGTAGCCAATCTCGAAGGAGGTTTCCGTGTGCCGGGCATACAGACCCTGGCTGTCGATGGTGAGGGTGTCAAAAACGCTGTCCGAGTATTCCCCTTCCTCTGCGAGGAGGGAGATTCCCCGGCTGTCCCCGGAATGTGCGGAAGAGGCTTTGAAGTGACAGGAGGCGAGGGCCAGTTCGCGCCGCCCTTCGGCGGTGAGCTGGTCGTAGGCCGGGTCGAACAGGCCCAGTTCCCGTCCGGTGCGGGCATCCTTAGCCACGCGCTCCGGTGCGGGCAGGTCGCGGCAGGTGTCGGCCTGAAGCATCTTTACCGTATCGATGGCCTCGCGGATAAAGGTTTCCAGGCCTTCCTTTTCCAGCTTGTTGGTGGAGAAAGCCCCGTATCGGCCGTCCACGAACAGCTGCAGCTGCAGGCTGCGGTCCAGCGCATGGGCGGTTTTGTCCACCTCGCCGTTCAGCAGGCCGATGAGGTTCATCAGGCTCTTGGACAGGGTGATGCGCACCTTCTGCGCTCCTTCCTCCTGGGCGAATGTCAGGCAATGCTGCGCCAGGTCTATCTCGGCCTGGGTGAGTATGGCCGCTATCTTATTGCTACTCATTCTATTCTCCTCCAACAGTTAATCCGGAAATGAGCACGGTGGGAATGCCGCACGAAACCGGCACCGACTGCTCTTTGCCGCAAGTCCAGGCGCCCGGGTCCACGGCCAGGTCATCGGCGACGCCACGGATGTCCGCCAGCGCCTGAGGCCCGTTGCCGATGATGTTGATATCCTTCACAGGCTGCGTCAGGCGGCCGTTTTCTATCAGATAACCCGACTTGACGTAGAAGGTGAAGTCACCTTCGCCTATCTGCACTTGCCCGTTGGAGAATTCATTGACAAAAATGCCCTTCTGCACCTCTGCAATGAGGTCCGATGCTTTGGCGCTGCCGCTTTCCATATAGGTGGCGCGCATGCGCGGGAGGGGGGCGTAGCGGAAACTTTCCCGGCGTCCGTTGCCGGTGGGGCGTACGCCGTAATGGGCCGCGCTGATACGGTCGTGCAGGTAGGAGGTGAGCACCCCGTCTTCCACCATGTACGTCTTTTGGCCGGGGATGCCTTCATCGTCGAAATTCAGGGCGCCGCGGTTGCCTGCCAGGGTGCCGTCGTCAATAATCTGGATGCCGTCCGGGCAGATTTTCCGGCCCATTTTGTCGGCGAAGATAGAGGTGCCCTTGCGGTTGAAATCGGCCTCGAAGGCGTGGCCCATGGCCTCGTGCAGCAGAATGCCCGAGGCGCCGGCGCCCATGACGACAGGCATGGAACCGCCTTTGGGCCGGCGGGCGGCAAAGCGGTCGTCAATGCCGTGCACCAGTTCCATGGCCATTTCCTCGATGAGGCTGTCCGAGAGCATCTCCGCACCTTGCCGGAAACTCCGTGAGGTGGACTTGTTCTCCGACTGTCCGTTTTGCTGGAATACCGCCGTGAGTGAAACGCTGCCCATGGGGCGGGTGTCCCATTTGAGCTCCCGGGCGCTGTTGTACATCAGGACGTCGGTCACTTGGAAAGCCAGGTTGGCGATGACTTTTACAATACGCGTATCCCGCTGACGCACAGCTTGTTCCAGCTTTTGCAAGAAAGGCAGGAAGGCCGACAGCGGTGTGCCGCGCCAGTGTTGTACGACAGGGTAGCGGTCCGCCGCCGGATTGGGTTCTCCGCGGCTGGGATTGCGGGTGCCGTAGGGACTGACGTCCACCGGTTTGTCGGCAATCTGCGAGGCGGCCCGGGCGCAGGAGAGCATGTCTTCCCAGGCCATGCTTTCCGAGTACGCGTAGCCGGTTTTTTCTCCGCTGAGCACGCGAACGCCTACGCCATAATCTATATGGTTTCCACCGGAAGTTACGGCACCGTCCCGCAGCAGCAGGCTTCCGTAGGTGGTATTTTCAAAGAAAAGGTCACAGTAGCTGCCTCCGGAAGAGAGGGCGGCCTGCACCAGGCGCTCCAAAACCGGCGTATCTACTTGAAAAAGATTGAAATAGTGTTCTTTAGGGTGTATCATTTGCTTCCGTGCGTGGCAGCGCTCCCTCAAACGGCACGCCGTCATGGGCGAGGTGGGCGCGAACCCTCTCTTTTATGATGGACTCTGCTACGTCCTCGATGGGCTTCTGCGGTTCAATGTAATCGGTCACCAGGCTGCGTACGCGGTTGTAGCGATTGGGGTCATGGACAATCAGCCCCTTTTTGCTGCCCTCTGCAATTACATCGAAAGGCGGGTTGGAATTGTCGGCCAGAATCCATTTGTCACACAGCGGCATATAGCTGTGGAACAAGTAGTTGAGCCCCATGTTGTAGCGTCTGCGTATGGTGTCTTCCGGGATGTCGTGTCCGCCTGTGGCCACGCGTTTGGCCACCCGCTCGATGGCAATGTCGGGACTGTTCAGCCAGAAGTACAGCACCGTGACGTAATAGCCCTGCGCCTGTGCGCTACGCACCATTTTGATAAGGGCCCGCGTGGCCAGGGTTGTTTCTATGCAGAAGTCTTCCCGGCGGTTGAACAGGTATTGGACTTTCCGCAGCATGAGGCGGCTGGCCGTGATGTAGGCGCTTTCCGGCGCAAACGGGGCCAGGTGCTTGGCGAACTCGTCGGAATTCACGAACTCAACGCAGTCCAGCAGCTCCGGAAGAACCCCGTAAGATGCGGTGGTTTTTCCGGAGCCGTTAGGACCAGAGATAATATAGAATCTGGGCATTTAAGAAGCGGTAGCTTCGTTGATTTTCTTCATCATGGAGAACATGATGGCGCCGGCGATTACGCACAGAGCCATGAGAATGGCCCAGTTGGCCCACAGGGGAACGTTGTTCCACAGCAGACCGGGAATGGAGCTGAGGTAGTTGCCGATGGCGGTGGATGCGAACCACAGGCCCATCATGAGGCCCTTATACTTGGGCGGAGCCACCTTGGTGACGAAGGAGATGCCCATGGGGCTGAGCAGCAGTTCTGCAAAGGTAAGCACCAGATAAGTGGAAATCAGGTACATAGGAACCACCGGATCCGGGGAAACGGTACCCTGCAGCTCGGCCGGTGAAGGCTGGCCCAGCGAACCGAATACCATAATAAGGTAACCGAGGGCGGCCACAAACATGCCCAGGCCGATTTTCACCGGCGCAGACGGCTCTTTGCCCTTGTTCGCCAGCGAACTGAAGATAGCCATGGAAATGGGGGTGAGGAACACCACGTAGAACGGGTTGAACTGCTGGAACAGCTGCGGTTCGATGTTCAGGGGGTTGGGCATGCCGGTGTAAATCCAGTACGCACCGCCCCACAGCAGGGCCGTAACCACGCCACAGACGAGCTTGGACTTCATGGATTTGCTCTGGAAGATGCCGAACAGGGTGTAGATGCTGGCGGCCAGCATGGCGAGAATCCAGATGTTGAAGCCCATGCGTACGGGGCCGGTAGCGACGGCCTGGGTGTAGTCACGTGCGAACCAGGTGAGCGACTGGCCGTTCTGGTGGAAAGCCATCCAGAAGAAGATGACGACGGCGAACACCATGATAAGGGCGGTGATGCGGTCCTTGGTCTGCTTGGGCGTGAGTTCCACGGCGGGAGTGTTGCCCTTGGCAGCCTGCTTGGCGGTAATGTCGGCATGTTTGAACCAGCTCTGGCAGGCGAAGTAAATGGCGATGGAAACAATCAGGGAGACGCATGCGACGGCGAAGCCCATATTGTAGGCAGTGGACAAGTTTTCAATATAGTAGGAACTGAAAGCGGCAGGGTCCATGGCGGCGACGGCCGTGTCCGGCATCTGGGCTTGCAGTTCTGCCATGCGGGCGGCGTTTTCGGGGGTGATTACCCCTTCCAGCGTCTGGTGTGCCAGCTGCGGGATGGCGGCCTTGTAAATGAGGCCGGACTTGCCCAGGAAGCTGTTGGTGATGGCGGTGGCGGCGGCGGGAGCGAACATGGCGCCGATGTTGATGGCCATGTAGAACAGCGAGAAGGCGCTGTCGCGTTTGGAGGAGTACTTGGGGTCATCGAACAGATTGCCGACAAGCACTTGCAGGTTGCCTTTGAACAGGCCCGTGCCGATGGAAATCAGTAACAGGGCGCCCAGCATGAGGGTGATGCCCAGTGCATTGGCGCCGGTGGGGATGGCCAGGGCCACGTAGCCGGCGAACATGATGCAGATACCGGTGACCACGCACTTGCCATAGCCGATTTTGTCGGCCAGGATACCGCCGATTACAGGCATGAAGTAAACGAGGGCCAGGAAAATGGAATACACCTGGCTGGACAGTGCCTGGCTCCAGCCGAACTTGGCCTGGAGGAAGAGCATGAAGATGGCCAGCATGGTGTAGTAGCCGAAGCGCTCGCCGGTGTTGGCGAGAGCCAGGGCGAATAGACCTTTGGGTTGTCCTTTGAACATAGTATTGAGTTTTAGTATAATAGCCTAATCCTTACAAAAATGGCAATTTTTTCTGAAATTGCCAAATTAAAAGTGTCCTCCTGCCCGTTTCTTGTATATTTCCGGGGAATTGTTTACATTTGTATTTCAAGTTTTATAGGGGAGGGGTATATGAAATCCTTCATGGCCTGGTTTCTGCGCAACGTGCTTCATTATCGCTCAGATGTGGTGATGGTGAACCTGAGCCGTAGCTTCCCGCAAAAAAGCTATGAGGAAATCCGGGAAATCTACAAGCGCTTTTACCTGCATCTGGTCACGGTTTTTACCGAAATGCTCTGGTTCGGCACGTGCCGGGGAGAGCGGGGATGCAAAAAGCTGCACCGCTCCCGCCTGGTGGAGTTTTCCAACCCGGAAATATACAACCGGCTGGCCGCCGGCTCCCGGCAAGTCATGATTCTGGAAAGCCATACGGGCAACTGGGAACTCATCGGCGGCGTCCTCAATTATTCTTATGGGGAGCCGCTGGACATAGCGCCGGACCGGATGGCCATTACCTACCTGCGCCTGCACAATTCCCTGGCCGATCGTTTCATGGCCCGCAACCGGACCGGCGTTCTGAAACATCTCGGGTTCCAAGGCTACCTGGAGGCCGGACAGGTGATGCGCTTCGCACTGGAGCATCGTGCCGAAAAATACTGTTATTGCTTCATTACGGACCAGTTCCCCTATACGGCCAAGAGGCAAAATGTGGAATTCCTGCATCAGGAGACCCCCACCATGACAGGCGCAGCCTCCCTGGCCGTCAAGCTGGACATGGCGGTAGGGTATCTGCGCTTCGAGTGCCGGGAGGGCGGGGGCTACCGGCTGACGGTGCTGCCCATTTGCGAACATGCTGCCGGGCAGGACCCTGCACAGATTATGAAAAGATATTATCAATTGCTGGAGGAGGACCTGGAAAAACAGCCCTGGAACTATCTCTGGACACATAAACGATGGAAATGATGAAACGAATTCTCGTGGCGGCCGCTATGCTGCTGCCCTTATCCCTGCATGCGCAGGAAGTGACATACGCTTTGCCGGCCACCGCCGTTACCGTAAAGGTGGAAGTGCGCCAGGAGAGCTTTTTCGCCGGTCCGTACGCAGCCTTTGCCAAGCGGATGCTCAACATGTCGGTACAGGACCAGGATGCCGTAACCACGGAAATCACCCGCGTGGAACTGCTCCCCAGGGTAGAGGCCGATACGGACGCCTGGTACACCTGCGACCAGGAAAGCACCGCGCTGCTCTCGCTCAGTGCGCAGGGACTGGTTTCCATGGGCAACGCTGCCGCTCCGGTATCCTGGCGCTTCCTTCCCGGACTCCGGGCCGATTTTTCCGGGAAAGGGCTCACGGTTCCGGAAAAAGAAGCCGTGGAAACCATTTATAAGGAAATGCCCTCGGATACCGGAATAATGCGCGTCCCGGTGGAACATAGAATCCTGGTGGAGAAAACCTTGGAGGACAAAGCCTCCGATGCCGCCGACATGATTCTGCAGGTCAGGAAAGAACGGCTGAACATCGCATCCGGCAACACGGACGCCAGCTATTCCGGCGAGTCCCTGCGTTCGGCCCTGCGGGAACTGGACCGCATAGAGGAAGAGTATATGGCCCTGTTCCGGGGCTATTCCGTGGTTCGCAGCGAGGAGTACAGTTTCGATGTGTTGCCTTCCCGCAAGGACAAGCAGCATCGTTATCTCGTGTTCCGCCTCACCGAAGACGGCCCCGTTTCTGAAGGCCTGAAAGGTGTTCCCTATTATCTGGAACTGCAGCCGGAAGGAACGGTCCCCGAGGAAGAACCGTCCGACAAGCGTAAATCCAGGGGCAGTGTCCGTTACCGTATTCCGAGGGTATGCAACGTGAGCTTCACCCGCGATGGATTGCGGCTCCTGCAAGCCCGCCTGCCCTTCTACCAGCTGGGAACGGATGCCACCTTGTATTCGACCAACCGATAACACCAAACACACAAAAAAGATATGAGTATTGAAAATTTAGAGCCCAAAGTGGTATGGAAGAATTTCCACGCCCTCACGCAAATTCCGCGTCCTTCCAAACACGAAGGCAAGGTGATTGAGTACCTGTATAACTGGGGCAAGTCCCATGGCTTCGAGACCATCAAGGACGACACCGGCAACATCATCATCCGCGTCCCGGCCACTCCCGGCATGGAAAATCGCAAAGGCGTCATCCTGCAGGGCCACATGGATATGGTTCCGCAGAAAACTTCGGACAGCACGCACGATTTCCTCACGGATCCCATCAACGCCTATGTGGACGGCGAATGGGTGACGGCGGACCGCACCACGCTGGGTGCCGACAACGGTATCGGCGTGGCCCTGGGCCTGGCCGCCCTGGAGGACCCTTCTGTGAAACATGGACCGCTGGAGGTCCTGGTCACGTATGACGAGGAAACCGGCATGACGGGCGCCAACATGCTCAAACCCGGTGTTCTGAAGGGAGACATTCTCCTGAACCTGGATTCCGAGGAGGAAGGGGAACTGTGCGTAGGCTGCGCCGGCGGTCTGGATGTATCGGCCAGCTTCAATTACTATAAGTACAACACGCCTGCGGGCATGGAGGCGCTCCGCTTCAAGGTGAGCGGCCTGCAAGGCGGCCATTCCGGCATGGATATCTCCCTGTACCGCGCCAATGCCAACAAGGTGGCTGCCCGCATCCTGCTCCCGCTGTTGGAGGATTATGACGTAAAGGTGGTTTCCCTCAGCGGCGGTTCGCTGCGCAACGCCATCCCGTTCGAGTCCACCGCGGAAATCCTTGTCCCTACCGACAAATACGACGCCGCCCGCGAGGTCATCGTCTCCATTTTCGAGACCGTGAAGCAGGAATTCAAAGAGAGCGACCCCTCCGCCCAGATTACCATCGAGGACCACATCGCCGTTGCGCCCAAGTTCATCCAGGGCAAGGTTGTCCTGCAGGCGGTCAAGGCCATCATCGCCTGCCCGTCCGGCGTTATCCGCATGAGCCGCACCATGGAAGGCCTTACCGAGACTTCCATCAACCTGGCCATTGTCCGTTCGGAGAACGGCAAAATCACCATCCATTCGCTCATGCGCAGCGCCGTGGATTCCTCCAAGGCCTACCTGGCCCAGCGCGTGCAGTGCATCTTCGAGCTGGCCGGAGCGGATTCCATCAATTTTGCCGGCGGTTACTCCGGCTGGACGCCCAAGCTGGACACGCCCATTAACAAAGTGTGCATGGACCAGTTCGAGAAAGTGTATGGCTATCCCATGAAGATTCATGCCACGCACGGCGGTCTGGAATGTGCCATCATGGGCGCCAAGTATCCGGCCTGGGAGATGGTCTCCATCGGCCCTACCATCAAGTACCCGCACAGCCCGGACGAGAAGGTGCATATTGCTTCCGTGGGCCGTACCTGGGAATACCTGAAGGCGGTTCTTGCGAATATCCCTGTCAAGTAGCACATCGTTGAATAATACACGATACCGGCGGCCGGATACATTCCGGACCGCCGGTATCTTTACACGGGAAGCGTCTCGCCGGCGATCGATCAGTGACGCGGCAGACAGTATGTGCATGACAAAGTTAAGCGCAGGAGCGCGGCTTGTCAAGATGGTGAAATAATTTTGTTTTTCTCCTTAAATTTCGTATATTTGCAGTCCTTTTTGGGCCTTAGTGGCGCCAAAAAGATTGTAAAACATTTATAAACAATTAATTATGGTTAACCAGTACGAAACCGTTTTCATTGCAACTCCCGTTTTGTCTGATACCCAGATGAAGGAAGCGGTTGCCAAGTACGTCAAGCTCATCACCGACAATGGCGGTGAGGTTGTGTACCAGGAGGATTGGGGCCTGCGTCAGCTCGCTTATCCCATCCAGCACAAAACCACAGGTTTTTATTACCTGATCGAGTTCAAGGCCGACAGCCAGTTCGTTGCCACCCTCGAAACCCAGTATCACCGTGACGAGCGCATCATCCGCTTCCTCACTGTCGCTCTTGACAAAGACGCAGTGGCCTACGCAGAGAAGCGCCGCGCCAACAAGGCCGCGAAGGCTGCTCCCGCCGCCGAAGCTCCCGTCGCTGAATAATTAGGAGGACACAATTATGGCAAACGAAAATAAAGAAATCCGCTATCTGAATCCCCCGACCGTGGAGGTTCGCAAGAAGAAATACTGCCGTTTCAAAAAGGCCGGTATCAAGTATGTAGATTACAAGGATCCTGAGTTCCTGAAGAAGTTCCTCAACGAGCAGGGTAAAATTCTTCCCCGCCGCATCACCGGTACTTCCCTCAAGTTCCAGCGCAAGGTTGCCAAGGCCATCAAGCGTGCCCGCTCCCTCGCTCTTCTTCCGTATGTTACTGACCTCCTTAAATAATCTGCCTTATGGAAATTTTGCTCAAGAAAGATGTAGCCAACCTGGGCTACGCCGGTGAGATCGTAAAAGTAAAGGCCGGTTATGCCATGAACTACCTGGTACCGCAGGGCTTCGCCACTGTCGCTACCGAGTCCGTTAAGAAGCAGCATGCGGAAACCCTCCGCCAGCGCGCTCACAAAGAGGCCAAGCTGGTGGCCGATGCAGAGGCTCTTGCCGCTACCATCAATGCACAGACCGTCGAGGTTAAGGTGAAAGTATCCGAGAGCGGCAAGCTCTACGGCAGTGTCACCACGATGGACCTTGCCGAGGCACTCAACGCCAAGGGTCTGAACATTGACAAGAAGGACATCACCATCCTCGCCGGTGAGGTGAAGGAAGTAGGTGAGTACGAGGCCGCCGTAAAAATTTACAAGGCCGTCAAAGGTACCTTCAAATTCAATGTTGTTGCAGAGTAAACCCTGCAACAACATCGAATATAAATATATCCTGCCAGTCAGCAGGATATATTTATTTATACACGTTACCCCATCCCCAAACCCCTTCCCTCGGGGAAGGGGCTTTAGTCGGCCTTCGGCCTCCGACGCTCTATGGAACGTTATGCCATGCTGTTCAGGAGGCGGGCCTTGGAGAGGAGCGAGGCGCCGATGGCACCGGCCTCCCTGCCCAGTTTGGACACTTTGATGACAGTGTCGTTGTTTACCAGATTCAGCGAGAACTTGTTCACGGCGCTGCGCATCGGCGGCATCAGGTAGTGTTCCGTCACGCTGAGCCGGCCGCCAATCACCACCATGTCCGGATTGAACAGGTTGATGAGTCCAGCTACAGCGCGTCCCAGGGTGGTGCCTATGGCCTCGATGCATTCAATGGCGGCTACGTCCTCCCGCTGGATGGCGTCCAAAATGTCTTCCAAGGTCAGCGGCTTTCCGGACTGATACTTTTCCGAAAGCAGGGAGGGACGCCCTTCCTTGAGTTTTTCCAGCATAAGGCGGTGCAGGGCACTGCCGGAAGCGCCGGTTTCCAGACAGCCGATTTTACCGCATCGGCAATACTGGTTGTTGTTCAGGAGCGGGAAATGGCCTATCTCGCCGGAGAAGCCGGACTTCCCGCTGAGCAGTTTTCCGTCCAGAATCATCCCCATGCCCAGTCCCCATCCCAGGTTCAGGAACAGGAACGTGCCCTCCTCCTGCGGTCCGATACCGCTCATGTATTCGCCATAAGCCATGGCTCGGGAGTCGTTCTCTACGGAAACCGGTTTTCCCAGGCAGTTTTCCATCACTACACGGATGGGCTTTTCTTCACTGATGAAGTAGGAATAACTGTATCCGGTGATGTGATTTACACGCCCCGTGAGGTTGACGCCGAAAGCGCGGATTTTGTTTTGCTCGATACCCGCATCCACCAGGTGCTCCAGAATGGCGATGCACAGTCCCTGCACCGACTGTTCGGTGTTGGTGAGGGCATAGGGGATTTCGTCGGTGAAGTGGATGACACGGCCCGGAAAATCCGTTACGGCCAGGGAAAAATAGCTCGGACCTACTTCAATCCCGACAAAGAAACCGGCTGCGGGGTTCAGTCCATACAGGCTGGGGCGCCTCCCCGTTCCGGATTCCTGCTTGCCCATTTCGGTAAGGTAGCCGTCGTGAATGAGTTCGTTGACAATGCGTGTTACCTTGGGAATGCTGGTCTCCAGTTCGTGGGAAAAGTCTGCCACGCTATAACCCGAACCATTGTTGCACAGGGACAGAATGGTTTTTTTCTCACTGGCATACCGGCCGTGGATATCGTCCAGAAATTTTTTCATTTTTTCCAATATTCTTCAATCTCTTCCAGGGTTTTGCCGGTGGTGTCAGGCACGTGGCGCCACATGATGTAGAGGTAGGGGACGCACATGGCGGCAAAGAGGAAGAAAGTGCCTTGCGGCGTCAGGTTTTCCAGCATCCAGGGAGTCAGCTGGCCGATAAGGTACGTGCCCACCCACAGGGCCAGTCCGGCAATGGACATGGCAAGGCCGCGCACCCGGTTGGGATACATCTCGCTCAGCAGCACAAACACCACGGCGCTGATGGAAATGGCGGTGGAGAACACGTAAAGGAGGAAGAAGGTGACCAGGAAACCGGTGCCGAGGCCCAGCTGCGGTCCCCAGGCAAAGTAGGTGCCGATGGCTGTCAGACACACAATCATGCTGCCTACGCCCCACCATACCAGTTGTTTGCGGCCCACCTTGTCTATGATGAGGAGGGCGATGACGGTGGTGAGCATGTTCACGACGCCCACCAGGACGGTGCTGAACATGGAACCCTCATTGCTGAGGCCGGCGTCCTGGAAAATTTCCGGTCCGTAGTACAAGACGGCGTTCACGCCCATGAACTGGCCCAGGATGGCGATGGCGCTGCCCACCAGCACGGCCTTGAGGATACCGGGCTCGCGAAGGGCTTTCCATTCCTCGCTGCTGTCTTTCCGCTCCCCGCGGACGGCCAGCCAGCGCGGGCTCTCCGGAATAAAGAAGATGAGCACCAGGAACAGCAGGTCCGGGATGGTTTCCAGGCCCAGCATGCCGCGCCAGTACTCGCCGTTGAACATACGGGAGACCAGGGCCGGGTCCGAGGCGCTGACATCGGCCCCTTTCAGGACCAGGTAGTTCATCAGGTACGCCAGGAGGAAGCCCACGGTGACGGCCAGCTGGTACAGGGAAACCATGGTGCCGCGCCGCTCCGCCGGGGAAACCTCCGAGATGTACACGGGCGATACGATGGACACCACGCCGATGCCGAAGCCGCCGATGATGCGGTAAATGACCAGCTCCGTGAAATTGCCGCATACGGCACAGCCGATGGCCGAAATGCTGAACATGAGGGCCGATATAAGCATGGTCTTCTTCCGGCCCAGGAAGTCGCTGAGCATGCCGGCGACGGCCACGCCCAGGATGCTGCCGATAAGGGCGCAGCCCACATACCACCCTTTGGACATTTCCGTGAGGGCGAACTGGTCCGCCACGATGCGGGTGGTGCCGGAGATAACGGCGGTGTCGTATCCGAAGAGAATGCCGCCCAGGGCGGCTACGCAGGCCACGAACAGGACGCGCCCCTTTGTCATGGCGTTATTCATAATTGAAAGTACTCTTTGTAACGGTCATACAAGTGTCCCGCCTGCAGATAGGCGCTCTGCGGGCTCATGAAGTGACTGAATTCGAAGGTGATGGCCTTGTCGTAGCCGCAGCGCCTGGCGGCTTCCAGCTTCATGCGCAGCTTGTCGAACTTGATGGGCAGGAAGCGGATGGGCATGTCGCGGTCGAAAGTTTCCGCGTTCGTCCAGCACTGCATGCCGTATTTGTCGGCCAGTTTTTTGTTCACGCTGAAGAAGGCGTCCAGTTCGTCATAGTCAATATGGCCGTCCTGGAAGGCGCAGGCGTCCACATATTCGTGAATGCCGTCAAAAATCTCGTCCCATTCCCGCTCATGCTGCTGGACGGAAACGGCCTGCTCCTTGGTGAGGTTGCCGCCGGCGGCGTCCACCGCCTTTTTCCCGTCTATCCAGGGGGAGATGAAAGTGGGCATGCCGCCGCTCACCTCCTTGCACTGGCGTCCCATGGTGCGGAAACTCTCGATCGCCCCTTTTGTGGCGCGGGAGATTTCGCCGGAGATATACCAGCCGCCGAAACTCTTGTACTTGGAACCGTAACGCTCCCAAACCTCGTCAATCACGAATTTGTTGGATTCCACTTCATAGCTCATGTCGCCGGTGTCCCAGTATTTGCCGCTGTCGTACAGGCCCAGCATGAACTTCATGTCGTATTTTTGCGCCAGGCGGCAGAACATGTCGATAAGGTCCATCGACGGCATGTAGCAGCCCTTTTTCAAGAGGTAAGGGGAGGGATAGGTGATGAATTTGCGGTAGCCGCAGCGGATGTCAATCACGGTGTCTATTCCGATGGCTTTCATGTAACGGAAGTCGAGGTCCCATTCGCGTTCGCCCCAGTTCTGGTGCGGGATGTCGTGTGAAATCTCGTCCAGGAAGGTGCCGGTGATGGGAAGGCCAGCTGCCGGCGGAACAATGAGGGTACTGTTCAGGGAAGGGTCCGGACGGAGGCCGTCCGGCGTGTTTTTGCATGCACTGAGCACGGTAGGGGCTGCCACTGCAGCAGCGGCGCCCAAAGCGGTTTTCTTGAGGAATGTTCGGCGGTTTTCCATGGTATTGTTCTGTATGTTCTGCAAATATAGGATTTTCTTTTTATTTCACAAATGCGTTTTTGTCGTTTTGTGTAATATTGCAAAAAAGTTTTTATTATTTTGTTAAAAAGTATTGTATGTTTCATGCTTTTTTGTAAATTTGCAGGGTCTAGAACCTATAAAACACGATTTATGACGGACCGCATAGATTTTCAAAAAATGGCCGAACGCTATCGTAAGGAATTGTACGACAGCGTGTTACCCTTCTGGCTGGAGAGATCGCAGGACAAGGAGTTCGGCGGTTATTTCACCTGCCTGAACCGGGACGGCAGCGTATTCGATACGGACAAGTTCGTGTGGCTGCAGGGCAGGGAAGTCTGGATGTTCGCCATGCTGTATAATAAGGTGGAAAAGAATCCGGACTGGCTTGCCTGTGCCAGGCAGGGCGCGGATTTTCTGGAGAAATACGGCCACGACGGAAACTATGATTTCTACTTCTCGCTCACGCGCGAGGGGAAGCCAATCATCGCTCCGTACAACATTTTCTCCAACACCTTTGCCTGCATGGCCTTTGCCCAGCTGGCCGTAGCCACCGGCAGTGAACATTATGCCGATGTGGCGCGCAAGGTGTTCCAGCGCATCCTGGACCGCCGTTCCAACCCCAAGGGGAAGTGGAGCAAGGCCGTTCCCGGCACCCGTCCCATGAAAGACTTCGCCCTGCCCATGATTATCTGCAACATGGCGCTGGAAGTGGAGCCCATCATTGAAGACAAGTCCCTGCTGGACAAGACCATAGAGGAGGCCCTGCATGAGGTGTTCGACGTGTTTTACCAGCCGGACCTGGGCGTGATGGTGGAGAACCTGGCTCCGGACGGCAGCCTGGTGGACTGCTTCGAGGGACGCCGCGTGAATCCCGGTCACGATTTGGAGGCCCTCTGGTTCATGATGAACCTGGGCATCCGTCTGCACAGACAGGAAATCATCGACAAGAGCATGGAAATCGCCCTTCGCGTGATAGATTACGGCTGGGACAAGGAGTACGGCGGCATCTTCTACTTTATGGACCGCAAGGGCTATCCTACGCAGGAGCTCGAGTGGGACCAGAAACTCTGGTGGGTACACCTGGAAAGCGCCATCTGCATGATTAAAGGCTACCAACTCACCGGCAACGAAAAAGCGCTGGAGTGGTTCCTGAAACTGGACGACTACCTTTGGACTCATTTCAAGGACAAGGAGTATCCCGAGTGGTACGGCTACCTGAACCGCAGGGGAGAAGTGCTGCTTCCGCTCAAGGGCGGCAAGTGGAAAGGCTGCTTCCATGTGCCCAGAGGCTTGTACCAGATTGGAACAATCTTGGAAGAAATTGCATCTAAACAATAAACCATCCCAATATGAAACCTGTAATCCGTATATTGTGTGCCTCTCTGGCGGCCTTGCTGCTTAGCCAGGGCCTGGCGTTTGCACAAAAAACCGTGAGGGGGGGGGTAAGAGATTCTGACGGACAGCCGCTTGCCGGCGTTACAGTGATGGTCCAGGGTACCACCACCGGAACTATTACCGGTGCAGATGGTTCCTGGACACTTTCTGTGCCGGAAAACGCCGTGCTGGAATTTTCCAGCCTGGGGCTGACCACCGTTACCCGCCCGTACAAAGGTGAATCCCGTATAGATGTTGTCTTGCAGGAGGATACCTTTTATCTGGAAGATGTCGTGGTGGTGGGTTATGGCACGGCCAAGAAGGAAACCCTGACGGCCGCCGTAAGCGCCATCAAGGGCGACGAACTCCTCAAGGCTCCTTCCACCAATGTGTCGCAGGTACTCGCCGGTAAACTCTCCGGTATTTCCTCCGTGCAGGAATCCGGTGAGCCGGGCCTGGACCAGGCATCCCTGCGTATCCGTGGTTCCGTTTACGGCGTGGCCTACGTGGTGGACGGTTTCCCGGTGGACAACATCAACGACATCGACCCGACCGACATTGAGAGCATCTCCGTGCTGAAGGACGGTGCATCTGCGGCCGTGTACGGCCTCAAGGCCGCCGGCGGCGTGATTATCATCACCACCAAGAAGGGCGAAAAAGGCGACACCCGCATCTCCTACAACGGTTCCGTGGGCGCCTCCATGAACGCCAACTTCCCCAAGTTCATGAACGGGCCGCAGTTTGCGTACTACTACAACCTGGCGCAGATGATGGACCAGATGGCCAGCGGCCTCATTGCTTCCGAGGCCGAGTATGTTCCTTACTTCTCCCGTGCCAACGTAGAAGCCATGCTGAACGGCGACCCTACGGACGGCTGGGACAACGTGGACTATACCAAGCGCGTCTTCGGGACCGGCCTTACCCACAAGCACAACATCACCGTGCAGGGCGGTAACGACAAGACCCGTTACTTCGTATCGGCCGGATACCTGGGCCAGAAGGGTAATATTTCCGGATACAACTACCGCAGGTACAATGTCCGTGCAAACATCGAGTCGCGCATTGCCAAGTATCTGGTGTTCAACCTGGGTCTCAGCGGAGTCGTGGGCCGGAGAGAGACGCCCCGTTTCCTTTCCGGCGGCTCGGACGGAACCGGTTCCGGCTATGAGGTGGGCTGGTTCTCGGTAGCCCATCAGGTGATAGGAATGTACCCGTTCCTGCCCGAAATGTATGAAGGCTATTATACCGGAGCCATCGCCTCCAACCAAAGCTACCCCAACAGCCCCCTGGCCGCGCTTGCCCTCAGCGGAAACAAGAAAACCAACAGTTTCCAGGGCACCCTGAACGCAGGTCTCACCTGGGAGTTCCCCTGGCTGAAAGGCCTTCAGTTCAAGGTGAATGGTTCTTACGACTACCTGAACTCCTACAACAAGAACCTGGACACCACCTATTATGTGCTTGCACGCACACGGGCCGAGGACGGAACCTGGGGCTGGAGCGCTCCCATGGTGGATGTCAACGGAGCCGCTTCGGGCAACAAGGTGGGCGAGGGCTCTTACTATGCCCAGTCCATCACCGGACAGGCTTCCGTAAACTATGCCAACAGTTTCGGGAAGCACAATGTAGATGCCCTTCTCCTGGCCGAACTCCGGGATTACCGGACCAACTCGGTGTCTGCGTATGTGCAGAACGTTCCGTTTGCCCTCCTTCCGGAAATTGACA
This sequence comes from uncultured Bacteroidia bacterium, assembly GCA_902788095.1. Taxonomy (GTDB): domain Bacteria; phylum Bacteroidota; class Bacteroidia; order Bacteroidales; family UBA932; genus Cryptobacteroides. The sequence continues at coordinate 105,969 of CADAIT010000003.1, read as the reverse complement.
ACGGCAAGCCTACCGCAGATCCCGTGTCCGGTTACAGCAATGCCTCCCGCAGTGCGGGCTATGTAGGCCGTATCCGCTATAACTATGACGAGCGCTACCTGGCCGAATTCACCGGCCGCTATGACGGCTCCTACAAGTTTGCCGGCATGACCAAGACCCGCTGGGGCTTCTTCCCTTCAGGTTCCATCGGCTGGAATCTCTCCAAGGAATCCTTTATGCAAGGGACTGCCGGTGTGCTGGACAACCTGAAACTCAGGGCGTCCGTGGGTTTGCTGGGCAACGACGGCGTATCTCCTTACATGTTCTTGAGCAAATACTCGCTTGACAAGAAAGTCGTTTATCCGGGACAGGCGGCTGTTCCCGCTTACAGACCCTCGGGTACTCCGAACAGAGAACTGACCTGGGAAAAGACCTTGTCTTACAATATCGGTACGGACTTCTCCCTCTGGGGCGGAAAACTGGGCGGTGAGATTGACGCCTTCTACAATTATACTTACGACATCCTTTCCGACAACAGAAGCGGTCACCCCGATTCCATGGGCGGTTATTTCCCTACCTATATCAACGGCAACGCCATTGATTCCAGAGGTATTGACGTCCAGCTGAGTCATCGCAACCGCTTCAACCTGGGAAGCAAGCCGTTTTTCTATGAGATTGTGGGAACGCTCACATACTCCAAGACCCGTTGGCTCAAGTACAACGACGAGCCCAACATCCCCGAGTGGCAGAAGGTGAGCGGAACCACTTACAATGCCCTCTGGGGCTGGCAGGCCGAGGGCCTGTACAGGAGCGAGGAGGAAATTGACAACAGCGCCTGGTACGGCTCCCGTCCCAATGTGGGCGATATCAAATACACCGACCTCAACGGTGACGGCCAGATTACCTGGCAGGACCGCGGCATCTTCGGCAAGAGCAACCGTCCGGAGCTCACTTTCGGCCTCAATCTCAATGCCGGTTGGAACGGCTTCGACTTGAACCTCCAGTTTACGGGCGGCGCCCTGTTCCAGGTATCCATGACCGGAACGTATTTCAACAATAACGACGACGACACCATCTGGACCAAGACGTTCAAGGAGGGTGGCAACTCGCCGCTGTTCCTCGTTGAGAATGCTTACAGCCTGGATAATCCCGACGGAACCTTCCCGCGTCTTACCCTCGGCAATGCCGGTCATGGCGGAGACAACGGTCTTTCTTCCAGTTTCTGGTGGAGAGACGGCAAGTATGTCCGCCTGAAAACCGCCCAGTTCGGGTACACCATTCCCCAGAAGATTACCAGAAAGATTGGCATAGAGTCGCTTCGGGTATTTGTAGAGGGGAACAACCTTTTCACCATCGACGGTCTTCCGGAAGGAATCGACCCCGAATCTCCGGGTGTAAACAACGGTTATTATCCGCAGCAGCGCAACATCATGGGCGGAATCAGCATTACCCTTTAAAAGAATTGCCCTATGAAAAAGATTGTACTCATTCTTTCACTTGTAGGCGTTCTTTCCGCCTGCAACAAGTTCCTGGACATGACCCCGCGTGACAGCATTTCCGACAAAGTCATGTGGTCCAATACCGAGAGCGCCGAATATGCCGTGAACAGCATCTACTCCTATGCGTATGACATCTATGCCAGCTGGCCCAGCACGGTCGGCATGACGGAGTCGTTTACGGACATGTTCAAATACGGTTCTTATGTGAACTTTGCTTTCTGCCTCATTCCCAGCCAGGTGGCCTATGGCGGCACCAACCTCACCAACAGCTTTGTAGATGTATATCTGGGTGCGTGGACTCCCCTTTATAAAGCCATCAAGAATACCAATGAGGCCATTTTCTACCTCAAGGAGCTGGGAACCGGTCTTCCCGAGGCCGACAAAACCCGCCTCCAGGCAGAACTGCGCCTTATGCGCGGCTGGCTGTACTTTGAGCTTATGAAGCGCTACAAAGAGGTAATCATTTACGATGAAGACCTCAGCAAAATCGCTGTGGAAAAGGAACTGTCATCGGAAGCCGAAGGCTGGGATTTCGTTTGGAAAGACCTGGAATTCGCCAAGGACAACCTTCCCGAAAAAGCAGCGGCCAGGGGGCGTCTGAACAAGGATATGGCCCTTGCCCTCATTACCCGCTCGATGCTTTACGCGAAGGAGTACCAGCGTGTCATTGACGCTGCCGATGCGCTTTCCGCCACATACAGCCTCATGCCCTCTTATGCCGACGCGTTCACAAAGAGCGTAACGGAGGGAAACACGGAGACCATTCTCCAGTACAGTTTCTCTTATTCCGACGGCCTTACCCACGAGTTTGACTTCTACTATGCTCCCGGCGGAGACTACAAGCTGGTGGGCCAGCAGGGAGGCGGTTACGGAACGCCCACCCAGGAGATGGTGGAAAGCTACGAAAAGGCCGACGGCAGCGGTTTCCCGGATTGGAGCCCCTGGCATGGCAGTACGGGTACGGTGGCAGAGCCTCCTTACGAGCAGCTGGAGCCTCGCTTCCAGGCTACCATCCTGTATAACGGCGCCACCTGGAAAGACCGCAAGATTGAACCTTTTGTAGGCGGGACGGACGGCTGGTGCCAGTGGAACAAAGACGCCCAACCCGAAGGCCGGACGACCACTGGTTATTACCTGCGCAAGTTCGTGGATGAAAGCCATGACCTTACCGTACGCAGCGAGAGTACCCAGCACTTTGTCCTGCTCCGGTATGGCGAGGTGCTCCTGAACAAAGCCGAGGCTTGCTATCGCAACAACGATTTCCCCGGCGCCAACGCTGCCGTAAAGGAAATTCGTAATCGCGTCGGCCTTCCCTATACCGACAAATCCGGTGATGCCCTGTGGGCGGCCATCCGCCAGGAACGCCGCGTAGAACTTGCCTTCGAGGACCTCTGGTACTGGGATCTCCGCCGTTGGGGAGATGCCGGCAAGGATTATCCCGTCGGCCTGAACAATTATCAGGTCCACGGCCTCAAGATAGAGACCACCTCCGTTGAGGGCCAGTATCAGTACACTTACGTAAGCGTGGACGACAAGGACCGCAATTTCCCTTCCAAGATGTACCGTTTCCCCATTCCGGATTCGGAACTGAACTCCAACCCTCTTGTGAATCAATATCCTGAATGGAACTAGAAGTCATGAAAAAAAGATATATCATACTGATTCTTTCGGCCCTGCTTCCGCTGCTGGCCTGCCATGAGGTCGAGCATGTGGCTCCTACAGCCGACCGTCAGGGAATTACCTCCCTTACGGCCTACTTCACCTCCGGCAAGTTTGTGGACCAGGAGATGGGGCGCCTTGAAGTGACCGACCCCAATACGGAACGCTATGTGATTCCCATTCCGTGGTATTTCCCGGAGTCTTCCGACGATATCACTACTCCTTATATGCTCAATGTCCGTGTGAGGGCAACGCTGCAGCCCAACTGCAAGCTGACTCCTGCGCTTACTACGCTTGATTTGACGGAGGAGAACCATTTTACTTATACGGATGCCACCGGCGCTTCCCGGGATATCATCATTACCGGGGAACGGGTAAAGTCCTCCAAGTGCGAGATACTGTCCTTCACCGTGAATACGCCCGCCACCATCAACGGGATGGTGGACAAGGTAAACCGTCAGGTGTCCCTCATTACGGCCCGGGACCTTTCCATGGCTACGGCTACGGCCATGGTTACTCCGCACGCCACCATTTCCCCTGACCCCTCCGATGCCCGTAATTACAACGGAGACGACGGCGTAGTATTTACCGTGACAGCTCATGACGGCGTTACAAAAGCTGAATATGTTGTGGTGAAGAATGTCCCCCAAAAGATTGACTACGGCGTGAATACGTCCAGCGTCGAGACCCTGTTCAACCTGGATCCTTCCACCGGACTGGGGCTCCCGGGCTACAATGCCGTTGCCAATGTCTCCATGGGTGTCATCGACTCGGATCTCATCGTAAACATGGGTGACGGCTCGACGCCCCGTTACTTCAACAAGATACTGGGTACCGTCGGCGGAGAAATCAAGTTGGGAAGTGCCGTCCCCACCGGTGCCATCTGCTCCGACGAACAGGACCACTTGCTCATCTGCAATTTGGCCGCCTCCGGAGAGACATTGAACATCTGGAAGACTTCTTCCGTGAAAGAAGCTCCGGAACTGTTCTACTCGTTCACCAATGAAAATGGCCTGGCCGTACCTGCCGGTTCCGAGATGAAAGTCATCGGCAATGTCGAGGAAGAGGCGTCCATTTCCATTACATGCCCCGGCGTCGCCGGAGCCAGCGAAAGCGGTTTGTTCTACAGTATCCATGTGCTTGACGGTTCCGTCATTTCTTGCGAGCTGAAGGATGTTTCAGGCAATACTTTCGCCTTTGAAAATATGGCGGGACAACCTTATAGGTGGGGATGGATTGCAGCGAGAAGCCCCAGCGTCCCCGCTGCGTCCAAGTCCAATGACGCCGGCTGGTACTGCTGCGTCTATTCCGACAACGGCCTTACCTGGTTCAAGCCGGACCTCACCGTAGGCAAACGGCTGAACGGTTACGGTCCCGGCGGAGAAGATGTGGACGGAGGCGGTTCGTATGTTGACAGCAATACGTCCCCCAACAACCTGGACACCAAGGGCTTCAACAATGCCAATTACCTTGCGCTCTTTGTCTCCAACCACTTCCCCAAGTGGTGGCCCGGCCCGCAGCTGTATGTCTATGACATCACCGCCGGCCTGAAGGGAGAAAATATCTGGAACAGCCCGTCATTGGTGTTCTCCAAGCCTTATATGTACAATCTGCAGTATAACAGCAGTGCACAGGATGGAAACGGTGCTTGCGGTGACGTTATCCTCGCTCCTTCTGCCGATGGTTATATGCTGTACATCTACTACTACGACCATTATTCACAAATGATTGGCGGATATAGTCTTGATTGCATTAAACGATGAATAGATACCTGTTGTTAGCCCTTCTGTGCGTGGCAGTCTCCTGTTCCAAGGCTGCCAGCACAGACATGCCAGCCTGGCGCTGGCCCGACCCCGTTGAGCCCGAAGTCCCTGAAGTGGTAGAGGCGCATCCTGCCATTGTGGAACTGGGCTGGACCAATGTGACGGCTTCCTATGCTGCGGTTCCGGAAGGAATCGCCATCTACAAGGGCCCCGCGGAACTGGGCGGCCAGAAAGCGCTTGCCTATATTGCTGTGGCGGACCTTACGAAAGTAAGCTGGGATGTCAAGGCCATAGATGATCCGACGATCAGCGGCACTGCAGAAGCCCTGAAAACGCCTTCCGAATTTTATAAGGAAACGGCTGCTCCGGTAATCATCAACGGCGGCTATTTCTTCTCCGAAGGGGGAAAGAATTACAATGCGTCGATTGCCGTGAGCGCTGGCCGTACATACGGCGTGAATATCAACTACGCGTCCCTGGACTGGGAAACCATGTATTATCCCACGCGCGGCGTTTTTTACCAGAATGAGAGCATGGCGGCTTCTCCGCTTGAGAATGAGCCCCGTGTAGGCTGGACGTTTTGGAGCAGCGGAGCAAAGCACTACCTCTACAGTGAACCTGCCAAAAACGCCTGGGAGTCAGACCCTTTGCAAGTACCCGACGCCAACTTCCCCACGAAAGCCATTGATTTTGTCCCGCAAACGGCAATCGGAGGCGGCCCGGTTCTCATCCGTGGCGGAGAGATTGTAAATACCTGGAAGGAAGAGATGTTGTATGGTGACGGTGCCGATGACAAGATGCCGGAGGCCCGTCATCCCAGGACGGCCATCGGCTTTACGGCTGACCGCTGCCTGATTCTGTTCGTGTGCGAGGGAAGGGGAATGACTGAAGGGGTGGCAGGTATGAGCTTCGCCGAAGAGGCGGAGGTGATGAAGGCGCTGGGCTGCACGGAGGCCCTGAACCTTGACGGCGGCGGCTCTTCCTGCCTGCTTGTCCAGGGACAGGAAACCATCAAAGTTTCCGACGGCTCGCAGCGTCCCGTTGCTTCGGTTGTTATTTTGAAAGCCAAATGAGAAAGATTCTGTACATAGCGGGTGTCCTGTCGCTGCTGCTTTCCTGCAGCGGCAAGGATGACCCGACTGCTTACAAGTGGCGTGATTCCTGGGTTGACCCTTCCGGAGGAAAGGAGAGCGAGGACCCTGAAACCCCGGGAGAAGACCCGGAGAATCCCTCCACTCCTGAAATCAAGGGCAAGCCCAGGTATGTCTGGGTAGATGCCGCTGCATCTTTCCGTTATTATGCCAACGATGCGGCGTATATCGAAGAGGACTGTGCCCGGATTGCCAAGATGGGATTTACGGATATCATCGTGGATGTCAGGCCCACCAGCGGAGACGTTCTTTTCAAGAGCGCCGTCGCACCTGCCTGTACCAAGGTCGCGGCCTGGGTGGGAGGCAATTACAAGTTTGTGGAACGTACGGCTACGTTTGACTACCTGGCCGCTTTCATCGCCGCCGGCCACAAGGCGGGTCTGCGCGTGAATGCCGCCATCAATACCATGGTCGGCGGGTATCACAGCTCCATCGGCGATGTGGGGATGGTTTACGACCAGCCGGACAAGAAGAACTGGTGTGCAGTTGACAACCTCTCCTCCGGTCTTACCAATGCCATGGACGACTCTGACACTGGCCCGCGCTTCCTGGACCCTGCTAATCCTCAGGTGCAGGAGTTTCTGCTTACCCTTCTTGGCGAGCTTGCTTCTTATGAGGGGCTGGACGGCATTGTCCTGGACCGCTGCCGCTACGACGACTACGGCCTTGATGCCGGCTACACCGATGCCGCCAAGGCTGCGTTTACGGAGTATCTGGGCACCGAGCCCAAGAAATGGCCTGTGATTGACCGCGGAAAGACCTCCCTTTCTTCCCCCAACACATTGGAGCGCAACTGGCTTACGTTCCGCTGCAAGACCATTCATGCTTTTGTGAAGAAGGCGGCTGAAACCGTGCATAGCGTTAATCCCGATGTCCGTTTCGGCGTATATGTCGGTGCTTGGTTCTCCGAGTATTACACCAGCGGGGTCAACTGGTCCAGCGAAAAATACGACCTCAAGGCCAATGAAAGCAGCTATAAATGGGCGTCAGATGCCTATCAGAAGACCGGTTTTGCCGACCTTCTGGACTTTATCTTCCTCGGGGCCTATGCCGGAACTGACGGTGTTCACGGCTCCTGGGAATGGAGCATGGAAGGATTTGCAAAACTGGGCGAAAAACGCCTCTGCGGCGTGGTCCCGTTTGCGGCCGGCCCCGATATCGGCAATGCTTCCGGCTTTACGGAAGGTCATCAGGAGGCGCTGATTCCGGACATTGTGAATACCATGCTTTCAAGCGCGGACGGCCTTTTCATTTTCGACCTCTGCCATATACGCATGTACGACTACTGGGACGCCTTTGAAAGCGCCATAAATGCCTATTTGAATACACTATAACCCATTAAACACTAATGTTATGAGAAAAGCCTTATTTTCATTTTTGATGCTCTCAGCCGTAGCGGTTGCGTGCACCAAGGAGCAGCCGAAGGATGACGAGAAAAATCCTGGCAAGGATACAACCGAAGCCAAGATTGAACTCACCTCCAACGCCTCTGTCTCTGTTCCCGTAGAAGGTGACGCCGTCACCATCAACTTCAAGGCGACGGCCGACTGGACCGCTGCCTCCGATGCCGAATGGCTTACTCTTACCACCAAAAGCGGCAAGGCCGGCGACGCCTGTTCCGTAAAGGGTTCTGTCGTAAAGAACGAGACCAACGATATTCGTACCGCCAAGGTAACCATCACCGCCGGCAAAGCTACTGCTGAAGTCACTGTAACCCAGGACCAGACCAATGCGCTGAACATTAAAGTTCTTGATTATGAGGTAGGTGCAGAAGGCGGAACAGTTGAGGTAGAAGTAGAGGCTAACGTTGAGTACGAGGTCACTATACCCGAGGCTGTTGACTGGGTGCACAATGCCGCTACCAAGGGCTTGGCTACCAGCAAGGTTACCCTTACTGTTGACCCCTCAACTGACCTTGAAGCCCGTGAGGCTAACATTAAGATTGCAGCTGGAGACCTTTCCAGCAGTATTAAGATTACCCAGGCTGCATTTGAGGCGTACTTTGATTTTGATGAGGAGAATAGCAGCATCCAGTATGGCGGACGTCTTACTATACCTCAGGAAGGAGGTACGTTCACCATCGGCGTTTCCACTAACCTCGATTGGCGTGTTCATTATGACGAGGAATGGCCGCCGGAGGACACCAGCTGGTTGGAATTCAAGCAGGAAGGGAATACCATCGTTATCACTGTTGATGCCAACGAAGGCTATATTGCTCGTGACAACTGGATTTATGTCAATGCCGCTGAAGATCTTTATGGCGATAAGTTCGGTGGTTACTTCCAAGTTTATCAAGAAGCTCTTGACGCACCTGTAACACCTCAGTTGGAATGGTCAGTCAGCGCGCCCGAAGCCATTGCAATGGGCTACAACAGACTTGCTTTCACAGAAAGCGGTGCGCTCCTTGTCTCTGACGGAGCTATGATCCATGCTTTGAATCCTGCCGATGGTGGTTATTTGAAAGAAATCTCTTTTGACGGTATTAAACCTACTTCCATCTGCAATGATGATGCAGGAAACGTTATTGTAGCTGAAAATGTTGTGGCAGATATTAATTGGGAAACCGGTGCGCTGACCAGCGGAACCGAACTCAAGGTTTATTGTACGAAGGATGTCGATGTGGCCCCGAAAGAGATTACCCTCCCGAATGGAGTTTATGGTACGCTCGGTGGCTTCCGTGCCCGCGGCGACCTTGCTACCAAAGGCTCTATCACGGGTGTGGCTGCTGGAGCAATGTTCTGGTTCGGCTACGATATCGCCAATTATGAAGCTGTTTCTAATTATTATGGGACTCAAAACAGCGGCCCTGCGACCGGCGACGCAATGTGGGTTCCTGAATATGGCGCTGTGTTAAGTTATGGTGACGATCTTCATGACGGTGTTCTTTATCGCTCTTACGATGGAACTGAAAAAGTTTACTACCGGAAAGACGCTTATACACCCAAATGGGCAGCCGAGCAGGCTGGTATCGAGTACGAAGCATGGTCTTTGGTAACTGAAGCCGGAGCTGGTGGTAACGAAAACCAGAACAACATGGATATTCTTGACTACAACGGCAAGAAGATTCTGGCTTTCACTCAGGGTTATCACTTTACATGGGCTGGTTTCAATGCCGACATCTATGTCCTTGACATTACCGACATCGCAAATCCTCAGGTTCTGGCTACGGTTAAGACTGCTGATTGGATTAAATCAGAAACGCCCAACGGTGCTAATAGCGCTGATATCCTTCTGAGAGAGGGCGACGGTTTCATTGAGATGTATGCCATCCATTCTGGACTTGCAACCATTGCCAAGTTTATCTTTAATCCATAATATCGGGTTATTACTCTTCAGCGCCGGCCCTCCGTGACCGGCGCTTTTTTCTTTGGCAAGCTCAAGAAAAATGACTAATTTTGAGAAAAGTATCGCGTTATGAAAAAACTGGCCTTCATGCTGTCTGCGCTGCTGATTCTCTCCTGCAGCGAAAAACCTCAGGAAGAGGTGGTGATGGTGGTGGAAACTACCATGGGAACTGTGGAATTCAAACTTTACAATGAAACGCCTGTTCACCGGGACAATTTTATCAAACTGGCCGGAGAACACTATTTCGACAGCCTGCTGTTCCACCGGGTCATCAATAATTTCGTCATTCAGGGCGGAGACCCCAACTCCAAATACGCAGAGCCCGGCGCCCTGCTTGGAGACGGAGAGCCCGATTATCGTCTCCCGGCCGAATTCCGTCTGGATAAGGGCATCTTCCACCACAAGTGGACGGTGAATGCTGCCAGGGAGGGGGACGAAACCAATCCGGCACAGGAGTCCTGTGCGTCGCAATTCTGTTTTATGATGGGAAGCCCCATGACGGACGAGCAGCTGGATCGTGCCCAGGCCCGCCTGGATGCCGCTACCGGCGGCAAGGTGAAACTAACGCCCAAGATGCGTGAGACCTACAAGAAAATAGGAGGAAGCCCGCATTTGGACGGCCAATATACGGTTTTCGGGGAAGTGGTGAGCGGCCAGGACGTGTTGGAGGAAATCCAAAAAGTGGCCACCGACGAGTACGACCGACCGCTTCAGGATGTCCGCATGCTTAAAGTATATCGGAAAAAATGAAACGCCGGACTTTCCTGAAAGATGCGGCCTTTCTCACCGCAGCGGCGGCAGCCATGCCCTCGTGCATCGTCCGCGACAACGGTGCTCCTTCGGCGGACTCTCTCCGCACAGCCGGTGATTTCCGTTTCCGGAATGACGGGACTTTCACCCTACTTCAATTTACCGACACCCATTACATTGCGGGAGACCCCCGTTCGCAGCGGGCCCTTGCTTGTGTGAAGGAAGCCATCCAGGCCGTCAAGCCGGACCTCGTCATCCACACGGGAGACATCGTCTTCGGCCGCCCGGACATTGAAAGCGCCCAAGAAATCCTGCAGCCGCTGGCGGAGAGCGGCATTCCGTGGGCGGTGGCACTTGGGAACCACGACTCGCAGTTTGGAAGTTCCCGCGAAGAGATGTTCCGCGCCATCCGGGAGCTGCCCGGCTGCGTGAACCATCCGCCGAAGGACGGCGTGTATGGCTGTTCCAACGACGTGATTACGCTTTCCGGAGCCAGGGGAGTGGAACGCGTGTTTTATCTCTTTGATTCCATGGATGCCGTGGTGCTGAAGGGGGAGGAAGAAGTTCACTGCTACGACTACATCCGCCACAGTCAGATAGGCTGGTATCGTTCCTATAGTGAGCACTTTACCGTTGAGAACGAGGGATGCCCCGTGCCCTCCCTGGCCTTTTTCCATATTCCGCTTCCTGAACTGCCGGAAGCGCTTGCAAAGGGCATCGGGCCTATGGCCGGCAACAACGGGGAACCGCCGTGCCCGTCCCGCCTTAATTCCGGCCTCTTTGCCCAGTTCCGCGAATTGGGCGACGTACAGGCTGTCGTCACGGGACATGACCATGACTGCGACTATGTGCTTCCGTACGGCGGCATTCATTTCGTCTATGGACGATTCAGCGGCGGCGACACCATATACAACCATTTGGGACCGGACGGATATATCCCTTCCGACGGCCCCACGGCGCCCGGAACGGTTTCCGGCTGCCGCCTGTTCCAATTCCGGGAAGGGGAGTCCGGTTTCCGCACCTGGGTGCGTTTGGTGGGCGGAGAGACGCAGCAGGCACTTTCCTTGCCGTGTAAGTAAATGTATGATAATATGAATAAACGAGTTGTCTCCACGGCCATCCTTGGCTTCCTGGCTTTTTTACTGATGGCTTGTGCTTCCAGGCAGGAAGCGCAGAAACCCTCCTTTGTATGGATAGAGGCTGGCGCCAATTTCGGCAGCTATGCCAATGATGCGGATTCCATTGCCAGGGACTGTGCCCGCATTGCCCAAATGGGCTTTACGGATGTGGTGGTGGAGGTGCGGCCCACTTCCGGCGATGTCCTGTTCAAGAGCCGCGTGGCACCGGAACTCCGCTGGAGCCCCGCGTGGCGCCCCAAGGGCTATGTGCTCCGGGAGCGTACGGCCAGCTTCGATTACCTGCAGGCCTTTATCGACGCCGGGCACAAGGCGGGCCTGAGGGTACATGCGGGTGTAAATATTATGGTCGGCGGCTGGAAAGCGCCGGGTATTGAGCATGGCATGGTGTACGAGCAGCCGGAACTCCAAACCTGGTGCGCGGTGGACTGCACGGCCGACGGAAAGCTGCTGAACCATGCGCAGGATACTTCCACGCTGGGCGCCCGCTTCCTGGACCCGGCCAACCCGGACGTGCAGAATTTTCTCCTCACCATGCTGGAAGACCTGGCCGCTTATGAAGGTTTGGACGGTATCGTGATGGACCGTTGCCGCTATGACGACTATGCCCTGGACGCCGGCTATACGGAAGAAGCGTACAAACAGTTCTCCCAATACATTGGCGGGGAACCGGAGCGCTGGCCCGTCTTTCCGGAACCCGGACATATTTTCCTGGACAAGGCGCCGGATTCCCTTGAAGTCCAATGGCTTACCTTCCGTTGCCAGGTGATTCACGATTTTGTGGCCCGTGCAGTGGAGAAGGTACATGCCACTTGTCCGAGCCTGCCGATAGGCGTATATGTGGGCGCCTGGTTCAGTGAGTATTACCGGAGCGGCGTCAACTGGACCAGCCCGCGGTATGACCTTGCCAGGGAGGAACCCACCTATGCATGGGCTACGCCCGAATATCAGGCCACCGGTTTTGCGGACCTGGTCGATTTCATGATTCTGGGCGCATACTGCCCGGCGGCCAATATACACGGGGACGTGGAAAAGACCATGGAGGGATTTGCCAAACTGGGCCGCAAGCGCCTCTGCGGCGAGGTGATGTTCTACAGCGGACCGGACATCGGCAATGAAAAGGGCTTTGAAAAGGGCGGCAGGGGAGACCTGCTTCCGGAAATCAGGGCTACCATGCAAAAAGAGGCCGACGGATTTTTCCTCTTCGACCTCTGTCACATTCGTGCGTTCGATTACTGGGATTACCTGCGCTAGATTTTCAGCTTGATTCCCAACTTTGTGAACCCCCATGCACAGCCGATATATACGGCGGCCATGAGAGCGCATTTGGCTACTCCCGTCCAGCCCGTGAGCCAGGGTGCGGGCGTGGGACTGACCGCCACCCAGAGGGCGATGAACAGATAGGGGATTATGTACACGGTGAGCGTGGCTGTTCCGGTGGGCTGCAAAGGCTTGAACCAGCCCGTCCAGGCTTTACGCTCCAGCATGCGAAGCAGGGTATAAAGCGCTACGGACAAGGCACTTACATATAGGCACCAGGGGAGTGTCCCCAGGTTTTTGGACACAATCCATCCTGTATGGAAGGCCATGCCCAGCACCGCCAGCACGGCAGCCGCAGCAAATCCCAGTCCCATCCGCTCCTGCGGCTTGCGGTCCTGCAGCTTCCAGTCGGCCAGGGTGAGCATGAGGCCGCCGAGGCCCATTACGGCACCGTATCCTTTCCCCAGTTGCAGGGCGCCGGCCAAATCGGCCAGGAAGTTGGGGCCTATAAATGTTCCGCCGTCCCGCATGGGCACGACGGTGAGGTTGACAAAGGCTGTCAGGCCCCACAGCACAGCCAGTACCCAATTGCGCCCGCGGGAAAGCAGATACGCCATGGCGCAGAAGAGATACATCCAGCCAATCTGGCCCAGGATGCCCCACCAAAGGCCCTCGAATCGTGCTCCGTCCGGTGTCCGGTACACCAGCGCCAGGACTGAGAGCAGCACGATGCCGGCGATTTTGAGCCAGCGGGCCGGTTTCCAGTCCCTGGGATATTGGTTCCACAGCAGGAAGAAGCCCACGACCATCAGGAATACCCACAGCGCACGGTTTCCGGCCATCTCGCGGGCCTCCTGGTTGCAGATGAATGCGCCCATGATGAGCAGCGCCAGCGTACGGCTGAAGATGTGAAGTACGGTGCTTTCGGTGCTGTATCCTTTGGCTATGCGGCGTTCCAGGGCATAGGGAATGGACATGCCCATGGCAAAGAGGAACATGGGAAAGACAATGTCCGCCAGGCCCATACCGTCTTCCAGGGTGGCGAAATGCTCCATCCAGTGCGGTACGTTGAACACCTTCCAGAATTCGTTCACAAAAACCATCAGGGTCATGGTAAGGCCCCGGAACATGTCAATGGAGAGATTTCGTTTGTCCATGTCATGAACATTAAAAGTTATACGTTGCCCCCACCCGAAACTCATCCCATCGGGGGAGGGACCTAATCGGGCACCACTACCCAGGTTTCGTTGGCCCAGTTCACGCTGCGGCCGGTTCCGCGTACTTCGCCGCGGATGCCTTTTTCCTGCAGTTCGCGGAATCCGGGTTCACCGGGTTTCAGGTCCAGGAAGGGAAGGAGGTAGCATCCATGGTCCAGCAGACGTGCCTGAACCTCCTTCACGGGCATCTCATGCACTTTCCGTCCGCTTCGGACGGCAAGGGCCGCGAGCGCTCCGGCTGCCTGCCCCAGTCCCATTACGACAGGTTGGAGGCGCGTACTGCCGTTCATCTCCCAAGTGGTGGAAATGGCTTTGTCGGCCACCAGGAAATCTTCTACGCGAGTGGGTACGAGTACACCCATCGGCACGCTGAAGGAGGGGATGCGGCCCCACCAGAGGTGAGCCAGTTCTTCCCGGCGGGGATTCTGGACATGGTGATGGTCCACAGGATAGTCGCCCACGGCAATTGCGCGGGTGTACAGGTCGAACCGGTACGGTTCCTTGGCGGCTTCCACCGTCATGGTGTCCCGTCCGGCGATGCGCCGGGCTTCCCGCCAATAGGGGAAGAAGGGGAGGCCGTCCTCCGTGGGATATACATCGTCGGCAATACCTATGTTGCTATAGCCCAGTTCTTTCTGCAGGAAGTAAACATAGCCCAGCGTGCGTTGTTTGGCAAGCAGTATCACGGAATCGCGCTCTGCCGGCGTCATGTCCAGGTACTCGGCAAAATAGTCGTTGGCGCACACCGGCCAGTTGAGCATGATGTGTCCGTCCGGAAGCCGGCCATAAGACAGCATCATTTCCGGACTCCAGAGCTGCTGGCCCAGGGGATTTTTCCCCTCCACATTCGTTGCCAGCGGATTGTCGCATGAGTTGACATACAGGCTGCGGTCATATCCCTCCGGCTCCTTCATGGGCACTGGATGGTCATATTCCTTCACGATGGCAACGTAGGTGAAATCCTGGGCCGATACCCGGTCCCGGAGTTCTTCGCACCCCGCTGTTTCCGCCAGCGTTCCCAGTTCCGTGCCGTCTATGAGCACTTTTGCTTTCACCCGGCTTCCGTCCGTCAGGGATAGTACCCAGCCCGGGTTCTTTTTGCTGAGCCGGGCAAGCCCGGTACGGAAGCGCAGGTCCACACCGGCTTCGGCGGCCATGTTCTGCAGGATTTCCGCCCCGGTGCGCGGATTAAAGAGAATATGGGATACCCAGCCGGATTTCAACGCTTCATAACCGCCGTAACGGGCTGCCAGCGAATCCGTAAATTCCCCGAACAAACCGCCCCGTAAGCGGTAATTCCCGTCAATGGCGCTTACGCCGGCGCTGGTGAGCATGCCGCCCAGCCAGGGCGTTTCCTCCACCACGAGCACGGACGCCTGGTTTCGTGCGGCTTCAATGGCGGCCATGGTTCCTCCGGCTCCGCCTCCGATGACGACGACGTCATAGGTGCGGGTACAGGAAAGGGCCGTGGCCAGCGCCAACAGCCCTGTCAAAAGGAGTTTATTTTGCATGTTTGTTGTTTTCTACGGCTTCTGCCAATGCATCGCGAAACGCGACGGCAGATTTTTGTATGTCGTATTGTTCCATGGACTTGGCATGTTTCAGCCCCATTTCCCATCGCTCTTTGGGATGGTCCAGCCAATAGTCGATGCGCTGTGCCAGGGCTTCCGGATTCTGGGCCGGGAATTTGCAGCGCCGGTCCAGGGCGAACTGCGAAGTGCCGCTGTACCGACTTACGGCAATGATGGGACAGGCTCCCTGCTGCATGGCTTCCATGATGGAAAGCCCCTCCACCTCGATGGGCGCGCAGTGCGGGCAGAGGTCCGCCGTGGCGGCCAGGCGGCGCAGTTCGTCGCGGTTATAGAAGCCGAAATCCGGCTCATAACCCAAAACGCCTTCTTCCCACATCTT
Source organism: uncultured Bacteroidia bacterium (assembly GCA_902788095.1). Lineage (GTDB taxonomy): Bacteria > Bacteroidota > Bacteroidia > Bacteroidales > UBA932 > Cryptobacteroides. The sequence goes on along the minus strand of CADAIT010000003.1, from coordinate 90,299 downwards.
CTTTGCTTTTTTCTTGTAACGCTTGCCCTGCGGTCCGTTGCCGGCAAAGTGCAGGCGGATGCGTTTGGCATATTTGCTGTAACGCATGGCTTCCAGGAGCGTGGGTTGGTCTTTCTCATGAGCAAGACGCCCGATGTACAGGATGTCGAAGGGCCGCTCCGAATCCCTGTAGTTTTCCGGAGGCGTCTCCGGGCGGGTACATGCATCCGGGATAACGCCGTTGGAGATGACGCCCAGCTTTGCCTTGAAATGGTAGCGGCGCAGGCGGTCCAGAACGGCTTCCGTAGGACACTGGACAAAGGAGCATTCATTATAGATATGTTTTCTCCAGAGTCTGAGCAGGGTCTGGTTCAGCCACTTCCAATTGCGCAGGGGGCCGATGCCCAGGTTATAAATCAGGTTTTCCGGGAACATGTGGAAAGTGGCCGTGATAGGTTTGCCCAGTTTCTTGGCCGCTTTGATGGCTTTCCACTGCAGGACGAACATCTCTTCCAGATGGACGACATCGGCCCAGCGGACGGCCTCCTCGATGACTTTCATGTCGCCGTCGGCATAGGAGAAGCCGCTGGATTCAATGATGGGCTGGAAAATAGGAATTTTGAATTCCTTCAGGGGAAAATCCGGCTGCGGGCCGTTCGGGTCCGGATTGGGCCCGGCCAGGATGCGTACATCCTCGCCAATTTTCTTTAGTTCTGCTACCGTGCGGCGTCCTGATGCTGAAATTCCGTTTCCCCTGATGTAGAAGTTGTTAATTACGAATAGTATCTTCATGGTCGGGTTTAGGTTTATCTTCGGTGGCGGGCTTTTCGGGCTCGTCTCCATGGGAATCTTTGTACTTGAAGCGGCGGATTTTCTGGGTGGCCGTTTTTTCGAACGGTTCCTTCATGGCATCCACCTCGCCAATCTTGGAATTGCGGCCAACGGTCTTGTTCACCCATTCCATGACGGCATTCTTGCGGGCCTCCAGTTCCTCGAAGAACTTGTCTTCGCCGGCCTGGTCCCAGTCGATGGCGTTGTCCTGGAACTTCACCAGGGCCACCAGCTTGCCGTCGCGTTCCATTACCAGAGACTCTTCCACGCCTTCGATGTTGTTGATTACCTGCTCGATTTCTTCGGGGTAGATGTTCTCGCCGGAGGGTCCCAGAATGGTATTGTTGAGTCGGCCTTTGATGTAATAGTAGCCGTTTTTGTCCACGGTTGCAACGTCGTTGGTGTGGAACCAGCCTTCGTCGTCCAGCACTTGCCGCGTGCGCTCCGGGTCCTTGTAGTAGCCGAGCATCACATTGTTGCCCCTCACCACCAGTTCGCCTTCACCGTTTTGAGGATTTACGTTGTCCAGGCGAATCTCCACTTTATAGGACGCCGGGCCGATGGAGCCCACGCCCTTGCTGGTATGGACCATCAGATTGCATACCAGCGGGGCCGTTTCCGTGAGGCCGTACCCCACGGCGTAGGGGAAGTGGCAGTCCCTGAGGAACTGCTCCACCTCCGGATCCAACTTGGCGCCGCCGATGCCGAAGAAGGCCAGTTTGCCGCCGAAGGTTTTAATCATGCGCCTTCCGATGAACCAGTGCAGGATGTGCGGAAGGTATTTTTCGGCCCAGGAGAGGACACGGCTCTTGCGGATGGTGGGCCATACGCTGTTTTTCACCACCTTCTCGATGATGAGCGGCACTGCGCAGATGATGGTGGGCTTTACCTTCTTCATGGCAGGGATGAGAATCGCCGGGGCTGCAGGTTTCTGCAGGGTGTAACAGGTGGCTCCCACATAGAAGGAATACAGCGTGGACACATTCATCTCGTAGGCATGGGCTGCGGGAAGGATGGAGAGAAAGCGGTCTTTCTTGAAGGCCGGCTGCGCCTTGAAGGCCGCGGCCAGGTTGGCGCAGATGTTCCGGTGGCTCAGCATGACGCCCTTGGCATTTCCGGTGGTCCCGGAAGTGTAGATGATGGTGGCGAGGTCGTCCGGAAGCGGGTCTTTCACCCAGCCGTTGCACTTGAAGTCCTCCTTGTCTTTCTTGATGAATTCGAAGGTCTCGATGTCTATGAGGAGCGTCAGCTTCCGGCGGCATTCGTCACTCAGTTTTCCCATCATGCGCTGGGAAATGAACAGGACCTTGGATTCCGAGTGGGTGAGGATGTTGGTGACCTCGTTTTCGGAGACGTCCTGCAGCATGGGAACGGCAATGCGGCCGTATGCGGTGGCCGCGAAGAAAGCGACCACCCAGTTGGGCATGTTTTGCGACAGGATGGCTACGCGGTCTCCATGTTTGATGCCGAAACGGGACAAGCGCTGCGAGAGGCGCTCCACTTTGGTCCTGAATTCGGCATAGGTATATTTCTGGCCGCCGTCCACATACTGGTAGGCGACTTTTTTGGCATAATTGGTGGTGGCGTAGTCAAAAACCTTGTGGAGTGTGGTGCAGGTGTTTTCGCGGTTGCGGTATTTGCGCCAGGCTTTATAGGGACTTTTGATTTTATTTGCCATAAAAATAGGATTTAGGGTACGATAAATTGGTCCTTATGGAGTCCTTGGACACCCATGGGACGGTAGTGCTCGTAGATGCGCTGCATGTCTGCTTTGGCGTCATCGGTGAGTTCAAAGGGTTCTCCGACGCTTATTTTTTTGCGTCCCCAGTCGTAGTAGCCCAGATATACGGTCGCCCCGGTTTCACGGGCGATGAGGTGGTAGCCGCTCTTCCAGTTTCTGGTGGGTTTGCGTGTGCCCTCCGGGGCGATGGCCAAATGGAATTCCGGGACCTCTTCCATGTGGTGGATGAGACTCTTGACCATGGTGGCTGCCGACGAACGTTCCACGGGAACGGCGCCGCAAGCCCGCAGGATGGGGCCCAGGGGCCAGAAGAAGAATTCTTTCTTAATCATGATATGGGCCACCTTTCCGAACTGTGTGTAGAATAGGTAGCATACCAAAAAGTCCCATACGGTGGTGTGCGGAACTCCCAGAACAATGGCTTTGGGCTCTTTCATGGGGCCGCCCACAGTCTCCCAGCCCATTTTTCTGAGGAGCCAGCCACAGAACCTGGCCCAGCGGGGGCTGACTTCCGATTTGACTTTTGTTGTCATAGCTTAGATGTTTACGTCTTCCAGTTCTTTTTCACTGCGGAGGTTGTCCATCACGAAGTGCTGGCGTTCATAGGTATTGATGCCCATGTAGAATTCCATGATGGTGGAGATGGATTCTTCGTCCGACAGTTTTACGGTATCCAGGCGCATGTTGTCGCCGATGAAATCCACGAATTCGTCCGAGGAAATTTCACCAAGCCCTTTGAACCGGGTGATTTCCACGCCGGTCTTGAGCTCTTTCACGGCTTTGTCCCGCTCTTCCTGGGTGTAGCAGTAGCGGCGCTCCTTCTTGTTGTGCACACGGAACAGGGGCGTTTGCAGGATATAGACATGGCCGCGGCGGATGAGTTCCGGATAGTACTTCATGATAAAGGTGAGTACCAGCATGCGGATGTGCATGCCGTCGTCATCGGCATCTGTGGCCACGATGATATTGTTATAACGCAGGTTGGCCATGTCTTCCTCGACGCCGAGCGCGGCGATGAGCAGGTTCAGTTCCTCGTTTTCGGCCACCCTCTTGCGGCTTTCCTTGTAGCAGTTGATGGGTTTTCCGCGCAGGGAGAACACGGCCTGGTTATTGGCATTGCGGACCTTGGTGATGGTTCCCGACGCCGAATCTCCCTCCGTGATGAAAATGGAGGTGAGCTCCTTCTGGTCCTCCATGCCCTTGGGGAATTTGGTGTCCGAGAAATGATAGCGGCAGTCGCGGAGTTTCCGGTTGTAAACGGCTGTCTTCTTGGTCCTTTCACGGACTTTTTTCTGGACGCCGGCAATTTCTTCCCGTTCTGCCTGGGACGCCTTGATTTTGTCCTCGATGACGGGGACGATTTCCATGTGGCGGTGCAGGTAGTCGTTCAGGTTTTTGGTGACGAAGTCGTTCACATAGGTGCGGATGGTCGGCCCGCGATCTACGGAAGTGGTGCCGTCTTTCGCCTTCACCTGTTTTTCCCACATGTAGGTGCTTCCCAGCTTGGTTTTGGTCTGCCCTTCGAAGATAGGTTCCTGGATTTGGATGGAGATGGCTCCAACCACGCCCTGGCGGATATCCTCCGGCTTGTATTCTTTCTTGAAAAAGTCTTTGAAGGTCTTGGCGATGGCCTCGCGGTAGGCGGCCAGGTGCGTCCCGCCCTCGCGGGTATATTGACCGTTGACGAAGGTGGAAATGTTTTCACCGTAGCTGTTGCCGTGGGTAAGGACAATCTCGATGTCGTCGCCCTCCAGGTGTACGAGGGGGTACAGGGGCGTTTCGCTCATGTTCTCCGTCACCAGGTCCAGCAGGCCGTTTTCGCTCTTGTAGGCCGTTCCGTTCAGGTTCAGGGTAAGGCCTTTCTTGAGGTAGGAATAGTTCTTGACCATGCTCTCCACGAATTCCATGTGGAAGGCAAAGTCTCCGAACATTTCCTCGTCCGGCGTAAAACGGATGAAGGTGCCGTTTTTCTCGTTGGACGGGACGATGGCGGATTCCAGCAGTTTGCCGCGTGAGAAATGGGCGTAGGAACATTGGCCGTCGCGGTAGGAGGCGACATAAAAGTCTATGGACATGGCGTTGACGGCCTTGGTGCCGACCCCGTTCATGCCGACGCTCTTCTTGAAGTTGGTATCGTCAAACTTGCCGCCGGTGTTCAGCTTGGAGGTGGCGTCCACCACCTTGTTGAGGGGAATGCCGCGGCCGAAGTCTCTCACTGTCACGGTTTTATCCTCGATGGCAATATCTATTCTCCGGCCATAGCCCATGGAGAATTCGTCGATGGAGTTGTCGATGATTTCTTTCAGGAGCACATAGATGCCGTCTCCCTGCCTGTCACCGTTGCCCAGACGGCCGATGTACATGCCGGCACGCCGCCGGATGTGCTCGTTCCATTCCAGGGTCTGGATGGCGTCGTCGTTATACGTTGTATTGATTGCTTCTGCCATTTTGCGTATTTACTAATTTACAAATGTAGATAAAATCGCCGACATTTGCAATTCTTGCCATTTCTTGAGATAATTCGTATCTTTGTGTGTTTTTTAAGGCACCGGCCATTCCGGATGCCGGGAAGGAAATTAGTTTGCTTAAATATGAAAAAAGTACTGTTTTACGCACTTGCAGGTTTGCTCATTTTTACTGCCTGCTCCAAAAACAACGCTTCCGGGGATACGCAGAAGCCCTCTATCAACTGGGAAGCCAATTCCAGTTTCGCCGTGATGGAGATCTCCCAAACCATGGATGCCAAGGTTACGGTAAAAATTCCGGAGAAGGCGACCTCGTTCAAGATTACGCTTGCCACGATTCCGGTAGAGCTGATTGGCGTGGCCAACAGGCTCATCGGCACGCAGGGAAACAAGGCCAGCGCCACGACCGCCGGCGTGCTGGACCTGATTGAAGACAATACGACGGTCCAGACCATGAGCCGGATCGCTTTCAGTACAGCGGTGGGAGAAACACTCAAAACCCTGCCTGCCGTTACGCTGGATTTCGCGAAGCTGCTGGAAGAATTGGCGGGTGACACCCCTCTTGCCAACCAGTCGGCATTCACGTTCAGGGTGACGGTGGTGGACAGCACGGGCGCCAAGCTGGAAAAAGACATCCGTTTCAATTGGACGTCGGCTCCGGAAATCACCTGTTCCACCAACTTCCCGTACCTGCTCAGTACCGGAACCACCACGCCGCTGGTGTTGAACATTGATGCGAAGGGCAAGATTGCCGGCATTACCCTTCAGTTCGACGGGGATGCGGAGCAAGGCATCCTGTCCTGGATTCAGAACCGCAACAAGACGGTCAACGACGGTTCCGCGGTCATCGACCTGATGAAAGAAGGAACGGGTGCCGCCTTCAACTTGCCGGAACCGGGCGATGTCAAGGATAAAACGCAGCTCAGCCTGAACCTCACCAAGCTCATGACCAACTTCAGTTTTGAAGCCAAAACTCCGGGCGATTACTCTTTCCTCGTCACGGTTGTGGATGCTCTGGGAAAAAACAGCGCGTTCCCCTTTGTTTTCCAGGTGCCGGAACCGAAGTAGCCGGACGGTCAGCGCAGCACGACGGCCACGAATACGTTCACGAGCGGCCGCAGCGGGGAATTGGTGGTAAGGCTTACCATAATTACATTTTCCCCTTTTTCAAGTGAGGAAGTGTCCAGTGTAAAGCGGACGCTTCCTTTTTTTGCGGGCGCTATGTCGGAGAGCGGTTCCGCCAGCGCAAGGGCGGGGGAGTCGGCATCGGCCTTATAGAAGTGCAGGTCGCGTTTCCCGCGGTTGGTGCAGGTGAACACGGCCGTGAGCCGCTCGCCTTTTGAGGCAGTCCCCAGGTTCACCGTGCTGCTGTCGAAGTAAGGAATGGGTCCTTTGTCGCGTTCGGCCTGTTTCATGACCGTAAAGTTCTCCTGTGTCCAGGAGGTGATTTCCAGCACGCCGCCGGCTTTCCGGCCGTTGAGGACGGGTGCGGCAGTGTATTTTTTCCGGCCATAATGCGCCGGATTGGCGGTGACTGTGTACGTAAGGGTAGCGGTGCTGCCGGCCGGGATGGGGTTGGGCTCCACTTTTAAGCTGAGTTCTTCGGAAACATCGGCCCAGCTTATCTTCAAGGGTTTTTTCCCCAGGTTTGCAATCGTGGTTTGCTCGCTCACTTGCTGTCCTTGTTTCAGGTTGCCGGTTTTCAGCTGGCGGCTTTTGACGCCCAGGTCTCCGAACTTTTGCGCTCCGTAGAGTTCATTCAGGCTCTTTTTCTTCTCATGGATAACGCCTCTCAGCCGCAGGATGACGGGGCGCTTGACGCCGGAAATATAGACGGTGAGCGTTTTGTCAAAGGGCATGGGGCCGTCCTCGTTCTTGTAGGTGGCGCTTACGGTACCGGTTTTTCCGGGCTGGATGGGTGCCTGTGTCCATTTTACGTTGGTGCATCCGCAGGAACTCACCACCTCGAAGATGGCGATGGGCTCCGTTCCGTTGTTGGTGACGGTGTAGGTACAGGTGAGAGGACCGTCCGTTACGGAGACGTCCCCGAAATCGTGAAGGGTTTTGTCCCACTTTATGTTTCCGTCCTGCACCAGTGCCAGGGCGGCTATGATGGATAAAAATAGCATTTTCATACGTACAAAGTTAGTCTTTGTTCTTTTGAAAATCAAATATAATGCCTATCTTCGCGTTTGGAAAAAAACACAACAACAATAAAAGCTTTTATTTACTATGCCTAGAATCATCAACCCTGAACTTTGCGTCGCCTGCGGTTCCTGCGCAGACGTATGCCCCGTGGGCGCCATTTCCGCCGGAGATGCCGCCTACATCATCAATGCCGATGAATGTATCGATTGCGGCGCCTGCGAAGGCACCTGCCCGAACGGAGCCATCAGTGAGGCCTAGGGCCTAAGCGAGACTTCGCATAAAACAGGCTGAGACCAACGTCACAGCCTGTTTTACTTTGGTCGCTTCACTCCGAAAGTTGTGATCGCTAAATGATTGAAACTGTGCCTGTTATACAACAATCCTCGTTCGAAAACTGAACGAGGATTATTGCGTAAGTGATTGGTGGACAGCCGATTGACTGTCACGGGATTATTCGGCCTCGGCCGTGGCGGCGGGGCGCATGACCAGTTCCGTGAAGTTGTTCTGGGCGAGGAGTTCCTGGAGCGTGCTCTGGATGAGTTCCTTGCTCAGGTTGTTTACTGCGGACTCGTAGAGGGCGTCACGGTCTTCTCCGCGGAGGAGGTAAATCTCGATGCCGTTCTTCCACCAGTTGTTGCGCTGGCGGCTTTCCGGTATGTTCTTCTGGAGGTTCAGCTTGGCCATGTTCACTTCCTCGTCGGTAGGACCGTTTTCGGCCATGTCCTTGAGGCCCTTCACGGCCAGTTCGCGGAGTTTGTCGCAGAGGGCGGGCTTGCAGTCGAAGTACACCTGGAACAGGGCGCGCTCCTTGGGACGGTAGCTGATTTGTCCGGCGGTGCTGGCACCATAGGTACCGCCTTCCTCTTCACGCAGGGACTCGGTATAGCGCATGTCCATGATGTAGGAGATGGCTTCCAGGGCTACGGACTTGGGATAGGAGTAGGCGATATCGGCGCTGTAAACTTGCAGGACCGTGCTCTTGGGGGTCTGCATGTCCACACTGAAGATGTTCTGCACCTGGCCCTTCACGATATCCTCGTGGGTGTCAACCCAGTTCTGGGCCTTCTTGCCCTTGGGCAGGGAACCGACATACTTCTCCACAAGCGGCTTCAGGGCCTCCGTGTTCACGTCGCCCACAATGACGAGGGTGGCGCCGGCGGCATCGGCAAAGAGCTTGCGGTAGTTCTTTTCAACGGTTTCCAGCTTGGCCTGGGCCAGTTTTTCCTCGGAAAGCATCTGGCGGCGCGGATGGTTGGCATAGAGGGTCTTGTAGAGCTCGGTTTGCAGCTTGTAGTTGGGCTGGTTCACCAGGTTGGGGAGAATGGACTTGATCTGCTCGATACCGTTCTGCCATTCCTCAGTATCGAAGCGGGGATCCACAAACTGCAGATACATGAGCTGGAAGGCGGTCTCCAGGTCCTTGACGGTGCTGCGGCCGGTGATACCATGCTCCAGCGGGTCGATGAAGGCGTTCACGCTCAGGTTCTTGCCGGTGAGCATCTTGCTCACGACGGTGCCGGAGAAGGACGATACGCCGGTGTTGCTCTGGAACAGGCCAAAGATGCTGTCATCGAAGCTGGCAAGGTCCTCGGTAGGGATGAGGCTTTCGCCGCCCTGCTTGGTGAGGGTGAACAGGATCTGGTCCTTCTGCAGGTCGGTGGGATAAACGATTACCTTGACGCCGTTCTTGAGCGTCCATTCGCTTGCACCGTAGATGGTGTTGGCTGTTTTGGCAATTTTGGCGCCTTTCAGTTTGGCGGGGTCGAGGAAGGCTTCCGGAATCTCTTCTCCTTCCGGAGCGGCAATCTCGGAGGCTTCCACCTCGGCCATGGCCTGGAGCAGCTGCTCGGCGGTAGGCGTGGCGATGCCTTCTTTCTCAGGACCGTCGTAAACGATGACCAGGTTCTCGGTACCGCCGATCTGGGCGGCGAACTGGTTCACGGCCGCGGCGTTCACCTGACCGAAGAACGCTTCCACAATCTGCTTCTCCATGTCGGGCTCCATGATGGGCTCCTTGTCAAAGAAGTTGCTCAGGATGGGACGGATGAATTCCGGATTCTGGCGTGTTGCCGCACGGTTGACGCGGGTTTCGTACATGTTGAGGATATCGGCCTTGGCGCGGGCGAATTCGGCATCGGTGATACCGTATTTCTTGAGGCGGAGGATTTCGGTATAGAAGTCCTTGAAGCCGCCCAGGATGTTGTCTTCACGCAGGTCCACACCGCCGAGGACGGCGTCGATGTCTTCATAAATGAGGCTGCTGACACCCAGGCTGCCGCTCAGGTACGGGGAACTGGGCTTGGAAGTGATGTCATTGAAGCGTTCGCGCATGACCATGGAGAATACGCTCTCGATGAGGTCCGTGACGGCGCCCACGGGAGTGGCGTTGGCAATCTCCGGAAGGGCTTCGCTGTGCCAGATGAGTTCAATGGAAGGAGACGTAGTCTCAGGGTCCGTGATGATGCCGACGCGGGGCTCGGCATGGTCTGCGATGGTCTGGATAGGCTTCTTGAGCGGGTTCTCCTTGGCTGGAATAACGCCGAAGAGGTCCTTGATGATTTGCTCGGTGCGGTCCACGTCCACGTCACCCACCACGATGACAGCCTGGTTGGCGGGATGGTACCAGGTGTGGTAGAAGTCCGTCAGGCTCTCATACTTGAAGGTTTCCAGGTGTTCCTGCAGGCCGATGAGGGTGCACTGGGACAGCGGGGATTCTTTGCCGAAGTAATAGGGGAGGCTACGCTCCATGGAACGCCAGCTGGCGTTGCGGCGCTGGCGGCGTTCTTCAATGATGACACCGCGCTCCGCGTCAATCTCCTTGGGTTCGTTGAGCACGAAATGGGAATAGTCGCGCAGAATCATCAGGCAGCTGTCCACGACACTCTCGCGCTCGACGGGAATGTTGTTGAGCATGTATTGCGTTTCTTCAAAGCCGGTGGAAGCATTGATGTTGCGGCCGAATTCCGCGCCGATGCTGCGGAGGTAGTTCAGGATGCTTTTCCCGGGGAAGTTCTGGGTTCCGTTGAAGCACATGTGCTCCAGGAAGTGGGCCAGACCGTCCTGCTCGGGCTGAATCTCCTGAATGGCTCCCACATTGGTGGCCAGGTAGAATTCTGCACGTCCTTTCGGAAGTTCATTGTGGCGGATGTAGTAGGTAAGACCGTTCTCCAGGTGGCCGATGCGCACCTGATCGGTGTTGGGAAGCTGCGGCATCTGGGCGAAGTAGGCCTCCATCTGCTCGCGGGTGGGCTGCTGGGCCAGTGCCAGGACGGCGGAAAGGGCCAGCGCACTCAGGGTAAGAAAGATTCGCTTCATATTTTTATAGGTATAAAGTGTTTTTCCAAATAGCAAAAATACATTAAATTTGTGACATTATGTTACAAGACAGCAAAATTCGTGCATTTTTGGCCGTAACGGACAAAGGTTCGTTCTCTGCGGCGGCCCGGAAGCTGGGTGTCAGCCAGCCGGCCGTCAGCTTGCAGATATCGGCCCTGGAGCAGATGCTGGGCTTCTCGCTCTTCGAGCGCGGTCCTGTTCTCCGGCTTACACCTTCCGGTGAAACCTTCCGGGACTATGCCCGCCGCATCCAGCAGGCTTACGACCTGGCCAACGAGGCCTTCGGCTTATAAAAAAATCGGTGACCTTTCCGGCCACCGATTTTTCTTTTATTTTCCAGCGAGGCGCTTGTAGGTGTTCAGGCGAACCTTGGCGAATTCCTCTGTCTTGCTGAGGAGTTCCTCCGCGCTGTCCGGGAACATCTTGTACAGGGAAGCAAAGCGGACCTCTCCCTTCAGGAAGTCCTGGAATTTGGTCCAGTCGGGTTCCTTGCTGTCCAGAGTGAACGGATTCTTGTCCGTTCCTTCAAGAGCCGGGTTATACCGGTAGAGGTGCCAGTAACCGCACTCTACGGCGAGTTTCTCCTCCTTCTGGCTCAGGCCCATGCCGGCTTTGAGGCCGTGGTTGATACAAGGGCTGTAGGCGATGATGAGGGAAGGACCGTCGTAGGCTTCGGCTTCCTTGATGGCGTTGAAGAACTGGACGGGACTTGCGCCCATGGCCACCTGGGCTACATAAACGTAGCCGTAGCTGATGGCCATCATGCCCAGGTCTTTCTTGCGGATTTTCTTACCGGAAGCGGCGAACTTGGCGATGGCACCCACCGGGGTGGCCTTGGAGCTCTGGCCGCCGGTGTTGGAGTACACCTCGGTGTCCAAAACCAGGACATTCACGTTCTCGCCGCTGGCCAGAACATGGTCCAGACCGCCGTAGCCGATGTCGTAGGAGGCACCGTCACCACCGAAAATCCACTGGCTACGGGCCGGGATGAAGTGCTGGTATTCAACCAGTTTCTTGCAGGCTTCGCAGTCGCAGTCCTTGGCGAGCGGGACCAGTTTGTCGGCAACCTCGCGGGTGACAGCGGCATCCTGAGGAGCTTCCAGCCACTTGGCGGCCAGCGCCTTGACATCCTGGCTGCAGCATTCGCATTCCAGGGCTTTCTTCATGGCGGCGGCAACCGTCTCACGGGCGCGGTCGGAACCGAGCTTCATGCCCAGGCCGAATTCGCAGAAGTCCTCGAACAGGGAGTTGGCCCATGCGGGACCGTGTCCTGCCGCATTGGTGCAGTACGGGCTGGCCGGGAAGGAAGCGCCGTAGATGGAGGAGCAACCGGTTGCGTTGGCAATCATCATGTGGTCGCCGAACAGCTGGGTGATGGCCTTGATGTTCGGGGTTTCGCCGCAGCCTGCGCAGGCGCCGGAGAACTCGAACAAGGGCTGGGAGAACTGGCTGTTCTTCATGTTGGCCTTCTTGTCAACATACTCCTTGTAGCCTACCTTCTTGTTGAGGTAGTCGAAGGCGGCCTGGTCTTCCTTGTCGCTGATGTAAGGAACCATCTTGAGGGCTTTCTCCGGTTTAGCGAGACAGACATCCACGCAGTTGCCGCAGCCGGTGCAGTCGTCCACGGAGATGGCGATGGCATACTTGTAATCCTTGAGGTTGGCCTTGCCCTGTGCGAGCTTGACGTTGGCGGGAACCTTGGCGGCCTCTTCCTCGGTGAGGAGGAACGGGCGGATGGCGGCGTGCGGACAAACGAACGCGCAGGTGTTGCACTGGATACATTTTTCCGCATCCCAGGTGGGGACATTCACCGCTACGCCGCGTTTCTCGTAGGCGGCGGTGCCGGCGGGCATGGTGCCGTCGGCGTACGGCATGAAGGCGCTCACGGGAAGGGTGTCACCGGCCTGCGCATTCACGATGTCGGCAATTTCCTTCACAAAGGCGGGAGCCAGACGGTCCTTGTTCGGGTTCTCGAACTTGGCGGTGAGATTGGCCCACTCGGCGGGAACCTGGATTTCCGTATATTCTCCTCCGCGATCTACGGCGGCGTAGTTCATGTTCACCACGTTCTCGCCTTTCTTGCCATAGGACTTCACGATGGCGTCCTTCATGTACTTGACGGCATCCTCGTAGGGGATAATGCCGGTAATCTTGAAGAAGGCGCTCTGAAGGATGGTGTTGGTGCGGTTGCCGAGGCCGATTTCCGCAGCAATCTTGGTGGCGTTGATGATGTACACCTTGATGTGCTTGCGGCCGATGGTGGCCTTCACGTTGTCCGGGATGTTCTGGATGGTCTCTTCCTCGTCCCAGAGGCTGTTCAGCAGGAGGGTGCCGCCATCCTTGATGCCCTTCAGGACATCGTATTTCTTCAGATAGGAAGGAACATGGCAGGCTACGAAGTCGGGGGTGTTCACCAGATAAGGCGCCTTGATGGGCTGCTGGCCGAAGCGCAGGTGGGAACAGGTGTAACCGCCTGATTTCTTGGAGTCGTAGTCAAAATAGGCCTGGCTGTACAAGTTCGTGTGCGTGCCGATGATTTTGATGGTGTTCTTGTTGGCGCCGACGGTACCGTCGGAACCAAGGCCGTAGAACTTGCACTCGGTGGTGCCCGGCTTCACGATGGAAACCTCGCTCTTGATGGGCAGGCTCTTGAAAGTGACATCGTCCACAATGCCGATGGTGAAATCCGTTTTGGGCTCCTTGGCGTCCAGGTTGTCGTAAACGGCGACAATCTGCGCGGGAGTGGTGTCCTTGGAAGACAAACCGTAACGGCCGCCGATAATCATGACGTTGTCCTTGCCCTGGAAGAGGGCGCGTACATCCGTGAACAGCGGTTCGCCCACGGCGCCGGGCTCCTTGGTGCGGTCCAGCACGGCGATGCGGCGGACGCTCTTGGGAAGCACGCTGAAGAAGTATTTCTCGCTGAAAGGACGATACAGGTGGACGGTGATGAGACCGTACTTGCGGCCGCGGCCGGCGAGGTAGTCGATGGTTTCCTTGATGGTCTCTGTTACGGAACCCATGGCGACGATGATGTTCTCGGCGGTAGGGTCGCCGTAATATTCGAAGGGACGATAGCTGCGGCCGGTCAGTTCCGTGACCTCTCCCATGTAGCGGGCTACGATATCGGGAACGGCCTCATAGTACTGATTGCGGGTTTCCACGGCCTGGAAATATACGTCACCGTTCTGGGCGGTGCCACGGGTGACGGGCGCATCCGGATTCAGGGCACGGGCGCGGAACTTGGCCAGGGACTTGGTGGATACCATGTCGCGGAGGGCATCCTCGTCCAGGGCTTCGATTTTCTGGATCTCGTGGGAGGTGCGGAAACCGTCAAAGAAGTGCAGGAAAGGCAGGCTTGCCTTGATGGCGGAAAGGTGTGCCACGGCGGCCATGTCCTGTGCTTCCTGGACAGAACCGGAAGCGAGCATGCAGAAACCGGTCTGGCGGCAGGCCATCACATCCTGGTGGTCGCCGAAGATGGAAAGGGCGTGACTGGCCAGCGCACGGGCGCTCACGTGGAACACGGTGGGCAGCATTTCGCCGGCAATCTTGTACATGTTCGGTATCATGAGCAGGAGGCCCTGGGATGCCGTGAACGTAGAAGTAAGGGCACCAGCCTGGAGGGAACCATGAACGGCACCGGCGGCACCGGCTTCGCTCTGCATTTCCGTCACTTTTACGGTCTCGCCCCACAGGTTCTTTTTGCCGTGGGCGGCCCACTCGTCGATGTTCTCGGCCATCGTCGAGGATGGAGTGATAGGATAAATGGCGGCATGCTCGCTGAACAGATAGGCAATGTTCGATGCGGCATAGTTACCATCACAGGTGATGAATTTCTTTTCTTTTGCCATAATTAGTTAGTGTATTGTGTTGTAAAATTAAATTGTCATTTTTGAGCGGAGCGAAAAATCTACTGGCGGCCTTCCACCAACAGTCCTTCTTCCGGGAGAATGCGGCGGACCAGGCCCTGCAGGACCTCGCCGGGGCCCAGCTCCACAAAGTGCGTGGCGCCTGCGGCGCGCATGTTCAGGACGCTCTGGGTCCAGCGGACGGGGGAGGTGAGCTGTTTGAGCAGGTTGGCTTTGATTTCTTCCGGGTTCAGGGTAGCCTGGGCCGTGACGTTTTGGTAAATGGGGCATCCGGGCGTGTGGAAAGGCGTGGACTCGATGGCCTTGGCCAGTTCCGTGCGTGCGGGCTCCATGAGCGGGGAATGGAAGGCGCCGCTCACGGGCAGTTTGATGGCACGTTTGGCTCCGGCGGCCTTGAGCTGTTCACAGGCCGCATCCACGGCTTGTTCTTCTCCGGAGATGACCACCTGGCCGGGGGAGTTGAAATTGGCCGGAACCACGCCGGGGATGCCGGCGCAGACCTGCTCGATGATATCGTCCGAAAGCTTGATGATGGCGGCCATGGTGCCGGGAACTTTCTCGCAGCATTTCTGCATTTCGCTGGCGCGGATGGCCACCAGGCGGAGTCCGTCCTCCCAGTCCAGGGCTCCGGCGGCCACCAGGGCGCTGAATTCTCCCAGGGAGTGACCGGCCACCATGTCCGGCTTCTGCTCCTGTGTCATGGCCAGCAGTACGCTGTGCAGAAAAATGGCCGGCTGCGTGACCCGTGTCGCTTTAAGGTCATCGGCCGTGCCGTCGAACATAATGTCTGTTATGCGGAAGTCCAGGACCTCGTTGGCCCTTTCCATCAGTTCTTTATGCGTAGAATATAAATCTTTGGCCATGCCCGGAAACTGGGAACCCTGGCCAGGGAAAATGTAGGCAGTTTTCATTCTTACTTTATAAAGTATGCAAATATAATGAAAATTTCGTTGCCTGTCAAACCTTTTTCTTTTCCCTTGGGCGGTGACGGCGCGTCTCGTTTACGGGCATTGGATATTTTTCCGTATATTTGCCCCGACAGATTGATTAACAGATTACGTGACGATGGAGACTTTTATCGCTATTCTGGCCATTGTGCTGGGCATCGTGGCCATCATCGGCTCCGTGGCGCCGGCACTGCCCGGACCGCCGTTGGGCTGGTTGGGAATGCTGTTTCTGTACATTTGGGGGAACGGAACCAACTCGGCCGGCGAACCCATGTCCACCACCTTTCTGCTCGTCTGGCTGGGCATCGTGCTGCTGGTGAGCTTGTTGGACTATGTCGTCCCGGCCTATTTCACCAAACTGACGGGCGGAAGCAAATATGGGGGATGGGGTGCCGTCGCCGGCCTGTTCTTCGGGCTGGTGTATCCGCCTGTCGGCATGATTCTGGGCTCTTTGGCTGGGGCGTTCGTTTTTGAACTCATATTTGCCGGAAAAGGGGCGACGGATTCTGTAAAATCTGCTTTCGGCGCCTTTCTCGGTTTCCTTTTCGGAACAGGTCTCAAGCTCATCTGCTCCGCCGTCATGCTTTTTTACATAATCGTTTACGCTTTCTGAGCCCGGGTTCCGCGCGCTATGCCTGCCAGCGTTCAATTCCGTTCCGGGACATAAAGTCCAGGACGGTGTCGTAGCTGTCAAATCTGGCGGTTCCCTCCAGGAATACCTTTACCTCAAAGCCGATTTGCAGGCTGATTTCGTGGAGTTTCCGGAGC
Organism: uncultured Bacteroidia bacterium; assembly: GCA_902788095.1. Taxonomy (GTDB): domain Bacteria; phylum Bacteroidota; class Bacteroidia; order Bacteroidales; family UBA932; genus Cryptobacteroides. The sequence goes on along the minus strand of CADAIT010000003.1, from coordinate 74,212 downwards.
GTTTCCAAAACGCAGTATTCCGCTGCGATTCCGCATACGACCACTTGGTCTCCGGGCTGGAAAAGGTCCTGGTTCTCGGGGTCGAACCCGACGAAGGCGCCATACTCCTCCGGAGCCTGCACGCGTCCTTTCAGGATAAAGCGTACACGCTCTTCCTCCAGTCCTTCAAACATTTGGTCGGGGATGGACGCGCCGGCCGTATGGTGTACGCAGTGGACGGGCCACGGGCCGCCCTGTTCCTTGAAGGAGCAGTGGTTGAAGGGATGCCAGTCCAGGGTGAAGTACACCAGGTCGAAGACTGTTTTCACCTTGTTGATTTCCGGGAGGACGGAAACTGCACCGGGAACGGTGAGGGTGCCGTCTATGAAGTCTTTTTGCAGGTCAACTGCGAGGAGGATGGTTCTTTTGCTTGTCATATCGGATGTTTCTTCTGGTTTGCGAAGATAGTCATTATCTTTGTAAAAACAGTGCTGTCAGGCACAAAAAAAAATCAGGTTGAACGCCTGATTTTTTTGTACCCCCGCTCGGAATCGAACCGGGACCAACGGAACCGGAATCCGTTATTCTATCCTTTAAACTACAGGGGCATCCCGAAAAGGGGACTGCAAATATAGCAATTTTTCCGTTAGAAACGAATTTTTTTATGCCTGCGGCAAAACCAGACGCCGTACATTGCAGCCTGCGTAGTTTCCCAGGACGATGAGCGGGTAATACCAGAGCAGGTCCGCCGTCCAGTTCCAGGCGGCGACGATGTACACCACATCCGCGATGGAGTGGTAGAAGCCGCACACGATGAACAGCGGCACGCCGAAGAGCACCGGCAGGATGTTCTGCCTGGTCCTGTAGAGCCACACGGCAATGTCGATGATGAGGCCGCAGCCCACGGCGCGCAGGAAACTGCGCCAGGGCCCCTGTGCCAGGCGGCCGGCCACGGCCGTTTGGGCACGTTCCACCGATTCTCCGCCGAGGGACCATACGAGCAGGCCGAGCAGGATGCAGCCCAGCACGTTGAACAGCCAGATACGCACCAGCACAGGCGTTTCCTTGAGTGGCATAATCCCCGCGCGGCCGGTATACAGGTGCGTGCCGGAAAGCACCACGCCAATGAGACCAAACGCAAAAATGATGGCGCCGGGCAGGCCGCCCAGTGCCAAAAATCCGCATGCTCCCAGGCCGATAAGCAGGCCGGCAAGCAGGGAAGAACGGTTAATCTCCATAGGGATTGCCCTCGTTCCACTCTTTGACTTCGTCGCCGTGCTTGGCTACGCAGTGCTTGTATATTTTTACCTGGCGGTCATGCTCCTGCTGGTTCCACCAAACGGTGCAGCCCGGGTAGAAAGCCATTGACTCGTCAATGGCGCCGTCCTTCGTTTCTTTCATGAGCCCCTTGCGGGCAATGCGCTCTTTTTCGCTGATGGGGAGCGAAGACCACCAAATTTCCAATTCTCTTTGTTCCATACCACAGATGTTTGGGAATACAAATATAAGAAAAATAACTTGTCTTGAAACGTTTTCTCCGCAATCAACCGATGGGAATGCTTATTTTCAGGACGATGTTGCGTCCCGGATTGTGTACGCCAATCCGTTTGAAGCGGCTCAGGTGGGGGATATAGGCGGCATCGGTAAGGTTGGTTCCGATAAGGGTGATGCTGGCCCATTTCCGGCCTCGGATGAACAGGTCGGTGCCTGCGCCGGCGCCCAGAAGAGCATAGGCAGGCGTGGCGGTTTCCGTTTCCGGCAGGAAGTGGTTCTGGCGCATGTTCCAGTCCACGTTGACGACCACATACGCGTTGCTGAACAGCTTGCCTTCGTGGGTAATTTCGTACTTCACTTCCGAGAACAGGCGCGGTGCCGGGATGAGCGGCAAATCCGTCCCGCCCTCCTCCTGCGCATACACGCAGGAAAAGGCACCTCCGATATGGAGGCTGTGGAAGGGATGCACGTCCACGGACACTTCGCCGCCTTTGAGCCAGGCGGTGCCGCTCCGGTACGCATATACCGGCATTTCATCGACAACCTGACCGTTTTGCGCGGCGTAAATGTAATGGCCGACGCGGTTTACGAACAGGGCTGATGTGAACGAGACATACTTGGAGGTGAAATCCAGCCCCAAATCTCCCTGGAGACTGTTTTCGGGTTTAAGGTCCGCATTGCCCAATTCATAGCGGAAGGTCCCTTCGTGTTCGCCGTTGGACCCGAGCTCCGCCAGGTTGGGGGCGCGGAATCCGCGGGCGGCATTGATGCGAAGGGTGAAGTGGCTGCCCAGCGGACGTACGGCACCGATGCTGGCACTGATTCCGTTGAAGTGCCGGTCGAAGGCCTTGAAACGCCCCTCCAGGGCCTCGGCGTGCAGGAAGCGGAAGTCTCCGCGCAGACCGCCGGAAAGCGTCCAGGCTCCCAGCGTTTTGGTAGCGGTGGCATAGATGCCGACGTCGGCCAGCCTGTAGGCGGGAATCAGGTACTCTTCGCCCAGGTTGCGGGACTGTTGGAGCATGCCGCCTGCGCCGGCGGCGATTTTCCAGCCCCAGCCTGCTTCCAGCAGGTATTTCAAGTCGTAGTTGACGGTGTTCATCAGAAAGTCCAGACCGGGTTCCGTGTCGCTTTCCTCATACTCCTGCCGGCGGTTGTGCTGCCATCCCAGGATGGCTTTGATGTGGCCGGGGCCTACGTGGATGGTGTTGTCGCTCACTACTTTGAAGTGGCGCACTTGCTGGAAGGGGAGATGCAGTTTATAGCTTGTGTCGCCGCCTGTCAGACGACCGGTCCCGGGGTCTCGTTCCGGGTCGTCCACCATGCCGGGAGTAAGCTGGAAATAGGTGGCGTTGATGCGGGAATAACCCCAGGAGGCGTTTCTGCCGAGGGTGAGCTGTGCCGAGCGTTCCCGGAAGCCGGAGTTGGGGACCAGGCCATCGGCCTTGTTATAATAGGAGCGGGCATAGCGGTCCGAGAAACGGGCCTTCCATATCCAGCCGCTGTGGTTGCCGCCGACGGAGAGGGAATAGGCGAGGAGTCCGCTGTTGGTCTGGCCCTGCGCCTGCACGCTGCCGCGGACGGTGCCCGGCATGGGGAGCGGTTCCGGGCGGAGGATAATCACTCCTGCAAGGGCGTCGGAACCCCAGAGAAGGGAAGTCGGCCCTTTCAGGATTTCTACGGTATGGACGCTGAATCCGTCCGTCTCCAAACCGTGTTCGTCGCCCCACTGCTGCCCTTCCTGCCGGATGCCGTCCGTCACCACTATCACGCGGTTGTAGCCGAGGCCCCGGATGACGGGTTTTGCGATGCCGCCGCCCGTGGTGATGGCGCTCAGGCCGGGTTCACGCGCAATGGCATCGACAATGTTGGTGGCTGCGCGGGCTTGCAGCTCCGCCGCGGGAACCACGGAAATAGGGGAGGGTGTCTCTTTGATGCGGGTGTCTCCCGCCACGCCTGTAACGACCACTTCTCCCAGCTCCAGGTGTCGGAAGAACACGTCGGTAGAATCAGGCTCCTGTGCACGTGCCGACATGCCTACGCATAGCAGCAGCGCAGAAAAAAAAGTCTTTTTCATTTTTCTGTAAGTTTGTTTTAAGTAGATTGTTTACGCCGGGGAAAAAGGAAAAACCGGCGGTGCGCGGGGTGCGTGCTGGAGAATGGGCGCCGAACTGCCCTGGGCGAAATCCTTTTCTCCGCTGTCCTGTATAAGCAGGCTTGCCGGATTTGCGGTGAGACCGGCGGACGGGAGAAAAGCTTCACCAAGCAATTGGCAGACAAGGCAATCCTGCAGGGAACCATCTACGGCGATATGGCCGGAATGGTGCTGGTGAGCAATGCATTCCTGGCAATCGGCGGAAATTGTGGCCTGGTGGTGCCTGTGAAAAGGCGCAAGCAGCAAGACCGGCAGAATGACCGATAGCAGGATTGCGCTCTGAATGTTTCTTTTCACCGGGCTAATTTACGAATATTTTCCGTATATTTGTGTACTAAAACTAAATTTGACCATTAAAATACCATGAGGAAAGTCCTGAATCTTGCGGCCATCGCCCTGATGGCCCTTTCCCTGAATAGCTGCCTGGCCGGCAAGTATATGTCCAATTTTGCGCTGAAGCCCAGTCCGCACGGAGTGGAAGACATCGAGCGAACCCGCCACAAAGCGGACTCCCTGCTGCCCGGCTCCACCGCGTGGTATGACAGCCTCAAGGCCCAGGGCCTGCTCAAGGACGCATGGACCACCAGCGACGAAGGGTACAAGCTCCACGCCTGTTATGTCCCGGCTGCCAGGCCGGAGGAAGCACAGGGTACGGCCATCGTGGTGCATGGCTATACGGACAATCACTTTGTTTTCCTGTATTTGGTGCGCATGTACCGTGACCAGCTCAATTACAACGTGCTGTTTCCGGACCTCCAGTATCACGGCTATTCGGAGGGTGACGAAGTGCAGATGGGCTGGAAGGACCGCCTGGACCTGATCAAGTGGATTGACATTGCCCATCAGTTGTTCAATGACGATTTCATGGTGCTGCACGGCGTATCCATGGGCGCCGCCACGGTCATGATGACCAGCGGCGAACCCTTGCCGGACTATGTAAAGTGTTTCGTGGAGGACTGCGGGTATTCATCGGCCTGGGACCAGTTTGCCGTCAACCTCAAGCAGAGCTTCCATCTTCCTCCGTTCCCCATTCTGAACAGCGCCAGCATTGTGTCGCGCAAGCGTTATGGCTGGGGGTTCAAGGAAGCCTCGTCCGTGAAGCAGCTTGCCAAGTGTGAAAAGCCCATGCTCTTCATCCATGGCGATGCGGACGATTTCGTCCCGTTCGAGCACATGTGGAAGAACTACAAGGCCAAGACGCACGGTTACAAGGAATACTGGGTTGCCGAGGGCGCCGTTCATGCCAATTCCTATGCCAAATATCCCCAGGAATATACCCGTCGGGTGAGCAATTTCCTCAAGACGGTACACAATATGATTGAAGTCGGAAATCTTTGATTATGGGTAAATTCATTTTAGCACTTGACCAGGGAACCAGTTCTTCCCGTGCCATCGTGTTCGACCACGAGGGCAACTGCCGTTCGGTGGCCCAGATGGAGTTTACGCAGTACTTCCCGCAGCCGGGCTGGGTGGAGCACAACCCCGTGGAAATCTGGTCCAGCGAGGCCGCCGTCATTGCCGAGGCCATCACCAAACTGGGTATCGGCGGACTGGACATTGCCGCTATCGGCATTACCAACCAGCGGGAAACCACCATTGTGTGGGACGCTGAAACGGGGACTCCTGTCTATAACGCCATCGTTTGGCAGGACAGGCGTACATCGGCCTTCTGCGATTCGTTGAAGGAGCAGGGACTGGTGGACAAAATCCGGCAGAAGACGGGGCTGATTATCGACGCCTATTTCTCCGGGACCAAAATCAAATGGATTCTGGACCATGTGCCGGGCGCCCGGGAAAAGGCCGAGGCGGGGAAACTGCGCTTCGGTACGGTGGACAGCTGGCTGGTATGGCAGCTTACGCGCGGAGCGGCGCATGTGACGGACGTCACCAACGCTTCCCGTACCATGCTCTTCAATATCAATACCTTGGAGTGGGACGACGAACTCCTGTCGCTGCTGGATATTCCGCGTTCCATGATGCCTAAGGTGAAGTCCTCCTCGGAGGTCTATGGCTATACCAAAACCACCATCTTTGCGCATGAAGTGCCCATCGCCGGTATTGCCGGCGACCAGCAGGCGGCGCTTTTCGGCCAGATGTGCACGGAGCCCGGCTCGGTGAAAAACACCTACGGTACGGGCTGCTTCCTGCTCATGAATACGGGGTCCAAGCCCATCCTGTCCAAGAATAATCTGCTGACCACGGTGGCCTGGAAGCTGGGTTCCGAGGTAACATACGCGCTGGAGGGGTCCATTTTTGTGGGCGGTTCCGTGGTGCAGTGGCTGCGGGACGGTCTGGGTATTATCCGCTCCTCGTCGGAGGTGGAAGCCCTGGCCGCGTCGGTGCCGGACAACGGCGGCGTCTATTTTGTGCCGGCGCTTACCGGCATGGGCGCCCCGTATTGGGACCAGTATGCGCACGGAGTCATCTGCGGCATCACCCGCGGCACCACGGCGGCGCACATCGCCCGGGCGGCCCTGGAGGGCATTGCGTTCCAGACCATGGACATTGTACATGCCATGGAGAAGGATGCCGGCGTGCCCCTGGCGGAGCTCAAGGTGGACGGCGGCGCTTCGCGCAACAACCTCATGATGCAGTTCCAGGCCGATATCCTGGACGCCCGCGTGGTCCGTCCCAAGGTGACGGAAACCACGGCCATGGGGGCCGCTTATCTGGCCGGTCTCGCCGTGGGATATTGGAACTCCCTGGAAGAAATCAAGGCCCAGTGGCAGGTGGAACGCTGTTTCCGCCCTTCCGGCGTGGACATGACTTCCGCCAAAACCGCCTGGGCCGATGCCATTGACAGAACCATAAGCAAATAGATTCTTCGGCAGGTGAACCTGCCTCAGAATGACATAGTCATTTTGAACGAAATGACGTGAGATTGTCATTCTGAACGAAGTGAAGAATCTTTTGTCAACCCCATAAATGTTTAAGAGATGAATCAATATCTGTTTGAACTGATTGGCACCCTGGTGCTGGTGCTGCTGGGCGACGGCGTTTGCGCAGCGTGTTCCCTGAATAAATCCAAGGCAAAGGGGGGCGGCTGGATTGTGATTGCCATGGGCTGGGGCTTTGCCGTGATGATGGGCGTACTCATCGCCGGTCCGGTCTCCGGCGCTCATTTGAACCCCGCCGTGACGCTGGGCCTGGCGCTGGCCGGCAAGTTTCCCTGGGCTTCCGTCATCGGCTATGTGATTGCCCAGATGGCCGGCGGTTTCCTGGGTGCGGTCCTGGTGTGGCTGTTCTATAAAGACCATTATGAGGCCACGGCTTCCGAGCCGGACACCATGCTGGGTACTTTCTGCACCATGCCTGCCATCTGGAATCCCTGGCGAAACTTCCTCTCCGAGGTCATCGCCACCGGACTGCTGGTGTTCACCATTCTGGCCCTGGGCACCTCGGGCAATGCTTTCACCTTCGCCGGCGCTTCCGCTTCCACGGGTTCGCTGGGCGCTTTCCCGGTGACCTGCGTCATCATGTCCCTGGGCATGTCCCTGGGCGGGACCACCGGTTATGCCATGAATCCGGCCCGTGACCTCTCGCCCCGCCTGGCCCACGCCGTGCTTCCCATCGCCGGGAAACGGGACAGCGGCTGGTCCTACAGCTGGGTGCCGGTCTGCGGTCCCATGGTCGGCGGCGCCCTTGCCTCCGCCCTCTATCTCCTCGTTTTTTAATGTGACAGCTAACTCCTTGACTCACATACTATTACACGATAATCCTCGTTCAAAAATCGAACGAGGATTATGTTATAAGTGTATGATAATCAAATGATTTGCTGTCACACAGGCGGGGCTATCCGCGGCGCTCTTCTTTGAGGGTGAGTCCCATGAATACGATGGCGAGGAGGCAGGCGGCCACCAGGAGGAGGAAGGTCCAGCTCCAGCCGAACTGCTGCGCCACCCAGCCAATCACGGTATTGGCCAGGATGAAGGTTCCCAGGAAGTAGCCGAAGAAACCGGTGAGTCCGGCAGCCGTACCCGCCGCGTTCTTGGGGGCCAGGTCCAGCGCCTGAACACCGATGAGCATCACGGGCCCGTAAATAAAGAATCCAATACCTATAAGGCTGATAATCACTATGGTAAGATTGTCGATAAACGCCCAGTAAAGCAGGATGAAAACCAGTACCAGTCCCATGAACAGGATGGTGGGCAAGGCGCGTTTCCCGTGGAAGAGCTTGTCCGAGAGCCAGCCGCAGAGCAGCGTTCCCGGAATGGCGGCGAACTCATAGGCAAAATAGGCCCATCCGGCACTCTTCAGGTCGATTCCTTTCTCGGTAAGAATGGCCGGCGCCCAGTCCAGGCAGCCGTATCGGACCATATAGACAAAAGCGTTGGCCAGGGCGATGTACCAGAGGAACTTGTTGTTGAGCACGTACTGGAAAAAGATTTCCTTGGTGCTCAGGGTTTCCTCGTGCTTGGAGGAGTAGTTCTTGGGGAAGTCGTTCCGCCAGGCTTCCACCGACGGCAGCCCGCAGCTCTGCGGCGTATCCCGCAGCAGCAGGTAGGTGAGCATGGCGATGAAAAGCGCCACGGCTGCGGGAAAAGCAAATGTGCCGATCAGGAAGTACAGTTCCGTATGGGTCCCGTAGAACCAGCTGCCGAACCAGACGGCCCCGTAGGTGGACATCGGCCCGACCAGCGCTCCGCCCACGTTGTGCGCGCAGTTCCAGATGCTCATCATGGTACCCCGCTCATTGGGCGAGAACCAGTGTGTCATCACGCGGCCGCAAGGAGGCCAGCCCATGCCGTTGAACCAGCCCACCAGCACATTCAGGATACCCATCACCAGGATGGCCAGGGCTTTGTGTTCCGCGCCGATAAACTGGATGGGCACAATCAGGAAGCACATGGAAATGGCCGTGAGAATGAGGCCCAGCGGCAGGAACACCCGTGCATTGGAGCGGTCGCTGACGCTGCCCATCAGGAATTTGGACAGGGCGTATGCGGCGGCGTTCAGGCCCAGGACAAAGCCCAGTTCGGTTTTGTCAAAACCCAGCGGCGCCATGGCCGGGATGGCCATGGACAGGTTTTTGCGGACCAGGTAAAAACCGGCATAGCCGATAAACGCGCCGGTGAACACCTGCAGCCGCAGGCGCTTGAATTTGGCATCGGCCTCGGGACCGGTCTTGGCGGGCAGATAGGGCGGTTGTTGCAGTAGTTTCAGCATTTCTCAATACGTATTTTTCATTTCCGAGCAGACAAAACTCCTTGTGGGGTAGAAAAAGTTTTCGGCTGCGAAAGGGTTATTCCAACGCTTCCGCGAGGATGGAGATGGGGTTCATGACGGGGTAGCCGGTGGACATTTCAATCTGCCATTTGCAGGTTTCACAGTCGCAGGCGACCACTTCCGGGTTCACGTTGTTGATTTGGTCGAAGAGCGGCTGGCCGATGGCCTGGGACGCCTCGTAATTCTCCTTTTTGAAGCCGTAGGTGCCCGAGATTCCGCAGCAGCCCGACGGCAGCATGGTGAACTCGATGCCGGGAATCATGCGCAGCAGGCGCTCGGAAAACACCCCCCAGCCCAGCTTCTCCAGATGGCAGGGGGTATGATAGGCAATCCTCCTGTGATAGTCGGCCTTGAATTTGAGCGTGGCGCCTTTCTCCAGCTTCTCGTATATGAAACGGGTGGCCATGAGCAGGGAGTCGCGCACCGCAGCGTTGTCAACCTTCAGCAGTTCCGGATATTCCTCACGGATGGTAAGGGCGCAGGTCGATGACGTCGTCACCACCTTAAGGCCCTTTGACACGGCTTTGCCCAACACTTCTACATTGTGCCTGGCATGCCGTGCGGCATCGCGCGCCATCCCGTTGGCTATCATGGCAATGCCGCAGCATTTTTCCTTGTCCAGCAGCTGTACGCCGACGCCCAGGGCGTTGAGCACCTTCACCAGGTCCTTGCCCAGCTGCGGGTAGTTGTAGTTCACGTAGCAGCCGTGGAAGTAGGCCACCTGCTCCGGAAACGCCGCCTGCTCCTTGCTGCGCCGTTTGAGCCAGCCCTCAAAGCTGCGGCCGCTGTATTTGGGAAAGGTACGCCTGTGGTCGATTTCCATCGTGGCATCCAGTATCGTTTTGGTAATGGACAGGCCTGTGACGCCATTGACGATGGGTGCGAACGGCCGTGCCAACTGTCCCATGAAATCGGTCGAGGCAAGCATCCGGTCACGCAGCTTGGGCGGATGGGTATCGTACTTGATACGTGCACTCTGGATAAGATCCGCCACTTTCACGCCGGAAGGGCAGGAAACCTCACAGCGCTTGCAGTTGAGGCAATACTTGAGCGCGTAGCTGAAGAAATACGGGTCCTTGAGCCGCAGGCGTTCGCCGTCCGGGCCGGCCTGCTTGGGGCCGGGGTACAGCGGATTTACCTGAAGTACAGGACAATAGGCCGTGCAGATGGTGCACTTCATGCATTCCTCGAAATTGTGCGCGCTGGTGGTATATTCTTGTAGGTTCATACGTAGTCCTCCTTGCCATTCTGAGCGGACTTGTCATTCTGAGCGGAGCGAAGAATCTCATCCACGGCGGCAAAGGCGCTCCGGATGGCCAGACCGGCGCCGCTTCCCAGTTCCGGGCGGGTATTTCCGAGAATGGAGCCGACGGCATAGACATTCTTCAATGCCTCGCCTTTCTTGACGGCGTGCAGTTTCTCGTCGGTTTTTACGCCATAGCCCATGTACGGCTGTTCGGCGGAAAATGTGGGATTGTACCAGTCGTTGCGGTCTTCCGGATGGTCGATGTCAAGGTCCAGGACGGGCTCCGATATTTGGAAGGGGTTGGAACGCAGGCCCTTGGAAAAGAGGCCGCCGGTAGCCAGGATGAAATTGTCCGCCTCCAGGTAGTGGGCATCCAGGTTGTGTGTGGCGATACTGTGTACAACCCCCTCGTATTCGTGCGCACGGACGGCTTCATCGCCCATCAGGAAGGTGCCGCCCAGCAGTTGAAAGCGCCGGCGCAGCAGGATTTGCGTGCGGATGCCCGGTACGGACGGCGGCATGGTTCCGACAAATACCACGCGGGCGGGAATGGCTTGCCGGATGCGCCCCGGAACGGTGACGTCCGACAGGCCGAATACCTGCGGAAGAATAACGGTGTCCTCGTCCTTGAGCAGCAGGCGGATTTCCTGCACCACTTTTTCCCAGATGCGGTCCATGCTGCGGGCAATCTGCACTGAGCGCATTTCTCCGTTCGCTTTGGCATTGTCCAGTTCCTGCAGGTTCAGGAAACGGATGCGACATTCCATGCCTTGATTTTCCAGGCCCTCGGCCAGGAAGGAAGAGAAGAAGTCATGATAGCCCAGAAAATTGACGATGAGAACCCGTTTCCCGAATCGGGGTACAGGGAACAGGTCGATGTCGTCCAGCGACAGCGCCGCTTCTTTGAACGTGCCCAGGGGCATCAGGCGCACGCCTTCCCGGTAATGCACGCGGATGCCGGCGGCGGAAAGCAGTTCCGCGAGCCGCACGGGGGGCGCTTGCAGGCTCTCGAAAGTGCCTGAGAAAAAGTGCAGGGCGTTCTGGCCCTGGGAGACGATGGCGGTGTTTTGCCCCGCTTGCTGCAGGGCAATGCCTGCCATCATGCCGGCCAGGCCGCCTCCCATTATAACAGTGTCGAATTTCATTTCATGAAATATAAAATGTTCACGTTACCCCCTCCCGAAACCCCTCCCCTTGGGGGAGGGACTTAAATGCCCAGAACGTGTTTATAAATCCATTGTGTATATTCCGCCTCGCGGAGGGTGTCGCCCCAGCCGATGGGGAAGTTGCCCTTCCAGCGTTCCTGCAGGAAATCCGCCAGGTCTTTCCTTTCCCTGTCGATACAAGCGTGCGCCTTGGCCAGCAGGCCGGCTGCGCGGCAGGCGCAGAACTCGCCCTGGCAGGTTCCCATGCCCACGCGGGTGCGCCGACGCAGGTCCGTGAGCGTGGAAACGTCCATGCGCTCGATGGCGGCGTTGATTTCGCCCACCGACACTTCCTCGCATTCGCAGATAAGGTCGTCGTCATACCTGTTCGACGAGCGGATGCGGCTGGCCCGCGTACCCATGCGGGAAGCGGCGGCCTTCTGTGCGGTGGTGGGCGCTTCCCACACCTTCTGCGCCACGGCCTCGTACGATTTTTCCTCGGAACCGGGCAGGGGAGTTACCGCCGTCGTGCAGGCCTTGTCCACAGCCAGCTTTTGGCAGACCAGGTCCGTGGCAATCTCGGCCATGAGCCTGTAGGTCATGAGCTTGCCGCCGGTGATGGTAATCAGGCCCTTGAGGCCGTCCCGCTGCTCATGGTCCAGGCAGACGATACCGCGGGAAATGTTGCGGCCGGTAGGGTCATTGTCCGCGCTGACAAGCGGCCGTACACCGGCATAGGCCCGTAAAATGCGCGTCTGCGAAAGGGCGGGGGCCAGTTTGGCGCCTTCGGTGATGAGGAGGGTGACCTCGTCCGGAGTCACGGCCACATTGTCACATTCCTCGAAGGGGATGCGGGTAGAAGTGGTGCCGATGACACATACGGTATCTCCGGGCACCAGAATGTCTGCGTTGGAAGGCTTGCGGCAGCGGTTGATGACCATGTTGTTTACGCGGTGCGCAAAGATGAGCAGGGCGCCCTTGGCGGGGTACATGCCCACTTTTACGCCGGCCAGTTCGGTGATGTGCTGGCCCCAGATGCCGCAGGCGTTCACGATGACGGGAGCGTAATAGTCCGCTTCCTCGCCGCTCTGGTGATTGCGCGTGTGTATGCCTTTGAGGGTGTTTCCCTCGCGGATGAATCCCGTTACCTCGGTGTGCAGGCGCACCTGACCGCCGTGCAGTTTGGCATCCAGCATGTTGGCGGCGCAAAGCCGGAACGGGTCCACGCTGCCGTCCGGTACCCTTACGGCACCGATTAGCTCCGGATTCACGCTGGGTTCCAGCCGTTTGGCCAGTTCCGGATCGATGATTTCCGCGCCGATGCCCGCTTTCCGGCAGGCGTCCACGAAGGTTTGCTGATAGCCCAGGTCATCCTCCGGCAGGGTGATGAACAGGCCGTCCGTCCCGTCGATGCAGTGGGCGGCAATCTGGCGCAGGATCCTGTTCTCGCGGATGCACTCCTCCGCGCTCTCCGCATCGTTTACGGCATAGCGTGATCCGGAATGAAGCAGGCCGTGGTTGCGGCCCGTAGCTCCGGTGGCAATGTCCGAGCGCTCGACAAGCAGCGTCCTGAGCCCGCGCATGGCGCAGTCCCGCTGGGTACCGGCTCCCGTGATGCCTCCGCCGATGATAATTACGTCAAATTCGTTAGGGTTCATGTGTATGCGCGTCATTGATTGTACAAATTTACCCATTATTCAGCAGAAATCAAAGTCTCCCGTTTTTGTGTGGCAGTCAAGTGATTGTGCTACTGTTGTTTATACAACAATCCTCGTTCAAAATCTGAACGAGGATTGTATGATAATGTATTGAGTGACAGGAAGTTTGCTGTCACACTTGAACACCGGGTACTAAGCCATATCGGCACGGGCGACGGCGTCCTTGTAGTATTGCTGGTCCACGAAAACGTCTTCCTTGTACGGGTTGATGTGACGCTTCTTGGAAACGGCGATGATGTAGCAGATGGCGATGCAGTTGGTCACCAGGGCCAGGGCGCTGATTACCAGCATCATGCTAGGGTTGGCTGCCACCACGGAAGGATCTACGGTAGTCCCAACGGTTGCAGCTTCGCCACCGGCAGCCGCATAGAGCTTGGCGATGGTGTCCACACCTTCGGGATAGAGCACGGGCAGGGTAGCCCAGCTGAACCACTGCTGACCGTTCTTGAAGGTTTCCTGGAACAGCGGGAACACCTGTGCGAACATGCACCAGATGGCCAGGGTGTTGGCACGGTTCTGAATCCAGCCGCCACGGTTCCACAGGAGAGCGGCCACGGTGGGGGCGAGGAGCAGGGCGATACCGCAGTACCAGCTGTGCGTAGGCAGGCAGTTGTAGGTGTAGGCGAAATTCCAAATGTCATAGATGACGATATACACCCAGGTCATATCGGCCCAAATCATATCCTTTTTGTCCTTGGAAGGATAGACGTTCCACCAGGCGGTCATACACATGATGTTGATAAGACCGGCGACGCCGTTCATCACGTTGTGCCAGCCGCCATACTGCCAGACGCCTTCGGAGGTGAGCCACCACTTGTTCCAGCCCATTGCGGCGCTCTCGAAGTCGGAGACGCAGGCAATGAGGATGTTGATGCCCACAATCACAAAGGGGAAGGGTTTGAACCAGTGCTTGGCGCCGACGCCCCATTTGTACTTGATCATCATGAAGCCGATACAGCCTGCGGTGGCGGCATACAGCTTGGCATAGTGGAACCAGCCCTGCATGTAGATGTGGGTCTGGTTTTCCAGGGCCCACTGGGCACCGGTGCGGACACCCCACCAGATGGCCAGGAAGTAGGCCGTGAGTGCCAGCGGCACTACCAGGAAGGTAATGATGCCGCCCAGCTTGGTGCGACGGGCGAATTCGTTGAGGAGGATGAGGCCCAGGAGGACCACAATCAGCATTCCCCATTGAGAAAGGGCGTTAGCCCCATACACTTGGAAAAACATAATAAATTAAGGTTTAGATATTTGTTGGTTATAGATTCTTCGTCGCTTCGCTCCTCAGAATGACAGAAGGCAGAATGACAGAAGGCTATTTGTCATTCTGAGCATAGCGAAGAATCTGCCTTCCTTTCAGGGCTGTCCAGCCGGCCCAGGCGACGGTGAGCACAAGGGCCATGGGTACGCCCACGGTGAGGACTTCGCGCCAGAGGATGGCCGCGCCGCCCGTCTGTCCCAGGGCCGTGAAGAAGGGAAAGGCCCAGGTGAGTTCACCATTGATGATATGGTCCACAATGAGCATGAGGGTTCCGCCCCAGAGCATTTTTTCCAGGTCCGGCAGATGCTGCAGGAAAGGGGAGTTTCCTTTGAGTCCGCTTTTACGGATGGCGGTTACCGCAACGGCTTCCACCAGGGGAGCAATAAAACAAGCCATAATTCTAATTGTTAGGTACTTCTATTTCTTTGATTTCTACTTCGTTGCCCCGCAGCAGGTAGGTGTGTTCACTTCCGCAGTGCGGGCATATTTTCCCATGTGCCACCGTGCCGTACTCGGCATGGCAGTCTTCACAGTACGTGACGGCAGGAATGGTATTGATTTTCAGTTCGGCACCCTTCAGCAGTTCTTCCTTGTCCGCGGCCCAGCGCCAGCAGTCCTTGAGGTAGCCGGGAATGATGGTGGACACCTCGCCGATGTTCATCACTACGCCCGAAACCTTGCTCACAGCGTGCTCCAGGGCCGCCTGCTTGACGTCCCGAATAATGTAAAAAACAATCCCTAATTCGTGCATACCTTGTTACCTCCACAGACTAAAATATTTTCTACCCCCCAAAAAAGGGGGAGCGAAAATATTTTGTCTGTTCCGGTATCATTATTATTGTTGTTTGGCAGAAGAGGTGTAGGTCACAAAAACCGTAGCCGCCCATGGCTTCGTGAATGGGATTATTTCTTACTGAACAGTATCTTGCCGGTACGTTTAATCATGTACGGGAGGATGCCGCCGAACTTGTCCTCGGAGGTGCGCATGACGCTGGCTTCCGGGTGCACGCGGTGCAGGTGGATGGCGTCGAAGGCGCACTTGGTGGTGCAGATGCCGCAGCCGATGCACTTGTTCTCGTCCACGACGGAAGCGCCGCACTTCAGGCAGCGGGCCGTCTCCTTGCGGACCTGCTCCTCGGTGAGCGTACCGTGGTATTCGGCAAACTTGCTCTTCACGGGCACCACGCCGGGGTCCTGGCGGGAGCCGTTGTCATAGCTTTCCACCACGATGTCCTGCTTGTTCAGCTCGATGAAGTCCCGGCGGTTCCGGCCGATGGTCATGTGCCCATGCTGCACAAAGCGGTGCAGGGACTCGGCAGCCTCCTTGCCGGCGGCAATGGCGTCGATGGCGAACTTAGGCCCAGTGAAGACGTCGCCGCCCACGAAGATGTCCGGTTCCGCTGTCTGATAGGTGAGTTTGTCCGCCACCGGATAGACGCCGCGGAAGAATTCCACCTTGGTGTCCTTGAAGAGGTCCTTCAAGATAACGGTCTGGCCGATGGCGAAGATAACCAGGTCGGCATCCAGGGTGATAAGCTCATTTTCATCATATTCCGGAGCGAACTTGTGTTCTGCGTTAAATACGGAGGTGCACTTCTTGAAGACGATGCCGCTCACCTTGTCCGTGCCCAGCACTTCCTTGGGCCCCCAGCCGGGATTGAGCACCACGCCGTCCTCGCGGGCTTCCGTGCGCTCCTCCAGGGATGCCGGCATAATATCCTCAGTCTCAAGGGAAAGCATGGTTACCTCGGAGGCGCCGCTGCGCATGGCGACACGGGCCGCGTCGATGGCCACGTTGCCGCCGCCGACCACCACGACCTTGCCGGAAACGGCGACATCGCCGCAATTGGCCTTGTGCAGGAAGTCGATGGCGGTGGTGGTGCCGGGCAGCGTTTCCCCGGGAACGCCGGGCAGGCGGCCGCCCTGGCAGCCGATGGCCACGTAGAAACCCTTGTACCCTTCTTCGCGCAGCTGGGCGATGGTAATGTCCTTGCCCACCTCCACGCCAGTGCGGATTTCCACGCCAATCTCCTTCATGATGTCAATTTCGGCCTTGATGACGTCTTTTTCCAGCTTATAGGAAGGGATGCCGTAGCGGAGCATGCCGCCGGGCTCTTCGTTTTTCTCGAAGACCGTGGGTTTGTAGCCCTGGGTAGCCAGGTAGTACGCGCAGGAAAGGCCTGCAGGTCCGCCGCCGATGATGGCAATCTTCTCCTCCCAGCGGTCCTGGACATTGGAGCAGATGTTCACCTCCGGCACAAAGCGCGTTTCCGCGTGCAGGTCCTTTTCGGCAATGAATTTCTTGACGGCGTCGATGGCGACGGCCCGGTCGATGGTGCCCCGCGTGCAGGCGTCTTCGCAGCGCCGGTTGCAGATGCGTCCGCAGACGGCCGGGAACGGATTCTCGCGCTTGATGAGCTCCAGCGCCTCCGTGTATTTGCCTTCGGCGGCCTTCTTCAGATAGCCTTGGACGGCGATATGGGCCGGACAGGCGGTCTTGCAGGGCGACGTGCCGGTCTCATAGCAGTTGATGCGGTTCTTGTCCCGATAGTCTTCCGTCCATTTGTGCGGCCCCCAGGCCTTGGCATCCGGGAGCTCGTGCTTGGGATACTGGACAGGGCCGCTGTGGGTGCAGAGTTTCTGGCCCAGTTTCACCGCTCCGGCGGGGCAGTACTCCACGCAGCGGCCGCAGGCCACGCAATTCTCCGTCTGGACCTCCGCCACATAGGCGCTACGGCTCATGTTGGGCGTATTGAACAGCTGGGAGGTGCGTAAGGCATTGCAAATCTTGACATTGCAGTTACAGATGGCGAAAATTTTCCCTTCGCCGTCAATGTTGGTGACCTGGTGCACGAAACCGTGGTCTTCGGCCTTCTTGAGGATGGCCATGGCTTCATCGTAGGTAATGTCGTGTCCGCGGCCGGTTTCCCGGAGGTAGTCCGCCATGTCGCCCACGCCGATGCACCAGTCGCGGTAGTCGTCCGCGCAGCCCTCGTCCAGCTTTTTCCGGCCGTATCGGCAGCTGCAGATACCCACGCCCAGATGTCCCTCGTACTTCTTGAGCCAGTAGGAGATATGCTCAATGTCAATGGACTGGTTCTCCATGGAGATGGCCTTTTCCACCGGAATCACGTGCATGCCGATACCGGAGCCGCCCATGGGCACCATCGGCGTGATTTTTTCCAGCGGGAGGAAGGTCATGCGCTCGAAGAACATGGCCAGCTCCGGATGCCTGTCCATGAGCTCCACGTTCATATTGGTGTATTCCGCGCTGCCGGGGACGAACATCGGCACCCAGTAGATGCGGTCCTTGCGCTCGAAAGTAGTGCCTTTGTCGGGACCCTGTCCGTTGGTGTAATGGTCCCCATAGTCATATTCCAGCATGCCGAAATACGCCAGTTTGTCCAGCAGGGCGTCGAAATCCGCTTCCGACGATGCGTAATGCTTCTTGGCGTTCATCTGGTGCAGCTGGTCACGTGTCCAGTGCTTGCGCACCCTGAACGGGTTGCCCGGAAGCATGTCCAGGAGCAGGTCCAGCGAGGCTTCGCGGGTGATGGCGTCCATCTCGTCCTCGAAGATGCAGGCCAGGCCCCAGTACTCCGGGGCTTCAGTTGTCATCTTGATTTTGCCGGGAATGCGGTCTGTGACGTGACGGACCAGCTTGATGAGCTTGGGATTGGGGTTTTTGTCGCCAAAATGCTTGGGGACAAATTCTTTTGACATCTCGGGCATATATCGTTCTTTTATTGTTGTTTCCAGTCCTGCACCTTTTCCAGGAGCCAGTCGGCAAAGGCGTCCACGCCCTCGCCGGTTTTGGCGCAGATGGGTATTACGCGGGCCTTGGGGTTGCGCATGTGGATGTACTCCGTGCATTTCTCCAGGTCGAAGTCGAAATAGGGGAGTACGTCCATCTTGTTGATAATCACAACGTCGCAGATGGAGAACATCAGGGGGTATTTGAGGGGTTTGTCCGTGCCTTCCGGGACGGAGAGAATCATGGCGTTGGCCACGGCGCCGGTGTCGAACTCCGCCGGGCAAACCAGGTTGCCCACATTTTCCAGGATGACCAGGTCCAGGCGGTCCATGGACACGTTGTCCAGGCCCTGGCGGGTCATTTCCGCATCCAGGTGGCACATGCCGCCGGTATGTAGCTGAATGGACTCGATGCCGGTGGCCTCCTTGATTTTGATGGCATCCACGTCCGAATCGATGTCCGCCTCCATCACGGCCATGCGGAGCCTGTCTTTGAGCAGGCCGATGGTCCGGATGAGCGTCGTGGTTTTGCCGCTGCCGGGGGAAGACATCAGGTTCAGGAGGAATACCCCTTTGGTTTTAAGCTCTTTACGAAGATTTTCCGCGTCCGTGTCATTATTGGCAAAAACGCTTTTTTTGATTTCGATTATTTTGACGGGGTCCATAGGGACGATTGTGGTTATCAGTTTCAGTTTTACTATACAAATTTACGTCTTTTTCGTTATATTTGCAAAAGATTAGTAATAGATTATGTGTCATGAATAATTTCCGTGAACCGGTAAACCAGCTTGTTCAGGATGGGAAAAGATATGTGGAAGTACAGCTGGATTCCGTGAAGCTCCGCTCCATCAAAGGCCTTTCGCAAGGCTTTTCCACCGTCGCTTCATTGTTGCTGATTTTCATTCTGGGCAGTGTTTTCGTGCTGGCCCTGTCCTTCGCCCTGGTCATGTGGCTGGGAGAACTGATGGGCAGTTATGTGATTGCGGCGTTCATCGTGTCCGGCGTGCTGCTGCTGGCGCTGGTCGCCTGCATTCTGCTGCGCGGCAAATTGTTCAGAAACACCTTTGTGGGTGCTTTCCGCGGCGTTTTGGACCCGAGCCAGCCCCTGAAGGAAAATACGCTGGAAGGGGTGGATGCCGCCCTGCAGCTGAATCAACTCCAGGTTGACGCGGCGGAAGAAGGACTCTTTGAGGATGTGGAGCAGATCAAGACCTTATATACGCCCAAAAACCTGCTCAACCAGGGTCTGCAGGAGATAGGAAACCGTACCACACACGCCGGCTTCTCATTCGGACACTTCCTGATAAAGAAGGTTCGTGATTTCGTCAGAAAAAAATAGCCCTAAACCATCTTCAGCCCGACGACGGACGCAATCAGCGTGAAGATAAAGAACAGGCGCCAGAAGGTAACCGGCTCCTTGAATACGAGAATGCCGATAAGCACCGTTCCAATGGCGCCGATGCCCGTCCATACGGGGTAGGCCGTGCCGATGGGAATGGTTTTGGTGGCTTTGGCAAGCAGAATCATGCTCAGGGCGGAAATGACCACGAAACCGGCATACCAGCCCGCCGCCTCCAGCCCGGCGGCCATTTTGGCTTTGCCAAGGCAGAATGTAAAGCCACACTCGCACAGTCCGGCAACAATCAGAATAATCCAGTTCATACTCCATGTAGTCCTTGCCGAGGGCTGCAGCAATATCCGGCGTCTCCTTCCGAGGACGCGCAAAGTTACGTTTTTTTTGCCGATTCGGAAAAAAAAGATAACTTTGCTCCCATGGTGACGGACGCAAAACGGACATGGATTGCACTGGTCCCCCTGGTGGTGCTAATCGTCCTGCTAATCCTGAATATTTCCATATTCGGCTCAGATTCCATCCTGGGTGCGTCGCAAGTGGCGCTTCTGGTGGCGTCCGGCGTCTGTATCGGCCTGTCCATGTGGCTGTACAAAACGCCCTGGGAGCACTTTGAGAAGGCCATTTCCAAAAATGTGGGCGATGTGGCATCCGCCATCCTCATCCTCTTTTTGATCGGGGCCATTTCGGGGACCTGGACCATGAGCGGGGTTGTGCCGGCATTCATCTATTATGGCCTGCACATCATCAGCCCCAAGGTTTTTCTGCTTACCACCTGCATCCTGTGCGCCGTGGTTTCCCTGATGACGGGCTCCTCCTGGACCACCATTGCCACGGTGGGCGTGGCGCTGCTGGGCATCGGCCGGGCCGAGGGCTTTTCCGATGCCATGACGGCGGGCGCCATCATTTCCGGCGCTTATTTCGGCGACAAGATTTCTCCGCTCTCGGACACCACCGTGCTGGCGTCGTCCCTGAACCGGGTGAAGCTTTTTGACCATATCCGCTACATGTACCTGACCACGTTTCCCTCGTTTGTAATAACGCTTCTTGTCTTTACGGTGCTGGGGCTGGTCCATGGCAGCGGGTCGGCGGAACAGATGGAGGTATATACAAGCACGCTGGCCGCCCGGTTCAACATTTCTCCCTGGCTCATGGTGGTTCCTGCCATTACGGTTGCGCTCATCTGGATGCGGAAACCGGCGTTGATGGTGCTGGCGCTGTCCACCCTGATAGCGGGGGCTGCGGCGCTCATTTTTCAGCCGGACATTGTCAGGGAAATCGGCGCGGGTGTTACCGAAGGTGCTCCCGTGAAGGTGTTTTTTGCCGGCCTGGTGGAGATGATTTATAATTCCGTTTCGCTGGAGACGGGCGTGGCGGAGGTGAACCAGCTGGTAAGCTCACGCGGTATGCTGGGCATGCTCAATACCGTGTTCCTGATTGTGTGCGCCATGTGTTTCGGCGCCTCCATGCAGGGGAGCGGCATGATTGGGGACCTGTCCCGCGTCCTGCAGCCGTTGACGCGCACAAGGGGCGGCATGGTGGGAGCGACGGTGATTACCGGCACGGCGCTGAACGGCATCGTATCGGACCAATACCTGGCGATTATCCTCACTTCCAACATTTACCGCGACACCTACATCCGGAACGGTTACGAGCCGCGCCTGCTGAGCCGCAGCGTGGAGGATTCCGCAACCGTGACCTCTCCGCTTTATCCCTGGTCCAGCTGCGGCATGACGCAATCCACCATCCTGTCTGTCCCTACGCTTGCGTATGCGCCCTTCTGCCTGTTCAACATCCTGTCGCCCCTCACTTCCTTCGTGATAGGCGTGATAGGCTGGAAAATCGTACAAAAAAAGAACCCCGGCCCGGCGGCCGAGGTTGATGTTTAGGGGCGGATATTATTTCAAGTACTTCTTCTTCAGCTGTTCCTGTTCTTTCGCGGTGAAGCCCAGGGCCTTCTCGAGGTATGCCTGCAGAGAGCCGTATTGGGCGTCAATCAGGTCCAGCGTGTGTTCGAAGTTTTCCACGTTCACGCCCACCATGGAGCGGATAAAGCCCAGTTCCGCCTCTCCGCCGCCGTTTTCCGTAATTTTGGCCGACATGGCTTCCACCAGCGGCGCGTACGAGACGTTGGACAGGGCAAAGTCCTCAACGATGGTTTCCCGGCTGGCGCCCAGTGCGGCCAGCACGAAGGCGGAGCCCCAGCCACAACGGTCCTTGCCTTGGGAACAATGCCAGAGCGCACCGCCTTTGGCGTTCAATACCCCCCGGAGGAAGGTCCCGTAACGCTGTTGTGAGGTGGCGTCCATGACAATGGCCGGATACAGCTTGCTTGCCATCTCCTGTGCCTGCGGAGAGAATGCGTATTTTGCAAGCGCATCCATGAGGTTGGCCGACTGTACCGTAGTGCTGTCGGCACGGCCGGAAGAAAAAGAACTCACAAATGCCTGGGGCAGGGTGGAGAGCCAGGTGTTCCGGACGCCGTCTATTTCCCGGTCCATGGCTTTTTCCCGCTCTTTGTCAAAGCGGAAGTCGAAGACATCGGTAAGCTTGAATTCTTTTTTAAGCTGGGTGACATCCTTGTCGGTGGCTTTGGAAAGCTCTCCGGAACGGACCAGTTTCCCGGTCCGGATACGGCGGCCGTCCTGCATGACAAGGCCACCGAGCTCGCGGGCATTCGGGATGCCTTCGAACGCAAGGGTCCTGTCCAGTGTTTGGTCCCCGTTTATTGAGGCTGAGTTACAGGCTGACAACATCAGGATTGGAATCAGAAGAGTAAAAATCGGTTTCATTTTCTCTCAGATTTTGTTACTGAACTACAAATATACATGTTTTCTGAAAATCGCGTAACTTTTCGAGACAATTTGCAGGGGTGCCGCGGATATAATCAAATTTTGCGTACCTTTGAGCAATGAACCATCAAGCGCCGAATTCTGACAAGATGACTGCATCGCTCGTAGAATATGTTGAATCGCGGATAATTCCGCAATATGCCGCCTTTGACCCGGCGCACCGGGAGGACCACGCCCGGGCGGTCATGGAGCGGGCCCTGGAAATGGGAAAACGCTACGACATCGACTGCGATATGCTCTATGTGGCTGCGGCCTGCCATGATCTGGGCCTTGCCGTGGACCGGAAAACGCACCACCTGGAGAGCGGCCGCATCATCCGGGCCGATGCCGAACTGCGCCGCTGGTTTACGCCGGAGCAGATTGAAACCATCGCCCAGGCCGCGGAGGACCACCGTGCCTCCGCAACTACGCCTCCTAGAAGCATTTATGGCGCCCTCGTGGCGGAGGCCGACCGCATGATAGACCCGGAAACCGTTATCCGCAGGACCATCCAGTTCGGCCTGACGCATTATCCGGAACTGGACAGGGAGAGCCATTGGCGACGCACGCTGGAACACCTGCATGAGAAGTATGCAGAGGGCGGCTACCTGCACCTGCTGATTCCCGGCTCACCCAACGAGGAACCGCTCGCGCAGCTGCGGGAAATCATCCGGGACGAGCGGCGCCTGCGAGAATATTTCGACAACATTTACAAATAGAACACTTATGCAGAACTTTGATTACATGACCCCCACCCGCCTGATTTTCGGCGAAAATGCCATTGCGAAACTCCATGACGTAATGACTGCATTCGGAAAGCGGGTGCTCCTCACCTACGGAGGAGGCAGCATCAAGAAAATCGGCCTGTACGACCGCGTGAAGGAACTGCTGAGCGATTTTGAAATAACGGAGCTTCCCGGCATCCAGCCCAATCCCAAGTATGACCCCAGCGTGCTGGAAGGGGTGCGGCTTTGCAAGGAGAACGACATCGAGGTGATTCTTTCCGTGGGCGGCGGCAGCGTGCTGGACTGCTCCAAGGCCATCGCCGCCGGCGCCTTGTACGACGACGACCCCTGGGACCTGATTACTTACAAGGTCAAGGCCAAGGCCGCGCTCCCCATCGTGGATATCCTCACCCTGGCCGCTACCGGCAGCGAATACGACTGCGGAGGCGTTATCTCCCGTACGGAGACCAACGACAAAATCGGCTACATGGACCCGCTCCTCTTCCCGGCAGTGTCCTTCCTGGACCCCCGCTACACCTTCTCCGTATCCAAGAAGCAGACGGCGGCCGGCTGTGCCGATGCCATGAACCATACCATCGAACAGTATTTCTGCGAAGACAGCACGCTGCTGAACGACGGCTTCTGCGAATCCATGTTGAAGAGCCTGATGGTGAACACCCTCAAATGCCTTGAAAATCCGGAGGATTACACCGCCAGGGCCGAGATGATGCTTTGCTGCACCTACGGATGCAACGGAATCCTTTCCCTGGGCAACAGCGAAAGCGGCTGGCCCTGCCACGGTATCGAGCACGCCCTGAGCGCCTACTACGACATCACCCACGGCGAGGGCCTGGCCATCATCACGCCCCGCTGGATGCAGCACATCCTGAGTGAGCGCACGCTGGAGCGCTTCGTCAAATACGGCGTCAACGTATTCGGAATCGATGCCGCTCTCCCCAAGTTAGAGATTGCGCAGAAGGCCATCGACGCCACCTACGCCTTCTTCGAGAGCATCGGCATCCCGATGCACCTGCGGGAAGTGGGAATCGGCCCGGAGCGCCTGGACGAGATGGCCCGCCACATTGCCGTCAACGAGGGCCTGGAGAACGCCTACGTCCCCCTGACGGAAAAGGATATCAAGGAAATCCTGCTTGCTTCGCTGTAGGACGTCGTCAGACGATATGTAAGGAACCTGCCGCGAAGAGCACAAGATAGCCCAGCACAATGGTGATGGCGCCGATGATGATGCCCATCTTAATCATATCCTTCTGCTGAATGAGGTTGGTGGCATAGGCCAACGCATTCGGAGGGGTGGAGATGGGAAGAATCATGGCGCTGGAGGAAGCGATGGCTACGCCGATCAGCACGGTAGAGGTGCCGCCGACTGCTGCGAGCGTATCTCCCATGGCTGTGCAGACCACGACCAGGATGGGCATCAGCAAGGCTGCGGTGGCGGAGTGGGAAATCAGGTTGGAAAGTCCGTAGCAGAGCAGTCCGGACAGCAGGACAATCAGCAGCGGCGAGAAATTGCCGAACGGGATGGCACGGACGACCAGTGCGGCAAGTCCGGAACCGTTCATGGCATAGCCCAGCGCAAAGCCGCCGGCCACCATCCAGATAACCGACCAGTTAATCTCGTCCAGGTCGTACTTGACAATAACGCCGAATATGGCAAACACCGCAAACGGAATCAGCGCCACCGTATAGGTATTGATGCCGGTAACCATGTCCATCATCCACAGGAGAATGGTGATAATCAGCGTGACGATGACCAGGATGCTTTCCTTGCCGCGTTTCATCTCTCCGTCTATCTTCAGTTCGATGGTCTTCTGCGTAAAGGGGAAGAATTTCTTCAGGAGCAGCCAGGCAATCACAATCATGACGATGACGAGCGGGACCATGAACAGCATCCACTGACCGAAGCCGATGCCCAGATTCAGGCCTTCAGGGTCGTTCAGGTACTTCAGGGCAATGGTATTGGGAGGCGTGCCGATGGGGGTCCCCATGCCGCCCAGGTTGGCCGCGATGGGAATGCTCAGCGCCATGGCCGTACGGCCTTTCCCGGCTTCCGGAAGCTGTTTGAACACCGGAGTGAGGAAGGTCAGCATCATGGCCGTGGTGGCCGTGTTGCTGATGAACATGGAGAACAGAGCCGTCACCAGCATGAATCCCAGGAGGATGTTTTCACTTTTCTTTCCGAACGGTGTCAGGAGAACGCGTGCCAGGTGTACGTCCAGGCCTGTCTTGGTTGTGGCGATGGCCAGAATGAAACCGCCGATGAAAAGCATCACCACCGGGTCGGCGAAGCTGGCCATGACCTGCTTGTAGCTGAGCAGCTGCCCGACGGTGTCGGGATTGCAAATCCATTTGATTCCCGAATCCGAGGCGAACAGCAGGAGCAGGACGATGATGGAAACCGATGTGGCCCAGGCCGGAACCAGCTCCAGTACCCACATCAGGGTGGCGTACACGAAGATGGCGATGATACGTTGCTGAACCGCCGTAAGGCCGTCTATCCCGAAGGACTCCGTAGGGAGAAACCAGAGGAACGAAACACAAGCGGCGATAAAAATGAGGCTGAGGGCTTTCTTTTTTAAGAGAGAAGGAGCCAGTTTGTTCTTTCGACGCAATTTCTGCATCTTATCGACAAGGTCGAAACCCGTAAAATTCTTTAGCATGGTGCTTGTTGCGTTAAAAGATTATTCGTAGGAAAAGCGGATGTCCACGGGGATGCCTGCGCTTTCCAGAACCCGTTTGTCGGCCAGGCTTTCCGGACCTGCGACCCCATACTTGGAAATCCATGCGCGGGCTTCCTCAAGATTGCCGTGGGCCTGGATGTCCAGAATTTTGGCGCCGAGGGTTTCCAGCGCCTCCCAGGTTTTGTCGTAGTCCACGCTGTACCGGCCGGAAGGATTCCAGATGATGGCCTTGCTTTCCAGCAGATAATTGTAAACGACGATGTTGGCGATGCCGGTGGGGCCGGTGGCGCCGAAGCGGGTGGAGCGGATGGTATTGGTCACGAAGGTGGTGAGCACGTCCTCCTTCTGGAAAAGGGCCGATATATTGTAGGCCTCCGCTTCCTTGGCGCAAAGCCAGGCGCCCAGGACATTGGATTTCGCTTTTTCTATGACGAGCGCCTCTCCGGCCAGGGCTTCGGCCACGGTGCCCTTCCCGTTAATGGTCTCTTTCACGCCCAGTCCTTTGGCTATCTCACGGAACACGATGATCCAGTAGAAGGCGCTGGCGTCCACGTGGGGCTGGAACACATCTTCCAGCAGCGCATTGCCCACCGGGTGAACCGTACGGTTGAATTTTTCGCGGATGACGTTGTCGAAGATGATGGTGCGGGTGCCCAGTTCCTCCTGCACCTTCGTGTCATACGGGAAGTTGATGCCGATGACTTTGAAGCCCGCATTGGTGTAGCCGCTGCAGTAAAGTACGTTGCAGGAGAAAATATCGGACTCGGCGCCGGGAACAAAATCATGGTTGGCAGCATCTCCGGGCAGCATTTTCTGCAGTTCCGGCATGCGGGCCGACAAGGCATTGAGTTCCTCGGTGCGCTGCAGGTTCTTCAGGAGGACATAGGCCCCGTAAGAGGCTTTGGTACCGTTGACGGCATCGTCCACGGCCTCGATAGGGCCGATTACAAGATCCATCTTGCTGTCGTTCATCTCCAGCCAGGCCTTGTAGCCGTCATAGTAGTCGTCCGTCTTGAGGCCTTCAATCATCTGGAGGAGATAATGACGTACGCTCTCCTTGATGGTGACGTCGGCGGCGCGGGTAAGGTATTCTTCAATTTTGGCAATCTGCTCCGCGTATGCTTCATGGTACCAGACGGTATTGAGTTTCCC
Source organism: uncultured Bacteroidia bacterium (assembly GCA_902788095.1). GTDB lineage: Bacteria > Bacteroidota > Bacteroidia > Bacteroidales > UBA932 > Cryptobacteroides. The sequence goes on along the minus strand of CADAIT010000003.1, from coordinate 47,480 downwards.
GTCTTCCGTGCGCTTCACCAGCGTGTAGGGGCTGTTTTTGTGCGGATTGTCCCATGAGCGGAATTCCTCTGAGGTCATGTCCTGGGGATAGAAGCAGGCGCCAGCCGGTTTGTTGCCATAGCCCGGCAGGAAAGGTTTTCCGTCGATGCGGTCCCAGGGACCGTAGTTAATCTGGGCATAGATTTTTTCGGAAGGATTGCCCAGGGCGCCCAGGAAGGCATCCCCGTCTCCGAAATACTGCTGCCAGTATATTCTGTCCACTTCGTCGGCCGCCTTCCGGTAAAGCCGGAGGACTTCTTTTCCGTTGTCGGTGATGCCCGTCAGGTCAGGAGCCGGGATGGTCACCTCGGCATAGTTTTTCACGAGTCTGTCCACATTGACCCTCTCCTGCTTGCAGGAAAAGGCCAGCAGCCCGGTGAGCAGAAGTAAAACGGTATATTTTCTCATGTCGGATAGTTTTAGTTCGCAAAGATAACCAAAAAAGTGTAAATATGCCGGGATATCATGTGTTATGACAGAAAAAAAGACAGGGGAGCGCCCTATTACGCCGGAGCCCAAGTGCGTTTCGGAGACCATGTGGCTGCTGTTTGCATGCGGCCAGCATCTCTTCGGGAACCGTGGCCGGTCTTGAACAAGCCATTGCTGTCTGGCCTGGCGCCGGGCCGGCTGTACGTGGAATTCGCGGGGATCGGCAGCGGAGAAGCGCTATTTGATGCTTTCGATTCTAAGGCGCAGGATACCGGAGGGAACCGTCGCCTCGGCTATTTCGCCTGCCTTTTTGCCCATCAGGGCCGCGCCGATGGGGGATTTCAGCGAAATTTTTCCGGCGTCAAGGTCCATCTCGTGGGGACTGACTATCTGGAAACTCATGCGGGCATTGGTCTGAAGGTTGGTGAATTCCACATGGCTCAGAAGGCATACCCTGTCCTTGGGAAGGACCCCCGGATCGAGCACGCGGGCATGTTCCAGGACCTTTTGCAGGAAGCGGATGCGGCTGATGGTCTTACCCTGGAGCCGCCTTGCTTCACGGTATCCCGCATTGTCGCTTCGGTCTCCTTGGGCGCTGGCCTCTGCAAGGTCTTCCTGCACCTTGGGATAAACTTCGCCGATAAGGTGCTTCAGTTCGGCCGAGATTTCGTCGTATCGTTGTTTTGACAGGTATTCCATGGAGCAAAGATAATCATTTTTTCGTCCGGATGACCGGCGCACCTGCTTCCTGCGGCAACTTCTTCCATGTTTTGAGCCTTTTGGGGAGCTGACAAGGCTCATACGAAAAAAATACTTATCTTTGCATGAAACGAGATTCTTAATATGGAAATCAAGGCTGTTAAATTCCGGAAGGACATCTGCAGCTATATGGAGGCTTTGTCGGCCTCGGGAAAGTACATCTGCAGCATCTGCGGCTATGTCTATGACCCGGCCGAACACGACGGCGTGGCATTCGAGGACCTTCCGGCCAAGTGGTTGTCCTGACGGGGGCGGGGGAGAGACCAAAACATTTGATGAAAAGGGGGTAGAATGAAATTCCTCGGAAATATCCTTTGGCTCGTACTTGGCGGTATCATCATCGCCCTGATTTACTACATGGTGGGCCTGTTGATGTGCATCACCCTTATCGGCATTCCGTTTGGTATTCAACTATTTAAGCTGGGGACTTACGCGCTCTGGCCTTTCGGGCGTAAACTCGTGGACGGCCCCAATGAGCCGGGCTGCCTGTCGGTGGTGATGAATCTGGTCTGGATTCTGCTGGGCTGGTGGGAAATCGCCATCCTCCACCTGGTCTTCGGCATGTTGCTCTGCGTGACAATCGTGGGCATCCCTTGGGGCCTGCAACATTTCAAGATGGCAATCGCCTCTCTGTTTCCGTTTGGTAAGGAAATTCGTTAACATATTATGGCACAAGAAACATCTTACCCTTGCGAGAACTGCAAGTTCCGCGCACATTATGACAAGAATCCGAAATCTGTTCTGAGCCGTTTCTGGCGCTGGCACATCAATTTCTGCCCGGGCTGGAAAAACTATTTCACCCATCAGGACGCCCGGACGAAAGCCGCTTTGCGGGAGAAATACAACTTCCAGAAGTATCAGTAATTTTACCATATTTATGCTGGCAATCGGAGACAAAATGCCCTCTTTCGAGGTCAAGGACCAGAGCGGCAACACCGTGAAATCGGCAGATTTCACCGGACGGAAAACCATCATCTATTTTTACCCGAAAGACAACACTTCCGGCTGCACTGCCGAGGCTTGCTCCATCCGGGATAATTACGAGGCCCTGAAAGCGGCCGGGTACAACGTAGTCGGCGTGAGCAAAGACAGCGAGAAGTCCCACGCCGGGTTTGCCCGGAAACATTCGCTCCCTTTCACGCTTCTGGCCGACACCACGAAGGAGATGCACGAGGCCTTCGGAGCCATCGGAGAAAAGAAGATGTACGGAAAGACCGTCCTCGGGACACTCCGCCGTACCTTCATCTTCAATGAGGAGGGTATCCTTGAGAGAATCATCGAGAAGGTGGACACCAAGAATGCCGCCAAGCAAATTCTGGAGGGCAGGTCATGAAACGAAGCCCGCTGCTTATAACCGCCCTCTTTTTCGCTACCGTCTTCTCCTGCCTGGAGAGCTGCACTTCCTGCGGGGAGAGAAGCGTTTCCTACCCAAAGATCAGCGGCCATCGGGGCGCAAACTTCATCGCCCCTGAGAACACCCTCGCATCGGCCGATTCCTGCATCCGGCTCGGGGTGGATGTCATGGAGGCCGATGTGGTCATCTCCAAGGACAGCGTCTTCTATCTCCTGCACGACGAACTCCTCGACCGGACGACCAACGGGAGCGGCCCCATCCGGGAATGGTACTCCCGCGACCTGGATACGCTCGACGCAGGCAGCTGGTTCGGCCCCCAATGGAAGGGACAGAAACTGCCACGCTTTTCGGCCCTCCTTGAGAAAGCCGCCCCGACCGACCTTTGCATCACCGTCGATTACAGGAGCGGGGACTTCCGTGAGCTCGTGAAGCTCATCGACTCCTACGGAATGCTGGAGAGGACCTATTTCACCTTCTCGTCTGTGGAGGATACCAAGGCGTTTCGTGCCATGTTCCCGTGGATTCATACCCTTCAGGCCTATGTCAACCATCCGAAGGAGCTGGACAAGGTACTCGACGAAATACACCCGGACATCGCCGTCTTTTGGATAGACCAGATTGACAGGAAAATAGTCAAGCGCTGCCACGACCGCGGCGTCCAGGTTCTGGCTCTCATCCTGGGTTTCGAAGACAAGTCGGCAGAAAACGCGAAAGCCATCCGGCTCGGCGTGGACGTCATTGCCACCGATAAGCCGGAACAGCTTGTCCGCCCCGTTTTTGCCTTTTAGTTTATAATACGATTATATCTATGATTAAGATGTTTGTGATGCATACCTGTCCCGACTGCGAATATGTAGAGAAGCAGGTGGAGGGGAATCCCGACTTCGAGGTGATTGACATCGGCAAGCACGTGAGGAACCTCAAGCAGTTCCTTGACCTTCGCGACAGCCATCCGGCCTTTGACGAGGCCAAGAGAATAGGGGATGTGGGCATTCCCTGCTATGTCCGCGAGGATGGTTCGGTGACCCTGATGTCGGTGGATGTCGGCCTTGAACCGCGCCCTGCAGGTTGGGGCGAATCATGCAGAATTGACGGTTCCGGATGCTAATTAAAAAAAGAGTAAGATGAAACTGAGGAAAAGAAAAGTCAAGCATGCAGCCATTTTCTTTGTATGCTGGTTTGCCTTCCTGGTATTTCTGGTTGACGGCGTTCTGAAATTCCAGACGCTGGTCGATTATTTCGGCTCGTACATGCTGGTAGAGATTTCCTTAATCCTTTTGGTCATTCTCCCCACGCTGGCAGTCTATTTTTTCACAAAGGAGAAATAGCCTCCCATCACCAAGACTTACGCCGCACCTTCATCTGTTTCGCTCTCTCCAGCGGCATCCTTCCGCAGGTGGTGATGAAGTGGACCGCCCACTTCGACTGCCAGGCCATGAAACCTCAAATTGAGATTGCCGAGAAGACCAAGGCCGATTACTTTCTTCTGGCGGGCAATCAGAAAAGATAACCAAAATCTCCGCTCCGACCAAGCATCCGGCAAGCCGTCCACTCCATCGAGTTGGACAAGTCCGCCCGCCCGGCTCTCATATCACAAAAGATTCGTACCTTTGCCGACATGTTCCACAAAAAGAAGAAAAGCAATCCGTACAAGCAGGCCAATGAGGACTTCCTACAGCAAAAATCCCAGGAAGACGGGGTCCAAGTCCTGGACAACGGTGTGATGTACCGCGTGCTGGAAGAGGGGAGCGGCACGCGTAAGCCCACACCCCGCAGCATCGTCTATGTACACTATACCGGAAAGCTTATCGATGGCACTGTCTTCGATACCACGAAGGGCGACTCGCTGCCGGCCCTTTTCATGGTCGGAGACCTCATCATGGGCTGGCAGATTGTCCTCACACGCATGCATGAGGGTGATAAATGGGAAGTTTACATCCCCGCCAAGTGGGGCTATGGCGCCACAAAGATGGATGATATTCCTGCTCATAGCACGCTGATATTTGAGCTTAAACTTGTCAAGATAGAACGTTAACTATGAAGAAAGTGCTGATTATCGCGGGCAGCCCCCGCAAAGGAGGCAATTCGGACCTCCTGGCCCGGCAGTTTGCCAAAGGTGCCGCCGAGAATGGAAACGAAGTGGAGATTGTCTATCTCCGTGAGAAGAAAATCAATTACTGCCAGGGCTGCCTGGTGTGCCTCCAGAAAGGGGAGTGCTTCCAGAAGGACGACGCCAACAACCTCCTTCCCAAGATGATGGGGGCCGATGTGGTATGTTTCTCCTGTCCTGTCTATTACTACTCGGTCTGCGGCCAGATGAAGGTTTTTCTGGACCGCATGAACCCGCTATACGACAGGATGAAGGACAAGGACTTCTATTATATGGTCACCGCCCAGGACGATAACAAGGCCCAGCTGAACCGTGCCTTCGATGTCTTCGACGGTTTCGCCGACTGTTTTGAAGACATCCGCCGCTGCGGCCGCATCTACGGAGGCGGGGCCGACAAGAAAGGAGAGGTGGAAGCCCTTCCGGCCTTTACCGAGGCCTACGAGCTTGGGAAGTCCGTCCGCTGAGATGCCTGTCAGTAAGCTCCGTTACCATCTTCTCGCCCTACTGGTCGTAGCCATCTGGGGTGTCACTTTCGTGTGCACCAAGGTGCTTATCGGCGCAGGAATGGCGCCGGCTGCCATTTTCTTTTGCCGCTTCGTCCTGGCATACGCGGGCATCTGGGCCTACACCCTGGTGGCCCGGAAAGAGTGCAGGGTCTGGAACGGGTGGAAGGATGAGGGGATTTCCCTTCTTCTCGGGGTCACCGGCGGCTCGCTGTATTTCCTGACGGAAAACACGGCCCTCGTTTATACACAGGCCAGCAACGCTGCCTTCCTGGTGGGCACCGCACCCCTTTGGACGGCAGTCCTGACGCTGCTTTACAGCAGGATAGGGAAGGGACGGTTCGCTGACAACCTGGAGAGAATCCATGTCGGCTGGCCACTCGTTGGAGGAACGCTGCTGGCCCTTTTCGGAATGGGGCTCATGGTCTTCGAAGGGACCCGGATACAGTTGTCGGCGAGGGGAGACCTCCTTGCCATTGGCGCCGCCCTGTGCTGGGCTGTTTACAGTCTCTTTATGGGTGAGATGACACGCGAGTACGGTACGCTCAACGCTACGCGTAAAGTGTTCATCTACGGTATTTTAACTATCATTCCGTTCCTTGGTGGATGCAGGGATTCCTTCTCGATGGACATCCTCATTCAGCCTGCCGTATGGGGAAACCTGCTTTTCCTGAGTCTGGTGGCTTCACTGGCGTGTTTCCTCGCCTGGAACCTGGTCATGGACCGGCTCGGAAACGTAACATCGACCAACTACGTTTACCTGAATCCCATTTTTACGCTGATTTCTGCAATGGTTCTGCTCGGTGAGCACCTGACCCTGACCGGGGCAGTTGGTTCAGCGGCCATCCTCGTGGGTGTAATCTGGGCTGGCCGGAAGAATAAGGGGACTTGAATTATTTCCTTTTCCCGCAGATGAGGTTAAGGCCAAGGTCCGGGAGATTATAACCCAGGTGTCGGCAACCGCCCGTCTCCACCCGGGCAGAAATCACCAGCGCCCCATTCATTTTGACACCGGCACCCAGCGACACCGCAAACGGCTGGAACTTCTCAAACGGAACCGGCTGTGGAACGTGCTCATCCCTGAGTGTCACGAATCCATAGTACGCGCTCACGAAGAGATTCTGGCCGGTGATAGAAGGTCACCTCGCCCACGGAGCCGTAGGCGTCAGCAATCAGGACTGATGGATAGAAACGAGGCATAAGGCGCTATAAGTTTTGGGCAAAGCAATAGCTTAGAGTAAGCTCAAAAGGGTATGCTGGGCCACAATGATCCGGCTACCACCCAGATCTATATTGATATGGCCCGGCAGAAGAGATTGCTGGAGCATTCTCCATCGACGACCATCGCGAGGATTATATATCAGAAAAGTGAAAAAACGCAACTTCTTGATACACAGTCGTATGATACGGGTATTAATACGACTTCCCACTTTCTCGGATGTGCCAAACACTCAAAGGATTGCACACTCGTATTAACTACCAAAAAAACGGCCTGAAAACCGCGTAACTATTTGATAAAAGTTTCAAAAACACTCGAAAAGACTACTGCGTACCATCGACTGCTCGCCGCCGGGAGGGGGTCGAATTTCCTTCGGGGGTTTGAAATGTCAATCGCGCCTTTTACAAAATCTCCGTTCGCACTGTTCCGAAAGGCCGTGGCCATTTTGTACAACAAAGCTAATGCTTTATTTTTGAACCGCAATACATGTCGGTCAAAAAGTTTTCATATACGAGCGTAGCTGCTTAGCGAGTTCAAACACCATAGTGGCAGACTCGGCCTGGGCTGGCGTCGTTCCCTCTTGAAATCCTTCGAGGACCGTTTTGGCGTGAGAAATGGCAGTGTCCATCTTAGGAAACAACAAATTGTAAAGCGCCGATGCTGCTCCGGCTTTTTTGGAGTAGGGCATGCCTGTGAGTTTTGTCAGCATCTCAGGGTACTTGCTCCTGTGAATAGGCCCTTGGTACAAATGGAAGTGGAGAAGAAACCAGTATTCAAAAGCTTGATTGGACCATGCTACGCAAAATCCCGCGGACTGAGCTTCACGTATGGCCAGATTGAAGTCTTCCGCCGGAAAATCATCCTTGTCAAATACTACCCAATACTGGTCATAGGTTTTCCCTTTCCTTTGCTCTTCCTGCCGGATGCCGATAGCTTCCTTAACCAATGCACGTGTTCCAAGTCCTTTGCCGACAGCTTTTACCGTTGCTGATGTCAGACGGAAGGAATTGAAATAGTCCGGTTCCGTGTTCTGTCCCTCGCAGATAATCAGGAACGATTTCTTGACGGGACGCACTCCGACTTTTCTTCGGATATCCCGTTCCTTCCGGGGAGATTTACGATTTACCGCCATACTATCGCTCCTCCTTCACGAACAGATTGGACATATTGCCGAGAATTGGCGTGGCACCATACCTGCCGGACAGATACCCTTTTTCAAATGATGCCCCGCTACGCACTTTGTATTCTGCCAGGGAGAATAGTTTGGATGCCCCAAAGCGATCTTTTTCAGTAAACCACACTTGGTCTCTTCGGAACGATCCCGAAGAAAGCAGGTTGCTGTCATGAGCCGTGAATATCAATTGGGCGCCGTACGGGTTGGTCTCCTTGGAATTGAACAGCGAGATTACCTTCTCTGTCAGCAGGGGATGCATCTTGGAGTCAAACTCATCTACAATCAGCCGTTTTCCGTGATCCAGCGCATCAATAATCGGATATGCAAGGGAGAAGTACTTGATGGTGCCCTCGGATTCGTTGTCCAGGAAGGGGAAGGACACGGACTGCGTCACACGGCCTTCGGCATCGTACTGGTTGTGCCGGCTTGTGACCCGGTCACCTGATTTCTCGATGTCCTCTATACCCAGGTCGGCATACTGCGAAAAGGCGACAATCCTCTCCCTCATAGTTTCATCGTCAAAATGACGGAGGGCATCCTTCCAGTTGATATCTTCTTCCGAGCAGGATAGGACAGCCGTCTCCGTGAGCCAGGCGATAATCTCCACGGCTGTAGTGTCATTGAACTGGGCGGCTGCCGACAGCAGCAAGGCGTTGGCACGGACCATTTTCCGGTTTACGATATCCTGCAACAGCGGCATGCTAGGGTGAACCTTGAAGGTATCTCCTTCGCGAAGGAAGAGTTCGACCTCTTTGGCGCGTTTGCGGCAAGCTTTCCGATACAGCCATTCGTCAAGGACCCTCTCCCAGGTGACGTTGAAACCATAGCGGAACTGATTGTCACCGCAGATGAAAATGAGTTCAAAACTTGTTGGTTCCGATGCTGTTCGAACATCCAGCCGGAAATTCTCGACCCCGATTTCCTCACCCGCCTGGACATCCTTGAAGGAGTTTACGATAAAGCGTTTGAAAAAATCAAATGCCTTTATGACATTGGACTTGCCGGAGGCATTGGGACCGAGGATGAGTGCGCTTTTGAGAAGAGAAACTCCTGTGTCCGAAATAGGCACTAGAACATTCTCTGTCAAGGCAGCGTCTTCCCGTAGCGGGGTTGCCACCATGGAAAATGTATTTTGCTCCTTGAACGAAAGGAAATTCTCGATTGAAAACTGGACAATCATAAAGAAAACTCTTAAATTTGTCAAACTTTTGCAAATCTAATAGTTTTCTTCGAAAAATCCAAAAGATTCAGCCGATGAGATTTGCACAATTAACTGCCGCGTTCATTATGTTCCGTTTTGCCGTATCAGGATTCATGGCCTGAGACAGTTTCATGCCCGGAGGCGTAGCCGGAACGGCCTTCCAAAAACCGGCCTCTGACAGAGCAGGAGCCGCATCAGGGGCTATTGCTCCCGAAACAAGCGCCACCCGCGTAGCCGGACAATGCCGCAATACACCCATAGGCACTTTCCCCTTGAGGGTCTGAAGGTCGGACCGTCCTTCGCCGGTGATGATAAGGTCGGCATCCCGTGCGGCCTCGTCAAAGCCCACCAGCTCCAGAACCCTGTCGATGCCGCTTACCACCTTCGCTCCACCATAAGCGATAAGCGCCCCGGCTATTCCTCCGGCGGCTCCGGCTCCCGGGGTGGCGGATACGTCAATGCCGGTCTCGGCGAGATACTGTTCTGCGAGTGAGCGCATGCGCACCTCCAGACTTTCCACATCACTTGCCGACGCCCCTTTTTGCGGCGCAAATACGCGGGCTGCACCTTCCGGCCCTGTGAAAGGATTCTCTACATCGCAGAGAAGCTCTATGCTCATTTCACGAAAGACCCCCTTGATTCCGGAAACGGAAAGCATCCCGGCCCCGCCGTCGCAGGTTGCACTGCCGCCAAGGCTGACGAAAAGTTGCAGGCATCCGGCTTTATGCGCGGTCATTATCAGTTCGCCTACGCCCATGCTGGTTGCAACGATCGGATTTCTCTCCGGGGGAGAGAGCCGGGAGAAGCCGCAGGCCTGTGCCACCTCTATTATGCCGATATCGCCTGAAACGCCGAATTTGGCTTCAATCTTTCTTCCCAGCGGGTCATGAACTTCGACCGTCTGAACTTTTGCATGAAGAGCCTCCGATAGAACCTCCAGCGTCCCTTCGCCGCCGTCGGCAAGCGGCAAGCAGGCAATCTCTGCCGACGGGTATGTTTCAAGCACGCCCGCTGCCATAGCCGTCGCCACCTCGCGGGCCGGCAGGCATTCTTTGTATGAGTCAGAGGCGATGAGGATTTTCATAAGTGCATCTGCTTTCAATGCACAAATATAAGTATAATCGAGGCTTTACAGAAGATTATTCGTACATTTGTCTTTGGTAGAGCCATAATTTTGGAAGTTGAGCTGCCGAGAAAAACCACACAATATGATAACCAGATCCCAGAACATAAAAAAAACGCACTTTTCGGAAGGTGTAAGTAAGTTTATACCTTATAGCTGGAAATTGACTGATTTGGTATTCCGTTCGATCGCACAAGGTCATTACGAACTGCTCCAAGATAAGCCGTTCCCGGTAGATAGCGATGGTTGTGTTTTGGATAGAGATATAACGAACATTTCATTTCGCGATGCGGCAGAAATGCTCTTTATTGAGACATGTCAAAGATGCTCAAGAGCATTACCATGCAATCTTTATGATATCGATAATCCTTCAGGCGTCATAAATGCGCTACGCTATATCGCAAAAGATATTCTAGACAATTACGCAGTTGCACGTCCATACATCAAGGATCAAGATGTATTGGAAGACTTCGATATTATAAGGGAGAGTTGTAAAATTGTTTATGAACTTCTTAATTATAAACGGGATAAAGATGATTTCCCCGGTATCTATCAAGGCATGGAATTCTTCTCTCACCTTGATATGAAGCCATGGTACCGCATCTTGAAAGACTGCTTTGAAGATACCAACTATTCCACCTTCTCACATGCCCTGAACTTGTCGGAGCAATATACTCTTGTGCACGAAGATGGTGAGTTTGAACAAATTGATGCCTGTAGTGAGAAGCTGACTCCCACATTAAATCAAGGGATGGTGCTTTATGCCTTTAGCGTATTGCTGATGACGAAAAGAAACATATTTACTCCAAGAGCGAATGATTGGGAAGAGATAACAAGTTCTCCGATAGAGAAATACTGGGCGACGCAATTTTCGCAGAGGATTAACTGGAAAACGAACTATTACTATATTACGGAAGATAGTTGGAAAGAAGCGTACCTGAGGGATAACCCCACCCCTAAGTCAAGCGATATTTCAATTAATAATAGGTTGTTGCTTCACAATTTCTTGGGTAGAGAGGTCTTCGAAGATCTATTGTCTCCCGAATCATTTGAGGACTATTTAAAAGGGTACTCTCCCGAAGTTAATTACGATCAATACTTGTATATACGCAATAAGGATAAGGATTGCCTCGCAAATTTACGGGAACTCCTCCAAGTAGAGTTGGATTATTTGTACAATAACATCAGTTCTTATGTATCTTGTTTCTATGAGAAAGAGCAAGCCGAATTGGATATCCAAGAATCTGTAAAAAGAAATTCTGATAGCAAGAATCGTAACAACCAGTTTATCGACGAGCAATTTGCTAATATTGAGAAACTTGACGTTGATGACGTTCATAGAATATTTTTCAACAATGCCCTTTATTTAGATATTTACAGCTGGAATCAGCCTATGATTTTTTCTGAGATTGTGCGCGGATATCTCATAAACTGCATTGTCCAGGAAGAAAAATTGACACTTATCCTATCTCAGAAAATTAATGATTTGCTTGCAATCCGTTCCAACCATAATGAGGCGCCGATTGCCGAAAAGAGCACTCGGGAGACGCCCGTAAATGCAGATTCAAATTCTTTCGTTATTGACATGAAGGAATATCTTGAGGCCGATGGCAAAACCATTAAAGGCAAGAAAGCCGTATTTGTCCGGGCTATGGTTAGGAAAGGACATGTTCCTCCCGCAGACGAAAATTGGAAGGAAGTTTTTTCAACAGGACAGAGATGGAAGGAAATCCTGGCTCCTGATAGTGAAATTGAAATAAATGTCAATATTGGTGATGAATTGTCAGACCTGACACGAAGAATGAGATGGGAAGATTTTAACGGGAAATTCATCTTCAAGGGAAGAAAACAAACAAGCCATGATTTACAGAAGGCTTTTTCAGACGGAGATCCCCGCTTCAAAGAGAGAGGTTTAGCCCTTCGGGGATTATATAAGAAAATTATGAGCTGACGTATATTCATAGGGTAAACTCTAAAATCGTATCGTATTCTTGGCTTTCTGCAAGAAAATCGAACATTTTCGAATAATCTAGAACACAAAAAATAGCCCTAGATATAGGCTTATATTTGCTCCCAGAAGCAACGGAACAACCGTTCCCGAGTTTCTGGGAGTTCCTTGACATACTGTTGTTGAACCCGCAAGGGGGATACGACCTGGGGGCGTCCGCACCTCCTACTCTGGATGCTACAGAGCGAGCGGACTAAATGCTTGGAGCCTTGAAGCGAAAGTGGAGTACCGGAGAGGCGATGAAGAGCATGAAAGCGAAGAAGATTATGAGGGAGTCCGATTCTATGCGGACTTCCTTAATGCAGCCGACGGCGGTGACAAGCCCGCGCAGTAATGCAGAGTCAAGGAAACTCATAATAAACAATTAAACATAGTACTATGGCACAGATTAACAGAATCAAGGAACAGATCCTCAGGATGGGCAATCAATGCTCTAACGCTTATGTAAAAGAACAATTGACGAGTCTCCTTTCCGCACTAATTGATATGGCTGCCGACTCCTACGCTGCCGTTGTGGCAGAGACTATTCTACGGCAGATAAAGAAATACTCCAGATGCTACTGTACGGACAAACAGGCCTATGTAATAGCAAGAGGTATTTATGAAAACTGCCTGGATCTTTAACCCCTTACATGATGGAGACATATATTGATCAATTCAGTAATAGCGCCGCTCTGATAACCGGCAGCTTCAGAACTACGCAACTTTTAGACAACCCGGATGTCAGGGATGCTTACGATGACTTCTATAACCATTTGGGACTTGACTTTGCATCATCGGCTCTCCTGGTTTGGATGCTGGAACACCTGGATGGTGAAATGGTCACCCTGGAAGAGGTCTCATCTCAGATAGCATTCGAAGAAAATGCAGTGTCATCTTCTTTGACAGAGTTGGAGAAGAGATCCTATATTGAACCATCTGTTTTGTCGGAGTTCAATTTAGATATAACGTCACGCACCAAAGAGCGTATTTATAATCACTATTGCTTCTCTAAATTATTGGATATAAAATGAGTACAAGGGTTTCTAGAAACATGGAATGCACGACAGAAAACATGGAGGCTGTGGCAAAGTTCAGCTTCGAAAAATTTATGGCAGCCACGCATCTCCCCATCGGAATATGTGAGCGCATTGAAGCGTCGCTGTCATCGGATGACACTGACGAAGCTATCCACGAATATGACGAGATAGCCAATCGCCTGAAAATAACTCATCAAATGGCCATAATGCTCATGGCTCTTGCTTATAATGATGGATTTCTCGGCACTGCGGAGGATTTGTCAAAGAGTTTTCATCTTGCTCCTGCTGAAATCGAGGTAGCTATAGCCCAACTCATCGATTCCGGACTGATGGAGTTTCTTAGTGATAATGCCGGAATTATCCTGACGTCTAAAGCTATTCAAATGCTTGAAGAAGGAGAATCATGGGAGAATATCATTCAAAAGAAATTCATTGATATTCTGTCATACTCATGCGATGGTGACGAAGATGAAGATGAATTTGGCATCGCTTCAACGCTTGCGGGCAAAATAAGCAGCTACATGAAAGATTATCCGGAAAGTAGGATGAGCAAATTTTATGAGGAGAACCATATGGAGCTTCTTAATAACAGTGAATTTGAACAGTTCATCCATCTTTGCTGCAAGTTTGTGTGCAATTTCACATCCGGATCCAAAGCAAACAGAAAAAATCCGGCCGTTAAGACGATGCTTAAACGCGGATGGGCGATGCTATACGCGGCTCAAGGCGACAATGATTCCGACCTTATCAAGCAGAACAATATAATCCTCTCTGTCGGGGTGTGCCGAAAACTCTTCGGTGGTTGCGAAGATCTGATTGATGTTGCTGCTATTATGGGGCAAAGTCGTGTTACCTTGTGGAATGAAATTGAGGAAAAGCAGCTCTTTTACAATGCAGAAGACGAGAATGGAATTGCCCGACTCCGGATGATGGCCGATGTAAACGAGTATCAAAGGATTGCAGCAGCCCTGAAAGAAAACCATTTGAACGCTTCCGTATCCGGTATTTTACACGGTGCTCCCGGAACAGGGAAAACTGAACTTGTCCGTCAGATTGCCAGGGAGACGCATCGTAACTTAATTATAGTAGATGCTTCCAAACTCACCGGTTCATACTGCGGCGAAGCAGAAAGAAACTACCGGGACCTGTTCAGGAATTTCCGCTATATTGAAGCTATTTCATACAGAGCCCCTATCCTTTTTATTGACGAGGCGGATGGAATACTCGGAAAGCGTTCTTCCGACATGAGCACCAGAGGTGATAGGAGCGCAAATACTGTCCAGAACATCATCCTCGAAGAACTTAATGATTTTGAGGGAATTTTGCTGGCAACCACGAACATCGTTTCCAATCTCGACGACGCCATGGAACGGCGTTTCCTGCTTAAGATAGAATTTCATATTCCTGATGAGAATACAAGAAGGAAGATATGGATGTCCAAATTGCCAAAGGCAAAAGACGAAGACATCGCTGTAGTCGCGAAAGAATTCAATTTCGCCGGTGGGCATATTGATAAAGTAGCCGCCAATGCGATAATTGAGAGCATTATGGACAGGACCAATACTATTACATTGGAATCAATTATCAAATTCAGTAAAGATGAGAGTACTTTCGCAAATAAAGACAGAAGAGCAAAGGTCGGCTTCTAATTTCCTGGAGCTAGACAGGCTGACAGCAAAACAGCAAGAAGTTTTCAGTAAGGCCGTAGGGAAAGGACTATGGAATGCCGTATCCGATGCTAAACCCATGCGTGATTCCACAATGAAACTTATTAAAATGAAACTGGAAGCCAATGATCTCCTTCCCGGGAGAATGTGGTGGGATGAAAATGAGTAACCCGAAAAACGAAGTGATAACAATGAATGAATTTATGAAATTTGCGTCGGCCCAAAGGGTAGCCCCGCTGACGATATTCCAATACGCAAATACCTACACCGCCTCGATAAATCCGACAATCGTCGAAGAGCGTAAGCTCAATGTGGCCGCCATGGACGTCTTCTCGCGCCTGATGATGGATCGCATAATCTTCCTCGGTCAGCCTATTGATGACGAGGTCTCAAACATCGTTCAAGCGCAGCTTCTGTTCCTTGCGTCAGTAGACGACAAGGCGGAAATCTCACTATACATCAACAGTCCGGGCGGCTCCGTATCGGCTGGACTGGGGATCTATGACACGATGAACCTGATCTCACCGCCGGTAAAGACAATCTGTACCGGCATGGCTGCATCAATGGCCGCCGTACTGCTTTGTGCCGGGGAGAAGGGATATCGTACTGCACTTCCTCATTCCCGGATTATGATTCACCAGCCTCTTGGAGGAGCCAGGGGACAAGCCAGTGACATCCTTATCGAGGCCAAGGAAATTGAAAAATGCCGTAAAGAGCTATACGAAATTATCGCTCTCCATTCGGGCCAGCCTCTCAAAAAAGTATACAAAGACGCCGACCGGGATTATTGGATGAGCTCCGCCGAGGCTCAGCAATACGGGATGATTGATTCCGTACTGGCGAAAAAATGAGCAGAAATTCGAAAGATTTCGACCTTTTTCGAATGCCGGAAATAAGGCGTTTTTCCGATATATATTTGCATCAGTGAAACAAAAACCATAAGATTATGTACAACGAATACTACCCCGAGAACACAAGTCCTGATTGCTTCGAAAATTATGGCGGACATCACATTGATGACCGTATGAGAGCCCGCGGGAATTCCTACGCGAGCCTGTGCCGCATAGATAACAACTCACAGCACTACGCTACCCCTGAAATGCTGGAGGAGAAAAAAGTTGAACTTAAGTCCCTTCAGAACGAATACGCCGCGCTACATGCAACAATTTACGGCGAAGGTGGGCGCGAACGTATGGCTGGTGAAGAGCTGGCAAATGCGCTTATGCCTCTTGAGGCTCTTGCTGCGAAGATCGCCAACGTCCAGCGCTTTATTGCGACGGCGCATGTGACCAGTGGAGAGGAGATTGCCACTGACAGAGTGCGGCTTCTTTCAAAAATCACCGTAAAAGTACAAGGCATGGAAATGCCGATAACCATCCGCATCGTCGGAGAAAACGATGCCAATCTTGAGAAGCGGGAGATTTCTTGTTCCTCGCCAGTCGGGAAATCCCTTCTCGGCCGCAAAGTTGGTGAATCCGTAGATGTCAATATCGCGGGCCGAGTTGTCCGTTACAATATTCTTTCAGCCTAAAAAAATTAACAGTTAATATATTATAGCCATGAAAAAGTTCATCACTCTCCTCTTCCTTCTCATAGCGACCCTTGCCTGTACGCCCACCCTTGAACCAGAAATAATCAAACCGGAACCCGGAAACAAGCAGGGCAACGAGCAACCCTCTACCCCTACAGTAGTGCACGTTCAGAGCATTTCCTTGAACTACACCTCGCTCGGCATGACCGTCGGTGGCGAGGCCCTGCTGGAGGCTACCATAGCACCCTCTGACGCGACCGAAAAAGCGCTGGAATGGGAGAGCTCTGATGCGGAAGTGGCATCCGTTTCCCCTTCTGGCAGCGTTACCGCAGTTGCGGAAGGGTCATGCACCATCACCGTCAGCTGCGATGGGAAAAAGGCCACATGCGCTGTCATCGTCGCTGCCAGAGTCATTCCTATCGAATCCGTATCACTCGACAGGACTTCGGCCGATATTCTGGTTGGAGAGACCTTCCTGCTGACTGCCTCCGTCCTTCCGGAAGACGCTACGGACAAAACCATCGTCTGGACTTCTACAAATTCGGATGTCGCAAGCGTTGAAAACGGCCTTGTGACGGCCATCTCCGAGGGAGAAGCGACTATCACGGCGTCGGCAGGAGAATTTACCGCGAGCTGCACAGTGAAAGTGAGCGTCCCGTTCTCCTACGGGGGCATGTGCCTCGAATCCGTTTCCGGAGGCTATATCAGTCTGGCCAACCCCAACGGACTCACCATTGACTATGCGCTGGAGAATACGGGGTGGAAAACATCGAACGAGCTCATCATCCGCATTCAGGTAAAAGCAGGAGAGAGAGTCTGGTTCAGAGGGAACAACGAATGTTATGTGACAGGCGACTCCGAAAAAGGATTCTCTGTGACGACCTTCCGATGCTATAACGGAGACTTCTATCTGTACGGCAACCTGATGAGCCTGATTTATGGTGACGAGTATGAATCCCATACGGCCGTCACTGGGAAATACGCATTCTTCAAGTTGTTCTTCCAGAATGAAAACATCGTCAATCATCCGGACTATGACATTGAGCTGCCGGCCACGGACCTCAGCCCCTCCTGCTACCGGAATATGTTCTATGGATGCAGCAAACTTTCGCGGGCTCCGAAACTTCCCGCACGGAAACTGGAAGAGGACTGCTACAGCGCCATGTTCTGCGAATGCTCGTCCCTGAAAGCGGCCGCCGAAATGAGTGCGACGGAATTGGCTCCCTGGTGCTGCACGTGGATGTATGAAAAAACCGGCATCGAGGTGGCGCCCGAGCTTCCGGCGACATCCCTTGCACGCGGCTGCTACCAGTTCATGTTCATGGAATGTCCGGATTTGACGAATGGCCCGTCCGTACTTCCTGCCACCGAGCTGGCACAGGATTGCTATACCGGAATGTTCCAGCGCTGCAAAAAACTTACTGTGGCTCCGAAGCTTCCCGCCACTTCTCTTGCCACTACCTGCTACAGTCATATGTTCAACGGCTGCGAGTCTCTTACCAAGGCTCCTGAGCTTCCGGCGACAACCATGGCATACGCCTGCTATTCAAGGATGTTCGGCAACAGCGGCCTGGAGACAGCGCCTTCGCTCCCTGCAACAAATCTTGCCGTCATGTGCTACCAGTATATGTTCGAAAACTGCACTAAACTCCGGAGGGCACCGGACCTTGAAGCTTCCGTGCTTTGGCTCTGGTGCTACGAGAAGATGTTTAACGGCTGCACCAACCTCAATTACATCAAGATGACGGCGACAAAGTGCATGCGGGATACCTGGGACGGCGAAGCCGAATTCGAGCTTACCGACAAATACATCGCGTCCTACTGCACGAACTGGGTAAGCGGCGTAGCCGGGAGCGGCACCTTTGTCAAGCATCCGGATGCGGCATGGGCCCTTACTGGGACAAGCGGAATTCCCGAAGGTTGGACTACTGAATAATAAATCATAAATTTATGCCTGCGCCGGACATTTTTGGCGCAGGCTCCAAAACATATATATAATGACAGAATGACTTGACACGGTTTATAAGTTTGAACCGGATAATCTTTGGTTCACCTCAGATACGCATTTTTGCCATGCAAACATCATCCGTTTCAGCGGCCGGCCTTTGCTGATGTTAATGAAATGAATGAGGAGCTCATCCGGCGTTGGAACGAAGTCGTACCGGAGGACGGCATCGTATTCCATCTGGGTGATTTCTGCCTGGGGAAATCCACCGGCTGGAACAGTATCATGCCCCTGCTTAACGGAAAGATTTATCTTATCCTTGGGAACCACGACATGAAGAATATCAAGCAGAGCTTCATGCAGCGCTTTGAAAAGGTGACCCAGCAGATGACCATCCGTGTGGGAGAACAGAGTATCATATTCAACCACAATCCTTTTCTCTGCTATGGCGGTTCCTACCGTGACGTCTGGTAGCTCTTCGGCCATGTGCATAGCGGTCCGTTCTCGCATACCGGACTTGATATGCCGCGACTGAAGATGCTTTTCCCGCTCCAGTATGACGTTGGTGTTGACAACAATGACTTTCGTCCCATATCCTTTGCAGAGGTGAAAGCAAGAATTGAGGCGCAGGTGGAAGCTGCGCGGAAGGAGGCTGGTCTCAATGCAGTGTCCGGAGCAAACGGAGAGAAGAGAATCGTATTTCTTGATCCTGCCATCGCACCGACAACTGTTGAGCAGAGGGCATCCTTTGAACGCTTAAAGGCGTACGCAAGCGACATTACAGAGGTTTCCGCCGAAGATGGACAATCATTGAAAGAGGCTATTGGCCAAAGGGTGGCGCTATTTCCTGGCAATGTTCGCTTCGTATACGTTGGTACACAGGTCTATGATGATTTCAGTCATGTAGTAGTAGACAAAGGTACGGGCCTTACAGAAGGGAATGTTGATACGGCAATTCAAATATTAAAGTAAGGCCATGATTATCATACCTGACGTACACGGACGGGACTTCTGGGAGAAGCCCGTGAAAGAGAACCTTGGGAAGGAGCACATCGTCTTCCTGGGAGACTATTTGGACCCTTATGAGTATGAGGGCATCGCGCCGTGGGAAGTCTTTCCACGCTTCGAGGAAATCATTGCGCTGAAAAGGGAGAACCCGGAGGGCGTTACTCTGCTTCTCGGCAATCACGACCTTCACTATATCGACGGCAGGCTTGAAGGAGGCCGATATGACTACATTCACGACGCCCGCAACAAGAAAACCATTCTGGATAATGCAAGCCTGTTCCAGATGGCCTGTGGGGCCGAGATTGGTGGAAAGAAGTTTCTCTTTACCCATGCCGGCGTGATGTGGGGCTGGCTTGTCTTGCACAAAGAACTGTTCGACTTGCAAAAGCCTGACAGTATCGGAGGTGCGCTCAATGCGCTTTGGACAGATGTGCAACGAAGGCCCCTTTTGTTGCAGGCGCTTGCCGACATCCCTTACTCCCGCTGGGGCCGAAGCCCTTACGGCAGTCCTGTCTGGTCCGACGTGGAAGACATGAGCGATGAATTCTATGAGATTCCCAACATATACCAGATTTACGGCCACAGCCAGCAGGAAACGGATCCCGTCATCGGCAAGCACTTCGCCAGCCTTGACTGCCACAGGTCCTTCAGGCTGACCGAAGACGGGAATTTGCAAGTCTTGCAATGATTTGGCTGATTAGGGTATAAATGATATATTTGGACCTATGACAATACAATACGCATCAGACCTGCACATCGAAATGCAGGCAAACAGGGGATGGCTTTTCAAGAACGGTTTGAAACCGGCCGCCGATATACTTGTAATCGCAGGAGACATGGCCTATCTTGGCGACAAAAGTCTCATGCATAATGAGTACTTTGACTGGCTCTCCGAAAAAGTGTTTCATGCATCAGTTGTCTCAGTAGCAGGCATTTCACATCCTTCGCTTGACAAAAACGGCCTCATGTTCCCTAAAGAGCAGGCGCAGACGAAGAATAAGATACGGACCATTCTCCGCATTGCATTAGAACATCGCCATGATGCCTTGGTGCTGGGTGCGCTTGGCTGCGGAGCTTTTGCCAACCCGCCTGCACAGGTGGCCAGGATCTTCCACGAAGTTTTCGAAGAACCGGAATTCAAGGACCAGTTCAAAAAAGTGGTCTTCGCAATCCTTGATGATGTCAATTCAAGACGGAACAGTTCCACTGGAAACTATCTGCCGTTTAAAAAGGAGTTTGAATTACGTCATGACACTAAGTAGTTACCATATCACTGGCAATTCTACTTCATGACAAAAATAGTTACCTTTGTATCACCGCAATAGACATTTATTATATCAATCGCATGAAGAAAGCAATATTCTTGGATTTTGACGGCGTTCTTAACACCGAAAAATATCAGGCTCAACTAACGTTTGAGAATAAGTCTCGTTATGATGAATACGGTCAATTATTTGATCCAGATGCTGTCGATAATTTAAAAATGATTCTTGACGCTGTCCCAGATGCCTTGTTAGTGATCAATTCATCGTGGAAGATAGAAGGATTCGACAGAATTAAAGACATGTGGAATAAACGAGGACTACCCGGGAAGATTCACAGCGTGACCCCGGACTATGCGCCGACGGACATTCTCGATATCGATCTTGAAAATTTCGATAACATAGCAATGCTGGCGGGCAAAGGAAATGAAGTGAAACGCTGGATAGAATTATATGCCCCAGGTGGTTGCGAGTACGTTATTCTTGACGATATGTCGGATTTCTTGCCGGAGCAGAACCATCATCTTATTTGCACCAATCCAAAAGTAGGTATTACAATGGAAGACGCAGTAAATGCTATTAAAATCTTGACCACACATGCAGACAGATGAAATAAAGTCCTGGTTGGATTATTATTGGCGAAGCCTTTTTTATTCCAGCATCCCAACAAGACATAGAATAGACGTTAATAAAGCCAACAAGAAAGCGAAGGGTCATTCATCAGAATCCGGGGAAGATGATGATGGGCAAGAAGGCTCCACAACAGAACTAAAAAGCATTGAGGCTATAATTAGTGGACATCTTAGCGAGGAACAACTCACAGCCCTTAAAAAAACAAACACAGACAAGCCATTCTACCTGCTTGTTGCTCCCATAAAGCTTTCCAGAAGGGAAAACAATGAAGAATTTGAGTATTTTCCTTTTTGGTTCGTATTGTATTCAAAAACCGATGGCACTATGGACGTCCCCAGGGAGTTTAAACGCGTTTATGTCCCGAGGCGTTTTATGGTTCCTTTTGGGAGGCAATATGATTATCGTTATGAAGAAGATTACCTTATTGAATTTACGACATGTGAACTCTATGAAAAGCATTGCCAGCTCCATTCAAACGACTATGACTCGTATATTAAGGAGGTCTTCGCCATTTTTAAGGAGCTCACGTGTGGCTTAGACATCAATAAATACCAGAATAAGGATCAGAACCTTGTTGTTAAATATGATGTCACTCTACGAGTGGAAAATCCTTCCGATTTTACCCAGAAGATACGCACACTTTATCGTGAGTACCTTCAAAAAAAGGAAGAAGTGCCACATTTATTGAAATCCCTTATTCAAGAGAAAAGCGGTCTTGTTTGTCCAAAGAGCCACACGATATTTGCGGAAGGAAATTTACATCTTGGGCAAATGAGTAATAGATTTTATCTTTCTCCTTCTCAAAGAAAAGCGCTATTAACGTGGTTGGCGTGTGAGCTGACAGAAGATATAATGGTCGTTAACGGTCCTCCGGGAACCGGCAAAACCACCATGATTCAAAGTATACTAGCTACTAAGATTGTCGAAAGTGCTATAGCTGGAGATGAACCTTTTATGGCCTTTTGTTGTTCCTCTACTCATAAAGCAGTCACAAATATAATTGACAGTTTTAATGACACTAAAAAATCATCCCCTCATTGGCTGACTGGTATTAATGGATTTGCTACTTATTATGCAGGGAGGAAAGATGTCACAGGGCATTATATGCATATCTATTCCGGAAAGGAAGAAAGAAAGAGCTTTGCACCGGGACCAGCGTTACCTCTAGACGGAAAAACCGAGAGATATATTGAAACTCGAGAATATTATATTGATGCCCGCAAGAATTTTTGCAAAAAAGCGAAAAAAGAGTTCGGAACTGACTCCGTAAAAGATGTGGTTTCTAAACTTCACAGGCGATTACTTGGATATAAAAAAAACATAGGTTTTGCGCTGGAGGCTGCGCGGAAAGCGAGTGCGGGAGACGAACGGGGATTAGGGTTATTTTGGAAAAAATACCTCCGAGATTTGAAGAATGGTAATCTTTCCGCTTCACAAGAACTTGAGAAAATACGCTATTCCGACATTATGAAAGAGCCGTCAAAAATGGAAGACTTACTTGATATGTCTTACCGTTATCAGGCTTTTGTAACAGCAGTGCGCTATTGGGAGGCACGTTGGCTGCTTTCTTTTGACAGCGAAGCAGAGACTCCTAAGACTGCAGTGGCTAAGGGGGCTCTCCTTCGTCGAAAGGCAATGCTTACGCCGTGCTTTGTTTCTACTATACATTCCTCCGTAGGATTATTGTCATATGTCGGGAAAAACCGCGAGCTAGACCCCATGTATTCATTTGCAGACTATCTGATAATGGATGAAGCCGGGCAAACTCTTCCGGAACTAGGAGTAGCACCATTCTGTTTTGCAAAGAAGGCGTTGGTGTTTGGTGATACAGAACAATTGGAGCCGATAGGAGCCATGTCAAATATCATAGACGAAGGCAACCTTGTCGAATCGCATATCTCGACAACCCTGGATGACTTAAAACATTATCGTGAAGATAGGAAGATGTTATCTGCCACAGGGAACATGATCGGATTTGCTCAATCCTCCTGTTCTATAGTGGATGATGATTACAAAATTAATACGGGTAGTCCACAGCGAGGTATAGTCCTTACGGAACACCGCCGGTGTCGTAATGAGATTATTTCATATTGTAATCACTTGGTTTATAGCGGGAACTTGAAACCGTTAACAGTTTCTAAGCCAGAATATTTGTTCGCTCCGTTTGTTTTTGTCCCTTCGTATGAAAGATCACAGACCAGACTAAATAGCAAATCTAAGTTTAATGAAAAGGAAGCAGACTGTATTGTGGATTGGATTGTTGATAAACAAGAAAAAATACAGGCTTACTATGGCAAACCTATTGAAGAAGTTATAGCTATTGTTACCCCTTTTAAAGAGCAGGCTGCCTTGTTGTTATCCAAATTGAATGATGCAGGCTTTTCTGCTGATGAAGAAACACTGGCAAAGAAAAAGAAAGAAACAGCCGTAAAGAGCTTACCAAGCAAGCCCATAGTTGTAGGGACAGTACATAAACTGCAGGGCGCTCAATCTCCGCTGGTCATTTTTTCATCAGTATATGGGCCAGAAAGTAAAAAAATGCCTTTTATGGACTTAAAGAATAACATGTTAAATGTCGCTGTCTCAAGGGCTCAAGATGCATTCATAGTATTTGGAAATCCAAAACTTTACCATAATGCGGCGATGGACCACTATAAAACATTTATTGATCTTACTGCGAAGCCAGTGCCAAGTGGTCTGCTTATGGCATATTGTAGTAAATATGATTATGAAGCCCCCTATGCTTTTGATGAGAGATTATGTATCCATTCTGAGAATCAAGAATATGCTAAAACTTTATCCTCGGATTGTGAGCCAATCATGAGGGAACTGCTTGACGAGAAGGGTATTGAATACACTCAACACGTTCCTTTATCATGCGTATGTCAATCACTGCTGAGTATTGACAAGATGTATTCAATCTTTTCTCCCGAAGAAGTTGAATTTATTCAAACGGATTCTCACTTCGACTTTCTTCTAAAAACAATTTCCAAGAGTCTTATTGCAGTTGAAGTAGATGGAGGGCATCATGACGAGGAAGAACAAATACTAAGAGACAGAAAGAAGGACTCTATTGCCAAAAAGTTAGGGATTCAGTTAATGCGATACAAAACACGGACACCTTTATCGAAATCAAAGATCCAGAAGGCAATAGAAGGACGGATAGTGGAGAAGAAGTATTCAAATCAGCATTACATGAAGTCCTACGAAATGTATTTGGAAGGAAAAACGATAGAGCAAATTGCTCAAGAGACTGGCCGCCATATCCTGACAATTAAGAAACACATGGAATCGGCAATCAGTAAAGGAGTTGCACAACGTTTTGAGTTTGGTTCACTTTTGGATTGATGTTTATTTCGCAAATTATCATATATCATCAACATCCTCCTTCGCGGCATCTTCCGGCAGCGTACCGGTATTGATGCCTATCATTCAGAGCAACTTAAAGCAGTTGGTTACTACGCGGCGGAGGCGCTTGCATTCATCTTCGAGCAGCAGCACTTTCGCCGCGAGTCCAAAGGCTACCTCTTCAGCGGCATTCTTGCTGCGGGAGCCCGGAATTCCTCCACCGACTACCACTTCACCCTCGTCAGCGGGGGCTGGCAGGGGACCTACTACCAGAAAGCCTTCAGCGGAAAGACTTGGTACCGCGGTGCCACGGAAGGCCGCGCCTTGAAGATGCCGGCGCTGAGCAGTTGGACCACCGTCACCGACTACAAACCCATTGACCTGGGCACCGACGTGGGCGGCAAGCGCATCTACTGGGCTTCCCGCAATGTGGGGGCGACGGCTGACGTCCAGGCCGAGGACACCGATGCCTCCTGCCAGACCACCTTGGGCGACTATTTCGCCTGGGGCGAGACAGTTCCCAAATATACCGCCGACCCTTACGGCTCGCCGACCTGGGCAGAGGGCAAGTCCGAAGGATATGACTGGGTGTCCTATTTTGATACGGACAATAGTGGATCGTCCTTCAAGAAATATGCAAAGGATAATAAGATGGTCCTTGATCTTGAAGATGACGCTGCGGCGCAGAATGTGAAGATGGGCGGCAATGCATGGATCTGGCGCATGCCGACGGACGCTGAGTGGACGGCGCTGATCGGCGACGAGTCCAACTGGGCATGGGACGACACAAAAAAGGGCCAAACCGTCACGAACATGGGCGGAACGGCCTGGACCGATCCTACCGTCTTCCTTCCAGCCGCTGGCTACTGGTACGTTACCTACTTCTACAATGAGGGCTCCGTCGGCTTCTACTGGTCTTCCTCCCTCGGCAACAAGTCAGGCAACGCCCGGGGCATTTCCTCCAGGCACCTCCCCGGAAACCTTCTACAAAAGGCCCCAGTCCAAGCCCATCAACAAACTCAACAGCGAAGTCTTCTTCAAGAGCGGACTGATGGAAGCCTGGGGCAGAGGTATCCCGGACATCTTCGACCTCTGCAAAGAGAACGGCCTCCCCAAGCCGGAATTCGAGCTGGCAAACGGCTTTGTCTATCTCACCATTCGCTTTAAGGAGTCGCTGACTCCAAGGCTTAGTGGCGGAGTAAGTGAGCCGCAAAACGAGCCACTAAATGGGCCGCTAAATGAGACACTAAAACTACTTCCAGCACCCGTGAAAACCGTTTATGATGCAGTTAAAACGAATCCTGGAATCCGTAGAGCCGGGATAGTGGCTCATACTGGCTTAAACCTTCCGGCGGTGAAGCGGGCCATCACTGTCCTTTTGTCCAAGGAATTAATAGAACATCGCGGTTCGGACAAGACCGGCGGCTATTACGTCATATAAACTGTAAAGCCCAAAGTGACCACCATGTGGAAGAGCGCAGCGCCGCCGCAGTCGACATCCGTGCTGACTACGTGGCCAAGAACGGCGCTCCCAGCGCTACCGCGCGGAAGATCTTCTTCCGCTACTACCAGGTTGACTCCAGCACCGGCGTCAAGTCTCAGGTCATGCTGGCGGAGACCAAGTGGGAAGCCGGCGCGTAGTTTTCCAATCGGCCTTCTGCCCAATTCTTACAGTTTATCCCTATATAGGGATTTTCTTTTGTCTGCGTTGCGGATTATTCAAGAAAAACATCAACGGCGTTGCAGATTTTCGAGGATTCCATTCCAGATTTTCCTATGAAAATCGGGACCGCACTTCCAATTTTCATAAGTTTCAAGCCGGAAATCCGCTATCAGATGAAGTCAGATGCCCTATATCTCTGGGCAAGGATAGGGTCAGTGTAATCCGTCGTCGGATCTATCCAGTCGGCAACGCTCCGGGCGATGGCAATGACCTTCTTGTACTCTTCAGAATGAGAGCGCTGTTCTGCATTATCGCAGAACTTTCTCATTATTTCAGCACGTTCAAATAGACGGATATCCTCAACAACAGCCTTTGCTATTTCCACTCTTTCCCGGAGAATGCTTTCCTTCTCTTTCCTCCGTTTCTCATTCTCCTCTTGTTGTTTCCTCCAGAGCTCATTTTCCGCTTCATGCGCTTTGCTCTGCGCTACAACATCCTTCAAGAAGAAGATGACACCGCTGGCTTTGTCTGGCCATTCTTCTTCATTTTGGGTTGTAATGGTTTTGGCTGGTCGGTGATATGTTCCTTTGTATATTTCAATGACAAACCGCCCTGTCGGTAATGTTTGGGTAAAGTTTCTATACTTGTTTTTGACTTCCTGAACAGCGAATATTTCCTTTATTCTTATAGGGAAATAATGGCCATCCATAACTAAGGAAGATGAGGGACATAATCTGGCGCCGGGACAAGCCAGATTAATCGTCACCCCTTGTTGAATCAAACGTGTCAAAAAGCTGCCGAATATCTTTATAGCCTTCTTTACCTTTTTAGGAGAGGCTGAGATAGCCAAATAACCTGGTTCGTTCTGCCTTCTGTAGTTGAATGGCGTGTTGTAATGTTCGATAGCGTATGTCCTTGCGTGTGTCTCACTGTTTCTTAGTGCTACCTTCAATTGCTCCGTAGTATGTATGTTTGTCATCATAATGTACCAAGGTAGGCAATCTATACGATAGAGGCCCCTGCAGCCCTTATGGGTTACAGGGGTCTTGCTGTGTAGGGGGAACGACCCGGGAACCAGCCCGGAACGCTCCACGCCATACCGTTGGACGAGCGTTGAGGTTTTCTTGATTTCCTCTTTGACTCAGGCGCACGCCCGCACGTAAGAAAGGATTCCGTCAACGTGGAGCTGGACAATGGCCGCCTTTCCTTTCCGATGACCGGGCAAGTTCTGCAGGGCGGCTTGGCAAAGATGGTTGGCCAGCAGATCTCCGGCGGTTTGACCTCTGCGGCCGTGCCCAGCTTCACATGGAGGAACTGTTCAAAGCACTCCACGATGGTGGTGAAGGGAGCCTTTTCTCCTGAGAGTGTGCTGATGGCTTTGTCCACGTCAAGTGCGGTAAGGAGCTCTTTGAGCTTGACAGGATCGGTATCCCAATACAGCGGAGATTCGATGTCTGGCTTGGGCGCGATGAAGAGATCCGGGTAGTCCGGACGTTTCTCATTGTGGTTGTTGTAGAGAACAATTTTGTGACGGGCGAATTTGAGTGTTTCCGCAATCAGTCCTTTTTTTTCCCGCTCAGCACCTTGTCGAAAGTAGCCAGAAGGCTGTCGAAGGTGTCTGAGACGTCGAGGTAGTGATGACCGCAGAGAAGGGCTTTTGCCTGAAGGATGAATTCATTGAGCTGAGATTGTAGCTCTGAAGAGTCGATGTCCTCGTCGGACAGATGTTTTGCCGTATTATGCCTGTTTCTTTCTACGAGCAAAAAAAAATCGTCAATTGTCCCACATTATGAGATACTTACAATTTTTTTTTATATTTTTTACATGAAGGTCAGGAAATTGGAACTTGCTGATTGTGGCGGATTTGTTAGGTTTGAAACCGGAAAAATGTTAAATTTGCTCAACTATACCATTGCAGTTTACTATGGCCGAATTGACAATTTCAAAGTCCTTGAATAAAGCTTATCGCCAGGTCCCAGTGGACCGTGCAGCGTTTGATACATTCAAAACTCAGTTGCATAATTTCTTCGAACAGATTACTGTCATCAACACTGAAGAAAAGGTTAAAGGAGATCTGATGGATTTTCTCAAGTTGACTTTTTACGGCCAGAACTACAAGGTTTCCCCGAATGGAAAGATTGACTGTGCCATTCACCTTGGTAACAATATTCAAGATCCGGTGGGCGTCATCTTTGAAGTCAAGATGCCGGGCAATGTATCTGAAATGATCACGCGGGAAGATCTCAACCGCAAAGCGCTTCAGGAACTGCTTCTATACTATCTCAGAGAGCGGCACATCAATAAGAACATTCAACTTAAACAGCTGATTGTTACTAATATACATGAATATTTCATCTTTGACGCCCAAGAGTTTGAACGGTTGTTCTATTCCAATAAAAAACTCATCAAGAGTTTCGATGAGTTCAATGACGGTACCCTTGCTTCAGATAAAACCGATTTCTTCTACAAGGAGATTGCGGCCGACTTCATCGCCAAGGTTATCGACCAGATAAACTATACCTGGTTCGATATTCGAAAGTATAAATCTTTCCTTGATACAGGTAATGACAAACGACTCATTGAACTGTTCAAGTTCTTCAGTCCGGAGCACCTGCTGAAAAAACGCTTCCAGAATGACAGCAATTCCCTCAATACCAAGTTCTACAGTGAGCTGCTATACATCATCGGCCTGGATGAAGTGGTAGAGAAAGACAGCAATAAGCACATTATTACCCGCCGCCAAGAAGATGACCGCAACCACGCGTCCATCTTGGAAAACGCCATCACTATTCTGGACAGCGAAGACTTGTTGGAAAATGTGAAAGAGCGTTATTCTTTAGGCAAAGACCGCTCGGACCAATTATTTGGTGTCGCGCTATCCCTCACTATCGGTTGGATTAATCGGGTTCTGTTCCTAAAGCTCCTTGAAGCCCAGCTTGTAAAATACCATAAAGGGGATAAATCTTACGCGTTTTTGAGCCCGGCCAACATTCCGGACTACGACGAACTAAACAAACTCTTCTTCCAGGTCCTTGCAAAACGTATCGCAGACCGTCCTGAAATCATTAACTCTAAATACGGGAAAGTCCCTTACCTGAACAGTTCTCTCTTTGAGATTACCTCCTTGGAGCGGCAGACCATTCGCATCAACAGCCTTGACAACAACAGCCAGCTTCCTCTGTTCGGCGGGACGGTGCTCAAAGACGGCCAGAAACCACGTTACGCCAAACTTCCTACACTTCGTTACCTGTTGGAGTTTCTGGACGCTTACGACTTTGCAAGTGAGGGAGCCGAAGAAGTTCAAGAACAGGCCAAGACACTTATCAGCGCATCAGTTCTAGGCCTCATCTTCGAGAAAATCAACGGACACAAAGACGGGTCCGTATTCACTCCTGGCGCAGTCACAATGTACATGAGCCGCGAAGCCATTCGACAGACCGTTGTCCGCCGCTTCAATGAAGAGATGGGCTGGTCGTGCAAGGACTACGAGGCCTTGAAAAACAAGGACATCGAGGATTATGCCCAGGCAAACGCCGTTGTAGATTCCCTTCGTATTTGTGACCCGGCTGTGGGCTCCGGTCACTTCCTGGTATCTGTTCTCAATGAACTTATCCGCACCAAATATGATCTCGGCATCCTTATCGACGGCTCTGGTAAGCGCATTAAGAAACAGGACTATAGCATTGATATAGAAAACGATGAACTTCTGGTATCCGACGAGGACGGAAACCCCGTCAACTACATCCCTGGGAATCAGGAGAGCCAGAGAATCCAGGAAACACTATTCAACGAGAAGCGTAAAATCATCGAAAACTGCCTCTTCGGCGTGGACCTTAACCCCAATGCCGTCAATATCTGTCGGCTTCGCCTGTGGATAGAACTGCTGAAAAACGCGTACTACACCAAAGAGAGCGGCTATACTGAGTTGGAAACCCTGCCGAACATCGACATAAATATCAAGGTTGGGAACTCGCTCTTGCACCGCTTTGACCTTGGGCAGGACATCTCAGAAATCCTTCGAAAGAGCGATATTTCCATCAGCGCCTATCGCAAAGCGGTAAGCGACTATAAAAACGCCCACAGTAAGGAGGAGAAACGACAGTTGGAGGATTATCTCCGACAGATAAAAGGCAATCTCCGCACCCAGATTGGCTTGAATGACCCTAAACTAGTTCGTAAAAGTCAATTGGAGAGAGAGTTGAACAACATTTTATCACCACAACTCTTCGAAATCAGTAAGAAAGAGCAGGCTCAGCGCGATAAACAGGCTAAGGAATTACAGAGCAAGATTGCCAAGATACAGGCCAAGATAGATGAAATCCGGGACAACAAGATTTTTATCGGTGCTTTTGAATGGCGCATCGAGTTTCCGGAAGTTTTGGATGAAGATGGCCGATTTGTCGGCTTCGATTGCGTAATCGGCAACCCGCCTTATATGAGGATACAGAGTTTGCAGAATTCAAATCCAGAGGTTGTTGATTACTATTCTACGCATTATCTATCTGCTACAGGATCCTTTGATATTTATGTTCTCTTCGTAGAATTAGCTCGCCAACTCATTAAAGGAGATGGGCTGGTTCATTTTATTATGCCTGTTAAATGGACAAATTCAGATTTTGGGAAAGGCCTTCGCGGATATCTGGCGAAAGAGCATTTCGTCTCCAGAATCGTCAATCTTAAAGCCTATCAAGTTTTTGACGCTTCCACCTATACGGGACTGCAGTGGTTTAGCTCTTCCGATAAACTTCAGTATGTTGAATTAGATAATAACATTACTACAACTGATGGCTTTAGTGGATTCTTGAATTCTCTCAAGTCATCTGACTATGCTCAAATTGAGTATGATACAGATTCTCCTTGGACGTTGGCCAATAAAGAGGTCAACTCCATTCTAGAGAAACTAAGGAAGTGTCCGTATACGCTCGGTGATGTATTTGAATCAATATTCCAAGGCATAGCGACAAGTAAGGATGATGTTTATTTCCTTTATGAGTGCAGAGAACTTGATAATCATTTGATAGAAGGTTATTCAAAGTATCTGAAAAAAAGGATAACGATAGAAAATGGGTTAATCAAGCCTCTTCTGAAGGGAGAGGACGTTCATAGATATATGCCCTTAGACAGTGATCGATATGTTATTTTCCCGTATAAGTTTGTCAATAAGAAAGCATTACTGTACACAGAGAAGGAAATTTCCGACATATTCCCTGCAGGGTATGAGTATTTAAAGGCATGTGAATCAGAGTTGCGTGCTAGAGAAAAAGGCAGGTTTGATAATGACAAGTGGTTCCAGTTTGGGCGTAATCAGGGCATGGGTTATGCAGACGTGCCGAAACTCGTTGCACCAGAGATTTCTCTTGGAGGCAATTACTCAATTGATTCTGACGGTCGTTTTTATAGTACAACAACCGTATATGGCTACGTAAAACGTGATGGTTTCCCCGGTAGTTATTATACCTGGATGGCTATTTTAAATTCCAAACTATGTTGGTGGTTTTTGAATCAGACTGGAACTGTGTTGGCAAGCGGCTACTATAGATACAAACCCGCATATCTCAAACCGTTCCCCATTCCAGTTATTCCAGATGAGTATGATCTCCTATTATACCAACATGTGAAGGACCTTATGATGGGGAATAGCACCAAAGATAAGGATTCTATCATCAAGGAAATAGACAGGCTTGTTTATGTTTTGTATGGACTCAGTGATGAGGAAATAAGTCTCGTGGAGGATTGTTGATATTCAATTTGATAAAGCTAAACATATGGCATCATAATCTACACCATAAAGAGTGCAGATCAGTTTGTCAATCTCGACCTGAATAAGCCTTGAATCACTTCCAGCTAACGCGTTCCTCAGTATTTCTACCACTTTGTTCTCAATTTTAGAAATCACATCTTTGGGGAGGGTCGAGTAATCAGGAAAAGGAAATGGAGAAACATAGTTTGTTTTGAAGGTATAATACCCTCCTCTCAAAACATATCCAGTCTTTTGGATAAAGAACCAAAAGAGATTAGAGTTTAATAACCCAAGTAAAAATTCGTAACTGACTGGTAGTCCCTCCTTTTTCACATAGCCATATACTTTTGTTGTACTATAAAAACGACCATTTAAATCTATTGTAAAGTTACCACCCAAGGATATTTCCGGGGCGACGATCTTTACTTGGTCAAACAATGTGAGATTCTTGGGGTAGATATACCGATACCAGAAAGTGTCCTTTTCCAACCTGCCATTAATTTGTACATAGTGTTAATGGGACAAAAAAAGGTACAAAGTATTTCTACTGATTTTCAATTGTTTGGCGATTTGTACTTTCGTCATGCCGCTTTCTAGCATTCTTAATATGTTTCCTTCTTTTCCATCAAGTTTTCGCTTAGTGTTCTTACTGCCTTTGGGACGCCCTAGGACCATACCCTCTGCTTTCTTCCTAGCTAATGCCTCTTTAGTCCGTTGACTAATGAGATTGCGTTCAATCTCTGCCGAAAGCCCAAACGCAAATGCCAGGACCTTGCTCTGAATATCCTCGCCCAATCGGTAATTATCCTTGATGGTCCAGACCCGGCATTCCTTCGTCATGCAGATATTCAAGATTTCCATTATCATGAAGAGATTCCTGCCCAGACGGGAGAGTTCTGCGCAGATAATGAGATCGTCCTTTCTGACTTTTCTAAGAAGTTTTCCAAGTTCTCTTTTGTTGTAATTCTTTGTCCCGCTTATCGTTTCTTCAATCCAACCATCAATCAAAATAGAATTCTTGCTACAGAAGTTGTTAATCTCAAACCTTTGGTTTTCAACAGTCTGTTTATCGCTACTGACTCTGATGTATCCGTAAATCATACCTTTATTGAATTTAATTGTGTTGACTCATTAAAAATCTGTATCTTTACATACCTGAAAGCACGAACAATACAAGTTAACTGTGCCATGTTTCGGGACAAGCAAGTAGGTGCATGGCTAAAGTATTATTAATACTATATGGACGGTAAAGATAAATCATTAATCAGGCTCATGGATGGATCGGACAACCGATTCATCATTCCGGTATACCAAAGAAATTATGACTGGGGATTCCCTCAATGCCAGCAGCTTTTCAATGACCTTGTGGACCTTGTCAAGAATGACCGGGCCAATCATTTCTTTGGTTGTATAGTTCGTGCGCAGGCCAAGGATGCTGGAGCTGATGAATATCTCATCATCGATGGTCAGCAGCGCATGACGACGGTCTGCTTGATATTTCTCGCTATTTATTGGAATATCAAGCAGGGGAATATTGAGCCAGAAGACCCTCGTCTGGCAGAGAAGATTTACAAGAAATTCCTCGTGGATGAGTTTGATCCGAAAGACAAGAAAATCCGGCTCAAGCTCAATAAAGAAGACAGAAAGGCCTTCGACCATCTCGTGGATTTCGGGGACGGTCATGAATTTGAGAACTCCAGAGTTGTCACCAATTATGAATTCTTTTACAAACGAATTCAGACATTGTCTTTCCCGGTGGACGATTTTTATGATGCTATTAGAAAACTAATAGTTATTGACATTTTCCTTGGTAGCGATGATGATGCTCAGCTGATTTTCGAGAGCCTCAACTCTACAGGACTGGAATTGACCGAGGCCGACAAAATCCGCAACTTTGTTCTCATGGGCCTTTCCGAAAAAGACCAGGAAGAATACTATAACAAGTATTGGAGCTTCATCGAAAAGTATTGCTCTGGGAACAATGCCCTTGATAATTTTGTCCGAGATTATCTGACGCTGAAATCCCCAACAGGCGAAATTCCCAAATTTAAGGGTATCTACGCCGCATTCAAGACCTTCTCCGAGGGACAAAATATGGAGTCTATTTTGTCAGAGATGAAGCTCTACTCCGACTGGTATAATAAGATTCGCTCTGCAAATGTCGGGAATGCTTTGGCAAATGAGATAATGGCCCGTCTTAACTATCTTGAGATGACGGTCACATATCCATATCTTATGGGATTCTTGGCTTATGCAAAGGACACCCAGATGGAGGAAAGCGAAGTTAGAGATGTGCTGTCTTGCATTGAGGTATTTATCTTCCGTAGACTTGTTTGCGGCTACCCGACAAATGCCTTAAACAAGGTCTTTGCAACATTACATCAGCAGATTCTGAAAAACAAGCGTGAAAGCGACAGCTATTACTCTGTAATGGTCTATCTGCTACAGAATAGGCGCAAGACGATTATTTTCCCGAAGGACGATGAGTTTGTTCGGGACTTCACAACCAAGTCGGTGTATAACATGCGACCAAGGAGTCGCTCCTACATATTCGACCGACTTGAGAATGGTAGCAGCAAAGAGAAGAACAATGTTATCGACTACATTCAGAAGGGAGAGCTAACCGTAGAACACATTATGCCACAGGTGCTGACTCCGGCATGGCAAGAGGCTCTGGGTAAGGAGCATTTCCGCATCCATGAAGAATGGCTGCACACCATTGCGAACCTCACGCTCACTGGGTACAATTCCCAATACAGCAACCGCACCTTCACTGAAAAGAAGACTGTCGAGAACGGTTTTGCCCAGAGCGGACTACGCCTTAATCAGTACATCGCGCAATTCGACAAGTGGACGGAAGAAGAGATGAAACTGCGAAGGGACAAGCTGGCTGAGCTTGCTAAGGGTGTCTGGCCATACCCGGAGTCGGATTACAAGCCGGATGTGCGTCTCGATGATGAAGTTCCCATTGGCGATGAGGACTTTAATTATTCCGGTCGAAAAATCACGAGTTTCCGTCTTTGCGGCACACCGTATTCTGTTGTAGACTGGGCTGGAGCCACAATCACTATTCTTAAGCTTCTATATGAACTGGATCCTCGCTTCTTAATAGCTGAGGCCAAAGATCCAAATAACGGTTGGATTGTGCCAAAAGATCCAGATGGACGATATCCTCATAAACAAATCGCTGATGGCGTTTGGATGAATATGTCCAATGATACTAATACAAAGATTCGTATCATTCGCAGTATTTATCGGAACTATGACCTTTCTGATGATGACCTGGTATTCACTCTCCTTATCGCAAAGGAAAAAAACGATGCTCCAGTTAATGCCGAATCAGAAACATGGATGATGCCCTCAAATAACAACATCTTCAGGGTTGATGATTGTATTGAGGACCGGGGCGTTATTTTCTGGCGACAGTATAACAACTTCGCAGTTGGGGATTCTATTTATCTCTATGGGACAAAGCCGGAAAGCCGTATCAAGTATTTGATGCAGGTAGAAGAAATCGACATTCCGCATAGCGATAAGATTGACGATAAGGAATATTGGCTCTCTGAGGAAGAGTTCAATGAGCGCTCAAAGCACAATCGGTACTTAAAGCTCCGTCTCATTCAGAAGATTGAGTCAGATGCGCTGTCTCTTGAAGACCTGCTTGAGCATGGTCTTAAAGGTGCTCCCCAAGGAGCTATGAAGCTTTCCGGAGAGCTACTGGATTATATCAAAGAGAATTCTTAGAGATCATCATGATCGTACTAAAACTGTTCGGTAAACTGAATCTCGGCATTTCAACTCACTAACCATTGTCAATGACCCGATGCTATTGGTGATTTGTAATAGTAGACTAATTTGAAATGAAGATCGAAGAAGCCATAGTATACCTCCTCGCAAGCTCCGGGCACGGGATGAAAATCGAGCAGATTGCCCGCGAGATTAATGAGCGCGGCCTTTTCACTCGCAGGGACAAGGCTCCGGTGGATGGCAAGATGGTGTACGCCGTAGTGATGTCTCATCCAGACACATTTTGTAAATCAGAAGGAAGGATCCGTTTAATCATTTAGCCCATGCCCCGCATCATCTTCCATATCGATGTGAACTCCGCATTCCTCAGCTGGTCTGCGGTGAAGATGGTGCGTGAAGGAAAGCCGGACATCAGGCTGGTGCCCTCGGTCGTCTCCGGAGACCCCAACGACCGCAGGAGCATCATTACGGCGGCATCCATCCCGGCCAAGAAGCTGGGCATCAAGACGGCCCAGCCCGTATCAATGGCGCTGCGCACATACCCGCAACTCGTCATCGTCGGAGGCGACTGGACATGGTACAAAGCCTGCTCGGAGGGTTTTATCTCCATCTGCCGCAGTTATTCCCCGGTGCTGCAGCAATTCTCCATCGATGAGTGCTTTATCGACATGAGCCTTCGCTGCACTCCGGAAAATGCAGTGGAAGTGGCCACCCG
The DNA here is from genome assembly GCA_902788095.1 of uncultured Bacteroidia bacterium. Lineage (GTDB taxonomy): Bacteria > Bacteroidota > Bacteroidia > Bacteroidales > UBA932 > Cryptobacteroides. Next base: position 11,283 of record CADAIT010000003.1, on the reverse strand, counting down.
GCTAAAGGACGAGGTGAAAGCCCGGATGGGATTCACTGTAAATGTGGGCATCGGCTCCAATAAGCTCCTCGCAAAGATGGCATCCGACTTTGAAAAGCCGGACAAGGTGCATACTCTTTGGGAAAACGAGGTGCAGGAGAAAATGTGGCCGCTGGGTGTACGCGACCTGCTCTGGGTGGGCAAAAAGACCGAAGAGCGCCTGACGGCCTACGGCATCAATACCATCGGCCAGCTGGCGCAGCTGGGCATGGGCTCCCTGACCCGGCTGGTGGGACAGAAGTTTGCCCAGCAGCTCCATGAGAATGCCAACGGCCGGGACGATTCCCCGGTGGAAACGGAGACGGCAGAGGCCAAAAGCTACAGCGCCGAGCGCACCTTCTCAAAAGATTTGGTGGACCCCAAGGACATCGACCGGGCGCTGTTCAATGTGGCCTGCATCGTTGCCCATAGGATACGCAGGGACGATTTCCGGGCATCGACGGTATCGATGTTCGTCAAGTATAAGGATTTCTCAGTGGCGCAGAAGCAGTGCCAGACGGCGCAGCCCACCGATGTGACTGCCGTTATCCTGAACGAGGCCCGGAGAATGCTCTCCGAGGTCTGGGACGGGCAGACACCCATCCGGCAGGTGGGGCTGGGCGTCAGTAAACTCACGCATGAATCGGCCATCCAGATGTCCCTGTTTGAAGATCCCAATATGGAGTATTACAGGGAATGGGACAGGAAATACGATGAGGAGAAGTCCAAGGCGGAGGATGCCCGGATGCTGGCATACGAACGTAAGAAGCAGGAGATAGCATCGGTCCCCAAAGACGATGCCCTGGTATTCCGGTACCCCAATGGGGAGGCAGCGCTCTCCGCTGCAAAGAAGGCCGTCAAGGGCAACCCGGCATACCGATTCCACAGGCATATCCTCGATGACGGAACGGACTGTTTTGAAATCCTTGCTGACAGCAAGGTGCTGGAGCGCCATATAGTAGAACAAAGACATAACCGCATATGAAAGATCAGATTAAGAATTTGAGATGGACAATTCTCATCAGCATCCTTATCGCATCCTGCTCCGGCGACAACAGCCAGTACGTGCAACGCGCTGTGCGGCTCATGGATAAACAAGGCCTTTTTGCAGAAGGCCCGGAGTGGGAAGCGGCCAAGGCTGCGGCTTTGTCGGCCCAACCTACATCGCTGGAAGAAGAGCGAGCCGTAGTTGAATCGGCCCTGAAGGTCGCAGGCGGCAAACACTCTGGAATCAAGTACGCAGATGCAGTCAAGGAAGATGCAATCTCTGAGTGGCCAGCACCCTCAGTCACAACAGAGGATGACGGAATTCCGGTCATTGCATTGCCGCCGTTCTCCGGCAATCATGACGAAGGATTCAAATACGCAAATACCGTCTTGGATGCAATTCCAGACAATATTCCGGGTGTAGTTATCGACCTCAGGGGTAACCTTGGCGGAAACATGTACCCGATGATATCGGCAGTTCACCGTTTCCTGCCGGGCGACAATGAAATGCTTCGTTTTCGCAGCAGGAAGCACACGCAATGGATAACCCTTGATTTTGTATTGCAGGGCACTGGCATTAAAAAGCAGTCTCGCATAGAATGTCCGGTGGCCATCCTTACAAACGACCGGACCGCCAGCTCCGGAGAAGCCACTCTTATTTGCTTCCGAGGACTTGATTACGTGCGCGTATTCGGCAGTTCTACAGCAGGATATGCTTCTGCAAATCAACCATTCCTGCTGCCCGGCGGAGATGAGCTGGTGCTCACCACCGGATGCGATGTGGCCCGCACGGGAGAAGTCTTCTGCGATGACCCCATTGAGCCAGATGTCCTAACTGGAACCCCTCTGGAGGATGCTCTGGAGTGGCTCCGTTCCAATAATTAGTTGACGCCATATGAAGACCTACGCACTCTTTCAACAATACATCTGGCTGGTAAACACCATCCACAAGGCAGAGAACGGCATCACGCTGGAGGAGATCAACCAGCGCTGGCTCGATACTGATGCAAGCGAGGGTATTCCCATTGCCCGAAGTACGTTCAATCGGCACAGGGATTCCATTCTGGATATCTTCGGCATCATCATCGAGTGCAACAAGAAGAACGGTTTCCGGTATTATATCGACAATTCCGATGTGCTGGAGGAGGATACCATTCAGAACTGGATGCTCTCCACGATGTCGGTGAACAGCATCCTCTCCGACAACAAAGGCGTGCATAACCGCATTGTGCTGGAGCCCATTCCTTCCGAAGGAGAGCACCTGCACAAGTTCATCGACGCCATGAAACGCGGTGTCCGGGTGAAGGTGGTGTATCGGAAATACGGCGAGTCCGAGGTACGCGAGAGAGTGGTGGATCCATATTTTGTGAAGCTCACCAACAAGCGCTGGTACGGCATCGTTCACAAGCCGGATGACAAGGGGCATATCTTTGTGCTGGGATTCGACCGGGTGCAGTCGCTGGAGCTCACCAAAGAGAAGTTCCACTACCCGAAGGGCTTCGACCCCATCGGCTTCTTCCGCAACAGCTACGGCATCCTCTCGGTACAGGACACCCCGGTGGAGAAAGTGACCATCAGGGCCTTCGGGAAGCAGGTTTACTACCTGCGCGACCTGCCGCTGCATCCCAGTCAAGAGGAAGTGGCTACCGAGGAAGATTACTCCGACTTCGAACTCACCCTGCGGCCTACGCCTGACTTCTACACACCGCTTCTCTCCAGAGGGCCGCTCATCAAAGTGCTGTCTCCGCAGTGGCTGGCAGATGAGATCAAGCGCCAGCACATTGAGGCCGCTGAATTGTACAAATAATTTGAAAAAAGTTCGAGGTTGTCCCACGCTATGGTACAACCTCGAATTACTTTTGTGTCGTAAACCTTAAAACGACACAAATATGGCACACATCTACACCATCCGCTGCCCCAAGTGCGGCAAAGAATATGAAGCCATGAAGGGAATCCTCATGAGCGAGTGCGACCTTGATCCCATGCCCAAGGAGCGAGAATTTGAGACTCCGGTGAAGTGCCCTAAGTGTGGATTTGAATTCTCCCTGCAGGACGAGAACTATAAAGATAGTTTTATGCTGTCCATGCTTGCAGACTAAGTCATGAGAGAAAACGAGAAACTGACACCTCGCGCCAAGGATCAAGTCCTCGGCTGCATGGTCGGCGGGGCCGTCGGTGATGCCCTTGGCTATGCGGTGGAATTCGCGTCCTACGATTCCATCGTCAAGAAGTATGGAGAAAAGGGCATCACACGCTTTGATCTGGACAGGCATGGCGTCGCAGAGATTTCCGACGACACCCAGATGTCCCTTTTCACCGCTGCGGGCATCCTGCTGGGAATGACGCGGGGATTCATGCGAGGCGTCATGGGCCGCATCGACACCTACTGCCGCTGGACGTATCTGGATTGGCTCCATACGCAGGAATGGACATCCCGTCACAAGGATGCCCGCGTGGATTCTTGGCTCATGGATGTGCCGGAGCTGTATTCCCGTCGCGCACCTGGTAGTACTTGTCTGGCAGCACTGCACTCTCTTGATGATGGAAGAGAGGCCCGCAACAACAGCTGCGGCTGCGGTGGCGTGATGCGGACGGCTCCGCTGGCGCTGCTGAATTCCCTTCATGGCTACGCAGACGGTGACAAGTCCTACTGCGACATGTGCGCTGCCGAGGCTGCGCGAATCACCCACAAGCATCCTCTTGGCTTCATCCCATCGGCCATCCTGAATGACATCCTGATGCAGATTCTGGAGGACAATAGCCGCCGGATTGAGGAATATGTGGAAGAGGCGCTGCTGCGGCTCCCGGAAATCGTCTCGCAGGAGGATGAAGGAAAGAAGTATGGCGAGCTGTGGCCGGAGGAGATCAGGAAGCAGAAGAGGCTCATTAAGAAAGCACTTGATCTGGCGGCTTCGGACATCGAAGACCACTACGCCATCGAATCCATCGGCGGAGGCTGGACGGGCCACGAGGCTTTGGCCATAGCCATTTACAGTGCCGCAAAGCACCGGGACTCCTTTGAGGATGCCGTCGTGAGCTGCGTTAACCACTCCGGAGACAGCGATTCCACCGGGGCCATCTGTGGCAACATCATGGGAGCCCTTCTTGGCCGCAGTGCCATTCCTGCACACTACACCGAGCATCTGGAGCTTCTCCCTGTCATAGAGGAGATGGCCAACGACCTTTATACTGGTTGCATCATCAGTGAATACGACCACTACGGCTCTCCGGAAAAAGAGCGCTGGGACATGAAGTATTCTGAAGCACACCGCTGGACACCGATAATCTAATAATTCCCTTGTATTTAAACTTTCAACAAACTAAAACTCAAATTCTTATGAATCGCATTGTAATTATTGTCGCTTCTTTGTTCCTTTTTGCACTGTCCGCATCTGCGCAAAGTAAAGTTTACTGTGAACTCCTTGGTACACAAAAGTTCCTCAGCACGAAGGTTACTGTTTCTGTTGATTTCGGACAGGAGCGGAAGTTCTTTGGAGATAACCGCATGGTCGATGCTGACGGAAAGGTGCAGGAGTTTAACTCTATGGTTGATGCTATGAACTACATGGGGACTCTTGGCTGGGAGTTTGAACAGGCATATGTGGTCACCGTAGGTTCAGGTGCTGGCGCATCAAATGTCTACCACTGGCTTCTCAGTAAGTTTGTCGGCGAGGGCGGTGACCCGAATGCCATCAAGACAAAACAAATTATTAATGATGAAGAAAGAGCTGCAGCCGCCAAAATACAGGAAGAAGCTGTTACAGAAAGCGGTAATCTGTTGGAATAGTTTTATATGAAAAAACAGCATCCTTCATGGCAAGGCATCGTCCCATGTTTTGAATCCGGTCGAGAGTATCTTGACTGGATTCAAAACACGAATGTATGGAACAGCACTGTGCCGGAGGAGTATGAATCCTACTTTCTAACACTTGGAAATGCAGTACGACATCAAGGATATGAACATCCCGTAACGGAGAAGAAGATGTGCCGTGCGCTTGAACGTTCCCAGCTCACAGGGAAGATGATAGATGTTGTACCAGATGACGAGTTCCTACCCGGTGGCGCGAGATGCTGTCAATGTGATGGATGGACTTATCATGTTGAGTTTATGACTCCGGAAGACTATTTCAAGAGAAGACAGGAAGAGAAAGATGAAATACGGATACATCGCTTCATCAGTAAATCCGAAAATCCTTGACCTTGTGGAGCATAGTACACCACATTTTTGTCCGTGAAGGCAACATTATTTTGTCATATATCATTGATAATCATCATATTGTCAAAAAGTTCCGCGAGAAGGAGCCGGCCATGTGGGCGAAGTTGGATAAACTCAAAGTAACACTCGACTCTCTTATCACTGGCGACAAAGCTCCCTCTAAGGAACAGATGCGCACCGTTATCAACGAGACCGTCTTTGCAGACGTTCTCAAGGAGCAGGAGGAGGCGCTCGCCAAAGCCAAGGCCGCGGAAGAGGAAGCCACGCGCGTCACCCTCAACAAATACATGGACCAGTTCCTCCAGGACATCAAAGCAGGCGTCCGTCTGACGGAGAAGGGAACAGTCTTCACTGATGGAAGCATCCGCACCATCCGTACCTCCGCCAGACCAAAGCCGTCATCCGGACCAAGGACATCACGTACATCGACATCCACCAAAAGAAGACCGGCGCCAAAGTCAGTATTCCCTGCAAGAAGGAGTTGCTGGCCATTCTGGAGAAATACAACTACGAGATGCCGCACTTTGAGGACCAGACCATCAATCGCCTGGCCGGCATGGACATCTTCGACATCATGAAGGTCACCGGCCACACCACACCGGAAATGTTCAAGCGCTATATCAAGGCCGACCAGCTGGACGTGGTCTAGAAACTCACTGATAAGTACGATTACTTCGACTGATGCTAACCTTTAAATCTCGTAAAAAGTGAAACAATATTGGCTCAATTCTTTGTTTTGTGCCGAATTTGTTTTACTTTTGTGTCAAATCAATGCCGTTATGCAGGTAAGTGAAAGCATACTGAGTTTTGCCACGATTCACCACGGTTCCTTCAAGAAGAAGGAACTCGCGGAGTATCTTAGTAGCAGCAGTGATATCAACGATGCCAGTTTGAATACCCTTCTTGCACGTCTGGTTTCCTCTGGCCGCCTGGTTAAGGTCAGATGGGGCGAATACGCTCTGCCGCAAGGCGGAAAATATAAATGGGTAATTCTTCCACGGCCAGGCACTGTCGACCTTGCCTGCAAATTAAAAAAACGCTATCCGCTGGCCGACTTCTGTGTCTGGGATGCTAGTTGCGTTGTTCCATTCATGCTGCACGTGCCAAATGTCAAGATGACAATCATAGATGTTGAGCGGTTCTTGCTCCAAACCTTCTTCGACGCTATCAAAGAAATGTGCCCTGACCAAGCGGTTCTTCTGAGTCCAACAGAGGATGAATACTATAAATACGGCTCAAATAGGGATTGTATCGTCGTGAATCCACTCTATACTGAATCTCCTTTGGAGATCGTTGACGGAATCGTTGTTCCTACTGCAGAAAAGGTCCTTGTGGACATCGTTGCAAATCCGGAATTCTTTTACCTCCAGGGCTCGGAAGCAACCACAATTTATTCGACTGTACTAAGAGACTGCTACATCTCAATTCCCAGACTCAAACGATATGCCCGCCGCCGCAGGTGTCTCGACAAGGTCCAAAAAAGGCTCAAAACAATATAGACTACGCGAACAATGATTAACCCCGAAAGCCGATCAGCCCAGTGGATTGAATCCCTACGCTCCAAATATCCCAACATCAGAGATGCCTCCCTTCTGGAGAAATCCATACGCGCTTTCTCTCTGTTGGAATCCCTGAAGATTGCAGGCTGTCCCTTCATCTTCAAGGGCGGCACTGCCCTGATGCTCCATCTGGGTAGTTCCAGACGACTCTCCATCGACGTGGATATTGTATGCCCTCCCGGCCTTGACATCCGAGAATATCTGGGCAAGAATGTTGTGGAATACGGCTTTACCGATGCGAAGGAGCTGGAGAGAAAATCTCGTACTGGCGTCCCCAAATCCCACGCTGAATACAGATATGAAGTGTCCTATCCGTCAGGATATCCAAGCGGTACGATTCTTCTTGATGTCTTGTATGAAAACGTCACTTACAACAAAGTGGTGAACATCCCAATTGACAGTCCACTCCTAAAGACTGAGGGTGAACCGGTGCTGGTTCAATGCCCCAGTATGGAAGATATGCTTGGAGATAAACTCACCGCCTTTGCTCCCCATACTACAGGCATCCCGTTTTTCAAAGGCGACAAACCCTGCTCGATGGAGATAATGAAACAACTCTTCGATGTAAGTTCCATTCTTGACCGTGTCGATGAACTTTCCGTTGTTCGTAAAACCTTCCAGAGTATTGTCCCCATAGAATTGGGCTATCGCGGGCTTGATCACCTCACTGTCAAAGATGTTCTGGATGATGCCTATGATACCGCGCTCAACATTTGTCTCCACGGAGGTCTGTCGCGTCAAGAATATGAATACCTTACCAGTGGCGCCCAGCGTGTGGATAGTTTCATCATTATCGAAAACTATTCCATGGAAAAGGCTATTCGTGATGCTGCCAAATTGGCTTATCTCTCCCAGCTCATCAGGCACGGTGTCAATACCGTTGCCCATTATAGCCCCGAAATGGACTCTGCACTTATCCCCCAGAGCATCGAGGATCTGTCCCTAAATAAGTTAAATCGCATCAAGAAGATAAGTCTGGAAGCCTTTTTCTACTTGAAGCAGGTTGAGAATCTGAAGAAATAATAAAGAATCCAAAAATAATAGGAGCAAACGCCTCCCTGAAAACATCAATTCCGCTTACGATTTCTTCCATACACTTTCAAATACGAACTCAAGTTCTTTATGGACCCGGGGATCCGGATCATTTTCCAAAGCCAAATATAGTGATAATTTGTCCACGCTCTTTGCGTCTGCGGCAGGATATCTCCAAAATTCCACGATATACGGTCCTTCAAACGTGTTTAGGTTCTCAAACTGCTCTTTCTTCCAGTCTTTTGCATATGCGGCAATCGTTTGTTCAGAATCCGGAGCCAGATGAGAGTATATCGAAAGGGCCGATATTCCAGAGGCAGGGAAGTGCCCATCCGGGAGACCGGTGCAGTAAAAGCGTTTTTTGACCGGGGATGCCATAAAGGGTTTCGCTTTCTCCCACAACTCTTTCCCGCTCAATCCAAACTCAATGGATTTATTCCCAACCGAATCCCGTCTGCTTCGGCATAGCCCAAGATCTTCCAGGTTCTGAACCGCTTTCGCGATGCTGATATAGGAGTAGGGAAGTGCCTTCGCCAATTCTTGAATAGGCCGATGGTCAATCGATTCCACTTGTAGGTGAAACATGAGCAGGTACTGTGCGGCTGCTGAGAGTTTGGCCGATGCCTTTTTCTTCTTCACCTGGGATGCCAAAAGCATGGGCAGGAATACATCTCTTTCACCGCAGATATAATATACGCCATGCTCTACCAATCGCTTGCGTTGGTAATATACGAGGTTGTCAAAGTAAAACACAATAGGTCTTCCGAACCTCTCTTCAATGCGGTCGGCCGCTTTTCTATATGCGGTTGGTGTAGAATGCTCTTTACCAGACTCCAGAAGAATCATCTGACTCCCCCTGAAAGAAAAGTCATAGAAGCGGTAGCTGAAGGAATAAATGACCGGAAGTCCTTTCAATTCATCCTTTGACCATGTTCTGAGCGGAATGGAAATGCCCGCGATGTTTACCGAATCCATATATAATTTGCACTATTATACATACTTCATATAACAGTGCCAAAATAAAGATAATTTTTGTAATATCAAATGTTTGATGTAATCAAGCAGGGGTTTATAGTATTTTCAGAGCAATAGCAGCACAAGCCTCCGCATCGGCCAGGGCATGATGATGACGGGTCAAGTCGTACCCGCAAGCGGTCGCCACGGTTTGCAACTGGTGGTTCGGTAAGTCGCGATGGGCCGCACCGGCCTTATCTCCGGCGCCCAACTCGCCAGAGACTGCTCCACCGTCGCGCCACCCACAGAGCCCCGCAGCCGGACAAGTCCGCCTGCCCGGCTCTTCATCTTGCGGAAAATGTGTACATTTGTACCTCTGAATATGATTACAGTTATCCTTATAGCTATTACCAGCTTGGTGAGCATTCTTTGCTTCACCGGAACCTTGAACGGTAACCGGCTGCTGTTCAATGCCTATTCTGTTTGGCATCGGAAGGAATGGCACCGGATGTTGACCCATGGCCTTGTCCATGGCGGCTGGGGGCATCTTTTCTTCAACATGCTCACGCTCTATTTCTTTGGAAGGGTCGTGGAGCAGTATTTCACTTTGGTATTCGGCAGCACCATCGGCATTGTCCTGTATGTTGTGCTATATGTCAGTGCCATCGCCGTCTCCAGCATCTGGGACCTCGTGAAGTACAGGAACGACTGGAACTACAACGCCGTGGGCGCCTCCGGCGCCGTATCGGCCATCCTCTTTGCCAGCATCCTGTTTGAGCCCAAGATGGGCATCTACATCTACCTGATTCCCATTCCGGTACCGGGTTATATCTTCGCGCCGCTGTATCTGCTGTACTGCTGGTACATGGCCAGGCGCAACATGGACAACATCGGCCATACCGCCCACTTCTGGGGCGCGGTTTACGGCCTCCTGTTCCCGCTCGTATGCCGTCCGGACATCTTCCACCACTTTCTCGCACAACTCGGGCTATGACTCGTTTCCTGCATATCATCACTATCTTTCTGCTCCTGAGCCTCCTTCAATCCTGCGGGACGCCCAGGCGCCTTTCCAAGGCCAGCCTCGCAGATGCCGTTTGGACCTTCAGCCAGACGCATCCGGACGGGTTCACGCTGGATATCCGCACCTTGACCGAACCCACTGAAGGGATCAGCGTCGCTTACGCCGCTACACAAAACAGTCACGGCAGGGAGGCTCTGGACGCAGTGGTAAGCCATGCCACGGCCCATGAGGGCTTTGTAGGCGGATGGCTGGACACCTCGGACAGTCTCTATTACTTCGACAGCGTCCGCCTCTTCCCGGAGGACTCTCTGGAGGCGGCCGTCAACTTCGGCAAGGCCAACTTCCAGAAATCCATCTATCGGCTTTCAACCGGTGAGGAAATCCTTCTTAAAAAGAATGTTGAATTCGTTTCGCCGACCAACCTTATCATTATGTATGACCCTGAAATCGGCAAGGGGCCCCTCTTGAGCGCTGTCCAATCCTATGGTGCCAAGATTATTTACGAATACAGCATCATCTCCGGCATCGCCATCAAAGTGCCCGGCGACATCATCCAGGCCATCGCTTTCTTTGCCAGAGTGAAAGGCGTCACCGCCGTGGACCGCGACCATATCTATCACTTGACAGATCCGGTGAAACCCCGGCTGGAAGTCCGGTGATTTACACGAAACTCAGCCATTAAGAATGAAACTCACTGACCTCAAGGACCTTCGGGTCATCAAGAAAAGCCTCTCGCCGGAGCCCGAGAAGGCTCCCGTGCAGAACCAGCCGCGCAAACGCAGCATCGAACTCCGCTCCAAGGAGGAAGAACATGCCTGCAACGAAGGCCTCTTCAAGGGCCAGAAGGTCCGGATGATGGACACCAATGACACGGTCACCATCGTCGGCTTCGGGAAGGACTTCTACGAGCTCGAACTGGACGGCCTCACCATCCGTGCCGTCCGCAGCGAATTCATTCCCATCAATGCCGATGAAGACCGCAAGCTTCGTGCTGCCATTCCATCCCGTTCTACGAAGAAATCTGCCGATGAGCCCCTTCGCAGCGAAGACCCGCTGTCGGACCTCACCGTGGACCTCCACATCGAGCGCATCCCCGGAAGCGACGGTATCCCTGAATGGGCCGCCCTGGACTTCCAGATGAACTATTTCCGGCAGGTTTTGAGGCAGAACCTCAAGCACAAAGGCAAACGCATCGTTTTCATCCACGGAGTAGGGGATGGCATCCTGGCGCAGGCCATCCGCAAGGAGCTGGACGAGGTCTTCGCCCTCAGCTGCTCCTATACCTTCGGCCCCATGGGGGCCACCAATGTTACCATCCGATGAAGAAACTCTCATTTGGCTGGCTATAGTTGGAGGCAGCATCGGAGCATCCCCCTATAACCTGGACAATCTGTCCACAAAATGGACTTTTTGTCACCCGCTTTTGCCAAATAGTCCATTCTTCCGGCACTGGTCCCGGCTTTGCAATATCTTTAGGCGTTCCGATAAGGAACCCG
>CADAIT010000002.1:11763-183046 GCA_902788095.1 uncultured Bacteroidia bacterium | reverse complement strand
CTTTCCAGGACGGAAACGGACGAGTCGGGCGTCTGGTGATGTTCAAGGAATGCCTGGCCAACGGTATCGTTCCGTTTATCATTACGGACGACCTCAAGTATTTCTACTATCGTGGCCTTCGTGAATGGGGACACATCAACGGTTATCTGACTGACACTTGCCTCACGGCCCAGGACAACTACAAGGCACTTCTTGACTATTTTAAAGTTAAGTACTGATAAAAGACTGAATCAGTGCCAGTCTCTCAAAGAATGATAGGTTAGAGATTCGGAGTGCTTGGTCTACTAAAATATATAGTTTTTCGCAAGTTTTGTTGTCTAACGGGTGTAGATTCGATTGAAAATGGATAACAATGAACAAGTATTCACCCAATTGGTCCGGGAGCACAAGAGCACCATCTACTCGGTGTGCTACATGTTCTCGAAGGACACGGACGAGATCGACGATCTCTTCCAGGAGATTCTGATCAGGCTCTGGAAGGGCTACGATTCTTTCCGCGCGGAGTCCGATGTCCGGACCTGGATTTACCGGGTTGCGCTCAACTGCTGCCTCAACGCCGACAAGAAACGACGGCGGGGCAGCGAACGGGTGCCCCTCAGCGTGGACATTGACCCCTTTGAGGATACGGACGACAGGGCGCTGCAGACCAAGCGCCTGTATGCCCGCATCAATCGGCTGGGTCTGGTGGACCGCGGCATCATTCTTCTTTGGCTTGAAGGTCTGAGCTACGAGGAGATTGGGGCCATCATGGGCATATCGGTGAAGAATGTTTCTTTCCAGTTGCATCGAATCAAAGAAGAACTCAAAAAGTCCAATCTTTAATCACTCGTGCCATGAACAAAGAAGAACGTAATATTGATCAGGAACTGGAACAGATGCGGCAGGATTATGCTGCGCTGAAGGAACGGTTCGACAAGCAGCAGATCATCAACAAGCAACTGATACAGAATGCGATGAAAAAGGATATTCGCAGGCTGTTCCTTTCAAAGAAATCGATTCCTGTGACAATCGCATTATTCATTATCGCGGTCATCCTATGTTATGTCCAGGGATTTGACTGGTGGGTTCCGCTCTCCCTTATCATTTACGGCTTACTGACCATCCCGGGCATATTCTGGGTATATAAGGGAATCCGGGAAGAAGATATTTACAATGGCGACATCCTGTCAACGACAGAGTCTCTGAGAGAATTCAAGAAAAGGTATGTCATTCTGGTGACGGGAATCTGCGTTCTTTTCTTTCTTTTCGTGATTCTGGCGACCTTCTATATGACCTCGATGAATATCAGCGCCGAACTGATGTGGAGAAGGGGTATTATCATTGCTCTTTTATGTGTGGGGACATTGATCCTGGAGTATTACTCTGCCAAGCGACTGTTAAGCGCCTGCGACGCTATCATCGAGCGCCTCAAAATGAAAGACGAATAAGATGGAAGATTTTATCCTCAGAGAGATTGACCGCCTGTGCGAGATGCTGCTGATGATCGCCCGCAGGCTAGGACTGCTGGACGGAGACACGCCGGATTATTCCCTGGCGGAAGTCAAACACGAGTTCGACAAAGCAGCTTGCCCGATCGACCTGTACGCCTTGCTTGAGCAGAAGAATCCTGTCTGGTATCTTGTAGAAGCCGAAAAGATCTCTGACCACGGTCTGGAGACATTCATCGACATCATTTTCCATTCGGATTTGGGAGAAGACCAGAAGGCTGCGCTCTTGAATGATGCACTCGCATATCTGGATGGAAAAGGTTATTTCTCTTTCAGGCTTCACTCGTTGATTGGCAGATAGATTCCATTTTCTCGGTCAAGCTTATCAATGAATGATTGAAGTTGGAGCAGCCCTACGATGAATGCGAGGTTCGAGATTCGGAGTGTTTGGTCTACTAAAAAACGATGGTTGCCTTTTGGCAGCCTCCGCTACTAAAAAGAAATCCGGGCGTCGCTGCTTGGATTTCTTTTTTTGCTTTTGTATCTTTGTAAGAGCAACAACAAACACTGAGAGATGATAGTAAAAGCCTTTGTCCTTAAGCAACATTCCATCGGAAAGATTGCAAGCATGTGCGCCCCCGGCACCATCGCCGTCATCCGGCCGCAACGTACCATTGAAGGCATGTTCCGCGAGGCCGTTCGCAAAACGATTCAGGAAAAAAAGTCGGCCAGGGAGGATTTGGATGCCATCCGGGAGTATTTCCTGGCCATGGCCGTTACGCCGGCCTACAAGGAAACCGTGGAGATGACGGTGGATACCGTTTCCACCTATCTGCGGGAGGCCATGTACGTGCAAACCGCTTCCGTCGCCATCGAGGATTACGTGATGGCCAAATGCGCCCGTCTGTGTGCCGAGGCGGTGAATCAGTACGTCCGGGGCAAACTGCTGGACGGTACGGAACTCATGATTTGTACCAGCGACGCAAAAGGCGAGCAACACTTCGACTGGACCGCCTCGGAACAGCAAATCCGCAAGCGTTGCAAAGGCGATGGCCCGCTGGTGATATCCGGCGGATACGGCCGTCTCACTTCCGGTTACGTGGTTCGCGTGGGAAAGGATGGCGCGCACCTGATGGCCGCCCTCATTGCCGCCGTTTTCAAGGCCGACACCATCGAACTGCACGTGGAAGCACACGGAGTGGAAGGCTTGAGCGCCATCACCTATGACGAAGCCGCCCACTACTGCGCCTCGGAGCGGGCGCCGTTCTCCTCATCGGCCCTCTGGCCGGCCAAAAATGCGGGCATTCCCATTCTTGTAAAGGATATCGAGGACGAAACCTTTGACGGAACGCTCATCTCGACCGGTTCCGCGCACAAGACCGCCGTCCTGGCCGACAAAAACCTGGACCTCATCACCGTATATGGTACCGGTCTGCTGGGACGCGTGGGCATGTCGGGCGCCATCTTCTCCTGCCTGGCTACCGTGGGTGTCAACGTGCGGTTCATCGCCCAGACTTCTTCGGAGTATTCCATCAGCTTCGCCATCCGTTCCGAAGAGAAAGAACGGGCCCTGAAGGCCATCCGCGGACTTTTCAAAGCCAATCCGCTGCTTCCGCTGGACGATGTTGTCGTGCTGAACAAGTCCGTGGGCATCATCACCGTGTTCGGCAGCCGCATGCGCAACCTGCCCGGAATGTCCGGGGCGGTCTTCAGCGCGCTCGGTGCGGCCGGAATCAACATTATCGCCAGTGCCCAGGGCGGGGAAGAACTGAGTATCTCGGTGGTCGTGGCCGCCAAAGACGTGGACAAAGCGGCCGGCCTGCTGCAATAAAAAAACCGGGGTTCACTTGAGTGTGCCCCGGTTTTTTATTATTATTTGATGATGCCTTCTTCCTTGAACACTTTGGTGAGGGCGTCAACGGCGCGGTCCACTTGTTCGCGGGTATGCGTGGACATCAGGGAGAAACGGATGAGCGTATCCTCCGGGGCACATGCCGGCGGAATCACCGAGTTGATGAATACGCCTTCGTCAAAGGCCCGCTTGGTGACGATGAAGGTTTTCTCCATGTCACGCACATACAGCGGGATAATGGGGCTTTCCGTATCGCCAATCTCGAAACCGGCCTCTTTGAAACGGCGCAATGCATAGTTGGTGACATCCCACAGGTTGGTGATGCGCTTGGGCTCCTTCTGGATAATGTGCAGCGCCTCCAGGGCCGATGCCGTGGCAGCGGGCGTATCCGAAGCCTGGAAGATGTACGTACGGGCGGTGTGGCGCAAGTAATTGATTATGACGCTGTCCGCGGCAATGAAACCGCCGATGGCCGCCAGGCTCTTGGAGAAGGTGCCCATGATGAGGTCAATCTCCTTGGAGAGGTGGAAGTGGTCGCAAACGCCGCGGCCCTGCTTGCCGAAGACGCCCAGGCCGTGGGCTTCGTCCACCATGATGGCGACATTGTCGTATTTGTGCTTGAGCTCCACAATCTCCGGCAGTTTGGCCAGGTCTCCTTCCATGGAGAACACGCCGTCCACCACAATGAGCTTCACGGCATTCTTGGGGCAACGTTTGATGCAGCGCTCCAGGTCTTTCATGTCGTTGTGCTTGTAGTGCAGACCCTTGGCGAAAGACAGGCGGCGGCCGTCCACGATGGAAGCATGGTCGCGGTCGTCACAAATGATGAAATCGTCTTTGGTGAGCAGCTGGGGGATGACACCGCTGTTCACGGTGAAACCCGTAGAGAACACCAGGGCTTCGTCCTTGCCTACAAATGCGGCGAGTTCTTTTTCCAGTTGAACGTGAATATCCAGCGTTCCGTTCAGAAAACGGGAACCGGCACATCCGGAACCATATTTCTTGAGGGCTTCGATACCGGCGTTGATGACGCGTTCGTCTCCGGTAAGGCCCGTATATGCATTGGAACCGAACATGAGGATTTGCTTCCCGTCCATGGTTACTTCGGTGCCCTGTTTACTGGTTATTTGGCGGAAATAAGGATAAATTCCTTTTTCCTGCATTTTCTGCGGAAGGTCATACTTGGCCAGGCGCGCGTGTAAAAGTCCCATATTTATAATAGGTTTTAGTCTGTTTTATCGTGCAAAAATACTAATTTTTTTCTTATCTGCATATTTGTGGGGATTTTTTCGTACCTTTGGAAGTTATTTTATATGTAATTATGGAAGAACGCAAACTCAACTTTCTGGAAGAAATCATAGAAAAGGACCTGGCAGAAGGCAAGGTGGACGGCATTATCACCCGTTTTCCGCCGGAACCCAACGGTTACCTGCATCTGGGGCACGCAAAAAGTATTTGTCTGAATTTCGGCCTTGCGCAGAAGTACGGCGGCAAAACCAACCTGCGATACGACGATACCAACCCCACCAAGGAGGATACCGAATACGTGGATTCCATCAAGGAAGACATCAAGTGGCTGGGCTTCCGGTGGGACAAGGAACTGTACGCCAGTGACTATTTCGACCAGCTCTACGAGTGGGCCGAGGAACTCATCAAGCGGGGCCTGGCCTATGTGGACGACCAGACGCAGGAGGAAATCCGCGCCGGCCGCGGCACGGTGGACAAGCCTGGCACGCCCAGCCCCTGGCGGGACCGCTCCGTGGAGGAAAACCTGAAGCTCTTCCGGGAAATGAAGGCCGGCAAGTATGCGGAAGGGGAGAAGGTGCTCCGCGCCAAGATAGACATGGCGCATCCCAACATGATGTTCCGGGACCCGCTGTTGTACCGCATCAAGTTTGCGCATCACCACCGCACCGGCGACAAATGGTGCATCTATCCCATGTATGACTTCACCCATGGGCAGTGCGATTCCATCGAGCACATCACACATTCCATCTGCACCCTGGAGTTCGACGTCCACCGTCCGCTGTACGACTGGTTCATCGAAACGCTTGGCATCTATCCCTCTCACCAATACGAGTTTGCACGTCTTAACCTCACATACACCTTAATGTCCAAGCGCAAGCTTCTGGAGCTGGTTCAGAAAGGTCTGGTCAGCGGCTGGGACGACCCCCGCATGCCCACCCTCTGCGGCGTACGCCGTCGTGGTTACACCGCGGAAGCCCTGCGCATGTTCTGCGATAAAATCGGCGTGAGCAAGCGTGACCAGCTCATGGACCTGCAACTGCTGGAATGGTGCGTCCGTCAGGACCTGAACGAGCGCGCCAACCGCTACATGGTGGTGCAGGACCCCGTGAAACTCACCATCACCAACTGGCCGGAAGGCAAGGTGGAGTGGTTCGACTGCCCGCTCAACCCGGCAGACCCGGAGGGGGCCAAGCGCCGCGTTCCTTTCACCGGAGACCTCCTCATCGACCGGGCCGATTTCATGGAAGACGCCCCGAAGAAGTTCTTCCGCCTCAAGCCGGACGGCGAGGTACGCCTCAAATATACGTACATTGTCAAGTGCAACGAGGTCATCAAGGACGAGCATGGCGAGGTGGTGGAGCTCAAGTGCACCTATGACCCTTCCCCCGAGTATCGTCCGGTGAAGGGCACCATCCATTGGGTAAGCGCTTCCCACGCCAAGGAGCTGGAACTGCGCAACTACGACAAACTCTTCACCCTGGCCGACATGTCCCAGGTGCCGGAAGACAAGGATTACAAGGACTTCCTGAATCCGGAGAGCCTGGTCGTCTGCAAGGGCTATGCGGAACCCGCCCTTCTGGAAGACGCTTCCGGCATTGCCGTGCAGTTCGAGCGCACCGGCTATTATGTGAAGGACAAAGACTCCACTCCGGAGCACCCGGTGTTCAATAAGACTACGGCCCTGAAGGACAGCTACAAACCGGAGTAGTTCTTTAATGACTGACTATCAAGCCCCTTTCGTCCCGCGGATGAAGGGGCTTTTATTTACGGAAAAGCAGGCCGATAAACGGCTTTAACTGGCGGGTGAGCGCGAGGGCCAGCAGGTATGCCGCGCCCATGGCGGCGGTTTTGGCGGCAAAGGCGCCCGCCAGCGGCAGTTCCGGCAGGAAAGTGCAGGCATATCCGGCGCAGGCTACGGCGGCCATGACGCCCAAATCCGGCAGCAGGCGTTTCAGGAAGTTCCGTGTAGAAAAGCCGAAGGACAGGTGCACCAGGATGTAGAAGGTGGCCACGAATTGCAGGTTGTAGGCGGCGGCGACGTTCCGCGCCACGGCCTCGATGCTTCCTTCCACCAGACCGGCGATGATGAAGACAACCACCAGGACGGCGTTCATGCCGCCGCTCCACAGCAGGCGCCGGGTGTCGCCCAGGCTTTGGAAAATGGTGCCGGAAGAGGACAGAATCATCTGGGCCCACATGGCCAGCGACATCCATCGGAGACAGGGAATGGCCGGGAGCCACTGCCCGCCGTACAGGATGCGGATGATTTCCTCGCTGGCAAACCAGAAAAACGGCGTTATGAATGCCCCCAGCAGGGACAGTACCTTCACGACCTGCAAGTATTTCCCGTAGATATACGCTTTGTCGTTCTGGTGTTCCGAGAGGATGGGATGCAGCACCGGCGTAATTACGTGGGTGAGGTTGTTCACCGGGTACAGCATCAGTTTGTAGGATTTGTCGTAATGGCCCAGCTGCGCGGTGCCCATTACCTTGCCTATCAGGAGGTTATCCAGGTTGCGGGCAAAGTAGTTGATGAGGTTGAAGCCGAAGAGGTAGCCGGAGTAACTGCGGATTTTGTCCAAACTCTCCCGCCGGGGCTTCCGGGCCATGGGCGGCCGCGTGGAAAAATAGTTCCAGCCAAAGATGAACACGGCGTCCAGGATGGCCTGCACCACCAGCGCATAGTATTTAAGGCCGGCAAGAGCCAGGCCGATGCCGACCGTGCCGGAGACAAGGCAGGCGCAGAGGATGCGCAACGCCACCTTCTTGAACTCCTTCTGCTTGAGCAGCAGCGCATTGGGAACCACGTTGAGCGTATTGAAAAACAGCTGGACAGACAGCAGCATGCCCACCGGTACCAGCGCCCGCTTGTCGTAAAAATGGGCCATAGGGAAGGAAAAGAACGCAAAGGCGCCCATCAGCACCAGACCCAGGCGCAGCGAAAAGGCAAAGATGCTGCCGACATCGTCCCGGCTCAGTTCCTTGTTCTGGATGATGCCGGCGCCCAGTCCCATGTCCGACAGCAGGCTGAAGAAAGTAGTGAACACCATGGTAACTGCCACGATGCCAAAGTCTTCCGGCACCAGGATACGGGCCAGCGCCGCATTGAACAGCAGGCGAAGGACCAGTGTGGAATAACGGGCGGCGGCATTCAGGTAAACCGCATTTTTGATGGAGGAAGTGGCCATGCGTCAGGGGTTCATCAGCTTGAGCAGGACGTCCATGGAGCGGATGGATTCCTGCAGTTTCATCTTTTCTTTCCGGGCCGGGGTCCGATAGGCCTTGTCGGTGGCGACATCCTCCAGGTGCAGAATTTGAACCTCGGGGCTGTACAGCAGGACAAGTCCTTGCTGCAGGCATTCGTAGTGCAGGATGTCCTCCTCAAAATAGAGGAAGGTGCGCGGGTTGAAAGCGTGTTCCCGGACCCGGATGAACTCCTGCGAAAAAATGTAGCAGGACCCGTGCAATACGACATTGCGTGCCGGTTCCCGCCACGGCTTCTGTACCGGCTCCGGCTTATGGACGAACCATTTTTTGAGGCTCCATTTGAACCGGCGCCAGTAGAAGTGCGCCAGGTCTTTTTGATAGCGGCTGCGGAGCGCGAGCACTTCTTCCCGGCTGAATCCGCGGGGGAGTGCCGGATTTTGATGCTCGCCGCTTCTCGGGTTCAGGATGTCCGGCCCGAGAACGGCAAAGGGCGTCTTCTCATAAATGGCCTTCACCTTGCCGATGAAGGCCGTATCCGGAATGAGTACGTCGTTGTTGAGAACAAGGATGAACTCGCAGGAAAAATGCTCCCGCAAGTAGTTGTAGCCCAGGTTGTTGCCACGGGCGAATCCCTGGTTCTGCGGGCTTGGGAGCACCGTCACTTCCGGATGGCCGGCATAATGCTCCGCCAGTTTTTGACCGGAACCGTTGGGGGAGGCGTTGTCCACCAGGACGATATGTTTCTCCCCGGAAAGCGCCAGGAGACTTTCCGTACATTGCAGCGTCATTTCGTACGCCAGATAATGGAGAACAACGAATCCGGTCATAACAAGAAACAAAGATACTGATTTTGTGCTTTCCTTGCAAAATGTTAATTTTGTATCGGCATGAAAAAGTGGAGGAAGCTCCCGGGTTTATAGAGAGTGTACATGAAAACGAAGTGTTTATATTTGCTTGTCAGCGGACCTGCCGACGTTTACATGGAGCAGGCCTATGTGAGCGCCACCACCTGCGCCCGGCACAATCCGGACGCTACGCTCGTCCTGCTCACGGATAAAGTGACGGCCGACGGCTGGCTGCAGGAGAGTCCTCTCTCGGCTCCGTTCAAGGCGCTTTTCAAGGAAATCAAGGTGGTGGACCTGGACGCCTCGCTCTCGCGCATGCAACGCTCGCGTTTGCTGAAAACCGGCATGCGGGCGTATGTGGAGGGGGATTTTCTCTTTATCGACGCCGATACCGTCGTGGCCCGTTCCCTCGCGGAAATCGACGCATTTCCCGCCCCTCTGGCGGCAGCCCCGGACTTGCATGCCCGTTTTGCGGAGCATCCGCATCGGCAGGCCACCATCAACATGTGCAGGAAATTGGGCTACGACCCTTCCGGGGACGAATACTACTACAACTCCGGCGTGCTTCTGGTGCGCGATACGGCTGCCAACCACGCCTTTTTCCGCCGCTGGCAGCAGCATTACCTGGAGGGCTTTGCCAAAGGCATCCGTCCGGACCAGCCGTCGCTGGCCCAAACCGGCAGCGGCGGTCAGATAGCCTGTCTGCCGGATGTCTGGAACGTGGAGGTGCAAAACGGCGTCCGCTACCTCAAGGACGCTTTCATTGTTCATTATATGGTGACCAACCTGGCCGGCGGAAAGTTGGACCGGCTGTATTTGTTGAACGACCGTAACGTCCTTCTGCGCATGCGGGAAAGCGGCGGCCTTACGCCGGAAATAGAGGCGGTGATGGCAGACCCGTTCAAGGGTTATGCCCGTATGACTCAAGTGTTTGCAGGAGAAGAAGTATATTTTTTCCGCACCCGCCGATACCGCTGGATGCGTGAGCGCTACTTCCAGGGCAAACGCTCGCTCTTGGAATTTTTATTAAAAGTGAAAGACCATCTATGCCGAAAGTAAGCGTCATCGTCCCCAGTTACAACCTGGGAAAATACCTGCCGGAAACCCTTCGGAGCGTGTCGGCACAGACCTTCACGGACTGGGAGTGCATTGTGGTGGAGAATGGTTCCACGGACGGGTCGGCAAGTATCGTCCAAACTTTCTGCGAGGCCGACCCCCGTTTTGTGATGGCGGCGTTCACCGGGAACAAGGGCGTCGCGGCTGCCCGTAACCATGGGCTGGAACGGGCACGGGGGCAGTATATTTTGTTTCTGGATGCCGACGACCTCATCACTCCCCGGTATATGGAAGAAGCGGTGGCGGCCCTGGATGCGGACCCGTCCCTCACCGTGGTGTATGGCAGGGGAGAGCGCTTCGGCGCGGAGAAAACCTGGGACCTTCCGGCCTTTTCGATGGAAACCATGCTTGCCAGAAACTGCCTGTACATCAGCTGTTTCTTTCGGAAAATGGACCTTTCCGGGGAGCTGGCTTTCGACCCAGCTTTTACCACGGGGTTCGAAGACTGGGACTTCTGGCTCGGCTTGCTGGAGCGCGTTCCCCGGCCCAAGGTGCTGCAGCTGCCCTCCCTGTGTTTCCGCTACCGTACGCGCCGCCATTCCCGGAACAAAGGCGTGACGGACGAGGCGCTGCGGGACATCCGCCGCCAGCTGTGGGAAAAGCACAGGGCCCTTTATGGCAAATACTTCTGTGACCCGCTCCAGACGGTGGAATACACGCGTTTGGAACGCGCTTTCCGCAAGGCCTCCCGCTGGTCCTTGCTGTGGAAACTGCGTGTGCTTTATAGAAAGATGTTCGCATGAAACGCGTCCTTGTCATCGTAGTTACCTACAACGGCCGCCAGTGGCTGGACCGTTGCCTCGGCTCCGTCCCCTCGTGGGCCGATGTGTTCGTGGTGGACAACGACAGCACCGACGGCAGCGCAGACGACGTGGCCGCCCGTTTCCCGCAGGCGCGTCTGGTGCGCAGCGCGGAGAACCTGGGCTTCTCCAAGGCCAACAACCTGGGCTTCAAATATGCCCTTGAACGGGGCTACGACTACGTGTACCTCCTCAACCAGGATGCCTGGCTGGCCCCCGGCGCCCTGGAGGCCCTCGTTGCCGCCGCCGAGGCCCACTCGGACTACGCCGTCCTGAGCCCCCTCCAGTACCAGGACGGCTACAAGGCCCTCGACGTCCAATTTTCCAAACTGTATGCTGGCTCTGCGGAGGGTATGGGGTTACAAACCGCCTCCGCTTCGCTCCGGCCCCTCCCAACTCGCAGCGCGTCTGACGACGCGGCTGTGGGCCCCTCCCTCTTACACGGCCGAGGGTGGCCATGGGTTTGTAACCCCATACCCTCCGCAGAGCCTATCGAGGTAAAGCGTGTGATGGCGGCGCACTGGCTGGTGCCGGTATCGGCCCTGAAGACCATTGGGCCGTTCGAGGAGGAACTGTTTCCGCTCTATGGGCAGGACGACGACTGGTGCAACCGGGCACGGTATCATAAGCTGAAAGTGGGCATAGTGCCGGACGCCAAGGCCGTGCATGACCGCGCACAGCGGCAGGAAGCCAGGCAGAAGGTGATTCGGCGGAACTACTACATCGGCTCGCTTGTCCGCCTGTGCGACCCCAACCGCCCGCTGTGGGAGCGATTTGCGTTCGTGTGCCTGTTTACGCTGGTAAAAAGCGTAAAATACGGCAGCCTGCTGCCCTTCAAGTACTTTTGGCAGATTTGTCACCAATTTCCTGCCATCCGCCGATGTCGCGGCCGTCAGGTATAAAATTTGTTATATCGGCCGAAGTTGATTATCTTTGTAAGATTTAAGTTTATATGTCAAAATGGCAATAGCAGATATTCTCAAGAAAATTTTCGGCAGCAAGAGCGACCGGGACATGAAGGTCATCCGTCCCGTTTTGAATCAGATACTTGCGATATACCCGGACATCGACAAACTTTCCAATGACGAGCTCCGTGCGCACAGCCAGGAGCTGAAAAACAAAATCGCCGCGGTGGAGAAGCCCTTCGAGGACCGTCTCGCCCAGATTAAACTGGAGATGGAGAAGGACATCCCCGTGGAGGAAAAGGAAGCGCTGGCAACGGAGAGCGACAAGTTGGTCAAGGACGAGGATGACGCCATCGAAGCCATTCTGAACGAGCTGCTTCCCGAGGCTTTTGCCATCGTGAAGAGCACCGCCCGCCGCTTTGCCCAGAACGAGTCCGTGGAAGTGACGGCGTCGGAATTCGACAAGCTGCTGGCCGCACAGGGCCGCGATTTTGTGGAAA
Organism: uncultured Bacteroidia bacterium; assembly: GCA_902788095.1. GTDB lineage: Bacteria > Bacteroidota > Bacteroidia > Bacteroidales > UBA932 > Cryptobacteroides. The sequence goes on along the minus strand of CADAIT010000002.1, from coordinate 171,146 downwards.
TCCAGGGTGACAAAGCCATCTGGCACAACCATTGGGTGGCCGGCGGCAACGAAATCACCTGGGACATGGTGCATTACGATGTCCAGCTCATCGGCGGCATCGTCCTGAACGGCGGCGTCAAAACCAACAAGGAACAGCGCGGCATGATTGCGGAAATGGCCACCGGTGAAGGTAAAACCTTGGTTGCCACGCTCCCTGTATTCCTGAATGCGCTCGCGGGCAAGGGCGTACACGTGGTTACCGTGAACGACTACCTGTCCAAGCGTGACTCCGAGTGGATGGGCCCGCTGTACATGTTCCATGGCCTGTCCGTGGACTGCATCGACAAGCACCAGCCCAACTCCGCAGCCCGCAAGGCCGCTTATGACTGCGACATCACCTTCGGTACCAACAATGAGTTCGGCTTCGACTATCTGCGCGACAACATGTGCTCCCGCATGAGCGACCTGGTGCAGCGCAAACACCATTACGCCATCGTGGACGAGGTGGACTCCGTGCTCATCGACGACGCCCGTACGCCCCTCATCATTTCCGGCCCCATGGAAAAAGCCGTGGGCGACGAGCAGTTCATGGAATATCGGCCCTATGTGGAGAACCTGTACAACAAGCAGCGTTCGCTCATCACCCAAACCCTGAACGAGGCCAAGAAACTCATCGCGGAGGGCAACGAGAAAGACGGCGGCCTGCTGCTGTACCGCTGCTTCAAGGGACTTCCCAAGTATCAGCCGCTTATCAAGTTCCTCAGCGAACCCGGCATGAAACAGCTCATGCAGAAGACGGAGGCCTATTACATGCAGGACAACGAGCGTGAGATGCCCACCGTGACGGACCCGTTGTACTTCGTTATCAATGAGGTGCTTAACTCCGTGGATATGACGGACAAGGGCCATGACACCCTGGCCGGCAGCGTATCGGATCCCAACTTCTTCGTGCTCCCGGACATGGGCAGCGCCATTGCGGAGATTACCAATGACGCTTCGCTGAGCGCTGCGGAAAAAGCGGAGAAGAAAGACGCCCTCATGGAGGACTTCTCCCTCAAGAGCGAGCGCGTGCATACGGTCATTCAGCTGCTGAAGGCCTATGCCATGTTCACCAAGGACGTGGATTACGTGATTGTGGACAACAAGGTGAAGATTGTGGACGAGAGCACCGGCCGTATCATGGAAGGCCGCCGCTGGTCCGACGGTCTGCACCAGGCCGTGGAAGCCAAGGAAAACGTGAAGGTGGAAGCCGCCACGCAGACCTTTGCCACGGTAACCCTGCAGAACTACTTCCGCATGTACCACAAGCTGGCCGGCATGACCGGTACGGCTGAAACGGAGGCAGGGGAGTTCTGGGATATCTACAAACTGGACGTGGTGGTCATTCCCACCAACCGTCCGGTTATCCGCGACGACCAGAACGACATCATCTACAAGACCAAGAAGGCCAAGTTCAACGCCGTCATCGACAAGGTGGTGGAACTCTCCAACGCCGGACGTCCGGTGCTGGTGGGTACCACGGACGTGGAAACGTCGGAACTGCTGGCCCGCATGATGCGTATCCGCGGCATCACCGCCAATGTGCTGAACGCCAAGGAGCACGCCCGCGAGGCGGAAATCGTGGCACAGGCCGGTCACAAGGGCCGTGTCACCATAGCCACCAACATGGCAGGCCGTGGTACGGATATCAAGCTTACCCAGGAGGTGAAGGACGCGGGCGGTCTGGCCATCATCGGCACCACACGCCACGACAGCCGCCGCGTGGACCGTCAGCTCCGCGGCCGTGCCGGTCGTCAGGGAGACCCGGGCAGTTCCTGCTTCTATATCTCCCTGGAAGATGACCTCATGCGTAAGTTCGGCTCCGAACGCATTGCCGGCGTGGTGGACAAACTGGGCATGCAGGAGGACGAGGCGCTGGTGAGCGGCATGCTGTCCAATGCCATCGAAAACGCCCAGAAGAAGGTGGAAGAGAACCATTTCGGCTGGCGTAAACGCACCTTGGAATACGACGATGTGATGAACTACCAGCGTGAGGCTGTGTACGCCCGCCGCCGCAACGCCCTCTCCGGCGAACGCATCGAGATTGACGTGCAGAACATGATGCAGGACACCGCGACCATCCTGGCCCAGCAGAGCGAGGGAATGAGTTATGCGGAATTCGAGGAGTTCGTCATTGCCAAGCTTTCCATCGACCTGGGTTTCGACGAGGCCTTCTATGCCGATGCCAAGCAGGACGCCATCGCCGAAAAGCTGGCCCAGCACATGAAGGAAGTGTACGACCGCCGCATGAACACCATGATAGAGAAGGTGAATCCCGTTATCAAGACCGTGTTCGAGAAGCAGGGGAACATGTATGAGAACATCGCCATTCCCATTACCAACGGCAAGCGGCAGCTCACCCTGTCCGTGAACCTGAAGAAAGCCTACGAGTCGGAGAGCAGGGAAATTGCCAAGGCCCTGAGCCGCAGCATCATCCTGTACTATATCGACGATTACTGGAAGCAGCACCTGAGAGACATGGACGACCTTCGCCAGAGCGTGCAGAACGCAGCCTACGAACAGAAGGATCCGCTGGTGGTGTACAAGCTGGAAAGCTACAACCTGTTCACGGAGATGCTGGAGAAACTGAACGAGGATGTGCTTACCTTCCTGCTCCGCGCCTTTATCCCGCTGCGGGACGCTGCGGACGCCCGTGAAGCCCGTCCGGCCACCCAGCCCAACCGCAATATGCAGCAGATGCGCACCAACGACCCTTCGCAGTTGTCCACCAACGGTGAACAGAAGAGCCGGATGCCGGTTCGCGTGGACAAGCATGTGGGCCGCAACGACCCCTGTCCCTGCGGCAGCGGCCTCAAATATAAGAACTGTCATGGAAAGGGCCTCGTTTAGAGGCTCTTTTTTTGTGCTTGTTGATAAGTCTTGTTGAAAACTTTTTCGGCAATTTGCATAGGAACTGTTGTAATAAGAATTTTTATTATTTACCTTTGCACGGTCATAATGGGCCTGTAGGGTAGGACAATACTTAACAAACCTTTATATTTATGACAAAATCTCAGCAAGGTATCTATGATGCCCGTTCCCTTGGGAAGGGCAAGATGCTTACCCTCGGTCTCCAGCACATGTTCGCCATGTTCGGAGCCACAGTTCTGGTCCCTGTAATCACAGGTCTTTCGATGAGTGCCACTCTCCTTTTCGCGGGTTTGGGCACTTTTATTTTTCACTTTCTCACCAAAATGCGGGTTCCGGCATTCCTGGGCTCGTCCTTCGCTTTCCTCGGCGGTTACGCAGCCGTTGTCGCCTTGGGAGCCCAGCAAGGACTCACAGCCTCGGAATCACTTCCTTATGCCTGCATCGGAGTTTTCTCGGCAGGCATTCTTTATTTTGTGCTGGCCGGGTTCATCGCCGCATTCGGCGCCAAGAAGGTGATGCGTTTCTTCCCGCCCATCGTGACCGGACCCATCATCATTGCGATTGGTCTTACGCTGTCGGGAAGCGCCATCCAGAATTGCAACAGCAACTGGTGGATTGCCTTGCTGGCCATCGGCATCATCATCGTGTGCAACATCTGGGGCAAGGGCATGGTTAAAATTATTCCCATCCTGCTGGGCGTACTGGGCTCCTATCTGGTGGCTGCCTGCTTCGGCCTCTGCGACTTTACCGCCGTGAAGGAAGCCGCCTGGCTGGGGGTTCCTTTCCAGTGGGAGAATACGGCTTTCCATGTGTTCTCCAATCCCAACTGGGGGCTCGTCCTGAGTGCCATCATCGCCATCGTGCCGATTTCGCTGGCCACCATGATGGAGCACATCGGCGACATGTGCGCCATCTCTTCCACGGTCGGTGAGAATTACCTGGAGGATCCCGGTTTGCACCGTACCCTGATGGGCGACGGCCTGGCCACCATGCTGGCGTCCCTGTTCGGCGCTCCGGCCAATACCACCTACGGCGAGAACACCGGCGTGCTCAACCTCACCAAGGTGTACGACCCGCGCGTCATTCGCATTGCGGCCCTGTTCGCCATCCTCCTGAGTTTCTGCCCCAAATTCAGCGCCCTGATTGCCTGCATGCCCGCTTCTACCATCGGCGGCGTGTCTCTGGTGCTTTACGGTATGATTTCCGCCGTGGGCGTGCGCAACGTCGTGGAGAACCGGGTGGATTTCACCAAGAGCCGCAACGTGATCGTGATGGCGCTCATCCTGGTGCTGGCCATCGGCATCAAATACGGTGCGGGCGACGCCATCAACCTGGGCTTCACCTCGCTGAGCGGCTTGGCCGTTGCTGCCCTGGTGGGCGTTCTCCTGAATGCCGTCCTGCCCGGCAAGGACTATGAATTCGGTGCCAATCCCGATGCCGACAAGGCTGTGAATTTTGAGATTAACCCTTCACTCCGCAAGTAGCATAACACCCGGCCTACATGACCGGGTGTAAATATTTTTACCATACACAACATTCATAAACTACGTTTTATTTATGTCAAAAAAAACTATTCTCGCCGTTGCTGTGGCAACGCTTGCTTTCGGCCAGCTGGCCAAAGCCCAGACCAACATTCAGGTGTTCTACGATTTCGCCCAGGATCGTCAGTACGTCACCACCACCATCGAAGGTTTTTACGGGGACAAGTGGGGTAACACCTTCTTCTTCGTGGACCATGACTTCAATAATCGCGCAAACAACGGCAAGATTATTTCCCCGAACGGCACGTACATGGAAATCGCCCGCTGCCTGAATTTCTGGCAGAATACCAAACTGGGCGGCCTGAGCGCCCATGTCGAGTACAACGGCGGCATCTACAACGAGTATTCCATCAACCATGCCGTACTGGCCGGACTGGACTACTTCTTCCACAGCAAGGACTACAAGAATACCTTGAATGTCAAGGTCCTCTACAAGTGGATTGACTACGGTGGCGCTTTGGATGCCAACGGCAAAAAAGTGCACAGTGCGGTTCCCATGCAGTTTACCCTGGTGTGGGGCATGCAGGATTTGTTCGGCCTCAAAGGTCTCCGCTTCAGCGGCTTTGCCGATTTCTGGTGGGAGAGCCACACCGTCTGCCCTTGGCTGAATGACAAAAATGCAGGATATCGTGACTGGACCAAGGCCGAGACTTCTCAGGTGGTGTTCATTTCCGAGCCCCAGCTCTGGTACAACGTGGGCCAGTGGTTCGGCGTTCCCAACCTGAATATCGGCGGCGAGGTGGAATTGAGCGTGAACTTCGGTACGCTGAAAGGTTTCCGTGCCCGTCCTTGCCTGGGTGCCAAGTGGGTCTTCTAATATAGGAGGAACGTCCCATGAAACCTGCATTCGAAAAACTGTTCGGTTTTGATTCCAAGGTGAACAATGTCCGTACGGAGATTCTGGCCGGCATCACCACTTTCCTCACCATGGCCTATATCCTGGCCGTGAACCCTGCCATTTTCAGCGCTTTGGACGGCATGCCCGGCGGCGCCGTATTCACCGCGACGGCCGTCGCCTCCATTATCGGTACGCTGGTGATGGCCCTCTATGCCAAGAAACCTTTCGGCCTGGCTCCCGGTATGGGCTTGAACGCCTTCTTCGTGTACACCGTGTGCCTGGGTATGGGTTACAGCTGGCAGTTCGCTCTTACAGCCGTGCTCATTGAAGGTATCCTCTTCATTATCCTGACGCTCACCAAGGTGCGCACCTGGCTCATCAATGCCATTCCGGGAACCCTGAAAAAGGCCATTGGCGCCGGCATCGGCCTGTTCATCGCCTTTATCGGCATGCAGAATGCCGGTATCATCGTGAACAACGATGCCACCCTGGTTTCCCTGGGCGAGATTACGGAAGGGAAGGCCCTGCTGGGGATGATCGGCCTGTTCATCACCGCAGGCCTGGTCATGGCCAAGGTCCGCGGCGGCATGCTGTGGGGTATCCTGGCCACCACCCTCCTGGGTCTTTTAATCAAGGACCCGGCGACGGGTGAAGCCATCACCAAGTTGAACGGCGTCGTATCCTTGCCGGATAGCGTGAAGCCCATCGCCTTCCAGTTCGAGTGGCACAATATCTTCTCCCTGGATATGCTGGTGGTCGTTTTCACCTTCCTGTTCATTGACATGTTCGACACCATGGGAACCATTATCGGTGTGCATCATGGCGCCGACCTGGTCCCGGAAGGAAACCGCAGGGACGACATCCCCGGCATGGAAAAGATGTTCCTGGCCGATGCCATCGGCACGGTGGCCGGCGCCTGCCTTGGTACTTCCACCACCACCACTTATGTGGAGAGCGCAGCCGGCGTGGGTGAAGGCGGCCGAACCGGCCTCACAGCCTTCTCGACAGCCCTTTGCTTCGCCCTGGCCCTGTTCTTCAGCCCGCTGTTCCTCGCCATCCCCGGCGCCGCTACGGCCCCCGCCCTCATCATTGTGGGCGTGATGATGATGCACTCCGTCTCCCGTATCCACTGGGACGATTATTGCAAGGCCATCCCGGCTTTCATGACCATCATCCTCATGCCGCTGGCCTACAGCATCTCCGACGGTATCCTCATCGGTGTCATCACCTATGTGGCCTGCCACGCCGTCGCCGGCCGCTTCAAGGACATCTCCGTCACCATGTGGATTCTGGCGGCCCTGTTTATCTGCAAATACATTTTCATTTAGCTTTTCTGCTGCAGTTTCGGAAAAAGGGTTGGCGTTTTTTGCGCGAACCCTTTTTGTCTTTTGGTAATCTGCGGGAAAAAATGTATTTTTGTCATACTTGTTATATGAATTGCCATGAAGAAGTTCTTTAGCCTCATTGCCGCCGTCCTGGTGCTCAGTTCCTGCGGCGTTATGTCCAACCTCAGCAGCGACCGCCTGCTGCAAGGCGGTGTGTATGCCTTACAGGCCCTGACCCTGAGTGATTCCCAGGTGGAAGCGTATGTTTCCCAGTACATTGCACAGATGGATGCCCAAAGCAAGGTGTTGCCGGAATCCAGCCCTTATACCCAGCGTCTGCGCAGACTTACGCAAAACCTGGACGGCGTGAACGAACGCCCCCTGAATTTCAAGGTTTACCAGAAGAATGAGGTGAACGCCTTCGCCTGTGCCGACGGCAGCGTACGTGTATATACCGGAATCATGGATGCCATGACGGACGACGAACTTCTGGGTGTGCTCGGCCACGAAATGGGCCATGTCGCCCTGCACCATACGCGCAAGCAGATGCAGAAATCCATGCTCACCTCGGCCGCGCTGCAGGGGCTGGCCTCCACCGGAGACAAAATAGCCGCCCTTACGGATTCACAGCTCGGCGCACTGGGGGAGGTAATCATGAACGCCAAGTTCTCCCGCGACATGGAAACGGAAGCCGACGACTACGGCTACAATTACCTTTGCCAGGCAGGAAAGAATCCCTGGTCGATGGTGAAATCCTTTGAGAAACTCCAGAAACTTTCCGGCAGCAGCCAGAGCGGTCCTGTGAGCAATCTGTTCTCCTCACATCCGGACACCGGCAAACGCATAGAACACCTTACGCAGCGCTGCCTTCAGGACGGATACAAACGTCCTTAATCAAATGTAGTACGTTCCACCGGCAGGGAGAAGGCGATGCCTTGTCCCTCGGTGGACAGACCGCTGTTCTTGAAGACGGCGGTCATGACTGCGTCTTTGATATCGTCCGTTACCAGGATAAGGATGACTTCCTTGTCCGGCTGGATGGTGATGTTGAAGAACTCTTCGGCTTCCGGATTGGCGGAGCCGCGGCCGCGGATGATGGACCCGCCCCGGGCACCGGCCGAACGGGCCGCTTCCATTACATTCTGGGAAAAACCTGCGTTTACAATGCAGACAAGCAGTTGAAATTTAGCCATATCTCTATAGTTCTTCTTTTACACTTTTTTCATTCGCCAGGAAACCGTAAGCCAGGGCGCCTATCGTGCTGGTGAGCCGTACGGTGAAGGCGACGCCTTTGTAGTCTCCGCCTTTCTGGAAGGTCTCCTTGAGCAGTCCGATGAGCGGTCCGGCTTCGTCGGCCCGTACCACGGAGAGGATTAGGGATTTGGGACGGTCGGCCGAGAGGCCCAGGTAGTTCAGGATGAGGTGGGTGGTACCTTTGGCGGCCACCGTGAATTGCATGTTGGCCTGATGTGACTGGATGACGCTGCAATAGTAGGCCAGCTTGCTGTTATGGACAACGGCCATAAGCATTTCCAGTTTTACGGGGGCGATATTTCTTGATCCTTCCATAATTAGCTACTCGAAATAGATGATTTGGTCGTCTGCGGCGGCCAGGATGCGTTGCATGGCCAGTCTCTTGCGGCGGCGTGTGGCCAGTACCGACTTGAAGCCCAGCGTCTGGATGGTGATAAGCGGGGTCATGGCCACCATGGCCACCACGCCGAAAGCGAAGTCCAGCACGCTGCCGGCGCCCTGAAGGGTAACGCAGGAGCCTACGACCATGGGCAGGATGAAGCTGGAGGTGAGGGGACCGCTGGCCACGCCGCCGGAGTCGAAGGCGATGGCTGTATATAACTTGGGAACGAAGAAGGAAAGTCCCAGGGACAGGAGATAGCCGGGAACCAGGTAGTACAACACGGAGAATCCGTAGTAAACGCGGAGAACGGACAGGCCGATGGAGATGCCTACGCCTACGGAAAGCGCCGTCATCATCTGGGTCCGGGTCACTTCGCCTCCGGTAATGTCGTTCACCTGCGCGTTGAGCACGTGGACGGCCGGTTCTGCCAGCACAACCACCATGCCGATGATGAAGGAAAAACCGATGAGCAGGCCCGCGTGGTGCTGGGACAGCTGCAGGCCTATCTTGTAGCCGATGGGCATGAAAGACATTTCCACGGCCGCCAAAAACAGCACCAGGCCGGCAAAGGTATAGAGGATGCCGAACAGAATCTGGCCGATTTTGGTGACCGGGAGTTTGAGTACCGTGAACTGCAGCACAAAGAAGAAGCCCACGATGAGTACGAGCGATTTCCCTACTTCCCACATGGTTTCCTGCAGGTGATTCTCCAGGCCCTCTTCCAGGACTTTGCCCATGGAATAATCCGGAACGCTGAAGTCCAGATTCCCCTGGGAGAGCATGGACAGGGCCAGAACGGCTATGATAGGCCCCAGCGAGCAAAGGGCGATGAGGCCGAAACTGTTCTCGCTGGAGTTCCTTCCGCCTACGGTCAGGGCGATACCCACGCCCAGGGCCATGATGAACGGAACCGTAATGGGACCGGTGGTGACACCGCCTGAGTCGAAGGACAGGGCCAGCAAGGAACCGTTGCCCCGTTCGATAGTGATTGCGGCCATGCTGAACAGCATCATGTATCCGAACAGGAGGATGCTGGTCAAATCATAGTGGAAGACAATTTTGAGGACCCCGAGGAGCAGCATGAGTCCGACTCCGATGCCTACCGTCCACACAAGGGTGGTCCCGTTCATGACAGCCGCCACCTGTCCGGCGAGTACCGACAGGTCCGGCTCCGCGATGGTGATGAACAGGCCCATGATGAAGCTGACGCCAAGCAGGATCCCCATCTTTTTGGATTTGGTAAGGCCTTCGCCGATATACTGTCCCATGGGTGTCATGGCCATATCCGCGCCCAGATTGAACAGCCCGATGCCCAGAATAAGGAAGATGGCCGACACCATGAAAATCCAGAGTTCTTTGGAGGATATGTCCACCCAGGGGGTGATGGACAGGGCGAAAACCAGCAGCGTGACAGGGAAAACGGATACGAGGGATTCCTTCAATTTGCCCAGCAACGCAATTTTTAGGTCTTTTACTATCTCTTCTCTTTCTTTCATAGCACAAAAATACGGATTATTTCCCGAATTTTCGTTAAGTTTGTGAATCAAATCTTGGTTATGTACGATATTGCAATTCTTGGCGGCGGCCCTGCCGGATACGTGGCTGCCGGAAAAGCCGGTGAAGCCGGCCTTTCAGTACTTCTCATGGAGAAAAATGAGTTGGGTGGCGTGTGCCTGAACGAAGGCTGCATTCCCACAAAAACGCTGCTGTACAGCGCCAAAGTGCTGGATACAGCCCGCCATGCAGACCGTTATGGCGTTACGGTGGCGGATGCGGGCATTGATTTCGGCGCTATTTTCAAGCGTAAGACCAAAGTGGTTAAAAAACTGGTGGGCAGTATCAAGGTCCAGATGCGCAATGCCGGTGTGGAAACCGTCATCGGCGAGGGAATCATTACCGGACGCAGCGCCGACGGTTTCACCCTCCGTTGCAACGATATGGACTATGAGGCCCGGAAAATACTCATTTGTACGGGTTCGGAGGCCGTGGTTCCGCCCATCCCGGGACTCCGGGAAGGCCTTGGCGGGGTAGTGGTCACCAACCGGGAAATCCTTTCGCTTGCCGAACAACCTGCTTCGCTGGTGGTGATCGGCGGTGGTGTAATAGGCATGGAGTTCGCCAGCTTCTTTAACTCTATCGGCACGCAAGTGACTGTGATAGAGATGCTTCCAAAAATTCTTGGGCCGATGGATGCGGACCTCAGTGCCATGCTGCAGGCCCAATACGAAAAAAAGGGCGTCAGCTTCCGCCTGAACTGCAAAGTCGTGGCGGTGGAAGGAAACGAGGTCGTGTACGAGACGGCGGAAGGGGAGACCTGCCGTGTGCAGGGAGACAAAATCCTGGTTTCCGTGGGACGCAAGGCCCGCCTGCAGGGTATCGGCTTGGAGAGCATCGGCGTGGAACCGGCCTTGAATCCCGCCGGCCGGCCTTACGGCATTAAGGTAGATACGCAGATGCGTACCAACGTGCCCGGGGTGTACGCCGCCGGAGATGTCACCGGCTTCTCCATGCTGGCCCATACCGCCAGCCGGGAAGCGGAGGTGGCCGTGAACGATATCCTGGGAGTGGCCGACAGCATGCACTACGATGCTGTGCCCGGCGTTGTTTATACCAATCCCGAAGTGGCCGGCGTAGGTGCCCTGGAAGGCGCCCGCGTCGCCTCGCTGCTCATGGCTTTCTCCGGCCGTTTCGTTGCCGAAAACGAGCGGGGAGAGGGAATGTGCAAGGTCGTGCTGGATGCGGAAGACCATGTTATCGGCGTGCATATGCTGGGCAATCCGGCCTCGGAACTCATTCACGGTGCGGCGCTGGCCATCGAACAGCACATGTGCATAGAACAGCTGGAACGGGTGATTTTCCCGCACCCTACCGTGTCTGAAATTTTGAAGGAATGCGTCGCCCGGGCTTAGTCCAGACGCACGATTGCATCCGCGTATTGGGTAACGGCTTCGCGGTGCGAGATGAATAAAAGGGTTTTTCGCCCGTGATAACGGCTGTGGAGGTTCTCCAACAGCCGTTTTTCCGTTTCCGGGTCCAGGGCCGAAGTGCTCTCGTCCAGAATGAGGACGCCGCCGGGACGAAGCAGGGCACGGGCAATGGCGATACGCTGGGCCTGTCCTTCACTGAGTCCGCTGCCGATTTCTCCGCAGGGGGTTTCCAGCCCTTGCGGGAGCTCCCATACAAACTGGGCCATGGCGGTGTCCAGGGCTTCCCGGATTTCTTTTTCGGACGCATGGGGAGCGGCGAGCAGCAGGTTGGTGCGTATGGTGCCGCTGAGCAGCGAATTCCCCTGCGGAATATACATGAAATTCTCCCGGAGCGCACTTCCGGCAGGAACCTCATCAATCAGAATCTGTCCTTCCGTGGGCTTCAACAGCCCCAAAACCATGCGGATGAGGGTGCTTTTTCCGATGCCGGTAGGGCCGGCGATGGCCGTCATGCTGCCGGACGGGAAGGTGCAGGAGAAATCCTTGATGACGGGTTCGGAAATACCCGGATAGCAATAAGTTACGTGAGAAACGCAAATGGTGGGCGCTCCCGTGAGCAGGACAGGTGCTTCCAGCGGTTCCTGCTCCAGTTCCAGGAGCTCCATCAGGCGTTCCACGGAGGTAAGCGCCGTGATGAAGGCCGGTATCTGGTGGCCGAACTCGGCGATGGGACGTTGTACACGGCCCACGAGCTGCAGAAAAGCGGTCATGGTACCGAAGGTGACGGTTCCGGCGCGGATGCCGAAGATGCCCCAAAGGAAGGCGGCGGCATGCCCGGCCTGGAAACCCAGGAACATCAGGCCGCGTGCTACGGCATTGTAGTTGAGGCGTTTGCGTGTGTTGTCCTCTACATCGGCCTGTAGCCAGCCGAACTTTTCCAGTACGCGCTCCACCTTGGTGAGGGTGAGGACCAGTACACGGTGCTGCAGGCTTTCCTGCATGAGTTGCTGGAGCTCGCTTTCGCGGGCGCGGATGCGGGCCATCAGTTCCCGGAGCTGGCGGAAGAACATTTTGGAGCCCAGTACGGCGGCGCCCATCAGAATGAGAAGGACCCAGAGCAAGTTGGGGGCCAGGACAAGCAGGTATGTGCCGGCAGCCAGCAGTTGGATAAGCGTTACCACAAGTCCGGGAATGCGGTTGCAGATGAGTTCCGACACCACACGGATGTCTTCTTCCAGGCGGTTTACGGTGTCGCCGGAAAGGAAGCGCTCACGGCCGTCCCAGCGGCTTTTCATCACATGGCCGAAGAGATATTTGCGCAGGGTGTTCTGCGTTTTTACCTGGTTGTAGGCATCCCACCAGTTGGCGAAGATGGTGGCGGCAAGCTGCAGGGCCAGGATACCGATAAAAATGCCGACGGCGGTGCCGAGCGGCTTCTGGCTTTCCCCGGTGACGATATCTACCAGGAATTTGCTGTAAGAGACGAAGGCCAGGGAGACGGCGACCCCCAAGGTCCCCACCGCCACGGTAATGGCTACCCGCCACCGGACGGGGCGGGAGAGGGACCAGATGGTTTGGACGCAGGCCTTGAAACTCTTCATCTTATGCTTCTATCACGCCCTCCTTTGACCAGGTTTCCGTCAGATGGTCCACATCCTTGGCGGCCTGTTCTTCGCTGACCTCGTATTTTTCCAGCAGCAGGTTCACCAGGTCTTCCTTGGTGAATTCTTTTCCTTCCACCGCTTTCCAGAGATAAGCGGCGCTCTCGTTCAGGGAAAGCATCTTGTTGAAGTTTACTTGGGCCAGGCCTTCGCCTACCACGATGAATTCCCCGCAGATGGAACGCAGGATGAATCCTTCTTTGATTTTCATAAGGGCAATCTCCTATAAATAGCTAAAATATATCTTCTGAATGGCTTCAGGGTGGTGCGCCAGAGGCGTCCGTCGCCGGGTTTCCGTTCTTTTCCGTTCCGGATGATGCCGACGACCGTGCCCAGGACATCTTCCGTGGTGCAATGCTCCGTACCGACCAGGTTGCCGTCGCCCATCAGGGTAAGCCGGTTCTCCTCTTTTCGGATGCAGCGGTGCAGGACATAGCGGCCGTCCAGGCGGACGAGAAGCATGTCGCCCACGTTGACATCGGCCATCTTGTGCAGCCGTACGGCGTCTTTTCCGCCGCGGATGAAGGGCAGCATACTGTTCCCGAGGGGCGTGAATGTGACATCACGTCCTTCCTGCATGAGCGTTGCCGCTTCTTCCAGCAGTATCTCGTTGGCGACAGTGCGTTTATCCATGAACCGTCTTGTGGCAAAGTTCCGCCGCATCCCGGTCCGGCAGGCAGTCCAGGACGTAGCAGGGGAGTGTGCCCACCAGGCCTTCCAGGGTGGCATGCCAGCCTTCCGCCAGCGTTTTGAACGGACGGAAACTGGAGGCCGATGCCATCAGGGAAGCGTAGGCCTGTATGGGTGGGAGTTTTTCTATCTTGTTAAACGGGGCCTGGCGGATGCGGACAACGGCGCCGGCCGGGAAATCCAGGTTTTTGTAGCAAGGGGTTTTCCCGCTCCACGGGGAGCCATATACACGGGCTGTCCCGTCCGGCATCAGGCGCAGGACGGGATTGTCGTCGTTAAGCAGCATTGTGCCCGGTATATGCTTGAGCCACAGGCTGCTATGGGTGCTTTTTCCGGTGCCGCTCCTGCCCAGGAACAGGTAACCTTTCCCCTCGTTCACGACGACGGAGGCGTGCATTTCCAATACCCCGTGGCAGGCCGATGCAAAGGCGAACAGCAGCATGAGGGAATTGTTGAGCGCGAAGGAGAAATCGCCTTCGATGAACAGCAGTTGTGCCCGGGAGAAATTTGCATCGGTCCGGAGTTCCGCCGCTACCGGCAGGCCGGGCAGGGGACGCATGCGGAAACGGTAGCCGCCGTCCTGCAGGCTGTCGATGGCGATTTCGGGAAATCCGGGGCCGTCGTCCGTCGTGAATACCGGCGCAGTCGGCTGCAGCGGAAGACTGTGCACCAGTTTCAGGGTAAAGAGCGTGTTTGCTTCTTTCTCGCAACGGAACGGTTCCAAGTTGTCGGGAACCTGGGAAACAGCTTCCAGGCAGAAGCAAAATCCGGCTACTTTATAGTATGATTCGCTGTTTTCGGACATGATGGCAAAACTATTATTTATTTGCTTTGGAATCAATCGCTTTCTGGAACATTCCCACCAGTTGCTCCACGGATTTGCGGATGTCGTATTCTTCCATGTGCCGGACGTATTTCTTTCCCATTTCCCAACGTTCCTTGGGGTGGGAGAGCCAGTAGTCGATCCGGTTGGCGAGCGCCTCGGGATTCTGTTCCGGAAAAACGCTGCGGCGGTCCAGCGCAAACTGGGAGGTCCCGCTGTATCGGCCCTGGGCGATTACGGGGACGGCGCCTTGCTGCATGGCTTCCATGATGGAGAGGCCTTCCACCTCGATGGTGGCGCAGTGAACGCAGAGGTCCGCGCTCGCAGCGAGTTTACGCAGGCCGTCCCGGTCCTCGAAGGTGAAGATGGGTTCGTAGGCCAGAACACCTGTTTTGTACAGCCTGTGGGCCATCCGCTTGATTTTCTTTTTGGAGGGGCCCAAACCGGCGAAACAAAGCTGGATGCGTTTGGCAAAGCGGCTGAATTTCATGGCTTCCAGCAGCGTGGGCTGGTCTTTTTCGCGGGACAGGCGGCCGATATATACCAGCTTGAGCGGGCGCTCAGGGCTCTCGTAGTCGGCCGGCGGCGTTTCCGGGCGGATGCAGGCATCCGGGACCAGACCGTTGGAAATCACCTCGCAGGGAGTCTTGATGTGATAACGGCGCAGCCGGTCCAGCACGTTTTCCGTGGGGCACTGCACGTAGTCGCAGTGATTAAAGGTGAGGTCCCGCCAGCTGGTCAGGATTTTCCGGTTAAGGGCTTTCCAATGTACCAGCGGCCCCAGCGAGTTGGTGATGTTTTCCGGATGCAGATGGTAGGTGCAAGTGACGGGCTTGCCCAGTTTCTTGCAGATTTTAATCATGCGGTCCTCAATCACGAAGGGCTCTTCCAGGTGGACGATGTCGGCCCATTTTGCCGCCTCCTCCATCAAGGACAGGTTGCTCTGCGAAAATTGGTAGCCCTGAGATGCGATGATGGGCTGGACGATGGGGAAGACATAGTCTTGCAGCAGGTAGTCCGGCTTTTCTTCCGGATTCTTGTGGTTGGGACCGGAAACAATACGGACCTCGTGCCCGGCTTCTCTCAAATAGGCAATCGTCCGGCGGGCCGATGCAACCAGTCCGTTTCCTGACGTGTAGATATTATTCAGGACAAAGAGGATTTTCATGGCTGTTCGTCTTTAAAAACGCGCTGCAACATGTCTTTGTATTCATCTATCCATCCCTGAATCCAGTCATGCGACCCCGGAAAACGAAAATACATGTGAGGGTATTTCCGCTTTTCCAGGATTTGGTGAAAGCGGATGGTGGAAGGACGCATGATATCCCAATCGCCGGCGTACAGGTAATATCCCTTGGGCGGGTCCTGAAACTGTACCTTCAGCTTACGGTACATGCCGCGATAGAAGCGTCTTCGGTAGGAATTGGGGAAACTCGTCCCCCAGGTGTAAGGGGAGAAGGCTCCGATATAGTCGAAGCTCGTGGGATTGTTGAGGGCAATCCATACACTTTGCCAGCCGCCGATGGAAAGACCGGCAATGGCCCGGTGTGCCTTGTCGGGGATGGTACGGTAGAGGCTGTCCACCCGGGCTACGACATCCTGCATGAAAGCGGTTTCCGCGATGCCGTTTACCTCGAAAATGGATTCAAAGGCGTCTTTGAAGCGGGAGTTGTCAAAATCCTCATCGTCATTATACTGGTTGACATTGGGCATGACCACGATGCAGGGAGTGGCCAGGCCGTGGCGTATAAGACTGTCCGTCGTTTCCAGTACGTATCCTTTCTTGATCCAGGAGGTCTCGTAGCCGCGGGCTCCGTGCAGGAGATAAAAGACAGGGTAGCGTTTTTGTGATTGGTAGTAGTCTTTGGGAAGGTAAACAATCATGCGCCGCCGGGTGGGTCCCGGAACGCTGCTGTCCACGAAAACCTCTTCTATGACACCCTCCTGCCGGTAATTTTCTTTCTGTGCGGGACCGGCGTGGTACGTGGGTGCATTACGAAATCTCACTATGCCGCAGGACGACATAGTGAGAATGCTTGCTAAATAAATGATTGATAGTACTTTCCGCATTACTCCGCTTCGGGAGCCATCGTGGTGTAAACGTTTGTTACGTCTTCATCGTCCTCCAGGAGGCCGGTGAGTTTCTCCAGCGTGGCACGTTGTTCGGGGGTTACTTCCTTGAGGTCTACGTTGGGGATTTGTTCGAAGCCGCCGGAAACCAGTTCATAGCCTTTTTCCTCGATGTATTTCTGGATTTGGCCATATGCGGTGTAGTCTCCGTAAATGGAAATTTCCACATGCACGTTCTCGTCCTCGTCTTCCACTTCCTGCTTGAACACTTCTTCCGCACCGAAGTCGATGAGTTCGAGCTCCAGTTCGTCCACGTCAATGGGCTTGGCGGGGTCCTCCTTGATGCGGAACACGCATTTGTGGTCGAACATGAAAGCCACGGAACCGCTGGTTTGCAGGGAACCGCCGCACTTGGTAAAGTAGCTGCGCACGTTGGCGACGGTGCGGGTATTGTTGTCCGTGGCGGCTTCCACCAGATAGGCGATGCCGAACGGGCCGAATCCTTCATAGACAATCTCCTTGAAGTCGCCGGTCTTGGCTTCGGTGGCCTTCTTGATGGCACGCTCGATGTTTTCCTTGGGCATCTGCTCGGCCTTGGCCTCTGCGATGAGAGCGCGAAGACGGGGATTGCCGGTTACTTCCGCGCCACCTTGCTTGACGGCGATGGTGATTTCCTTGCCCAGTTTGGTGAAGGTTTTGGCCATGTGGCCCCAGCGCTTCATCTTGCGCTCTTTGCGGAATTCAAACGCTCTTCCCATAATTATTCGGCGATTTCGATGCGAGAAATATACTTGTCAATTTCCATGGCCTCGGGTGCATTGCCCCACTTGTCCTTGATTTCCTTGTAGAAGGAAAGGGCCTGGGCCTTGTCGCCGGTTTCTTCCGCCATGATGCCGGCCTTCAGGATATAGGTGGCGGCAAGGGCGTTGCCCGTGGTCTTGGCGGCTTTCTGATAGTAGGCAATGGCGTTTGCGTAGTCCTGCAGTTCTGCGTAGGCGTCACCGATGCAGGCTTCTGCACGGCCCTTCAAGATGGGGTCTTTCCCGTCGTATTTCTTGAGCTGGGCGATGGCGTTTTCGTAGTCTCCGGTCTTGAGTGCGGCGATACCGGCATACATGTACACGGCTTCACCGGCCTTGGAACCATACTGGTCGATGATTTCCAGCAGACCCGGGTCGTTGTCGTCACCGTTGAGCGCCAGTTCGTATTCGCCGGAGAGGAACCAGCGTTCGGCCTGGACCATTTGGTCGGTGGCCTGCTGCTTCTTGGGCTGAAGGATAAAACGGTTGTAGGCCAGAACGGCCAAGGCTGCGATGAGAACGGCCAGGATGCAGCCGTACATCATGTTGCCATACTTTTTGAAGAATTCTTCGGTTTTGGAAACAGCTTCCTGCATGTTCTGCTGACGGAGCTCTTCCTCTGTTTTTGTTACTTTTGCCATAATATTTTGTTGTTTTTACTTATCGTTTGGCTTGCAATTAGCCCGCAAATTTACGAAAAATATTATATATTTGCAATTGCTTATTTCGCCGAATCTATGCCAACACTCAATAAAATAGTCGTACAGGATTTCCGGAACATCGCATTTCAGGAACTTGCCTTCAGCCCGAACGTCAACTGTATCAGCGGAAACAACGGGGAAGGAAAGACCAATCTGCTGGATGCCGTGTACTATCTGTCCATGACGAAGAGTGCTTTTCCTGCCCCGGATGCGGCCAATTTCCGTTACGGGACGGCCGGCTTCACCCTGGGCGGCACCTACACCATGGAGAATGGCCTGGAATCGCGTATTGCCTTGCAGGTAACGCGTGAAGGGAAAAAATTGGTCCGGGACGACAAACCCTGTTCGCGCATGAGCGAGCACATCGGCCTGCTGCCCCTGGTGATGGTGTCGCCCGGCGACATCGCCCTGGTGAGCGAATCCGGCGAGGAACGCCGGCGGCTTTCGAATGCGGTGCTTTCGCAGATGGACCGGGAATACTTGGCCGCCGTGCAGGCTTACAGCCGTTTGCTGGCTCAGCGCAACAAGGTGCTCAAGGACCCCATGCCGGATCCCGCGCTGCTCTCGGTACTGGATGCCCGGATGGAAAAGCCCGCGGCTGCCGTGCACGCTGCCCGCGCCCGTCTGGCCAAGGACCTGCAGCCTGTGGTGGCAGCGTATTACAAACTTATTTCCGGGGGTGGGGAAGAGGTGTCAATCGAGTACAAGTCGGACCTATTCAATGGTTCATTATCAGCTGTTTTTGAAGCGCACCGGGAGCAGGACTTCAGGTTGCGTTACACGGCGTCGGGTATCCAGCGGGACGACTTTCTCTTCAGCATGAACGGCCACCCTATCCGGCGTGCCGGCTCGCAGGGACAGCAGAAGTCGTTCCTGGTGGCGCTCAAGTTCGCCCAGTACGAAATCATGAAACGCTCCTATGGTTTTGCGCCCATGCTCCTGCTGGACGACGTCTTTGACAAGCTGGACCTTAACCGCATTTCCAACCTGATCGGCATGGTGGCGGGCCAGGACTTCGGTCAGATTTTCATAACGGACACGGACGCTGCGCGGCTGTCCGGCATCGTGGACCGCATTACGGACGACCGGGCCTATTTCACCGCTGCCGGCGGGGCTTTTACACGCATATAGGCTATGGCGGTCAAATTGCATAGAAAAGAGGCGGTGGGCATGGAAGAGATTGTCCGTCAGTACATTAAATCCATGAAAATCACCACGGGACTAAACACCCAGCGGGTTTTTGCCGCCTGGGACGCCTGTTCCGGGGCCGCTCCCTTTACCCTCAAACGCTTTTTTCGCGGCGGCAGACTCTATATCACCCTCAGTTCCTCCGTCATCCGCAACCAACTGTACTTCCAGCGCGATGTCCTGGTGGAGAAGATGAACGCCTTCCTCTCGGCGGATGACCTTTTCACCCCCGACAACCGCACCGCCTCCTTCGTCCAGGAGCTCATTCTGAAATAGTCCGGCCACGCAAGCCGAATGGCGCGCAACGGGCATACGCACACTGCTGTCATCGTCCCCATATTTGGACCCATGACAGCACTTGGCCTAAAGAAAAATGGGGAGTGTGAGGGGGCAGAGCCCCAGCGCTCATCAGAGCGCCGGCCGGGCCGGGTATTTGACGCAGGCAAATACGGAAAGGCGGAAAGGCCGCGGGGGTGTATGAGGGGGCAGAGCCCCCTGTATTAAAGTGGAGGTGAGCGGACTCGAACCGCTGTCCAAACGTCGCACCAGGCGGCTTTCTACATGCTTATCCGTCCTTTGGTTTTCGAAGAAGCCCTGCCGGAAGGCGGGCGAAGCTTCCCTTAGCCTTTAAGTCTTAGCCGGCTTTAAAGGCGTCCGCCGGAGCAGCCCCAAATGAATGATACCCCTTGAGGGGCCCTTAAGAGGCGGAAGGGCCGAGGGATACTCGTCGGCGGCGCAGCCTTGGCGTCGCGGATTAAGTTAATTTGCTTGGCAAATTAAGCAGCGAGTGCATAGTTGTTGTTGGCAACTGATTTTTTGGAATCTGCGTTTTACGGGACAGGTTCCGAGGCCCGACATGCTTACCGTCCAGCATCAGCGCTGTCAAAACCAAAACACCCCCAAAGGCTGAACGTGGGTGCAAAAATAATAAAAATTATTCGTCCGGCAAAAAACGGCGTGCGCCGATATACCGCATCATGTAATAAGGATGGGTGGACTCGCTTTCCACGACGCCGCCGGAAGTGGAAGCGTGGATGAAGCGGAAGCATCCCCGATAATGGTCGATGGAGACGACGATTCCCACATGGCCGATATTCCGGACGCTGCCGCGCTTGCCGAAAAATACGAGGTCCCCCTTCTGCAGATCCGAGTAACTGGCAACAGGGCGTCCTTCCTTGTACTGGGCGCCGCTGTACTGCGTAAGTTCGTATCCGAAGTGTTTATACACATAGCGGGTGAAGCCGGAACAATCGAAGCGGGAAGGCCCTGAGGCACCCAGTTTATATGGTGTCCCCAGAAAGGTACGGGCATAGGCAATGAGCTGGTCGCTGTTTACCTGCGGATTGCCTGCGGACGCTGCGGCATCGGACTGCGTTTCCGCCTTCTCCACGGGAGCGTCGGCCTGTACCCGGGAAGCTCCGGAACGGGCCCGGTCGATGGAATCCATCACCTGCCGGGCACGCTGCTCCGACCGGGCAATTTCCGTAGGATTTGTCAGCGGCATTTGTTTGCTTCCGCCTGCGGTTTTCTTGGCCGTGGCGCAGGAAAACAGCACTACGGTGGACAAAAGGATATATGCAAGGCGACGTAACATACGTTGCAAAGATAATGAAAAATCGTTACTTTTGTTAAATTTATCGATACACGAAAAGACAAAAAGTCATGAAATACAAAGCAATCGGGGTTCATGTATCTTTCCTTATGATGGTTGTAGCAACGACCATCGTGATCCTGTCATGTTCGAAAGAGGCAGGGGAAATTCCGGGACTGTCGGAATACGACATGAACCGTCCGGTAGGCTTCGGTGCCGATGTCACGGGCGGAGCCGGTCAGAATGCAGTGACGGTGACGACGGCCCGGCAACTGGCGGAGGCCGTGAGCGGAACCGAGGCGGCGACCGTCTATGTGAAAGGGACCATCGTGCTCGACGGGATTCTTCCCGTTGGTTCCAACAAGAGCATCCTCGGGCTGCCGGGCGCGACGGTGAGCAACCCGAACCGCAACGAGAATGCCGGTATCTTCCTGCTCAGGGGCAGCGACAATGTGATTATCCGCAACCTCACCCTCAAAGGACCGGGCGCCTACGACATTGATGCCAACTATGCAGACAATATATCCATCACCGGCTCCACACGCGTGTGGGTGGACCACTGCGATATCCAGGACGGCATTGACGGCAATCTGGACATCACCGACGGATCGGACCAGGTGTGTGTCAGTTGGACGCGCTTCCGCTACCTGATAGACCCCATGTCCGGCGGCAGCGGCGGCAACGACAATCACCGTAACAGCAACCTCATCGGCAACAGCAACAAGACCGCCGATATCGATGCCGGCCGCCTCAACTGCACGTTCATCAATTGCTGGTGGGGCGAGGGATGCAGCGAGCGCTGTCCGCGCGTGCGCTTCGGAAAGGTGCATGTGGTGAACTGCCTGTACGACGGCAACGACTACACCTATTGCATCGGCTATGGCGTGTATAGCAATATCTATGTGGAGAAGTGCGCTTTCACCACCGAGTCGGCGCGGCAGAACGCCATCTACGACTGGCACGGCACTTCAGATTTCAATCTGAGCGTCAAAGCTTGTCTGGGACTGCCCGATACCGTACTGTCGGAGGGCACTCAGCAGCAGTTCGTGCCGCAGTATGCGTACATCTCTTACGACGCCTCCAAGGTACAGGCCGTACTTACCGACCCTGCCGCCGGCGCCGGTCCAACCCTCTCGATTACTCAGCCTTAACCCATCGGGTTTACGTCCTGATTCCCACCTGGCGGCTACTCGATGTAGCCGCCGTTGGCATTGACCGGGAGGTCCTGCAGGTAGTGGACGATAAGGAAGCCCTTTCCGCTGCCGTCCGCGGGGGAAAGCGGGGCGCTTGTTTGCTTGAAGTGATATCCCTTGGGACTGTCGGACCAGACATCCTCCGTGTATTCGTACATAGACCGCCACCGCATGAAGGGGGAGGTGTACTCGTAGGCCTTCCACTGGTTCCAGGTCATGGTGCCGCCCGTATCGCCTGTGACGAATGGCTGGATGGCGGTGCGGAGGACCGCGTAACCCAGCGGGAAGATGCCCTCGCCCGGACGGAAGGAATAGATCATGGCCGAGGCAAACTGGCTCTGCCGGGAGGTGTTTACGCCGATGAAGCCGTAGCCGTCGTTGAGTTTCCAACTGTTGGTACCGGCAGTGACGAAGCCTTGGTTGGATGTGCGCGCGGTGAGGAAGAAGGCGCCGGACAGGTCCCCGTTGCTGAACGTCCTGACGAGCTTGGCCACTTCCTCGTTGCGGATGAGCATCGCCCCGTTCCCGACGAAGCCGCCTCCGAGGGCGACCACCTCCCAGGTGTCGCCGGCGTTCCGCTTGCTGTAAGAAGTCGAGAGAAAGGACGGGAGGTTCGCACTGCGGTCGCACACGTATGTCGCCCATCCGACATGAAGGTAGATGTTGGCCGAGCCTATCTGCTTGGCGATGCTGTACTTCTGCCGTCCGCCGCCGGCCGTGACGTCGTGCCTGTTGCGGACGTGGAGATAGACACTCTTCCGGCCGATGCTGTGCTCCTGGTTGTTGGCGGTACTGAACGACAGGCTGATTGTGTTCCTCCCGGAGGTGTAGGTCCCGGAGAGGGCGTCCAGGTAGTCGCCCAGCGTGGTGCTCGTCTGCACGAGGACGTTCGCGGGACTGGCGTAGAGCCTGCCGGAGGACGAGGTCGAGAAGGTGAACGGGATGGAGCGGTTGAGATTGTTCCACTGTGAGGCGTTCAGGTGGCCGTACAGGGTGGAAACGTCGTGGAGCGTCGCGTTCAGGTCGTTCTTGTCCACGTCCGCGAACGGGTTTTTGAAGTAGGTCTCGTACGCGAGCTCCTCCGTGCCTGCCTTGACGCTTACCTTGAAGTGCTCGTCCAGCCAGTCGGCCACTTTGATCTGCTTGCCGGCAGTGTTTATCTGCAGCGTGCCGACGTACATGCGCTTGTCGTTGAGCTCCACCAGGTTCCGCAGCTTGTAGTTGAACGTGTAGCCTCCGGTAGGCGATATGGATACGATGGAGGGCTTCAGACAGGTCTCGTACAGGGACGGTGCGAAACGGGTGCCATAGCCCATGTAGTCGGCCCCGGCGACGGTCATCTCGGTGCCGCCGGCAGTTTCGTACCGCAGGAGGGCGTCGGAGTCCTCCCCGTCAACCTGGAGGGAGAGGAGGGTCCTGAGCTGCCGGACCGTCGGGTCGGACACGCTGAAAGTGAACTCACCCGTCTGGCCGTTGGAGGCGGTCGCCACGACGGTGTACTCGCCCGAGGCGAGGAAGCCGATGGTGACACCGTTCTCGCTGCCGTCCGTGAACCGGAGTTTGCCGGTGGCGTTCTTGTCGGCATAGGTGATGGTCAGTCCGCTGGATTCCTTGTCGCCGACGGTCATCTGGGCGCACTGGGCGACGTACTTGTCGGCGCCGTAGATGCTGCCCCACTGCAGCCGCAGGGGCTGCGAGATGTCAAAGCTGACGACGTTGGAGGCCACGCGGCCGTCCACGGACTTCACCTGCAGGGTGTGTGTGGAGGCGGTGACGGAGGCGGGTCCCGGCGTGATGGCCAGGCGGTCGCCGGCCGATGCGCCCGTGTAGGACCAAGCGAGGTCGCTCGACGTGATGGCGCCCGTGGCGCCGCCGGGCTGCTTCACACCGTCCACGTACAGCTCCCATCCGTACGGCCAGGCGTCGATGTCCTTGGCCGAGTGAACCCATGTGGTGCCGCCGTCGCGCGAGAAGTTGACGTACAGCGAAGTAGCCTGGTTGCGGCGAAGGTGCCCCAGATCGCTGAAGGAGGTTGAGGACGTGTGCGGGGACGGCGAGAGCGTCAGGACGCGGCCGTCGCTGATTCCGCTGTTGTCGATGCGCCAGTCGCCGTCGTAGAACAGGCCGTTCCAGCTCAGGCTCAGACGTGCGTCGTACACCCGGTCGCCGACGACGTTGAAGTCGTCCGTCTCGTTCCCGCCAAGGTACGCCTTGTAGGTGAGGCTGCCGCCGACCCCGTCCGAGGCGGCGTTCTTGGAGGCCGTGTACTCCAGGTAGGTGGCGAGAGCACCGGGGCCCGACGCAGGTGTTTTCTCCTGCTGGCTTGTCCCTATGCCCATGCCCTGGCAGTTCTCCGGGACGTAGAGCGTGATGGACGCGTGGCTCGTCGCTCCGGCCTCTGCGCTGAACACGTAGTAGTCCGTTTCGGTGGTGGAGGCCGAAGCGCCGCCGTAGAGCTCGCCGCTGTCCAGGGCGCGTGAGCCGCCCGTGGCGAAGGGACGCAATACGCGCGGCACCTGACGGACGCGGACGGCGCCGCTGCGCAGCACGTCGGCGTTTTCGCCGGTCATCCCGCTCTTGTTCACCGACAGGATGACTTTGGCCATCAGGCGGCGGAGCGTCAGCGTCAGGTTCACGGCCCCGCCCGAGCCGTAAGGGACCACCGAACCCGCCATCAGCGTGCTCCGGGAGCACATCGGCAGGCCGCTTGTGTTCAGGCCCGCGTAGGAGGCGGGCAGGGCGTAAACGAACGCCTCGGGAAGGGGCCTGCCGGCGGCGTCCGACGGCATCGCCCCCATCACGTTCCCCATGTTGACGAATGCATAGACGTCGTAGCGCTGCGTCAGCGCCTTGACTGTCACTTCGTCCAGCGTGAGGACCGCGTTCCCGGCGCCCGTGGACAAGTAGCCCGAGGAGGCCTCCCGATAGACGGTCTTCCAGCTGCCGTCCTCGCCCATGACGAGGAGGAGGATGGAACGGATGCCCGTCTCGAAATGGTCCTCCGTGATGACGCTCTTGGTGCCAGGGACGGACGGAGTGCCGACGCTGAAGCGGAGGACCGCCTCGTCCGGGGCGACGGAGCGCGTGATGGGCTCCGCGACGGGATGGGACGCCTCCTGCAGGCAGGAGGAAAATGCTAGGGACAGCGCCGGCAGCAGAACGGCGACGCACAGGGTGGTATGGTTGATAGGCTTTCTCATGACGCTGATAGACTAATTGTTATATACTGAATGGGTCTCGCCGCTCCATTCCATGACGGAGATGGTGACACGGTTCTCGACGAGACAGACCTCGAGCTGGATATCCGGGAGGTTTTTCGCCTCCCACGAGAAGTCCCCGTCCGAACGGAGCAGGTTCCACACCACGATGTCCGTCACCAGCTTGCCCGCTTCCCGGAAGCCGTCGCGGCCCCACACCTCGATGTGCAGGGAACGGTCGAACTGGCGGGGCACCGTGAAGCGGAAGCGGCCCGAGCCGTACTCCGAGGGCTCGAAGCGGAACGCGCCCTTGACGGGACGGCCGTCCAGTGCGTCGATACCGCAGGTGTTCGAGCGGGCGACGATATAGAAGGGAAATTCGCCGCCGGTGTCCGCATAACCGTCCGCATCCACGAAGCGCATGTCCACGCGCGCGTGGTCCTTGACCGCTTCGACGGGGATGATGTAGGACTCGGTCAATGCCGGCGAGCTGTAGCCGAACCGCCAGACGGGAGGGAACTCCTGCCCGGGTTCCACGGTCCACAGCGTGCCCTCGTGCCGGGCGCCGCCGAAGCACAGCAGGCCGTAGCCCGTCACCGAGTCCGAGCGTTTGACCTCCAGGTAGAACGAACGGTCCAGGATGGACGACACCGACGTCGTGTCGATGGCCAGCAGCTCCTGCTCGGGGTACTTGTACGCCGAGACGTGGGTGTATTCCGACACGTCGAACAGCTCGCTGTTCGTGATGTCGAAGAACAGGAACGCAGGACAGGCGCTGCGCTCCTCAAGGATGAGGCGGGCGCAGGAAACCGTGCCGGTGGCCAGGGCTGCCAGGAGCAGGAGCGGGCCGAAGATGTTTTTCTTATAGCGCATTTTCCATCGGTTTTTTATCATTATTGCGGGGGACGCGGGAATCGAACCCGCCGGGGGGAGTCCTCGTGTGTCTTATCCGTCCCCCATGGAAGGGCTCCGGCATAGAGAAGAAGAAAGATGATCCGGAGCCCTTGTATCAGAACTGATAGGTCAGAAGGGTCTGGCCGGCCCAGTCCTGTACCTTGACGGTGGCGCTGATGCGGCCCGTGGCGGGGAGCATGTCGTCGTCATCATTGGGCTTGCCTTTCATCGAGATGTTGATGTTGTCGATGACGTAACGGCGGTTGCCCACCAGGTATTTGAAACTGCCGTTGTTGTCGGACTGTCCGCCCGCCAAGTTGGCGGGGTCGGCAATGGCGAAGGCGTAGTAGGTGTCCTCGGTACCGTCAATCTGGGCGTGGATGACCAGGCGCGTGCGGCGGACGCTCCACGTGGTGGCGGCGCTGGAGCCGGGAGCGGACAGGCCCGCAGGGTCGTCGCAGGGATTGGGATAGACGATGAAGCTCTTGTTGACGGCCACGGGCGTCCCTTCCGTGCAGGCAATCGACAGGCCGGTATCCTGCAGCTTGTCGGAGACCGAAGCGCCGCTGTAATCGACGTACGTGCCGGCGTTCGCACCGGTCGTCGCCAGACGCATGGACCAGTAGTTCGGCGTGCTCAGCTGGGCGGAGTTGCCGCCGCCGAATGTGACCGCGTTCACTACGTTCTTCAGCTTGATATCCTTGATGGTGAGGGTCTTGCCGCGAAGGTCCGTCTCGTTGAAGTTGACGGTCACCGAACCTACCTCGATGCGGGCGCCGAGACGGTACACCGGGATATCGACGGCATAGATGGACGTGTCGTCCTTGCTGTCGTACTTGTTGACCACGTCCAGGACTGTGGGGCTGATTTCGATGCCCTTTCCCTCAGACGTCGCGGTGTAGTTGTAGCCGTAGGCGCCGGCCATCACCATGCCCTGGCGGGAAATCCCGTCCACGGTGGCGTCGGTGATGTAATTCTCGCTCAGGTGGGACACGCGGCCCATCAGCTGGGAGATGGTGGTGACATTGTCCTGTCGCGGGGCGTTCACCAGCGCGAACACCTTCTTCTTGCCGAGGTAAGTCGTCAGGGCGATGGGGTTGGATGTCGCCGTGCCGCCCGTGGCGTTGCTGATACTGTTGCCGGAGATGAACTTCGAGGTCTCGATCTGGTCGGCCACCAGGCCCAGGCTCGCGTTGGTCTCGGCAGAGAAGACGAACACCTGGATGGAGCGCACCTCTGACTGCATGGCCGTCAGCGACGCCGCGTCAGCCTTGGTGGTCCCGCCGTTGTCGGGCGTCAGGTTCACGAAAAGCATGCCGCCCGGAACTTCGGGCTCCGGTACGACGACCGGCTGGGGGGTCTTGTTGCAGGCGGTCAGGCCTACGAGCATGGCGGACAGGGCCGCGAAGGAAATGCTGAAAATTTTTTTCATAATGATTTGGGTTAATGGTTGATATATGATTTCATTGAAATTGTCTTACAGGCGGCCTAATACGCGTCGGCGAATGCGTTGTCGTCCTGCTTGTTCAGGCCGTAGCGCTGGATGAGGACATAGATTTCCGGGTCCAGGTTGCCGCGGAACACGTATGAAGGGTCCTGCTTGCAGGAGGTCAGGTAGTGCTGGACGGCGTTCTGGTCGTCCTCGTTGCGGGCGTACAGCAGCGCGAGCATGTAGTTCACCGGAGCCGTCTTCTCCAGGTCTTTCAGGATGGCCATCGCGGACGCGTTGTAGTCCAGGGAGACGTAGGCAATAGCCGTGTTGAAGTCCTTGTAGTCCTTCAGGTAAGTAAGCGCAGTGGTATAATCCCTTTCTTTCAGGGCTTCAACTCCTTTCATGTAAGCGGTATCCAGTTCGGTGGTCCGGACCGATTCCTTTATCATGCCGCGCCGATGGAGGTAAAAGTCAAAACGCACGGTCCTGAGTTTCGGATACAGGATTTCCCGTAGGCGGGGATAGAACGATGTGGTTGACAGTTCTTTTTCTCTTAGGTCCAAATCTTTGATTTCCAGACATTTGGTATAGGTTATTTTTTGCGACGCAGTCAGTACGGAATCGGTATCGACCAGGTACGAGAGCATACTCCAGTTTTCGCCGGCGGAATGGGCGTTGAACGGAATGGCAGGCAGGTCGGCTTTCCGGGCTTTCATGCGCCCCACCGTCTCTTTTCCATGCTCGTCCACCGTAAGGGTGAAGCTGTTTCGGGCTTCTTCGTTCAACTCCCGTTGGACCGAGTCGCGGTACGAACGGATAAAACGGTCGAAGTAAGCTGCGACAGACGAGGCTCTTTTCTGGGATAGGGCTTCGTTGGCGGCTTGCGCCCCTTCCGGAGAAGCAGACGCGCCGATTACGATGGAGTCCAGTTCAAAGGCGGTATTGCGCAGCAGCTGCACGATGTTTTCCCGTATGCGGGCAAGTTCCTCCCGGTTGTTCCCCAATGCCGGTTCCACCTCGGCCCTTCCGCTGCGGAAATCGATGTAACAGGCCGTGTTGGCCGCCGCCCGGCGCTCTATGGTGCGTGTCAGATACCGCTCGCTCCCGTCCGTCAGTGAGGAAAGGGAACTGATATAGAAGGAAAGCGCCTGGGAACGCGCCATGCTGTAGATGCGCTGGTCGCCTTCAAAAATGTCGCCCGAGAGGACGATGTCCACTTTCCTGAGTTTGGGACGGGTTGCGATGCTTTGCGTATATTGATATACGAAGTCTCCGCCGGCGTTCTTCAGTACGGTGTCCAGCCGGATGCCACGGGTAAGAATCGGCGATTTGACATACTGTGCAAACATGGCGTCTTTCCGGCTTTTCCGACGCTCATTCAGTTTTATTCCAAAGTGGTTGGTGTAGTGTTCTACGGCCTTTTCCTCCGTCACGCCGTAAAGGGAGCGGAAAGATTCGTCCGATACGTAAGTCGTGTCGGTTTTGAGGGCATACAATTGAGGCATGTTGCGCCGGATGAAAATTTCCAGGTTGCGGCGGTCCAGAAAGCGGCAGCTGTCCGTGACGATGCTTCTGAGAAATTTGTCATATTGCTGATACCCTCTCAGCTGCTGCCGGCGATACTGACTTCCCGTGATGAGCACGGGTTCCAGGCGAAGGGAATCTTCCAGCAGAAACATGTCCGGATAAAACCGCAATTGCCAACGGGTGTCCTGCAGCTGGGCCGGGACAATGATTTCAAAGCGGAGGTCGATACGGCCGTTCCGCTCGGCGACATTCCGGAAGCGGGCGGTGATTACCGCCGCATCCAATACTTCCGTGGCCACCATCTCGCCGGAGGCATCATCCTTCACGGCCTTCATGATGAGCACCGTATTGCCGCTGTCGTCCTTCACAGTGAGCGTGTCCCTGCGGGATACCGCGATGACTTTGCGCTCCTCATCGATTTCATTTCGGGACAAGGCGAGCGTGGCCGCCAGTTCCTGCCGGCGGATATGCCCGAGCTTACCTGTTGGCCCACAAGCGATGAGAAGCGCCAAGGTCATCGCCACGGGGGCGATCCGCCTGATATGTTTGCGCGTGTCCATATCAGAATATCAATTGGATGGCAACCCGTGCGTCGGGCAGCACAAACACTTTCCCGCCTTGCTCCAGCGTGACTCCGCAGCTCGGGCAGGAATAGACGGTATATTTTTTCCATCCTCCCCAGGCACCCACGCCCAAATCCAGGTTCCAATGTCCGGACAACATCACGGAATACCCGCCCCACACGCGTGCTCCATACGCATTTCCTTCTTCCGTATCCCGTTTGATGATGCCCCCTGCATTGTAAACCATGTAGCGGGCGTCCATTCCGGCCCACCAGCCGGAATAGACATGCCAAGGCCACCAGCGTGCACCGCCCCAGACGGAGAACTGCCTGATTTGCAGCTGTTTGTCCGGGCTATTCTTGCGAAAAGTCCAGGGGTTGAGCGAGGCGCCTGCGTGCAGTGAGACATGTTGGCTCACGGCCACGGAAGCATCTGCGTTCATCGTCCCCAGGGCCAGCCATCCCATGCCATCCGTTCCCACGGTGAAGCGCTGGGCGGCCGCCGGAAGGCTTGCGCTGAAAAGCAAGGCGGCCAAAAGTGTTATCCCGACGGTTCTCATCGCTACCAGTCTCTTTGCACCTGCATCGGATCGTCCTCCTTGGGGATAAGGGCAACTTTCCGTGCAATCACTTCCGTGGTGGTTCTCTCCTCCCCGGCCTGGTTGATATACCTGCGCATACGCAGACGCCCCACGACCTCAATCCATACCCCGCGTTGTATGCCGCAGAAATCGGCCATTCCTTCCTTCTCCATCCCATCCTTTCCGCTCCATGCCGATACATTGAACCAGGTGACTTCTGGAGAGGGATTACCCTCCTTATCGACCGCTCCATACTCGGTAACGACTGAAAAATTGCACACCTTGCTGTTGTTGGGAAACGTAGTAATCTCCGCCTTCCCGACAACACCGCGAATGTGTATCTTGTTAATAAATTCCATGACTCTTTAATTATGGAGTTTGACTTGCGGGCCGGCCTGGCGGTGCGCGCTTGTCCGCTCCGGTCCGGCAGCAAAGTAAAAGAGGCTTTCGCAGATTCGTCTGGCAAAAGTCCCGTGGAGGGTCAGATTTTCACGTTTTTTACGATTTTTTGCTCTTTCTACCGTTGTTTCACAAGAAAAGTTGCAGGTCGTAAAAAACTTTATTTCGAACGCTGTTTTTTGTTGTTCCAGCGGAACATGTTTTTTTTCGGGAATTTTTCTTACGATGCTTGGAAATGTGAGGAAGGCTGCGCACTTTTGCCCCAAATGATATTGCGTTATGGCCTATAAGATTGAAGACATGAAACACCCGGTATCCTGCCTGAACTGCGGCAAGGAAATCCCCAACGGCAGGCCTGACCGGAAATTTTGCGGGACGGTTTGCAAGAACCGGTACCATAACAGGAAGAAGTACCAGCAAAGGGAAGTGGTGGAGCAGCGCGTCATGCGCATTCTGGAACGCAACCACAATATCCTTGACAAACTGCTGCGCCTGGGCGTAAATTCCCTGGACCGGCTCACGCTGGTGGGCCTGGGGTACAATCCGGACTATGTGACTTCTTACCGGAAGTCAGGCATCCATCACCAGTACGCCTGTTTTGACATCCATTATGAACAGACGCCTACGCGGATAAAAAAAATTATCCGCACCACCCTGGAGGATGATGCGGATAAGGGTACCTTGCGAAATACGGCGATTTAGGCTTTTGTCACGGCCGTTTTCTGCGGATCCTTGAACAGCAGCCAGAAGAGGATGGCCACCACCAGGGCGTATGCGGCAAAGATGTACCAGACGGTGGGCCAGTTCTGTACCTGGGGATTCACATCGTCGGCCACATGGTAGGCCTCCACGACGGCGCCGGCGGCAAAGGTGCCGATGGTGGCGCCGAAGCCGTTGGTCATCATCATGAACAGTCCCTGGGCGCTGGAACGGATGTCCTTGTTGGTGCGCTGATCTACATAGAGGGATCCCGAGATGTTGAAGAAATCGAAGGCCATGCCATATACAATGCAGCTCAGGACAAAGAACAGCACGCCGGGCATCGCCGGATTGCCCATGCCGAAGAAAGCAAAGCGGAGCACCCAGGCAAACATGGAGATGAGCATCACCTTCTTGATGCCGAAGCGTTTCATGAAGAAGGGAATGAGCAGGATGCAGAGGGTCTCGGAAGCCTGCGAGATGGCAATCAGCGCATTGGAATTCTTGACGGCGAAGGAGTCGGTGAAGGCGGGATTGCCGGCAAAGGAGCCCAGGAAGGTGTTGGCGTAGCCGTTGGTGATCTGCAGGGAAGCGCCCAGCAGCATCGAGAAAATGAAGAAGATGGCGAACTGCGGGTCCTTGAACAGGGAGAAGGCCTTGAGGCCGAAGGCATCGGCCAGGGTCTCATCCTTTTTGCTCTTGTCCACGGGGCAGGCCGGCATGGTGAGGGCATAGCCGCAGAGAATGAGCGAGAGGACGCCGGAGGAAATGAGCTGGGTATAGCTGTCCTGCATGGCTACACCGTCAATGTGCAGGAAATTGGTGACGAGCATGCTGCAGATGAAACCCACGGTGCCGAATACGCGGATGGGCGGGAAGTCTTTCACCGGGTCCATGCCTTCCTTGCCCAGGGCATTGTAGGCCACGGAATTCACCAGGGCGATGGTGGGCATGAAGAAGGCGACGCTGAGGCTGTAGAGGAGAAACAGCGGGCCGAACTGGACCTGGGCCCCGGCGCTCATGCAGTACAGGCCGGCTCCGGCCATGAACAAGCCGGCAAGGCCGTGGCACAGGGACAGCACCTTCTGGGCTTCCATCTTCTTGTCGGCCAGGATGCCCATGAGCGTGGGCATGAAAATGGAAACGATGCCCTGCATCATGAAGAACCATTTGATCTGGTTGCCCATGCCGATATTAAAAAGATACCGGCCCAACGATGTGAGGTAGGCGCCCCACACGGCAAATTCCAGGAAGTTCATCAGAATGAGCTTCAGGGTAATGGGTTTAATTTTCATATCAGTAGGTGTTTAGTATTTGTTATGCGATTAAAGCATACAAATGTACAAAAAAATGCGTATTTTTGCACTGTAAATTATTTTTGATGTTCAATTTTACACTCTCCGCCACCGATTCCTCTTCCGCTGCCCGTGCGGGAGTTCTTACCACTGACCACGGCGTCATCCGGACGCCCATCTTTATGCCCGTCGGCACGGTCGGCTCGGTCAAGGGAGTCTATCACAGGGATTTATCTCAGGATATCAAGGCCCAAATCATTCTGGGCAATACCTATCACCTGTATCTCCGGCCCGGCCTGGACACCTTGTTCAAGGCAGGCGGTCTGCATAAATTCGAACATTGGGACGGCCCCATCCTGACGGACAGCGGCGGATTCCAGGTGTTTTCCCTGGCGCCCATCCGCAAACTTACGGAGGAGGGCTGCAAGTTCTCTTCCCACATCGACGGCAGCAAGCACATCTTCACCCCGGAAAACAACGTGGACACCCAGCGCATCATCGGGGCCGATATCATCATGGCCCTGGACGAATGCTGCCCCGGGGATGCCGACGAGCGCTATGCCGCCAAATCCCTCAGGCTCACACAGGGCTGGCTGGAACGTTTCGCCCGTCATTTTGACGAGACAGAGCCGCTGTACGGCTACACCCAGGTCATGTTCCCCATCATCCAGGGCTGCGTATATCCGGAACTCCGCAGGCAGGCGGTGGAACACGCCCTGGCACTGGACAATGCCAACCGCGGCGGTTATGCCGTGGGCGGGCTGGCGGTAGGGGAGCCCACCGAGAAAATGTACGAGATGCTGGAGGTCACCTGCCCGTTGCTGCCGAAGGACAAGCCCCGCTACCTGATGGGCGTAGGAACGCCGGCCAACATCCTGGAAGGCATCGCCCGCGGGATAGACATGTTCGACTGCGTGATGCCCACCCGCAACGGCCGCAACGGCATGCTGTTCACCTGGGAAGGCATCATGAACATGCGCAACGCCAAGTGGACGGACGATTTCTCCCCGCTGGACCCGCTGGGCACTTCTTTCGTGGACAGTTATTACACCAGGGCCTATATCCATCACCTGTTCATCGCCAAGGAAATGTTTGCCGCCATGGTGGCTACCGAACACAACCTGGCATTTTATTTGGACTTGGTGCGCGTGGCCCGCGAGCACATCGTCCAAGGCGATTTTCTGGCCTGGAAAAACGCAACGGTGCCTAAACTGATGCAGCGCCTATGAAAATCCAAGGGCTCCAAAAACTGGACTGGTATATCATCCGGAAGTTCCTGGTGACGTTTTTCGTCTCCATCGCTTTCCTGTCCGTCATCATCGTCATCTTCGACATCAGCGAGAAGATTGAGGATTTCGTGCGCAAGGAAGCGCCGATGCGGGCCATCATCTTTGACTATTACGTGAACTGGGTGCCGTATTTCATCAACATGTATTCACCCATGTTCGTATTCCTCACGGTGATTTTCTTCACGTCCAAGATGACGCAGGATTCGGAAGTGGTGGCCATGCTGTCCAGCGGCATCAGTTATCACCGGCTTTTGGTCCCGTATCTGGTTTCGGCCGTTTTCATCGCCCTGCTGTCCCTCACGCTCAGCATGTGGATACTTCCGGGGGCCAATGCCACGCGCGTCCAGTTTGAACAAAAGTACAATCCCCGACACAAGGTAAAAATCGGGCGCGACATGCATTACAAGCTGGAGAACGACCGTTTTGTATATATCGAGAGCTTCAGCGCCTACAACAACACGGCGTATAATTTCACGCTGGAGGACCTTTCCACCGGTCGCCTCACCTCCAAACTTACGGCGGAAAGTGCTCAGTATGATACGCTTACAGGCGTATGGAAGTTGCGTAACTGGTTCATCCGCGACTATGACGAGGGCATGGGGGACCACATCCGCTCCGGCCGCCAGCTGGACACGGTCATCAGCCTTACCCGGGCCGATTTCTTCCGCAACCGCTATACCATCCAGGAACTGAACAAGCGGGAGCTGGATGAACTCATCGCCACACAGAAAATGCGGGGCGACGCATCCGTGAACATGTCGCTCATCGAGAAGAACAACCGCTATTCGCTGCCGTTCAGCGCCATCATCCTTACCATCATCGGCGTGGCGTTGTGTACCAAAAAAAAACGAGGCGGCATGGGCTGGAACCTGGCTGCCGGCACGGCTTTGGGCTTCTCATACATCCTGTTCATGCAGTTCAGTGAGATGTTCGTGATTACGGACACCTTGCCGGCCGGCGTGGCCATCTGGTTGCCCAACTACCTGTATTCCATCATTGCCATCGTCTTGTATATCAAAGCTCCCAAATAATGAAGGTACAAATTGTAAACCGTTCGCCCTATCCTTGCCCGGCATACGCCACGGAGCAGAGCGCGGGTATGGACCTGAAGGCCAATCTGAAGGAACCCGTCGTACTGCAGCCCCTGCAGCGAACCCTGGTGCCCACGGGCCTGTTCATCGCCCTGCCCAAAGGCTATGAGGCGCAGGTACGCCCGCGCAGCGGCCTGGCCATCAAGCACGGAATCACTGTCCTGAATACGCCCGGCACCGTGGATGCGGATTATCGCGGGGAAGTCTGCGTCATCCTGGTGAACCTGAGCCAGGAGCCATTTGAGATTGTTCCGGGGGAGCGCATCGCCCAGATGGTGATTGCCCGCCATGAGCAGGTGGAATGGGAGCAGGTGGAAGTTTTGGACGAAACCCGGCGTGGCACCGGCGGATTCGGTTCCACCGGGAAATAGGCTTGTCATTCTGAACGAAGTGAAGAATCTATGAACATCAGCGACTTATACAATATCTTCCTCCACAGTGCAGGAGTGAATACGGACACCCGCACCATCCGGGAAAACCAGCTTTTCATCGCGCTGAAAGGGGAAAATTTCGATGGAAACACCTTTGCCCTGCAAGCCCTCGAACAGGGCGCCTGCTATGCCGTCGTGAACGAAACGGTGGAGGCGGAAGACCCGCGCCTCATCAAGGTTCCGGATACGCTGGCAGCCCTGCAGGAACTGGGGGCTTTCCATCGCCGGCAGCTCAGCATCCCGGTCATCGGCCTCACCGGTACCAACGGAAAAACTACCACCAAGGAACTTATCCGCTGCGTCTTGGCGGCAAAATACCGCGTGGTGGCTACGCAGGGCAACCTGAACAACGACATCGGCGTTCCGCTGAGCGTCCTGGGGATTGGGGCCGATGCGCAGATTGCCATCATCGAGATGGGGGCCAGTCATCCCGAAGACCTCAGGCCGCTGCTGGCGGTCTCCCAGCCCACCCACGGCCTCATCACCAATGTGGGAAAGGCGCACCTGGAAGGCTTCGGCAGCTATGAGGGCGTCAAGCATGCCAAAGGCCTGCTTTATGACTATCTGAAGGCACATGACGGTATCGCCTTTGCCAACGGCGACGACGCCGTCCTTCAGGAAATGTTGTGGGAGAGGGAACTGTCCTGCATCGCTTATGGCATGAAGGACGTGACCGTGCTCCCGTCATCTCCCCGGCATCCGTTCCTGAGGATGGAATTCCCGGACGGCCTGCTGGAAACGCATCTGGTAGGAGCGTATAACGCCGCCAACATCCTGGCCGCCTTGAAAATCGGCTGGTTCTTCGGCGTCCCGCGCAAGGATGCCATGGCCGCCATCGCTTCATACGTCCCTTCAAATAATCGTTCTCAGCTTGTTAATACAGAAAGGAATACGCTTATTGTCGATGCCTATAACGCCAACCCTTCTTCCATGGCGGTGGCCCTGGACAATCTGATGCTGGTGGAAGGGCGCAAGGCCGCCCTGTTGGGCGCGATGCGCGAGCTGGGGGCGGAGTCCGAAGAGGAGCACCGCAAGGTGGTGGCCCGCTTGAAGGGCATAGAAGCGTATCTGGTAGGAGAGGAGTTCATTCAGGCGGCCGCCGGGTCCGGCATTCGAGCCTTTGCCACCTCCGATGACTTGGCCGCTTATCTTCAGCAACATCCGTTGCGGGATTGCGTGGTGCTGGTGAAAGGTTCCCGCAGCACCCGGATGGAGAAGGTCATAGCCGCGCTTTGACAATCAGGTAATGGGTCAGGCAGGCGATGGCCGCGCCGACGGCCAGCCCATAGCATGCACCGACCAGCACATCGCCCAGAAAATGGGCTCCCATCATGATACGGCTGTACGCTACAAGCGCGGCCCATATAAAAACGCACCAGCCATATACGCGGTATGAGCGCTTGGGACGGTTGAGCTGAAAGCCCAGGAATGAGGTGGCGGCAAAACCGAAGGTGTTGGCGGCATGGGCACTGAAAAAGCCGAACAAATGGCCCGTGACGCCGTATGGAAGTCGTATGTCGTGGGCAATCATCCATGCGTTGTAACAGGGGCGCAAGCGTTCCAGCCCGGCTTTGAATCCATTGCAGCTCTGATCTACGGTCACAAGCATGACAATGATGGACAAAAGCACGGCCAGCCCCTTTTTCCAGCCCAGTTCCCTGAACAGGAACAGCATGATGATGCCGTAGGCGGGGAACCAGAAGCGGGTGTCCGACAGCATGAGCCAGAAAGGGTCCCAGGTGGCATTTCCCAGTTTGTTCAGCCACAAGCTGGCCTGTTGGTCCCACTGTATGAGCGACTCCAGGCTCATGGATTCAAGGCCTTCCAGAGTTCTTCCTTCAGTTCGTTCAGGCCCGTCTGCGCAACAGACGAGATAAATACATGAGGAATGTCTGCGGGCAGTTTCTTCTCAATTCTGGCCCGTTGTTTTTCGTCGATAAGGTCTGTTTTGGTAATGGCCAGCACGCGGTCTTTCACCAGCAGCTCGGGGTTGTACTCCTGCAGTTCGCTCAGGAGCACCTTGTAGGCCTTGGTGACATCCGCTTCATCGGCCGCGACCATGAACAGTAGCACGGAATTGCGCTCAATGTGGCGCAGGAAACGCATGCCGATACCTTTTCCCTCGTGCGCCCCTTCAATGATACCGGGTATGTCCGCCATCACGAAGGAACGGTCGTCGAAGTATCGCACGATGCCCAGGTTGGGCTCCAGCGTGGTGAAAGCGTAGTTGGCAATCTTGGGTTTGGCCGAGGTAATGGCGGCAAGCAGCGTGCTTTTTCCCGCGTTGGGGAATCCTACCAGACCCACGTCTGCAAGGACTTTCAGTTCCAGGATGAACCAGCCTTCCTGGCCGTCCTCGCCGGGCTGGGCAAATCGGGGCGTCTGGTTGGTGGCACTTTTGAAATGGTCGTTTCCCCAACCGCCCCTGCCCCCTTTGCAGAGGACGAACTCCTGGTCTTTCTCCACCAGTTCGGTGATGACTTCCTCCGTTTCCGCATCCTTCACGACCACGCCCTGAGGAACCTCCAGGACGATATCGGCCCCGTTTTTACCGCGTTTGAGGGCTTCTGCCCCATTCCCGCCGTTCTCCGCCCGCACTACCTTGCGATAGCGCAGGTGGATGAGGGTCCACAATTGCGGATTCACCTTGAGGATGATGTGTCCGCCCCGGCCGCCGTCACCGCCGTCCGGTCCGCCCTTGGGTACATATTTGGCCCGGTGCAAATGCGCACTCCCGGCCCCTCCGTGCCCGCTGGCACAGAATATCCGTACATAATCGATGAAGTTACTTTCTGCCATGACGCTTCCTTTATGCTGCCTGCAAAGGTAGCGATTCTTTTCGACAATTCCCTCCGGGTATTCTAAATCCACCTGCAGCAGGCAGACGACCCGCTCCTGCTATTCCAGCGTCAGGGCGGTCTTGACGCCTATCCAGCACATGTGGCGGAGGACGGGATCAGTGATTTCCTTGTAGGGAATCATATTGGTGTGGGTGAGGAGCAGTTCGTCGTCCGGGCCGTCCTGGTAGCCGTTCACCTCAAGCTGGGACATCCAGTGCAGGTGCTCGGCGGCTGCAAGGTATTCCAGCCGGGTGTAGGTGTCCTTGTCCCCGGGATAGTGCCAGGCTGTCTCCTGAGAGTATGCCGAAGGGATGTCCTTGGCGGCATCTTTCAGATTCTTGGCGGCAAATCGAAGCAGGGTGGGGGCGAAGAGGGCACGGCCAATCTCCATGGCCTGCCGGCGCATGAGTTCCTGCTGTTTGGCCAGCGGGTTTCCGCCCGGCTTGCTCAGCCGCACGCGGCGCTCGTCCCAGCTTTCGCCGTTTCCGCTTGCAGCCTGGAAGGCTTCCGAGAAGCGGATGGCCGTCTGCTTGAGGCTGCGGCCGCTGATGACATCCGGTTTCCAGATGGTCTCCATGCGTCCGAAAATGCGGATAACCCGCACATCCTTGGGTGCATAGGCCCGATTGTAGTAATTGATGAGTTCTTCGATGTTGGGGTCGCTGCGCCAGATACGCACCAGAATGATCATCTTGCGCAAATCCATGCCTTTCTGGGCAGCCCGTTGCAGCAGGTGAATGGCCAGGGATACGTTTCTGTTGCCTTTGTCCATGGCGATGACCATGTAACGCAGGCCTTCATCCAGCATGGCGTCGTACTGCTCCCAGAAAGCATCCGTCCCGGCCGTTTCCGCACGCCAGCGCAGGCGTTTGTCGCCCGTGAGGGCCGGTGCCAGATGGAGGAAGTGCCCCCGGTTTTTCTCCAGGTTGTCGTCATAGACCGTGATGGAAGAAGGGGCCGCTTCCAAATCCTTGCCGATGAAACTTCCGAATTCCAGCAAATAGCGCAGGGCTTCCTGGCCCGACTCGCCAAAGCCCACAATCATGGACTTGAGGCCGTCCTTTACATAGCCCAGCGGCGCTCCGTCCTTGTCCGTGGCGATATCGACATAATTGACGGGAAGCACCTCCGGCCGGCGCAGTTTAATCTGCATGAACGACAGGTAGTGGGAATCCAGCACGCGCAGGCGCTTGCCCATGTGCGCGAAAAGGGAGAAGAAACTGTCCGGCTCATGCGTATAGAAAAAACCTTTGGCCTGCACGCTTTTGTCGCGGGCCAGGGTTTTCAGGAGCTCGAAGTTTTCCTGTTCGTCCTGGTTCAGGATATACAGGCTGGTACGGGGATTCTGCAGCCACTTGTCCAGTTTGTCCAGGCCGATGGCGTGGCACATGTTGTCGCCGTCTCCGCTGGGCCGATGCCCTTTGAGCAGGACAAAATGCTCGCTGCCCAGTTCCTCCTCCAGCGTAAGCTCTTTCTTGTGCCCGAAGATGCTGGACACCAGTTCGCCGATGGAGAGTTCCGAGTGATGGGCGTCTGCGCTGGGAAATTCCACGAAGATGATTTCTCCCTTCCCTTTGTGTGAAGAGCCCTCCCATTCCTGCAGAATGGATTTGGCCAGGAGCTTCGAATACGGGCTCAACCCCAGGAAAATATGGTTTTTGCGGTTGCGGCTGGCTTTGTAGGCATTGAGAATCAGCCAGGTGCGGTCCCTCAGGCGACGGGGCATGATGAGCACCACCATGCTCAGCGTGAACAGCAGGATGAGGACGAAAACGGTAAGGTAGGCTATCATGAGCGCCGGTTCCCGGAAAATGACGGCGGCGATGATATCGTCAAAGACAACGGTATGGCCGATAAACATTTCCAGCCCGGCCACCAGGGAAACCAGCGCCAGCTGTATCCAGTTGCCTTCCGTGACGGTGTGGCCGGAGCGGGCGAGGAGCACCACATGAACGGCCGTGCCCGCCATGAGCAGGAGCGCGAATGTGAGGCCGATGATTTTGCGGTGCCCTTTCCGGTTCAGATACACCAGGAAATGAACGAAGGCGAGACCGATTATAAGAAGCAGGACAGCCCAAAGAATCATGGTCGGAACAGATACGGGGAAATCAGGAACGGCAGTGTGCATGCTTATATGTTTTGTAATCCTCACAAAGATAATGA
This sequence comes from uncultured Bacteroidia bacterium, assembly GCA_902788095.1. Classification (GTDB taxonomy): domain Bacteria; phylum Bacteroidota; class Bacteroidia; order Bacteroidales; family UBA932; genus Cryptobacteroides. The sequence continues at coordinate 130,871 of CADAIT010000002.1, read as the reverse complement.
AAATCTTCCGATTATTTTTGCTATCTTTGAAAGATGAAAGTTTTGCTCACAGATTTCAGCGGGGCGTACGCTTCACAGGGCTTCCTGTCGTGGCTTCGGCAACAGCTTGGGAATGAGCTCGTTTACGCGGACTTCACCGGCTTGGAAGGCACCTGCTGCTACTGTGATGCAGAGGAGGAGATAGGCCGTGGACTGCCGCCGGAACTGCCGCAGCTGCGCTTCATCGACAGTGGAGATTACCACTACATGAGCCACCTGCTGGCACTGAGGGAAAAAGAGCCGTTCCACCTGGTGCTGCTGGACCACCATCCGGACAATCAGGCGCCGGCCTTCGGCGAAGTCCTGAGCTGCGGCGCTTGGGTAAAGGTGATGCAGGAGAAGAACCCGCTGCTCAGGAGCGTCCTTTCCATCGGCCCGGAAGGCTGCCCGGAAACGCTTCCGGAAGGCTGGCTGGAACAAAGGAGGGGAGAGCGCGTGTACGTGTCGTTGGACAAGGACATCCTGGACCGGACATGGGCACGCACGGACTGGTCGCAGGGCACCCATACGCTGGGGCAGGTAAAGGACATGCTTGCCCGCATCATGGAGGGAAGCCGGGTGGCGGCCATTGACATTTGCGGGGAAATTTCGCCGTCCAAAGGCGGTACGCCGGAAGACCTCCGCATAAACAAGGAAAGCAACGTAGAACTTTATACACACATAATTAAACACTTATAAGCGTATGTCAGAACTGAAAACCTGCCTGTACGATGCCCACGTGGCACTTGGCGCCAAAATGAGTCCATTCGCCGGCTTCATCATGCCCATCCAGTACAGTTCCATAACCATAGAACACAATGCCGTAAGGCAGCATGTGGGAATGTTCGATGTCTCCCACATGGGCGAAATTTTTGTGAAAGGGCCTCAGGCAGAAGCCTTTATCAATCATATTTTCACCAACGATATCCGCGGCTACGAACCCGGCAAGGTCCTTTACGGCATGATGTGCTACCCGGACGGCGGCACCGTGGACGACCTTCTGGTATATAGGGAGTTCCTGGCCGACCACTTTCTCCTTGTGGTGAATGCCGCCAATATCGACAAGGATTTTGCGTGGATACAGGAACAGGCCAAGGGCTACGACTGCCGGCTGGACAACGCGTCGCCGCGCATCGGCCAGATTGCCGTTCAGGGCCCGGAAGCGGAGAAAACCATCATCGAGGTGCTGGGTTACAAGGAAGCGGCGGACCTGTCCTTCTATACCTTCTGCGACGTGGAGTATAACGGGGAACGTCTCATCCTGAGCCGTACCGGCTACACCGGCGAAGACGGTTTTGAACTTTACACCACCTGTGAAAACATTGTGGAAATCTGGGACAAACTTATCCGGGCGGGCGTTCAGCCTTGCGGCCTGGGCTGCCGGGACACCCTGCGCTTCGAGGCCGGTCTTCCGCTGTACGGAGACGAACTCAGTCCGGAAATCAGCCCCGTGATGGCCGGTCTCGGCATGTTCTGCAAATACGAGAAAGATTTCGTGGGCAAAGAGGCCCTGCTGGAGCAGAAAGCCGGCAATGTCGCCCGCAAACTGGTCGGCATCGAGATAGAGGATAAAGCCATTCCGCGTGCCGGCTATCCGGTGGAGACGGAAGATGGCCGGGAGATAGGCGTGGTAACCACCGGCTACCATTCCATTTCGCTGGACAAGAGCATCTGCTTCGCCCTCGTGGACAAGGAGTTCAGCGCCTTGGATACACCGCTGTGCATCCGTATCCGCAAGAAAGTGTTCCCCGGCAAGGTGGTCAAAAAGAGATTTTATCAAACTAACTACAAAAAATAACGCATTATGTCTAAAATTATCGAAGGCCTGAAGTATTCTGAATCCCACGAGTGGGTAAAAGTAGAAGGTAATATCGCCTATATCGGCGTCACGGATTTCGCCCAGAAGGAAATGGGTGACATCACCTATGTGGACATGCCCGAAGAGGGGGACGATGTCCTCGCCGGCGAGGAATTCGGTGCCCTGGAGAGCGTAAAGGCTTCTTCCGAGCTTATCTGCCCGGTATCCGGTACGGTAATCCTGGCCAATGGTGAACTGGCCGATGCACCCGAGAAGGTGAACGAGGATGCCTATTCCGCCTGGATTATCAAGGTGGAAATGTCACTGCCTTCCGAACTGGACGCCCTGATGGACGCCGACGCATACAAGGCTTATATTGGAGAGTAAGATGGCTCAGTTACCGTATTTGCCCCATACACAAGCGGATATCCAGGCCATGCTGGATAAAATCGGCGTGAAAAAGCTGGAAGACCTGTACAGCGACGTTCCCGCCGAATTCCTGCACAAGGGCGCATATGCCCTTCCGCCCGCCATGTCGGAGCAGGAAATCCGCGACTGCTTTGCCTCCCTGGAAGCCATGAACGCCCATCTGAAGGTGTTTGTGGGCGCCGGTGCGTACGACCATTACACTCCGGCGGTCATTCCTTACCTTTGTTCGCGTTCGGAATTCCTTACGGCGTACACCCCGTACCAGTGCGAGATTTCTCAAGGTACGCTGCGCTATATCTTTGAGTATCAAAGCCTCATCTGCTCCCTCACAGGGCTGGACGTATCCAATGCCTCATTGTACGACGGCCCCACTGCCGCGGCGGAAGCCATGAAAATGGCCGTGGCGTGCACGCGCAAGAAACCGCGTGTGCTGCTGTCGAAGGGCCTGCTGCCTCATGTAATCGAGGTGGTTGAAACCTATGCCCGCTTCCATGGCGTTGAGATTGGCTACGTGCCCGTGATGAACGGCCAGACCTGCCCCAACTGCCTCAAGGCGGAACTCGCCAAGGACGATGTCGCGGGCGTAATCGTCCCGTCCATCAACCGTTACGGCATTGTGGAGGACCATACCGGTTTTGCCGATGCCGTCCACGCGGAGAAGGGACTTCTTGTCGAGTACTGCGACCCGTCCGCGCTGGCTGTGGTGAAAACACCGGGCGAATGGGATGCGGACATCGCCGTCGGCGACGGACAGCCTTTGGGCCTGCCCCTGAGCTACGGCGGCCCCTATGTGGGTTTCATGGCCGTGAAGAAAGAGCACATGCGCAAGATGCCCGGCCGCATTGTGGGCCAGACGGTGGACAAAGACGGCCGCCGCGTGTTCGTGCTCACCCTGCAGGCCCGCGAGCAGCATATCAAGCGGGAGAAAGCCACCTCCAACATCTGCTCCAACGAAAGCCTGATGGCCCTCTGGGTTACCATCTATCTGTCCCTGATGGGACCGGAAGGTCTCAAGGAAGTGAACCGGCTGTCATGCGACGGCGCCCATTATTTATATGCCGAGCTCCTGAAAACCGGCTGCTTCGAGGAAGTGTTCCCCGGAAAGCCGTTCCTGAAGGAATTTGTGCTCAAGCCCAAGCAGGCCGGCATGCAGGAACGCCTGGAGAAAGCCGGATTCTTTGCCGCCCTTCCCACGGAGGAGGGTTATGTGAGTTTCTGTGTTACGGAAAAACGGACCAAGGCGGAAATAGACGCCCTGGTAAAAGCTGTGAAGGAGGGATAGGCCATGAAATACTACGACAAACTCATTTTCGAATGTTCCAAGGAGGGCCGTCGTGGCTATTCCTTGCCTGAAAACGCTTTCCCGGCGGCAGGGGAGTTGCCCGTGGCACTCCGCCGCCAGGCTCCGCTCAACCTCCCGGAGGTGAGCGAACCGGACGTGGTGCGTCATTATACCAACCTGTCCCAGATGAACTTCGGCGTAGATACCGGCTTTTATCCGCTGGGCTCCTGCACCATGAAGTACAATCCCAAAATCAATGAGGAAATGGCCGCCCTGCCGGGCTTTGCCGGCCTGCATCCGCTCATGCCCGCCCGCCTGACGGAAGGCGCCTGCAAGGTGTACGAGGAAATGGACAAAGCCCTCGCTGCCATCACCGGCATGTACAAGTTCACCTTCGCCCCTTGCGCGGGTGCACACGGCGAACTCACCGGACTGATGCTCATGCGTCAGTACCACGTCAATCGCGGCGACCTCAAGCGTACCAAGGTGATTGTCCCGGACAGCGCCCATGGCACCAATCCCGCTTCTGCCGCTGTCTGCGGCCTGGAAGTGGTGGAGGTGAAGTCGCTGGAAAACGGCCGGATTGACGTGGAGGCCCTTAAACCGTTGCTCACGGACGAGATAGCCGGCATCATGATGACCAATCCCAATACGCTGGGCCTGTTTGAAACGGAAATCAAGTCCATCGCCGCGCTGGTGCATGCCGCCGGCGGACTCTTGTACTACGACGGTGCCAACATGAACCCGCTCATGGGTGTGGTACGTCCCGGCGACATGGGCTTCGACATCATGCACCTGAACCTGCACAAGACCTTCTCCACGCCGCATGGCGGCGGAGGTCCCGGTTCCGGGCCGGTCGGTGTCGCGCAGAAGCTGGTGGATTGCCTTCCCGGCATCCGCGTTTCGGCTTTCCACGGCAACTTCGGCGTCATCCTGCGCGCCTATGCCTATATCCTGTCCCTGGGCCGGGAGCACCTGCGCAAGGTGGGCGAGTATGCGGTCCTGAGCGCCAACTACATCAAGGAGAGCCTCAAGGACGTGTATAAACTTCCCATCGAAGGCGTCTGCAAGCACGAATTCGTGTTCGACGGACTCATCAACGACGGTGCCCATGACGATGTCCCCGGCGCCACGACGCTGGATGTGGCCAAACGCCTGCTGGACTATGGTTTCCACGCCCCCACCATCTATTTCCCGCTGCTGTTCCATCAGGCGCTCATGATTGAGCCCACCGAGACGGAAAGCAAGGAAACCATTGATGCGTTCATCGCCGTGATGCGCAAGATTGCCGAGGAGGCCGCCCGGGACCCGAATATCCTGCACGAGGCCCCGCACAATACGCCCATCTCGCGTCCGGACGAAACCACGGCCGCCCGTAACCCCATCCTGAAATATCAGGAAAATTAGTATCTTTGTGCCCTTGAATGAAAGAACGGACGTTACATACCATACTGGACGGATTCCAAAAGATGGAACTGCAGGACCTCGGCAGCATACTGGGGAACGAACTCAGTCCCCGTCTGAGGAAGTCGCAGTTGGTGGATCAGTTGCACACCTACCTGCGCGGGGAGCCGCGCAGGTGGATGTCGCATCTGATGGAACGTGATGTCCGCCTGCTCAGGGAACTGGTGCACGCCGGTCCGGAGAAGGTTCAGTATCAGGATTTTGCGGACTATCCTTCTCTTCTGGAGGCCACCGGACTGGTGGAGTACGACGACTCCGACGAGCATTACCACAAAGTGTGGATAAGCCGCGAAATGTATGAGATTGTCGCTCCGGAAGTGGACAAGGTGCTCCGCCTGGGGGAAAAGAGCGGCCAGTATGAAGTGGAGCGCGTGGGGCTGGGCTATCTGAACCTGTACGGCATCATCCCCACAGAGCAGTTCGTTGACCTGATTATGAGCTGGTACGAACAGGCATACGGGGCCGATTTCCGCCTGCTTACACGCCTCCTGCACCAGAGTCCTCTGGTGAAGATGTACCGCTATACCGACAATTTCGGCGATTATGTCTGCTCGCCCTGCGTGGACAACGTAGAGGAAATTTTCGAGCTTCGCAAACAATTGAAACAAAAGAAGTTCAAGACGTTCGATTTCCAGGATGCCTTTGATGCCGGTGCCGGTGCGCCTTACTTTACCGTATGGCTCAAGTCTCCGGACGGCATGCGGCTGGAGCAAATGTACCGCCGGCTTGGATACGAGGGCTTCGACCTGGTGAAGGCGGAGCACGATACCTGGCTGGAAGCCCAATATACCGAGCAGCAGAACGACGCCTTGTTCTCGCCCCTGATGGACAGTCCGTTGTGCCGCGAGCTGGACGAAGCCAGCTGGTTGGAGTGCTGCCGGATTGTCCGCGCCTATGCGGATTCCGTTCCCAAGTGGATTCTGTGCGGACGCAATGCCGCAGATACCGGCTTGTGCCGGGCCGACTGGGAAGCCTGGAAGTCGGTTCCTGAGCAGGAAGCGCATGTGTCGGATGAGTATCCGCACTGGAGCATGCCGGAGCCCACGGTGACCGACGGTTATGCCTCCGACGTGGATGCCGCCGGGTATCTTCCCATAGGCTTTGCCATCCCGCATGTGGCGCCCGACGATCCCTGCCCGTGCGGCTGCGGGCTCAGCTATCGCCGTTGTCACGGAAAATACCTGTCCTGATGGAGGAACTCATCCTCAAACCCGTTGCACATTATCGGGGGCCGTTTGGCTCCAAGTTCGGCATACCCCGTCAGAGCTCTCTGAGCACGCATATCCACGGACGCATCGTCTTTGAGAAAAGTTATCAGGTTCCCGAGGCGCTTCGCGGCCTGGAGGGCTTCAGCCGTATCTGGCTGCTGTGGGGCTTCCATGCCAACAAGCCGGCAAAAGAGGAGTGGCAGCCTACGGTGCGTCCTCCTCGTCTGGGCGGCAATGTCGCCATGGGTGTCTGGGCCACCCGTTCTCCCTTTCGACCCAATCCGCTGGGATTGTCCTGCGTAGAACTTGAGGGCATCGAAAAAGGGAAATTGCTGGTGAAAGGCGCCGACCTCATGGACGGAACGCCCGTCTATGACATCAAGCCCTATATTTCTTACGCCGACAGTTATCCGGATGCCCGCTGCGGATTCGCTTCCCAGGCACCTGAGGGGCGTCTGCAGGTGTATATTCCGGCCGAACTCCCTTTTACGGAAGAACAGCGTCTTGCCTTGACTGAAATTCTGGCCCTGGACCCGCGTCCCGCCTATCAGGACCAGCCTGAAAAAGAGTATGCCATGCCTTTCGACGGTGCGGACGTGCACTTTCAGGTAAAGGATGGGATGGTAACGGTTACCGGCTATTTGCCGTTGCGGTATTGAGACGGGGTCATGCCCGTTTTCTTTTTGAAGAAGCGTGAAAAATAGGACTGGTCGTCCAGCCCGGCGCGGGAAGCCACGTCCACAATGGGGATGGAAGGGTCTTTCAAAAGCTTTTTGGCCAGGTTCAAACGGGCAATTTCTATCCAGTCTATAGCCGTACGGTGGGTATGACTCTTCACCGTTCTGTTCAGGTAATTGGCGGTAACATGCAGCATCTCTGCATATTCCGAAACAGACAGAGGCTGTTTTTCCCGGTCGAAAACCAGTTGAAGGAACTTTTCCGGCACCGCAGCCATTCCGCCTTTCGGGCGGAGTTGCCCCAAAATAAGATCCAAGGCACTTTGCAAAAAGGCATTGTCCTTGTCTTCGGAGGCGATGACCATCCGTTTTACCAGCGCGCCGATGAAGACGGCGTCATCGAACCAGAAACTCTGGACGATGGGGGTGTCGGACCTTAATACGGAGTAGGAGGCATCCTTCAGGGCGCTCAGGCTGAAACTGCCGTCCACCCCCTTGCAATTGTTGAAATGGCGTATCAGGATAGAGTGGCTCTCCGGCACGAGAATAAACTGTCCCGGCCCCACCAGAATGTTCTGGCCGTCAATCTCCACCAGCGCTTCGCCCTCCATCAGGTAAGCGAAGGCGTATAGCGGGACTTTGTAGTGGTGCATCAGGAGTTCCCCTTCTCCTTTTATGTTCGAATCCAGCGAATGAATATGGATGGTGTTGTTTGTCATGCTCAGAATTCTACATCGATACCCAGATTGATGGCGAAGTTTTCAATGCCCTTTTCCCGGCGATGGGTTACGCGCCAGAAAGCATCCACGCGCAGAATGCGGAGAATGTTGGAAATACCTACGCCCACCTCGACATAGGGAACCTCGAGGGTTTTACTGATGGCGGGGAGGTGGAACGGTGCACCGCCGCCACTGCGGTTAGCCTCGCTCAGGGTGCCCCAAATCATCTTGACGGTGGCAACTTCACGCAAGTCCAGCTTTTTGATAAAAGGAATTTTTCCCAGGAAGAAACCGTTGAAGTTGTGTTCGTAAGAGGTCGTCAGCCAGCGGTCCGACATGAACTCGTAGTAATCCATGCATGAGTAGGCGCCTTTGTCCAGGAAGAAGGTAGGGTTGCCTTCGTGGAGTTTGAGCATGGGATAGGGTACGCTGCCCCAGATTGCACCGCCCTCCATGGTCAGTTTTCCAAAGCCGACAGCCGTGGAAGGCACTTTCCATGTTAAAAAGGCCGTTGTTTTCAGGAAGCTGAAATCGTCCTTGGTAATCCCCTTGAAACCTTTTGTAAGGTGCAGTTCCAGTATGGGATATTTGGTGAAAAGGTAGGTTTTCCGGAAGTAGTTGCGGTTTACGCGTTCGTCAAAGGAAAAACGGAGCCCGATGTGCAGAGAATTCATGGAGAAGCTTTCCTGGGCGTTTTCAGGAATGTTTTCCATGGACGATGGAATAAAGCGTACGCGATCCATGCTGGGGTCGGTTCCCAGGTAACTCCACACGCGCTGGGTCCGCCATTGAACGGAGGCGTTCAGCCAATTGGCAAACTCGTGGTCGTAGTTGATGTCGATGTACCGGACAAGGCTCAGTTTCCTGCTCGATGAACGGGACAGGAAGGAGGAGAACATATTTTGGGACGTAAAAACATAGCCGCCGCCGAACTGCACGTAATCGTATTTCGCATCGACGGTGAGTTTTCGTGTCTTTTCGCGTCCGAGCATCCATTCCATCATTACCTGTCCTTTGGGCCTCAGGTCCTTGAAGCCGAAGGCGACATAGCCGCCCAGGCGCACCTTGGTGGAGAATTCCTTCAGGGTACGGCCGCCCAGCTGGAGGCGGAATCCCTCCGTGTCGTTGTAGGCGAAGGTTTGTGCCCAGTGACCGAATTCGAAGCGCCAGGGCTTCACTTCATAGTAATTGTTGACAAGGGTACGCGTTATGGCGTAAGTCCATTTGTACAAAGGGGTCTGCTGGATGTCATCGACCATTTTGTAAATGCCCCGTTCGCGTTCCGACAACTGGTAGGGACGGACCGAGTCCCAATAGGTTTCGTCGCCGGAGATGACATTGCGCATGACCACGGCTTCGCTGGAGGTGAGGGCGTCCGGGTCCGTGACGGGCTCATATACGGGTTCCTCATACACGATATGGCGGTTTCCGAGCAGGGCGAGGATGCGGGATTGGTCGCTTACCGTAATGGAAAAGTCAATGAACAGGCGTTCTTCTCCATAAAACCAGCGTCCGTTGGGCATCCGCCGGTTCTGCAGCTCGACATTGATGTGCCTGATCCAGTTTACATTGGATTCGGTGGAGAGGGCGGCATGCACGCTGCGGATACCAAAATCTTCCGCGTCAATCTGCATTTCTCCGTCCAGCGTCGGCGATGTGACCAATTTTTTGGGGTGGAAACGTAGAACATACGTCTTGCGACCTTCCACTTGAAGGCTGTCAACCAGGAAGTAGTTGTAAAATATGTGTGAACTGGCCGCTGCCGGATTGGGGATGGACAGGTTGAAAACGCCGATGCTGTTCTTGTAGAAATTGGTTTTCAGGAGGTAACTGCCGGTAAACTGCCGGAGGGCATTGTCCTCTTCGAATCCGGAAATGCGGCTGGCGCGCATGACCTCCCGGTTGAACGAGGGCTCCTTGGAATGATAGACATCGGCCACGTTTTCCGAAATAAGGGCGGGGATGAAGGAACGGCCGGTAATGGCGGAAGTATCGGCATACTCGCGGACGAAACCGATGGCCTTGTTCAGCGACCGGATGCGCATGAGCTCTTCCAGGTTCTGGACGTCGAATTCAATCTTGGAGTACAGTCTGGCACGATAATCCGGACCGTTGTCGGGATCGTTGACGGCCCGGCTCCGGTCCAGTTTGCGAAGGATGCTCTTGATATAGCGGTCGTCCGGTTTTACCAGCGCCGCATTCAGTTGTTTGGGGTCTTCCTTCAGACGGAAGTCTATTTCTTTGAACGTTCCGGGAGTTACAGGAAAGGAGAGACTTTCGTAGCCGATGAGCGATGCCGTAAGTACCTTGGCATCTTTTGAACGGGTTTCCAGCGAATAACGCCCTTCCAAATCGGTGGAGATGCCGATGGTGGTTCCGTCAAAATATACGCTTACGAAAGGAATGGGCTCTCCGGTATTGAAGTCCCGTACGATGCCACGCACGCGTGTTGACTGGGCTGCGGCGGTAAGCGCCAATCCCAGCAGCATCACAGAGAGCCAGATTCTTTTTGACATAATATGATTATGGAGCAATAGGGTCAATTATACAGGAGTGAAAGGACATGTAACACCCATTTTGCAGGCAAAATACGTACCAAGAAGCCTACCAGTTTGTAATCCAGGCGCGGAATCACGCGTACAGCCATGTGCTTGCGCAGAAGTTGCTTGCGAATGGCTTTTGCGATGACGTCCGGCGACATGCCGTTTCTTTCATCGGCCTCGATTTTTTTCAGGTTTCGGGCCATCTGCTCCCGGTAGGGAGAAGCCGGGTCTTCGGAGGCGGCCGTAAATTTGCGGGCACCCGTGAAGCCGGTGGCCACGTCGCCGGGCAGGATGGCCGAGCACTGGATGCCGCTTCCCTTCAGTTCCAGGGAAAGCGACTCCGAGAGGGACAGCAGGGCGGCTTTCACCGAGGAGTAAAAACCCTGGAAGGGGAGTTGCAGCACCGACATGACCGAACAGACGGTGATGATGCGGCCGTGCCCCTGCTGACGAAAGACTGGCAGGCAGGCCTGGATGGTTTTGAGCGCACCGAAGTAGTTGGTTTCGAACTGACTGCGGGCTTCTTTCTCCAGCGTTCCTTCAACAGGGCCGTAGATGCCGCTGCCAGCATTGACAACCACGGCGTCCAAGTGTCCCTCGGCCCGCAGAATCTGCGCCACGGCAAGTTGGGTGGCTTCCCAGTCATTCACGTCCATGCTGATGGGAATAATATCGGTCGAGGGTGTCTCAAGTTTTCCCCTGCGGCTGGCGGCATAGACTTTCATGCCGCTTTGGGCCAGGATGCGGGCGGTGGCTGCGCCGATGCCGCTGCTGCCGCCGGTAATCAATACGACATTTACTGCCATAGGGAGGAGCGTTTTATAAAGTGATTGGGAAGAGGCATGTCATAGACGCTTTTACGCAGGCATGCGCCGAATTCCTCGTCGGAAAGGGCGTTCTGCTGTTCCACGGTAATGGTTTCGCCGATACCCAGGCGCGGAAACGTTCCCTGCTTGTTGTTCACTTCATGGAACAGGCGTACAAAGCGGAGACGGTAGTCAATGAGTCCCAGTGCGTAGTAGAACCAGGAGTTGTGGTCGAAAAAGCGGATGGGAATCACCGGGACCTTCGCTTTGCGGATGAGCTTGAGGGCCGCTTCCTGCCAGGGCCTTTCCTGGAGCGTCCACCCTTCACGGGGCTTGAGGTCCGCCACGGCGCCGGAAGGGAAGAGCGAGAGCGGTTCCCCTTCCCGCAGCTGCATCAGGGCGCTCCTGATGCCTCCGATGCTGGTCGAGGTGGTTTCGCGCTTGTTTACGGTAGGATTCACGGCGATGAAATTGGGTGCAAGCCCCCAGATGGGCATGAGCATTTCGTTTACCATCACCTTCATCCGGGAACGCACATGACCGACGATGTCAACCAGACAGATGCCGTCGATATGGCCATATACGTGGTTGGAAATGGTGATGAAGGGCCCTTCAGGGAAAGCCAGCCGTTCCGGATTGCCGATAAGGAACTCCAGCTTCATCTGGTCCAGGATGCCTTTGGCGAAGTCCGGTCCTGGGGCTATGCCTTGTTTCTCGACGGCGTCGTGAATCCGGTTTACATAACGGATACCGGAGATGTACATACTGGGCTTATACAACAATTTTCCCCATTTTCCCCTTAAAAAAGGGAAAAGTTCCGCAGCTACTTCCGGTGTGAAAATCATCGTTTATTCTTCTTTCTTTTTGGGAGGGTCCATTCTGGCAAAGTACTTCGCGTCCTGGAAGAACCCGATCAGATAGAACACGAACAGGAGGATGGAAATGACGATGGCCAGGTAGTCATAGAGGCCTACCATGAAATCATTGTTGAACAGGGTAAGGGGCCTTTTCCACTGGCTGAGCCAGGGAATATGGCAGAAGAGGGTGTTCACAATGATGAGAATCAGCCGGAATTCGGTCGGTCCCAGTTTCCCGTAAGTGAGCCGCATTTCTCCCTTGAGGTGGCAGTTGATGTAAACGAAGATGCTGAGCATGAAATAGCCCACCAGCGCCAGCATGGCAAAACTCATGTTGACCATAGGGCTGCATCCTACACCGATGAACATGATGGTTTCGTTGACGACATCCACGTTGTGGTCGATATAGAAGCCATAGGTTTTGCGCTGGGCGTTGCGGACGCGGGCCAGCGTGCCGTCCAGTGAGTCTCCGAACCAGTTCACCACGAGGCCGAAGTTGGCCAGCCACAACCAATAGAGGTTTATATTGGAAAGAGCGTAACCGGCAGCCATGATACATGCGCCCAAGAAGCCTACGAACGTGAGCATGTCGGACGTAACCCAGACCGGCATGCGTTCCGCCAGCCAAACCAGCACTTTCTTTTCCGCCGAATTCAACAGGGAGGTTTGAATCCGGTTCGCTTGTTTTTTCTCTTCATTCATGGTCGTGATACATTACAATTTGCAAAAATAACAATAATTTTGTGTTTCTGAAAGTGAATAATTTGTATCTTTGTCCGTATGATAGAAAAGTATCTTCGTTTAGCCGTCGTCCTTCTCCTTTCCTCCCTTACCGTGTTCGGCATCCTGCGTTCCCGTGCAAGGGCTGAAGAACGGGCCAAACTGGAGGCGGAAGCGGCCTGGCTGGCACTGGGCCCCATTCAAAACCAAGCTGTCCGTTCCCGTATTTTCGACGTCAACTTTGCAAGGGAATTCAACGACCTGAACGATGTCCAGCTCTCGGTGGCCCAGGCCATCGGCGTTCCTCCCGTAGCAGACCGCGACGCGGCGGAGCACCTGAAGTCAAAGTTGGTAAAGCTGGAAGACACAGATACTTACGTGGTGGATTCCCTTACCCATTCCATTCCGTACCTCATCCCCTCAGCCAAAGAGCTGCTGGACCGGATCGGCCGGAATTTTCAGGATTCATTGGCCTCCAAGGGGCTGAATCCCAATAAGTTGGTGATTACCTCCGTCCTGCGTACGGAGGCGGATGTCAAGAAACTCCGCAGCCGCAACCTGAATGCATCGGAGAATTCCGCGCACCGCTACGGCACCACGTTCGACATTTCCTACTGGAATTATGTGAAAATCCCCGAAGACCGGGGCCGGCCCTACGAAGACGTTCCTCCGGAGTACTTGCGGGCCACGCTAAGCCAGGTGCTCAAGGACATCCACGACCAGCCCGGCACCTGTTACATCAAGTACGAGCGCAAGCAAAGCTGCTTCCATATTACGGTCAGAAAGTAGTCTGTTTGCTGGTCAGGCGCGTGAACATCTTTTTGATGGTGCGCCATCCCAGGGCCGAGAAGGAATCTACGTGGCGTTTGCGCTTTTCAGGGTACATGTCCTCAAAATTGATGAGTATGCCGGAATCGTAGATGTCGCCGAATTCGTCGTTGATGCCCGTCCCGAAGAAAATCATGCTGGGGGAAAGGTTCATATAGGTATTCACCAGCGGCGGAATGGTTACGCCCATTTTCTGGATTTCTCCCTTCAGTACTTTATAGGCTTCCTTGAACTCCAGGCCCCTGAACAGCCGGGTATATCTGCCGGCGTGTTCCACCTTCACTTCCTTGCGGATGCGGATGAGCCTGTGGCCTTCTCCAAAGTACTTTTTCATGAAGACCATAATCATTTCACGGGCCTCGGTGGGGTAGTCACGGTAGATGGTAGCCTTTCCGAAGAAGTATTTGATGGTTTTCTTGTACAGCACGCTGATGGCCGCAATTCCGTCGAACAGGTTGTCCAGCGCATACAGGCTTTTGGCGCCCGCCTTGGAGCTCTGGTATTCCACCGATACGAAACTGCGCCCCAGTTCCATGGTATAGGGCAGGTAATCCCGCAGGAACTTCCGGGAAAACTCGAACATGTGCGAGGAAGTGAGAATCGGCTGTCCGTTTTTGTCAAATACGGCTTCGTCGCAGATACAAAAACGGTATCCGCCGATGATTTCCTCCGCATCCGGGTCCCAAAGCACAAGCTGGCGGTATCCGTATGCGGGGTCCGTGTCGAACTTGTCGATGTCCAGGGGCTCGCCGGTGCCGCCGCCGCCGTTCCGGAAAGCGATTTCCCGCAGACGGCCGATTTCCCGCAGGACATGCTTGGACTCCGGTCCTATCACATAAAGATCGTTTCCAGCCCGGTTGGTCGTGCGCAGGTGGGTCTCCTCGTTCAGCTCCGCCTTGAGCAGGGCTTTATCGACAGGAGGAATTATAGGTTTCAGGTTCATATCTGCAAATTACACTATGCGAAATTATACCAATTTTGCGAGAAATACAAAAATTTGTACCTTTGTGCAGTCATGCAACCGAGAACGAAGAAAGAAATATTCACCAAGTTCGTCATGTTCGTGCTTTCAAGCAGCGCGGGCACGGTGGTGGACCTTGGACTTCACTGGTGTCTGTCGGCCTTTGTGTTCGACGGAAATTACTGGGGAAGTTTCTGGGTGGCGCCCACCATTTCCTTCGAGGTGGCGTCGCTGGTGAATTTCATCATCGCGTATTTCTTTGTCTGGAAAGAGCGCATCAGCCAGCGTTCGGCACGGTCTTTCATCCGTCATTTCCTGGGTTATAATGCGGCTTCCATCGGGGCATACCTTATTAAGTTCGTAGCCATGCAAGGGCTTCATTTCCTCTTTGTGGCATTCGGCTGGTTTCAGGATTGGTCCTCCGAACCGGTCATCTGCAACCTGCTGGGCTTGTGCTTCTCCGGCGCGTTCAACTTCTTCATGAGCGAGTTCGTGATATTCGGCAAGCCGGGTCAAAAAAAGGTGTCCGAGGAAGAAAACCTCGAACACCAGATAGACGGTGAGTAGGTCGGACGCTATTTCAGCACGCCCAGTTCCTTTCCAACCTTGATAAATGCGGCAATCGCCTGGTCCAGATGCGATTTTTCGTGTGCTGCGCTCAGCTGTACGCGGATGCGGGCCTGCCCCTTGGGCACCACCGGATAGTAGAAACCGGTGACGAAGATGCCTTCTTCGGCCATCTTGGCGGCGAATTTCTGGGACAGGGGAGCGTCGTACAGCATGACGGCGCAGATGGCGCTCTGGGTGGGCTTGATGTCGAAGCCGGCGGCGAGCATCTTGTCGCGGAAGTAGTTCACGTTCTCCTGCAGTTTGTCGTGCAGGGCGTTGCTTTCCTTCAGGATGCGGAAGGTCTCCAGCGCGGCACCGGCCACCATGGGCGGAATGGAGTTGGAGAACAGGTACGGGCGGCTGCGCTGGCGAAGCATGTCGATGATTTCCTTCCGTCCGGTGGTGAATCCGCCGACGGCGCCGCCAAAGGCTTTGCCCAGGGTGCCCGTGAAAATGTCAATGCGGCCGTAGCAGCCGAATTGCTCCGCTACGCCATGTCCGGTGGGGCCTACGACGCCGGCGCTGTGGCTTTCATCCACCATGACCAGGGCGTCATATTTCACTGCCAGGTCGCAAATCCGGTCCATCGGGGCCACGTTGCCGTCCATGGAGAATACGCCGTCCGTGACGATGATGCGGAAACGGCACGCCTGGGCTTCTTTCAGCTTTTCCTCCAGGTCGGCCATGTCGGCATTGGCATAGCGGAAGCGCTGCGCTTTGCAAAGACGTACGCCGTCGATGATGGATGCGTGGTTCAGGGAATCCGAGATGATGGCATCCTCGGCGGTGAGCAGCGGCTCGAAAACACCGCCGTTGGCGTCGAAACAGGCAGCATACAAAATGGCATCCTCGGTGTGAAAATACTCGGCGATGGCTGCTTCCAGGGCTTTGTGGATGTCCTGGGTGCCACAGATGAATCGCACGGACGACATGCCGTAACCACGGTCGTCCATGGCTTTTTTAGCGGCGGCAATCAGGCGCGGGTTATCGGCCAGGCCCAGGTAATTGTTGGCGCAGAAGTTGAGCGCCTTGCTGCCGTCCTGCAGGGTGATTTCCGCACTTTGCGGGCTGGCAATGTTCCTTTCCTTTTTGTAAAGCCCGGCTTCCTCGATGGCTTTCAGTTCATTTTGTAGATATTCTTGGAATTTTCCGTACATAATATATGGGGTTATTGGTTTTCTGCTTTCAAATTTAATGTTTTTATCTTGAAAATGTACATAAAAAAGCATAAATTTGCGATATAAAACTAAGAACTGAAATGAAGAACATTCTCGTGGTTGGGTCAACCGGCCAAATCGGCTCTGAGCTGACAATGAAACTGAGGCGTGAAATACCTCAGGGAACGGTTGTTGCAGGGTATATCCCCGGTGCAGAACCCAAAGGTGAACTCCTGGAAAGCGGTCCGTCAGCCATTGCCGACGTTCGCGACGCCGCCGGTCTGGCAGACATCGTCACCCGTTACAAAATAGACACCATTTATAACCTGGCCGCTTTGTTGTCGGCCGTGGCGGAGCGGAAGCCCCTGCTGGCCTGGGACATCCAGATGAATGGCCTGCTCAACATCCTTGAGATTGCGCGCGAAAAAGGGGTGGCCGTGTTCACGCCTTCTTCCATCGGCTCTTTCGGACCGGAAACCCCGCATGTGGGTACGCCGCAGGATACCATCCAGCGTCCCCGTTCCATGTATGGTGTCACCAAAGTGGCCACGGAACTGCTGAGCGACTATTATTTCCATAAATATGGTGTCGATACCCGTTCGGTGCGTTTCCCGGGCCTGATTTCCTACACCACGCTGCCGGGCGGCGGTACCACGGACTATGCCGTCGAGGTGTACTACAGCGCGGTGAAAGGGGAGGAGTTTATCTGTCCGATTGCTCCGGGCACCTATATGGACATGATGTATATGCCGGACGCCCTTCGTGCAGCCGTGATGCTCATGGAGGCGGACCCTTCCCGCCTGAAGCACCGCAATTCCTTCAACATTGCGTCCATGAGCTTTGAACCGGAACAGATTTTCGGCAAAATCCGGGAATACATTCCTTCGCTGCAGGTCCGTTACGAAGTGGATCCTGTGCGCCAGGCCATTGCCACGTCCTGGCCGGACAGCATGGACGACAGCTGCGCCCGTGCGGAATGGGACTGGAAGCCGTCTTTCGACATGGACAGCATGACGGTGGACATGATTAAAAACCTTCGTATCAAACTGGGCGTGAAATAAAACGCCCTTCCTTGATTTGCGATAGAGATTCAGCTTTCGCACATGCGAAAGTTAAATAGGGGTAGTGCTTACAGTGTGTAAGCACTACTTTGTTTATTCTTACGGTTTGTAAACGTCCTTTCGTGCCGAAGTGTTCCCAAAGCGGCAAAAACGGCAATTGAATGCGGTAAACGCTTATTGAAAATTTTTACGAAGAATAGGTGTTCTATCAGGTTAATATTTATTTAACTGATAATCAACTATTTATCATAATTAGTAAAAAATTTTGTAAAAAATCTTTTGAAAAAATTTGCAAATTAAAAAAATTGCCGTACCTTTGTATCCGGAATGAGGAAGCAAGGTTCTCTTCGCGGAATCATTCTATTGGTTATTAGTTTTAGTGTTATTAATTATGTGGTTAGTAAGAGCGTCCGCCTGAGACAGGCCGACTCTCTTTTTTTTATACATATAGTATCACTACCGAAACAGAACAGCAACGAGGCCGACCCAAGTCACATTGACTCAAGCCGGCCTCGTTGTTGGAGGTGCGAAGCGCACCTAAACTTGATACTTTTATTTATTTCAAGTTTATTATAAAATGCTGATATATTAACTTATAGACGCGATTTGCGTTAATTAAAGAAATGCAAGATTAAAGATTCGCGGGTACAAATTTGGGTACAATCAATTCTTTTTGTATCTTTGTACTGCATTGTTGAAAGTTAATTCGATTCGAGATGACAGTACGCTTTTTTCTACGCTCCGACAAAAAGACTACTCCGGTCACGATATGGGCAAGGGTAAGGACTACAGATGCTGATATCAGGATTCCAACGGAAGAAACAATCATCGCTTCACAATGGGACAAAAAGGCCGGAATGCCCAAAGCCGTAAACAAGAAGGCAAATCCTGAACTGTATGAAAAGATGGGCAAACTCTCCGCCAGACTCAATGACCTGCGAGAGCGCTTAATAATCCATATAGACCAGCTTAATCAGAAGAAAAAGGAGATTACGGCCAGAGGGCTTTCTGATTTCATAGCCCTAGAAACAGTTACTGAGGATGCTATCCCCACCGCTATGCTACCGTACCTCAATTGGCTTATCGAGCAGATGAAATCCGGCGCTTTCAAACACGGTTCAGAGCGCTATGACTATGACACCATTAAAGTCTGGATTACTTTTCGTAATGTCTATGAGCGCTTTGAAAAAGAATATGAGGAGAAGACTGGGAAGGTTTTGCTTTGGGAAACTCTGGACAAAGTTACCCTTGATGCTTTTGTCAAATTTATGGAGGATTACGGCTACTTGACAAAGACAATCAATAAGTATATTATTTGCTTCAAAGCCCTTGTGCAGTATGCCTATAATCACAACCTCCACGATAATCTCAAATGCCTGAAAGGTATTCAAAAGATAAAGGAGATAGAGGGCTGCGCCACAACGAAAACCTACCTCAACACAGAAGAAGTCCAAGCGCTATATGAAATGCCCTTGGAGCCGGGTAGCCTTAATGACCAGGTGCGAGATGTCTTTCTTATCGGGGTGTATACCTGCCAGCGTGTTTCTGACTACGCTAATCTCAAGCCCTCCAATTTCAGCACTACGGCCAAAGGCACGAAGGTAATCCGCATAGTCCAGGAGAAGACAGGAAATAGCACGGTTGTACCCATCCTCAACGATAATCTGCAGACGCTTGTAGAGAAATATGACTATCGTATCCCCCATATTTCAGATGTAATTATCAATCGTTATATAAAGAAAATCTTAAAGAAACTATCGGAGACCGTTCCCTCTTTGCAGGCGAGTTTCCGGACAATCCTGACTCTGAAAGAAAAAAAGGCCATAGAAGCAAAGACGATGACTGTTGAAACCGATGTGGAGGGCAATGTCATCAAGCGAAAATATGACCTTATATCTACTCATAGCGCTAGGCGCTCCGGCATTACGAATCTCTACAAAAGCAAGCTCTTTACGACACGGCAATTGATGAGCATCAGCGGACACAAGACCGAGAGCAGTTTCTATCTCTATATCGCTGAAAGTGCTGATGAACTGGCCGATGAGATTGCCGAGATTCTGGATAAGGCCAAGAAGAATGAAAGTAGTAACGAAGAACTTTTTTAATCGTATTTCATTATGGAAACGGAGAAGGCTATTCAAGAATATAAGATCTTATGTCGAGCTAACAATCTTTCGGGGTATGGTTATTACGCACTACTATCCTTGCTCAAGGATAGGCTTGAGAAAAGATTCTATACAGAAGAAGAGATTATGTCAGATTTTTCGGTGCTTGAGAATGCCATGTTGCTCAAGCAGTTATTGACATCTGCTAATGGTATGACAATCATAGCTGGTGGGGCTTCAGAACAGTACGGAAACGCATCACGCTCAATAATGATTGGCGCTTTGGTAGATTATCTTGACAAAAGAATACAAAAGAGAGCCAAGATAACAGCGCAGAGCGGACTAGAGATTACAGATTTGGGCGCAAATATGATTCTCAATAAGGGTTATGGCGGTGGGGGTACGGGTAGAGCATATCTCATCCCTTATCCTCCGGGAGTGTTACCTCAGGAAGAAGGCTATTCAATACAGGAACTTGATACCATAATAGGGTATGAATCTATAAAGCAAGATGAATACAAGGCTTATATCGGAAATAAGCAAGGGGGGAAGCATAGCCTGAATCCTATGCTCGGCCATATCAGTGAATGGATTATTGATTCTTTTCTGCCAAAGGATTGGATTCTAGAAAACAAACTTTATTTTGTGTTTAACTATCTTGCTTGTGCTGGCTATTTGGATCACAAGCAAGAGGCATGGAAATTTAAGAATATAGATAAAGGCGATATACATATGCAGGGCAGGGCTGTAAGAAGTTGGATTGAAGCATACCATAGAATCAAAGTAGAGGAGGAAACGGGAGAAGCATAATTTGCTGATTATCAATTGGGAATCTTTTTAGGGAAACTATCATAGAGTTTCCCTTTATTTTTTCCTTAACATACTGATTATTAGCTAGTTAAATAGAATTAAAGTCATTACATTTGTCATCGGATATCCAAGCGGAAAGGACGCTTTCCATTTGTTTAACCGTAAATAAAGGAGGCAGAACATGACTTCAAAATTAGCGCCGGAGCACGGCACCGTATTATACCAACTGACCCAAGAAGATTTGCTTGCCTTTGGCGAGAGAATCTTCCGGAATCTCTGGGAGCAGGTCTCTACGAAGACCGAGAAATTAGAAAGGTATTACACCAGGCAGGAGTGTTGTGAAATACTCCGGTGTAGTTTGCCAACATTTCATGCTCTAGTCAATAAAGGTCTTATCTCGGTCACGAAAGTTGGCCGAAAGACCCTTGTTCCAGCAGATGAATTTGACCGCATCGTGGAAAGTGGGGAACTGCGTAAATTCAAGCATCATCCAACCGTGAAGGAAGAAGGAGGGCGGAACTATGGAAGATAAAAGAGAAGCCCCCTTCCAGAGATGTGGAGAGGAGGCTAAAAAACCACAACGCAAAGATAATCAAAATCTTACATCTTCGCAAGTCGCCCGACAAGTTTTTGTATCCTATCTTGTGTCTGCCGTTTCAGACCTTCGACATCTGGGGCAGTTCGACAAAAACATCAATCGAGACCTTGAAGGAAGAATGTGTAAGGCCATTTATGATGCCGTTGTTGCCTACAAGTCCGAAGATGGCGTTCATCTTGCTCTATTTGAAGATGGCGATATCATCAGGCTCTACAATGGTCTTTTCTATGAACTAATAGACTACAATGCTTTGCAATGTTTGTTAGGTATTGTTCTGGAGAAGCTGGAAGTTGGGAACGCCTATATCGTGCGTTCAGATAAAGTTATTGCCGATTTTATCCTCAAAAGAATGCGGAATAATGGAGATTGCCATTATTCTCCCAATCCAAGTCTCTTAGCCTTTACTAACGGGATTTATGATGTAAAGCAAGGGCGCTTGCTGATGCCATCCCCAGAACTGCAACCTAGGCACACAATCAATCTTCCGTACGAAGCACAGAATTGTCCTACCTGGAAAAAGGTGCTGGAAGAAGATCTGGAGCCGGAACTGATACCGATTATCCAAGAAGCCCTGGGGTATGTGATTGGAGGGCCTCAACTAGAGAAGCTAATTGTCTTCCTTGGGAGTGGCCGAAACGGAAAGTCCACGATATTAAATGCCCTTATTGGGATTTTGGGTAGTGAGAATGTCTCCAATTTCAGTATAAGCCAGATTACAGAGGCTAGCGGACAAAAGATTCCACCGATGAAAGACAAGATTGCTAATCTTTGTACTGATAGTGGCAATTTCATAGGGAAAGGAGATGAGGGGGCTTTGAAGGCTTACGCAAGCGGAGAGCCGCTGATGGCAAAACCATTATATCGGCAACCATATTTGACACAAAACTACCCTCGTGCTATCATTGCCATGAACTCGCTTCCGGCAACATCGGATATTAGTGACGGCTTCTTTCGGAGGTTTCTAATTATCCCATTCAATAAGCAGATTCCAGAAGATAAGGTAGATATAAACCTCGATTCAAAACTCCGCTCCGAATATGTCGGTATAATGTACTGGATTCTGGAAGGCGCTTCCAGACTTTGCAGGCAGGGAAGATTCACAGATTCGCCCTTACTGAAGCAAGCACAAGAAGACTATAGAAAGGAAGCAGACCCGGTAGCGCTATACCTCTCTGAGAAAGAGATCATCGCAACAGATTCGATGCGTATAAAGGTCGCAGAAGCATACCGGGCATTTAAGGAGTGGTGTTTAGAAAACGGGTATCGCCAGATGACACAGAAAACTTTCTCCACTAGACTTAGGGCTATGAAGATAAAAGTAGAGAAGAAGTCCGGGGATATGTGCGCTTTCATGGGAAATCCCTTCGCGGATGCGGATCCCTTTTAATCAGTTTTCCTATAATTCCTTCAAACTATATATTGTATGTTATTGTAAATCAAACCGAAAGGAAGAAAAGGAGGAAAAGGAATATATGAGAGAAACATTTATATTATATATAAGAAAGTTTGAGCCGTGTTTTCCTTTCCTTCTTTTCCTTCCACGAAAAAGAAACAACGTGATAAAGAATAAGAAACTACGCCTTCTGGAAAAGGCGCTCATTATAGAGACAAGGCTCTCTCGTGAGCAGATTTCCATACAATTATCTCCTTCACAGCAGGTCGCAGAAGTTGTGACTTCGAAGGAAAAGTTTGTAGTACTGTTGTCGGAAAGGTCGGAGCGTGCTTTTAGGCGTGGGGCCTTCGCTTTCTCCTTAGATGGGATTGAGTCCATTAAGGCACTCAAGGCCAAGTATATCTTCTTTCATAGCCAAGACTGTTGCAGGGGTATTTTGATGGGTACGGAGTATGCTCCGGGCAATTGGATTTGGAAGTACTATGATGAAGGCGATGCTCCGGTCTGGATATTCGCTCCCCTCAACAATCCTAAGGTTTACTTCAAAAGAAAAACAAAATGAGAGACATTGAAAAGATAAAAGGTATTCCAATCGCTTCCTATCTGGAGCGTAAGGGAATCCAGGTGCCAGCACGGGGCAACATTTGCGCTTTCTGGCGTGGAGATAAGAATCCATCTGTCAGCATTGACCGTGCCCGTAATCGCTGGTATGATCACGGAGAAGGCCGTGGTGGAAGCGTATTAGACCTAGTTATGGCGGTAGAGGGATGCTCTTTCTCTCAAGCTGCCGATATTTTGGAATCAGGGGCTTACTCCGTAGCAAACTTTGCTCCCGCATCGAAAGCAGACAGAAAGCCAGCAATCGTGGTCGATGAAGTCGGTTTTCTCCAGCATCCGGTGCTCCTTCAGTACCTCAACGCACGCGGCATATCATCAAGTTTGGCTAGTATCTATTGCAAAGAAGTGTATTATCATCTGGATGGCAGGCCGGAAATGAGGTTCTTTGCTATCGGTTTTCAGAACCGTGACGGAGGCTGGGAATTACGAAACCCAAGCTGGAAAGGGGCTACAAGCAAGCATTACACTTACATTGATAACGGAGGCTCGCACATTGCCATTTTTGAGGGCTTCTTTGATATGCTTTCATACGTGGAGATGCCGGACTCCATCTTTCCCAAAAGGGCACCAGAGAACCTTGTTATTCTAAATAGCGTGGCTTTGGCAAGGAGGTTTGTATGTGACCTTAAGGCAGGAAGACTCGGAGACATCAGCACGGCATCTCTCTATCTGGATTGCGACGATGCCGGGCGTAATACATCGGCTCAGATTGCGGAGGCTTTCTGCGAAATGGGGATCAAGGTACTGGAGGATGCCGGAGAGACTCTAGCCGTGGAATGGCCCGGATGCAAAGATATCAATGACGCTTTACTCGCTTATCAGCAACAAACACGAAATCAATCAAATACAGAATACGATGAGAAGAAAAGATGAAAATAACGGAATGTTCCCGGCCCAGCTCAGAACATTCCTCGATGAAAAAGAAAAGCTGTTTTGCCAAGCGGTTTATTGCCTCGGATACCCAGCATCCCTAGCATATCGCCTAATAATCAGTCCGTCTGTCTCTGTGTCCTCTGCCTCTTCGCTCGGATGCCGTTTGCTCCAGGAGCCACGGATTCAGGGCTATATCAGAGCTTTGGACACCTTCCATTATTCTTTCAGAGTCAATCCTTCAGCAATAAAGTATCAGTAGATTGCGGGAGCACTATTAAGATTTACGGATGATATTGTCAATTCGGTGTCAGTCGTTTTGAATTTCATCTGTTTTTCTCTATATTTGCGATACATATTGCCTTAGCCATCGAACTGCGACACTTGATTTTTAAGGCTAATACCGTTATAAGGTGCAGGCGTACACGGCGTGTACTGCTTAGCATTAACGGTGGGGTGTCGCAGCCCTGATGGCGTGCAAGGCGGTGCACGCTTTTTTATTCCACATATTATGAAAAGACATTTACATTTCCAGACTCTTATCTCCTTAGTAATTGGGGCATCACTGTTATTTCTCGCTTCGTGCACCAAAGAGAAAGAGAAGGAGGGGGATAAAACACCCAAGTTGACAGAGTATAGGTATCACAGAATTACAGTTGGAAATAATGTGCCAATAAAAGGGGAGAACCTTGATAATCTCTCGTGGGAGCCAAATAACTATTTTGTAGCAGACGTAGACGCTGCCAAAAAGGAGATTATTCCCAAACATGTAGGCTATACGCAAATTCCATGTCCTGGGGTCGGTTATCTTTCCGTTGAAGTAACTCCAAAATATACTGATTACGATCTCCCTTTCATTTGTCATAAAGCAGGAATTAGCTTTGCAGATGGAGAAACGATTTACTACGATGCTTCATTGAATTTAGGACTTAATATTGGCGCAATACAGGTTGAAGAGGCCTCAGCGAAAAGGAGTCTAGATGGACGCTCAACATCATCTATGCTAGTATATAAAACTGGGAATGTTAAGTCTCCTTATGTTGTTTATTCAAGTAAAAATGGGGTGCTGAACACATGTGGCGTCTTAATTAGCCCTTCATACTTATCAAACCTGGCTAATTTCGTTTCTGAGAGGTATTCAGTCTTCTCATTCGATTTGTCAAAGTATTCGGCATACTTTGTCCATATGAAGGGGGACAAAGAAGAAGAAAAAATTGACTATGTAGGCGGTCTTCAATACTCTTCTCAATTAGGAGGTGTCCTTTTGGCTTTTATGCTACCTGATGAATCTAAAGCAGCACGCCACGAAAGCGTCCTAGACGAAATGGCTGAAGAATTAAGTGAAATACTAACCAAATAAGTGTATGAAAAAGATTCTATTATTTGTGCTTTGCTTAATCGCAAGCCTCGCATTTAACGCATGCCAGAAAGGCGACACGTGGGATTTTAACTATCCTAAAGAAGTTCTTTGCGGAGGAACATGGCACGGATCAGAGTATCTGCTGGATGGCAAGTGGATTGATATTACTAGGCCAGCCTACAAAGACCTACAGTTCTCCATCAGATTTAATACAGACGGGACATATTACGGCACCGGTTATTTTGGTAATGGTAGTGGGACATATGATGCCCACGGGAAAACTATCAGAACTTATGTAGATGGAAGTTTATTCTATACCTATACAGTTCATTCCATGGAAGGGAATGTGGCAGAAATTACCATGTCGGGGAAAGCAGGTAGTTCGTTGCAGTTTAGGGTAAAGAAATAGACGTTTACCTAATACTGATAAGCTCAAATCTATCTTCAAAATAGAAAGCGCCGGAGTAATACCTTCGGCGTTTTTTCAATAAAAAAATTTTGGAATCGCACCCTCTCTGTGTGTGATGGTTGGGCAAAATACCCCCGTACCCCTTCGAGATCCGTGCTTTCTCTTTTCATAGTTCTGGGAGATTCCGATTATTATTCATACCTTTGTAACGTCATCTCATAATAGACTGACAACAATGCAATAGCCCCGGTTCTTGAAGTAAAGAAATCGGGGCCTTTTATGTGATACGGGTACAAATTTGGGTACAAGAAAGCCCCTACAGACATCTGTAAGGGCGATTTAAGAGGTGCGAAGCGGAATCGAACCGCTGTAGCAGGTTTTGCAGACCTGTGCCTAACCACTCGGCCATCGCACCGGAAAGGATTGCAAAGATAGCACCTTTTTAAGAAATCTCAAAATTTATTTTTTCCTGCCTTGATGGGACCGGGTCAATGCGGCAAGGGAATCGACTTCGTGCTGCAGCTGGAGGTTGCGTGCATGAAGGGAATCGTTCATGGCAATTACCCCGTCCAAACGGCCTTCCAGCGACTTCAGGCGGGATTCAAATCCACCTATCTGCCGGTCGTTCTCGTTGAGCTCCGCCTCCGTACGGGCGTACACTTCGTTGATGAGTGCATCCATGTCTTTCTGGCTCATGCCCACCGAATGTTCCGTTATGGTGATGGTCTGGGCCTTGATATGATGATTGGCGGCGCGTTCCAGAAAGGCCTTGCGCGTCTCGTCGGTGAGCGGTTCGCCGGCCAGCGAAAAATTCACGGTACGGCCCTTGACCACGTAATCGTAAACATACGTGCGCGGGCCCACGAAGCGGTCTTCATTCATCATGACTTGCACATTGCGCTCGTAATTGTTCTCGCCGATGAGGCCGATGGCGGTCCAGATGCTGGGCACGAGCACAATGATGAGAACGGCCGATATGAGGTTGCGCTTGCGTTTGGCGGAGGTGACATCCAGCCCGGCCACCGTCTCGAAGCGCAGATATTTGACCATGAGGTAGGTGGCCAGGGCGATGAATACGCTGTTGATTACAAAGAGATACAGGGCGCCCAGGAAGAAATGCATGTCCCAGTGTGCAAGTCCGTATCCTGCGGTGCACAGCGG
Organism: uncultured Bacteroidia bacterium; assembly: GCA_902788095.1. GTDB lineage: Bacteria > Bacteroidota > Bacteroidia > Bacteroidales > UBA932 > Cryptobacteroides. Next base: position 104,410 of record CADAIT010000002.1, on the reverse strand, counting down.
CGGCATGAGGGCTGTGGCGATAGCGACGCCTGAAAGTACAGTTCCGCGCTCCTTGCGGGTATTCTCCAGAATGCCGGCCAGACCGCCGAACAGGGCGATGAGCACGTCATAGATGGTGGGACTGGTACGGGCTTCCAACTCCGTGGGGTTCACCAGGTCCAGGGGAGAGACGATAAAAAACAGCGTGGAGGCCGCCAGGGAGATGAGCACCATCACCAGGAGGTTTTTTACGGCCGACTTGAGCAAATCCAGGTCATTGGTTCCCAGCGCCAGGCCGGTTCCGATGATGGGCCCCATGAGCGGGGATATGAGCATGGCGCCGATAATCACCGCCGTGGAATTCACATTCAAGCCTACAGAGGCGATGATGATGGAGAAAGCGAGAATCCAGACATTGGTGCCGCGGAACCAGATATTGCTTTTGATACGCTGGGCGGCTCCTGCCGTGTCCAAATCTTCGTAAATGTAGATATGCCGTTGGATAAACTGTTTTATATACTTTTTCAGAGTCATACTAAGCCAAAATTTTCCGCAAGATACGCATTTTATTTTTATCTTTGTAATTCAATAGAAACGGATATGAAAGAAATCGCACGCAGCATCTTTTACATAGGGACGGATAATCTTACCCTGGATTTGTTTGAAAGCCAATATGTTGTGCCGGAAGGCATGGCCTATAATTCTTATCTGCTCAAGGACGATAAAATTGCCATTCTGGATACGGCGGACGCCCGCGTGGAGGAAGCCTGGTTCAGAAACCTGGAAGAGGCGCTGGACGGCCGGCAGCCGGACTATCTGGTGGTGCACCACATGGAACCGGACCACTCGGCCCTGATTGGCAAGTTGGCAGAGAAATATCCTGCCGTCCAGATAGTTGCAAGCGCTATGGCCCTTAAATTCCTCGGGCAGTTCCAGCCGGGAAAAACCTTCCGCACCCTGGCCGTGAAAGAAGGCGACACGCTCAATCTGGGCTCCCGCAGCCTGCAGTTCTTCGCCGCCCCCATGGTGCACTGGCCGGAAGTGATGGTGAGCTATGAGCCCGCCTCCCGAATCCTTTTTTCGGCCGATGCTTTCGGTAAGTTCGGCGCCCTGGAGAAATGCGGTTTCTGGGGCGATGAGGAGAAAGACTGGGCCTGCGAAGGCCGCCGCTATTACTTCAACATCTGCGGTAAATACGGCCCCCAGGTGCAGGCATTGCTGAAAAAGGCCGCCAATCTGCAGGTAGGCATGATAGCTCCGCTGCATGGTCCCATCCTGCGTGAAAACCTGGCCTCTTACCTTGATTTATACAATACCTGGAGCAGTTACGGCGTAGAAACGCCCGGCGTATTCGTGGCGTATGCCTCCATCCACGGCGGTACGGCGGAGGTGGCCCTCAAACTGGCCGATATGCTCCGCGCCAAAGGCTGCCCCAAGGTGGCCGTGTGCGACCTTACCCGGGAAGACCGTGCGGAAGCCGTGGAAGACGCTTTCCGGTACGGGACGATGGTTCTGGCCGCCGCCTCTTACGACGCAGGTCTGTTTACGCCTGCGTACGACTTCCTGCACAGCCTGCAGATGAAAGGCTGGCAGAAACGCCATGTCGCCCTTATTGAAAACGGTTCCTGGGCCCCCAGCGCCGGCCGCGTGATGAAAGAAATGCTTGGCGCCATGAAGGACGTGGAGCAGATTGGGGAGCTGGTGACAATCCGCAGCCGCTACAAAGCGGAAGACAAAGCCGCCCTGGAAGCCCTTGCAAACGCTATTTTGGCATGATTATCAGAAGTAAAGCCCCGCTCCGTCTGGGCCTCGCCGGCGGCGGAACCGACGTCTCTCCGTACAGTGACCTGTACGGCGGCAATGTATTGAACGCCACCATCAGCCTGGCTGCCTATTGTACCATCGAACCGCTGAAACGGCCTTTGGTGCAGGTAAATGCGGCCGATGCCGGTGTGCGGTGCGAAGTGCCCCTGGGTACCGGCCCGCTCTCCTCGGGCGCCCTCCTGGTAGATGGGGTATATAACCGCGTCGTGCGGGATTTCGGTCCCGTGCCTGCGCCGGGTTTTGCCATTACCACGTATAACGATGCGCCTGCCGGTTCCGGCCTGGGCACCTCCTCCACCATGGTCGTATGCATCCTCAAATGCTTTGCCGAATGGATGGATATCCCGCTGGGAGACTACGAACTGGCCCGGCTGGCGTACGAAATCGAGCGCAAGGACCTGCTGCTCTCCGGCGGAAAACAGGACCAATACGCCGCCGCTTTCGGCGGATTCAATTTCATGGAATTCCTTCCCAGCGACCTGGTGATTGTGAATCCGCTGCGCGTAAAGGATTGGATTGTGCGGGAGTTGGAAGGTTCTCTGCTGCTGTATTTTACGGGCCGGAGCCGGGAAGGGGCCGCCATCATTGAAAAGCAGCAGCAGGCTGCGCGTAAAGGGGATACGGTGGCCGTGGAAGCCATGCACCGTATCAAACAGAGCGCCATTGACATGAAGCTGGCGCTCCTGCAGGGGGACATGGCCACGTTTGCCCGTATCCTGGGCGCCGCCTGGGAGGACAAGAAAAAGATGGCTGACGCCATTACCAATCCGCAGATTCAGGAGGCCTTTGACGTGGCCCTGGCAGCCGGCGCCCTTTCCGGCAAAGTGTCCGGAGCCGGCGGCGGGGGCTTTATCATGCTCATGGTGCCGCCGCAAAAGCGTGAGGCTGTCCGCAAGGCCCTTTCCCTCCTGACCGGGCAGGTGGTTCCGTTCCAGTTTACCCAAACCGGCGCCGTGGCATGGAAGTTATAATCCTTGCAGGGGGGCAGGGTACCCGCTTACGTTCCGTGGTGCACGATATCCCCAAATGTCTGGCTCCTGTGGCCGGGCGTCCTTTCTTGGGCTTCCTGCTGGAATATCTGAGTCTCTATCCGGTTGAACACGTGGTGTTTTCGCTTGGTTACCTGAAGGAACAGGTAATGTCCTTTGTGCAGGCCTGCACTTGGCCTTTTACCTACGATTTCGCCGTGGAAGAGACGCCGCTGGGCACGGGGGGCGGCATTCGCCTGGCACTGGAAAAATGCCGCTCGGAACGGGTGCTGGTGCTCAACGGCGATACCTTTTTCCCCTTGCCGCTGGATGCCATGCCCTTCGACGGGCCGGTGACCGTCGCGCTGAAGCCGATGAAAGCTTTCAGCCGCTATGGCGCAGTTTCTGTCATGCCGGCCGAGCGAAGCATGCCGGGCGAATCTCAGACCATCGTCGCCTTCCGTGAAAAAAGCTACTGTGAGGAAGGATTCATCAACGCCGGGGTATATGCCATTGACCGCACCCGCTTGCACCCGGAGGCGCTGCCGGAGCGTTTTTCCTTTGAAAAAGAGGTCTTGGAACCTCTGGCCGCTGCCCGCGAACTCAAAGGCTGGCCTGCGGAGCACTATTTCATCGACATCGGCATTCCCGAAGATTATGACAAGGCGCAGTGGGAGATTCCCGCCTGGTTTGCCGTGCAGAAAGCATCGGCACAGCTGCTGGCGAGCGAGGCGGAAACCCTGTTCCTGGACCGCGACGGGGTGCTCAACCGCCTTTTGAAAGGCACATACGTGAAATCCTGGGCCGACTGGCAATGGATGCCGGGCATCCTGCAGGCACTGCCGTTATGGGCCGCCAAGTTCAGAAATATCGTCCTGGTGACCAACCAGCGCGGCGTAGGGAAGGGCGAGATGACGGATGCGGACTTGGCCGGTATCCACGCCCGCATGATGCAGGAAATCCTGGAAGCCGGCGGCCGCATGGACCTTGTACTTACCTGTACGGCCGTTTCTGACGACGACCCGCGCCGGAAACCCAATCCGGGCATGTTTCGGGAGGCCTGCGCGCTTTTACCGTCCCTGAATCCGCAGCGATGCGTCATGGTGGGGGACAGCGACGCGGATGCGGCTTTTGCCCGGAACGCCGGGATAGCCTTTATTCGTCTTCTTCCGGAAGCGGTTTCTTAGGATTCCTGGGCACGCCCAATTTAAGCAGCTGACGTGCGCTGGTGAGGATGGAATTACCTGATTCACTGATTTTTGCGCTCACTTTGTCGTATTCGTCCTGCGCAGCTTTCAGCTTTTCTCCCATGGCGGCATGCGCCTTGGAAAAATCGTACACGCGGTCCACCATGCCTTGGGCGGCCTTGATGATTTTCTCCTGGTTGCGGGCCTGGTCGAAGTTGGTCCAGGCAATGCGTATCATGCGCAGGAACGGCATCAGGGTTTCTTCCGTGGTGATGAGCACCCCCTGCCGATAGGCCTCGGTAAAGATATTGGGCGCGAGCGTCTTGGCCAGCTGCAGGGAACTGTAATTGGGGATGAACATAATCACGTAATCCAGCGTCTTGTAACCCTCGCGGATGTAGTCCTGGTACCGTTTGGTGGAAAGGCTTTTGATTTGGGCGCGGATGGCCTGCAGGTTGCGCTGGGCGGCGTCTTCCTTCGCGGCGGAATCGACGGCCTCGAACCAGTCCGAGAGGGCTTCCATGGAGGTTTTGGCATCGACAATCACCTCCGTCTTGTCCGGATAGTGCAGAATGTAGTCCGGGCGCATCCGCTTGCCGCTGTCCTCGTTCAGGAGGGTATGGCCCATGGCATCGCGCAGGGTTTCTTCGCGGTCGAAGTCGCGGCCTTCCTCCATGCCTTCGTTCAGCAGCATGTTGTACAGGATAACCTCGCCCCAGGTGCCCGCCATCTTGTTCTGGCCTTTCAGGGCACGGGCCAGATTGTCGGCCTTGGAGCCGATGGCCTGGGTCTGGTCCTGAAGGTGCTTTACAGCCTGTTCCACGGCCGTTTTCAGGGTGGCGGTACCTTCCGTGTGCGTGCGTTTTTGCACCTCGAAGCTCTCCTGCATGGCTTTGAGGTCCTTGTCCAGCGGTCCCATGAGCGTCCTGAAGGTCTCTTCCGCCTTTGCGTTCAAGGCTTCTTCCCGCTGCTTGAGCAGCTTTTCCGTTTCCGCGCTCATCTGCGCCTTGACGGCTTCCAGCTGTTCCCGGAAGGACTCCTTGAGCAGTTCTTCCGCCTTCTCAAAAGCCTGCCGGTCCGTTTCCCGGAGCGCCTGGGCGTTCTTGAGCGCCTCCTGGCTGCGGATGATTTCGTTTTCCAGCACGTTGCATGCCTTCACCTGCCGGGCATGCATAATCAGGTACGTAATGACGACGGCTGCAATCAGCAGCACGGCGGCAATGCAAATGACAATGGAGAGCGTGGTATTCATAGGCTTTTGACGATGCTTTGTGCGCAGACATAGCCCGTGCTCCAGGCCGCCTGCAGGTTGAATCCGCCGGTAATGGCGTCGATGTCAAGAACTTCCCCGGCAAAAAACAGGCCGGGATGTCGCTTGCTTTCCAGGGTGGACAAATTGATGTTGGAGAGGGCCACGCCGCCCGCGGTCACAAACTCCTCGCGGAATCTGCTCTTCCCGCTGAGGGGATAACTGTCTGCGGTGAGGGTGGATGTGAGCCGATTGATTCCCTTGCTGCCCAATTCCGCCCATCGGAGGTCTTTGCGGAGTCCCGCACGTTGCAGCAGGTGCTCCCACAGGCGCTGCTGGACAGGATGTACGCTCGCGACAAGCTTTTGCGGATGGGCCGCCGCCATTTCCCGAACTTGCTCCCTTACCTGGTTCTCATTGGCATTCAGCCAGTTGACAAGTACGGTACCCTTGTATTGCCGTTCGGCCAGGTAGCGTGCGGCATACGCGGAGAGTTTGAGCGTGGCAGGGCCGCTGAGCCCCCAGTCGGTGATAAGCAGCGGTCCGTCGGCCTTGAAAGCCGTCCCTGCCAGGCCGATGGAAGCCTCCGTGACCAGTCCCATGAGGCTGCGCAGGGCGGGATCCGGAACGGTGAAGGTGAAGAGGGAGGGGACGGGCGGAATGAGCTCCAGCCCCAATCCTTCCAGGAAGGGCAGGCCTTTGGCAGCTCCGCCCGTTGTTACGACCACACAGTCGAAGCGGGCGAGCATATCCTTGACGGAATGAACCGGCGTGTGCAGAAGGAGGCGGGCGCCGTGCATGCCGCGTTCCAGGCAGTGAACAATGTCCAGGGCGTCCTGCGAGCGGGGAAACCAGCAGTGGTCCGCCTGCAGAACCAGCGGAATGCCTTCCGCCTCAAACCAGCGGACGGTATCTTCCTGCGAGAGGGCCTTGAGAACCCGCTGCATGACACGTTCACCGCGCGGATACGCTTCTCCCAGGGAACGGATGCCTTCAAACGAATTGGTGAGGTTGCAGCGTCCGCCCCCGGTGACGGAGAGTTTGGCCATGGGCCTGGGACCGGCTTCAAACACCGTCACGGCCAGTTCCGGCGCCATTCTCCTTAACTGAACGGCACAGAAACAACCGGCGGCGCCGGCTCCTATGATGGCAACGCGTTTCATTCAGCGGATACGGTATGTCTTCAATGCTTTCTCCAGTACCCGGTGGTTGGGACAAACGGACTCCAGAAGGGCGTGGAAACGTGCCCCGTGGTTCATCTCTTTCAGGTGGCACAGCTCGTGCAGCATGACATAGTCCCTCAGTTCTTCAGGCAGGGTTACCAGCCTGAGATTCAGGTTGATATTGCCCCGCACGGAACAACTGCCCCAGTTGCTAACATTGTTTTTGATGAATACGCGCGCATAGGAGAAACCGTGCCGTGCGGCCAGCTCGGCCAGACGGGCGGGCAGTTCTGCCTTGGCCCGGGCGCGGAGCTGTTCCACTTCGGGACCCGCAGGCGCCTTCCGGCGCGTACGCCGCTTGGGCTGGAGTACGTAAAAAAGTCCCGAGAGGGGGTTGAAAAACAGCCTAGTCATCGTCCTCCTCCGGGAGCACAATCTGCTTGTACTGCTTTTGCCGCTTGAGCCAGCGGTCCTTGGCATACTGCTGCATGTCCGTCACGGTGTCGTTCTCGTCGATGATTTCCATTCCGAGGATGGTCTCGATGATGTCTTCCAGCGTAATGATGCCCTGGAAGCAGCCGTAATCGTCAATGATGAGGGCAATCTGGTCCTTGGTGCGCAGGAGGCTTTCCCAGACATCGCTTACGGAGGTTTCTTCATGGAAGGCGGCGATTTTGCGCTTGATGCTGCGCAGCCGCGTGTCGAATTTGTCTTCCGTCAAGTATTCCAGGACATCGTTGCGCATGATGTAACCGGTAATGAATTCCGGCGATTCCGCGTAAACGGGAATACGGGAATTGTGGGAGAGCTCCTCCTGCTTGTAGAACTGCCGCAGCGTCATGCTTTCCGGGGCGATGTTGGCCACGATGCGCGGCGTCATCACCTCGTAGGCTTTGATATCGTCCAGTTTGATGATGTTCTGGATTACCTTGTTTTCGCTGTTGTCCAGCACGCCTTCCTCTTCGCCGATGTTGGCCATGGCGCTCACTTCTTCACGCGAGATGGCCGTGTCCGGCTCCTCGTCGGAAATGCTGTTGTGCAGTTTTTCGATAATCCAGACGACGGGATAGAGCAGATAGACCAGAAACTGCATCACCTTTGAAAGCCACAGCAGGCTTTTCCACTGTGACGTGCCGATGCTCTTGGGCACAATTTCCGAAAAGACCAGGATGAGGATGGTCATGGCGGCACTGATGATGCCGAACCAATGTTCACCGGTGAGGAGGGTGGCCTGGTGCCCCACTGCCGCTGCACCCAACGTGTTGGCAATGGTATTGAGCGAAAGGATGGCGCTGAGGGGACGGTCCGGCTCCTGTTTCATGTGTGCGAAAAGCGCCGCGTTCCGGTCTCCTTCCTCCTGTTTCATGGTAATGTAGGAGATGGGGGTGGACATCAGCACCGACTCCAGCAACGAGCATAAAAAGGAAATGCCCATTGTCAGGAGAAGGTAAAAAATTAAAAGCGTCATAGATAACGTTGCGTATTATCGTACAAATTTACGGAATTTTTCCGTATTTTTGCATATTATGAACGAAGAACAGATTTTAATCCGCATTTCCGGCGAGGACAGGGTAGGGCTGACGGCATCCATCATGGCCATTCTGGCCAGGTACGATGCCCAAATCCTGGACCTGGGCCAGGCTGTGATACATAACACCCTTTCCATGGGCATCCTCATCCGTATCGATGAGGTCCATTCCGGACAGGTGATGAAGGAGCTTCTCTTCAAAACCACCGAGCTGGGCAACCTCAGCATTGGTTTCGCGCCTGTCTCGGACGAGGACTACGAGGCCTGGGCGGGCCGACAGGGCAGGAACCGCTATATCCTCACCATCATCGGCAGGAGTCTCAGCGCCGCGCAAATCCAGGCCGCCACGGATGTCATCAGCCGCTACGGACTCAATATAGATGCCATCAAGCGTCTCACCGGCCGCATGAGCGTCATGCATCCGGAAAAGAACGTGCGTGCCTGCGTGGAATTTTCGCTGCGCGGTTCCCTTTCCTCGGACGACAAAAAAGCCATGCAGGAGGACCTGATGGCCATGGGAACGGAAGCCGGCATGGACTTTTCCTTCCAGAAGGACGATATGTACCGCCGCATGCGCCGCCTTATCTGCTTCGACATGGACTCCACCCTCATCCAGGCCGAGTGCATCGACGAGCTGGCCCGCCGCCATGGCGTGTACGACCAGGTGGCAGCCATCACCGAACGTGCCATGCGGGGTGAAATCGACTTCAAGGAAAGTTTTACGCAACGTGTTGCGCTTCTGAAGGGACTGGATATCAGTGTCATGCAGGATATTGCGGAGCATCTGCCCATCACGGAAGGCGCAGACCGCCTGATGAGCGTTCTCAAGACTTGCGGTTACAAAATTGCCATTCTCAGCGGCGGATTCACGTTCTTCGGCGAATACCTGCAGCGCAAATACGGCATCGATTATGTCTATGCCAATGAACTGGAGGTAGGGGAGGACGGCAAACTCACCGGACGATACCTGGGCGAGGTGGTGGACGGCCGCCGCAAAGCGGACCTCCTGCGGCTGATTGCCCAGACGGAAAAGGTGAACATCGCCCAGACCATCGCCGTCGGGGACGGCGCCAACGACCTTCCCATGCTCAACGAAGCGGGCCTGGGCATCGCTTTCCACGCCAAGCCCCGTGTCAAGGCCAACGCCCGCCAGAGCATCAATACCATCGGCCTGGACGGTGTGCTGTATTTTATCGGCTTTAAGGATTCCCATCTGGGAGAACAAGGTAAACTATGAAGAAGAAAAGAGTCATAGCCGCCCTGTGTACGCTGCTGGTGATACTGCCGCTGGGTGCCGTATTCAAGGAGGACAACCTGAATCACACGCTTTCGGTGCTCCTGATGGAACTCAAGGAAAGCTACGCCAACATCATTCGTATCAGCGGCAGTGCGGAAAAGCGCATCCAGGAGCAGCACCAGCGCCTGGCGGCACTGGTGGACGAGTGCAACGAACTTTCCGTCATGCTGTATTCGCAGGCATCGGAAAACACCTTCGACCTTACCTTTGCGCTCAACGAAATCACCAAGCAGTACGAGCAGTTCAAGAGCCAGAATACCCCGTATGCGGAAATCAAGGCCATGCTGACCTCCGAGATGGACCGCTACAACCGCCTGGTGCTCACCTTGCGCAAAATGCCCCCTGCACGTACCGCGGAGCAAATTGCCCAGGAGAAGGATGTCGCCGTGGCGCTGGATTCCGCCTCCCTGGTCCTGGCGAAGGCAGATACGCTGCACAATCTGGTGGACACGCCGGAATTCGTCAAGAACACGTATGAGCTCCGCATGGACGATGCCACCATTGCCGTCCGCGACAGTTGCCTGTTCGTGGCCGAACAAATCGTGGCCTACTACTGGCAGCAGCTCCAGCAGATAGAAAAAGACAATGAGTATTACGCGCAGACGGACGAACTCCTGCGCAGCGCGTACGACTATGCCCAGGAACGCTATGCGTCCGTCCAGGAAAAACTTTTTGTGGAAGGGCAGGGGAACTATTTCAAGACCATCAAGCGTCTTCCGTTCCGCATAAAACGGGCCTCCGCGGACCTGAAAAGCCGGTATAGCCTGCAGCTGGAAGACATTTCCGAGCAGCGCGTCATCAGTTCCTGGCGTGGTCCCATCGTGTATTTCTACTCGTTCATGCTGCTCCTTATCTTCGTGGTTGCGATTGTCATCGCCACCTTTATCGTCAATGTGGGGCTCCGGAAAACGAGGCTGTTCCGCTCTGAATGGTTCATGCAGCGGAAGGGGATGGTCATCGCCCTGCTGGGCGACGTCCTGTTCGGCATTTTCCTGCTGGCGAATGCGCAAATGACGGAAAATACCTTCATCCAGCGCTCCCTGGGCATGATGGGAGAATTCGCCTGGCTCATTGCCGCCATTTTCACCTCGCTGCTTATCCGGCTGGAGCACAACCAGAACCGCGTGACCATCCAGGCATACCTGCCGACGCTCATCATGGCGTTCATCATCATTTACTTCCGTATCATTTTCATTCCCAACAGCGTCATCAACCTGGTGTACCCGGCCACGGCGCTTATTTTCACGGTATGGCAGTTCTGGGTAGTCGTGAGGAAGCTCAAGGAGGTGGCCTCCGAGGACAAATGGCTGCTGTGGACGGGGGCTGCGGTCATGCTGGTCGCCACGCTCATTTCCTGGGCCGGCGTCGTGATGGGGTCCCTGCTCCTGCTGATATGGTGGATGTTCCAGCTGGCTTTGCTGGAAACCCTGATTGCGCTCAGCGAGCTCCTTACGCGCTTCCACGAGCGCCATGTCAAGGAACGCAAGCTCCAGTATCGGCAGAACAATCCCAGCTTGCCCCTGGCCTGGGGGAAAGGCGCCTTCATCGAAGTGACCTGGCTGTTCGACCTCATCAAAATGACGCTGGTACCGCTGCTGGGCATGTGGTCCTTCCCGGGGGCCGTATTCATGGCCTGCAACGTGTTCAACTTCACCACGGTCGCGCACGATATCTTCTTCAAGACCTTCATCCAGTACAGCGAAAAGGGCTTCCAGGTGTCCCTGTTCAGCATCCTTGTGGTGGTGAGCCTGTTTTTCGTCTTCCGCTACATCGTGTATGCCGTCAAGGCCTTCTACCGCGTCTGGCGCACCAAGTCGGCCATCCGGAAACTGGGAGAGGACGTGATGTTCAAGGAAACGGACATCAACTTCAACCTGGCCAACAACATTATTACGCTGCTGGCCTGGGGATTGTATATCATCCTTGTGTTCCTTATCCTGAAAATTCCCGCGTCCGGACTGGCGCTGGTGTCCACGGGCCTGGCAACCGGTATCGGTTTTGCCATGAAGGACGTCCTCAACAACTTCTTCTACGGGGTGCAGCTCATGAGCGGACGCGTGCGCGTAGGGGATACGGTGGAGTGTGACGGCATCCGCGGCACGGTGGTGGGCCTGAGCTACCAGAGCACCCAGGTGGAGGCCATCGACGACTCCATCATCTTCTTTACCAACTCCGACCTGTTCAGCAGGAATTTCAAGAACCTGACGCGCAACAACTCCTACCAGCTGGTTACCTTCACGGTGGGCGTCAAGTACGGGACGGATGTGGAAAAGGCGCGCCAGGTTATCCTGGATGCCCTGAATCCCCTGATGATCAAGGATAAGTACGGCAGGGACGTGGTGAACAAGCGCAAGGGCGTCTCGGTGCGCGTGTCCAACTTCGGCGACAGCTCCGTCGATCTGCTCATTCTGCTGTACACGACGGTGGATACGTACGGTTCCTTCCCGGCCGCGGCCCGCGAGGCCATTTACAAAGCCTTCAATGAGAACGGAATCGAGATTCCTTTCCCGCAGCAGGACGTATATATCAAGGAGATAGCCGGTCAAGGCCGGCCATAATGTCAGGGCCGCTTCCTTCCGGCAATTTCCTCCAGGAGTTTTTCAAAGAGTCGGGGCTTGCCGTAACGGTCAAGTTCCGATTCTTGAATCCACCGGTACCCTTCCGGCAGCGGTGGCCTTTCTGCGGGTTCCCACAGGTAGAAATCGGCCAGGATGGTGCGATGGGTCAGCTGGTGCTTGACACCCTTGCGGAGGAGTCGTATGGCGTCTTCGGAAAAATATTTTTCGCAAGGCTTTGCGAAAAACCATTTTCCCGAAGACAAAGGACGGGTACCTTCAGTCACCAGCGGCTCCCACAGCCCTTGCCAGATGTCGCCGGCGGGGCGTTTGTGGATGGCGGTTTCTCCGTTAAAACGCACATATACGAAGTTCAGATGCCGTTCCTGCACCTTGGTGGCGGACTTTTTTACGGGCAGCAATCCCTGTCGGCCGGTATGAAAGGCGTTGCAGGTGCCCTGTAGGGGGCAGGTGATGCAGTCCGGGTTTTGCGGAGTACATTGCAGCGCGCCGAAATCCATGATGCCCTGGTTGAAAGCCGATGCTTCTCCGGGCGGGAGCAGGCGCTGTGCCAGGGCAGTGAACGTTTTCTTGGCGGCGGTGGAGCCCACGGGCGTTTCCAGGCCAAAATAGCGGGCAAGGACCCGATACACATTGCCATCTACTACGGCGGCCGGCAGTCCAAAGCAAATGGAGCCGATGGCAGCGGCAGTGTAATCGCCGACTCCCTTCAGGGATAAAATCCCTTCCAGGCTGTCCGGAAACGCGCCCATCGAAACGATTTGCCGAGCTGCGGCGTGCAGGTTCCTGGCGCGGGAATAATAGCCCAGGCCCTCCCAAAGGCGCAGCACTTCGTCTTCGGAGGCCGCCGCCAGGTCCTGAACCATCGGAAACCGTTCCATGAAACGTTTCCAGTAATCCATGCCCTGTACGATGCGGGTTTGCTGGAGGATGATTTCACTCAGCCAGACGGCGTACGGGTCCCGCGTGCGGCGCCAGGGCAAGTCCCGGCCGTAGCAGGCATACCAGTCCAGTATGGTTTTGGAAAAAGAGTGCATCAGAGGAAGCTTTGCAGCTTTTCGTACACGCGCTGTACCGGAAAGCCCACCACGTTGAAGTATGAGCCTTCGATGCGCGTAATGCCCACATGGCCGATCCATTCCTGGATGGCGTAGGCCCCCGCTTTGTCAAAAGGCTTGTAAGTATCTACGTAATAATCGATTTCGGCTTTCGTCAGGGGCTTGAACCACACCTGGGTCGTTACCTCGAAGCTTTCCTCCCGGCGGCAGTCCCGGATGGTGACGGCGGTGGTGACATGGTGTCTGCGCCCGGAAAGGTCCTGAAGCATGCGGCAGGCGTCGGCCCGGTCCCTGGGTTTGCCCAGGATTTCTCCGGGGCGGTCTTCCGTCGGAGGAAGGATGACCATGGTATCCGCGGTGATAAGGATTTCATTTTCCTCGAGCGGACGGTGGAAGCCGTGGGATTTGCCTTCCGCCATGAGGCGGGGGACGGCGTCATAGGGGACTCCGGGGCCAAAGTTTTCCTCGAAGTCATTGCCGGTATCTACCGTAAAATCAATGTCTAACCCTTTCAGCAATTCTCGTCTTCTGGGGGAATTGCTGCCCAGGATAATCCGCTTGCCGTGAAGGTCCATCGTCCTTAGAATTTGCGTTTGTATTCGCCGGCGTCGAATACCCATTTCCCCTGTGCACGGAGGGTGCCCTCGATGCATTCGCGAAGGCAGCCCTTGCCGCCCGGACGGGTGGATATCCAGTCCGCGATGGCTTTTACTTCTTCCACGGCATCGGCCGGGCACACGCCGCAGCCGCATTCCGCAAGCACGTCCATGTCCGGAACATCGTCCCCAAAGTACATGACGTCTTCCGGCTGCAGTTTGTACCGCTCGCAAAACAGGTGGAACTGCTCCCGCTTGTCCCGGCAGTGAAGAAAAACGTCTTCGGGTTTTACACCGCTGCTGCGCATGCGTTTGCGGATGCTTTCGGAACTGCCGCCGGTAATGACGCCCACCGGAAAGCCGTTCATGACGGCCATACGGATGGCAAAGCCGTCCTTGGCGTCGTAGGTGCGCAGCAGGTCGCCGTCGCTGTCGCAGAACACGCCGCCGTCCGTCGCCACGCCGTCTATGTCAAAGGCAAACGCCTTGATTTTCAAAAGATTCATCGTTACGACTTGTTTCCACCGCCCAGCGGGCCGAAATCGGCCAGGTTGAACGTTCCGCCGCCTTGCTGCGGGCCTTTGCCGCCTCCCAGGTCGATGACGCCGAACTGGGCCTCATACTTGGAAATGTTGTCGAACAGGGCATTCATAAGCCGTTTGGCGTGTTCCGGCGTCATGATGATACGGTTCCCGATTTCCGGTTTGGCCAGCCCGGGCAGGGTAGTGGCAAAGTCGATGATGAACTCGCTGCGGGAATGCGATATGATGGCCAGATTGGAGTAAGACCCTTTGGCAATTTCCGGTTTAAGCTCCAACTGAATCTGGTTTTGAGGTTTAGGCTGATTGTTGTCCATGGTAATTATGCTTTAAACTGTACAAATTTACGAAAAATAATGCTATATTTACAAATTGTAATCACAACTTGTAATCACAACTTGTAACATGAATACAGCCCTTCCTTACAGCGCTCCGCTGGTGCAGGTGGTGGAATTGTGCCTGGAAGCGGGCCTGATGAACCCCAGCAACTTCGGAAACAGCAATGCCCCCGGCCAGCTTTTTTTCGGCGGCAACATCATCGATGATCCTGACGATTTTTAACGGGCACACGGCTATGAGAAAAGTATTTCAATCCCTGTTGTGGGTGGGTGCGGCAGCGTTGTTCACCCTTTCCTGCTCCCGTATCCAGGAGGAGCCGGCCCTTGTCGCCGACCCTGTGGAACAAGGCGGAACCGCCGATTTTTATATGCAGGTGAAAGCCGGCGATCCGGCAACCAGGACGGTCATTGACGACCAGGGCGATTCCTACGGCATTCTCTGGCAGGCCGGCGATGCCCTGGGCGTCTTCGAGGTGGGCAACGGCATCGTCCAGCCCAAGGTGTCCTCGCAGCCGCTCACCAGTCCTGCAGCCACGGCCACCTTCGGTTTGTCCCTTTCCGGTGAAGCGGAGGCCCCGTACGACTACAGTTTCGTATATCCGGCATCGGCCCTTTCCAAGGAGGGGGACAAATACTTGATTACACTGCCCGGCAGTCAAACTTTCCCGGCCAACAGTTTCGACCTTCGTGCCGATATCTTGCTGGCTGAGCACCAGCACTTTGCCTCGGAACGCCCCACGGAGCTGAATGCCCGTTTCGCGCGTTTGGGAGCTACGGCCCGCATGGTGCTCAAAGCGCCCGCAACGGAGGAGCGCATCCAGCGCATCACCTTCTCCACCACGGAGGGGAACCTGCACGGCGCGTATTCGCTGAATCCGGCCACGGGAGAGCTTTCCGACGGCTTTGAAAGCGGGGGAATGTCCCTGGAACTCATCCCTGCCCAGGCAACGACTTTCGACGGACAAATCGTGGTGTGGTTCCGTCTGGGGGCCGTAACCCTGACAGACAACTTCACGGTGAGCGTGCGCACGGAAACCATGACCTACACAAAAACAGTGAATCTGGCTTCTGCCGGCCGTTCGCTGGAATTTGCCGATGGAAAACTCACCAAGTTCAACGTGAATCTGACGGAAGTCGCAGGAGTGGAAAATGCGTATGAAGGGAGTTATGCGGAGTTTACCGCATCCGACGCTTTTGCAAATGGCATCACGAGCAATACTTATACGGATTTGACCCCTTTCACAAAGATGCACGGAGACCGGTGGAGCGGAAAAATCAATTATCAATCAAGTAGTTTCGGTATCAATAACAGTGACGGAAATTATCTGCAGCTTCCTGTTTTCAGCGAGGAGATTGACCGGGTGGTGGTGACGATTTCGTCCCTGGCCAGTACGCGGAAAATTTTCCTTGTGGATTCTTCAACGGGTACGGAGGCTGCTTCCTATAAATCCGTATCGGCCAATGCAGCAGGGGAGTATGTCCTGGACGTGAGTGACCGGCATTTGCATACGGCCTGCCTTCGTGTGACCGGCGGCTCGGTCAATTTTGCGAAGGTGGCGGTAATAGCCAAAAACGATGCCCGAACGGCCCTGGAGGCGCCTACGGGTGTATCGGCCCAGTTGGATGAGCATGTGAAAAATACTGTTCATATTACATGGACCGGGACGGAAAATGCTGTGGCCTATATGGTGACCTATACGCCGGAAGGCGGCGAATCCACTTCTCTTACGGTTTCCGATGAGTCCGTTTCCCTGGAGGGGCTGGACTATGGCACCAACTATTCCTATTCGGTAACAGCCCTGGCGGACTTGTATTTCAATCAGCACTCTACACCCACGGCGGGTACAGTTTTCACCACCGGTGTCCAGCCTGCCGGAATGAAGATTGACGTGATTACCGTAGCCCAGACCAGCGCTACATCAACCACATACGCGGATTTCTCCGGTCTGGCGCTCAATTCCCTTGCCCGCTATGCCGGTAAAAACGCTAAAGGGAATGGGGTGATTCAATTGAATAGCAATGATAACAGCTACGGTATCTGGTCCACTGTCTCGGGAGGTTATGTTCGTTCCGTTACCGTTACGCTTCTTGCCGGAACGGCCAATACGCTGGATATTTATGCCAAGAACAGTGCTTATGCAAGCGGGGAATTATTTGGTAATTCTGCTGCGCAGGGAACCAAAGTAGGTTCCGTTACCGTTTCTTCCACTGAGCCCGTTCGTCAGAAAATCGTCCTGACTGACAACTATAATTATGTGGGCATCCGGTCAAACAAAGGAGTCATCTATGTGTCGGAAATCCGCATAGAATGGGCGGAATCCGGTTTGCCTCAAGCGAACGTCGCCACCAGCCCGGTCACGAATATAGAGGCGGTAAATGCCACGTTGTCAGGTTCTTATAGCAATGCTGCCAACGGTATTCTGGAGGCCGGTTTCTACTGGGATACAGAATACGCCAGCCTTAACAACCTGGTGCATCCGGAGCAGTTTGTGGTGGCCAAAGACAGCGATGTGGCCACCTCCGGGAACTTCTCCTGCACCCTGCCGTCCCTGTCGGAACAGACTACCTATTATGTGAAGGCGTATGTGGTGGAATTCGACACTTCCACGCAAACCTATGTGGAGCATTACGGCCCCATCGTCAATTTCACCACGCTTTCCAAGGCCGCCTTTACGCCCGGTGGCTGGCTGGAGATGCCGTCTTATACCGTTGAGAACATGGCCGGCACCACTACATCGGCCCTGAACGACTTGTACACGGTGACGCACTACGCTACTATGAATGCCAAGAAGGCGCGCAACTATTCCATGCTCTATGACCCTGCCATGTATGCCTCCTACTGGGTGGCTTATCCGCTGTGCCGTGACCACCTGGGCTCCGGACGTGACGAGGACTGGGGATTCGACCCCGTTGTCCCGCAGGCCAAGCAAACGTCCGTCTATAAGGGGTATGGCGTCAATGTGGCTTCCGAATCGTATGCGAACCAGTTGTACGCACGCGGCCATCAGCTGGCCAATGCCGACCGTAACGGCGTGCCTGAAATGATGGCCCAGACCTATTATTCCACCAACATGACGCCGCAGCTGCAACACGGCTTCAACGGGGGCGTGTGGGCCCATCTGGAGGAGGCGGTCCGTTCCGTGGTTTCCAATAACGCCGATACGGTTTACGTGGTCACGGGAGCGGCGTTCCGCAAGAAAGGCGGCAATGAGATTGTCCGGACCATCACCAATACACGTGACGGAAAAGTGCTTCCGGTGCCCAACTACTACTGGAAAGTGCTCCTGAAAGTGAAGTGGAACGCCGGCTCCGTTGTCGGTGCATCGACCATCGGTTTTTGGTTGGAACACCGTGACAACTACGACAATGGCTCCACCAACTACCTGCCTTATGTAACCTCTGTGGACCAGATTGAAGAATGGACCGGTTTTGATTTCTTCACCCATTTGGCCGTGCAGTTCCAGACAACGGCGGAAACAGCTACGGACTGGGCCGCTTTCAAGTCGTACTGAGGCTTGTTGATAAAAGGTTCAGAACTTCCGCGAAGACACTTGCTGCTTTGCGGAAGTTTTCGTAAATTTGTGGTTGTAAATAGGAACTGTATTTACCAACTATAATACTATGCACAAAAAATCTTTTTACACTGCTCCAAAAGCAGAACTCCTCGTAGTACAATCCGAGGGATTCATCTGTACAAGCGGCAATTTCACCATCGGCGGCTTCGAAGATGAAGAAAGTCCGTTGAATAGTCTCAACAGCCTCCTGGGCCTTCCCGGAGATGGTATGGGTCTTACGCTTTAAATCTGCACGCCTTATGAAAAAACATGTATTTTCCCTGGGGCTGATGCTCGTAGCCGCCCTTGCCTTCACCAACTGCGCCAAGCAGGAAGTCATCGTCAAAGACGCTGAACCCGCTACTCCCGGCGTTCCCTTCGAACTTTCCGCCGGTGTGGATACCAAAACCACCACCACGGATGGTGCAACCATTAACTGGGCCGATAAGGACCAATTGAATGTTTTCTATCGTGAGAATGGTACTACGGGTACTTATCAGAAACCTTCTGGTGTGTTCACCTTTACTTCCGGTACTTCTTTTACAGGTGAATTGACCAGTGCCCTGGATGCGGAAAAGAATTATGACTGGTGGGTATTGTATCCGTACAACAGCAATGTCGAAGCTCCCGTCAATACCGGTAAGGGCTTTATTGCCATGGGTACTTCCGGAGTCAGTTCCGGGGTTGCCAAAGCCCTGACACAGCAGGGGAACGACAGCAAGGCTCATCTTGCCGGCAAGTATTTCCCGCTCTACGGCAAAGCGGAAAATGTCTCGCCCCAAGTTAAGCCTTCCGTAGCCCTGAAGCAGGCTATGTCCGTCCTTAAAATTCATGTTACCAATGCAGGCGAGGACGCTCTTACCGTTACCTCCGTCAGCGTAACGGCTCCCGAGGATATCGTCGGTACCTATTTTATCGATTTCTCCGGCGAAACCCCCGCATTCACGAAAAGTGGAGCCACCTATGTGAGCAGCACCGCCAATCTGACGGTCAGCGGCGGCTCCGCCATCGCCAAAAATGGTACGGCCGATTTCTATGTGGCCATCAAACCGTTTACTCAGGCTTCGGCCGGTGTCCTGACAGTATCTGTCAACGGTTACGAAAAAGATATCACGATTCCCGCCAATACCGAGTTCAAGCCCGGCAAAATCAAGACGGTGAATTTTGCTTATGACTATGTCTCTCTGGCAGAACCGACCTCCAAGACGGGTTGGTATCGTGTAGAGGACGCTTCATGGCTGAAGGCCGGTGACCGGGTGCTGATTGCCGCCAACGGCTCCGATTTTGCCATGTCCACCACGCAGAAAACGAACAATCGCGATCAGGCGGCCGTTACCAAATCAACTGATGGTGTCTATAGCACGCTCACTGCCGGAAGCGATGTGCAGATGTTCATCCTGGAGGAAGGTACGGTTGCGAATTCGTTTGCCTTTAAAGCAGACAACGGAGACACGGGATATATCTACGCGGCATCCAGTGGTTCCAATTATCTAAAAACGCAAGATGCCAAGAATGACAACGCTTCCTTCAAGATAGCGGTCGATACGGAGGGCAATGCCTCTGTTGTTGCACAGGGAACCAATACGCGAAACGTGATGCAGTATAATTCCGGCAGTTCTTGTTTCGCTTGTTATGCCTCCGCCTCACAGTCTGCAGTCGCCATTTATAAGTATTATGGTACGTATGTGGCCGCTCCGGTAATCAGTGTTACTTCCGACGATCCCATGGAAATCCCCAACACAGGAGACGTTTACTCGATTGAATACACCGTGGCCAATCCTGTCGCCGGAAAGAGCATTTCTGCAGCTGCTGATGTCACTTGGATTACAGATATCGACTGTTCCGTTGACGGAGAGGTCTCCTTCATTGTGGAGGCTCAGGCTGCTGGTGCTGCCGCTCGCAGCGGTAAGGTTACGCTGTCTTACGATGGCGCTTCAGACGTGGAAGTTACTGTAAACCAGGCTGCCGGCGCAGGTGCAGCATCTGTCTATACTTATGTATTTACATCCGCTAAGTGGGCTGCGACGTTAAACGGTGCAGAGGCGAATTGGACCAGTGGTAAAGATGGCGGTGGTTTCAATAATGACGGTATCCAGGTCACCAGCAACTCCACGGGCGCCAATGGTACTACTGTTCAATCGTTTACAGCAGTAACAAAGGTGGTTGTGATATACAACACGAATAAGTCTGCTGGAGGGGGTACACTGGATCTCAAAATAGGTAATAATACAGTCCATTCTGAGAATTGGGCATATGCTGGTTCTGGTGATGGGCGGACCGCCAATTATACCTGTACTTTCGATATTGCAAATCCGGAATCGGGCCAGATTACACTTACGGTCAATACGACAACAAATAGTATTTATGTTGTTGGAGTTAATGTGACAGCCTCTGGCATGACCACTCCTTAACAGTAACTATTAAAATTCCTTCCTGCGGAACGTCCACCCGGGCGTTCCGCTTTTTTTGTGCGCTTGGCAAGATTGGAAAGGGTGAGTTCCGGAGCGAATTGGCGGAAACGGGGATGCGCGTGGGGTTGTGCAGGGAGCGGTGACCGGCACAAAGCCGGGCATGACGGCGTGTGTTTGACGACCGTTACGGGCCGCAGTGCCCGTAAAAGGGAGGAGTTAGCCGTCAAGCGACCGGTGCTGGCCCCGTTTCCGGCAGCTGAGCGGAGGAAACACCCTTCCTAGTGTCCAAGGTTGGCGCCCCAAAAACCATCCTTTGACAAAAACATGACCAACCTTTTGCGGTAGGATATACCTTCGCAACGAGGGCGGTGAGGCAGGAGATACGCTCGGCCCTGTGGGGCCTCGGTATGGCAATGAAGCCTGGTCGTTGCCGGGCATGACGAGGTCGCAAGGGGCATGACAGGGGAGGCAGGACCGAGAAATGATAACCTCGTCCTCAAAAACGCCTCAAAATAAGGACGAGAAGGGTAAAATGACCCTCTCGTCCTCAAAAAAGGGCCAAAACAAGGACGAGGTGAACAAAACCGGGAAAAATTCTTACATTTGTAATGACCAACGGGTAAACAAAAATGAAGAAATTGATATTCCTGATGCTGGTGGCACTGCTGATGAGTTGCATGCCGCGTGCCTTCACACCTGCGGAGAGAGAACTTATCCTCACCTCGGACTCCTTGATGTACGTTACCCAAATCCATGCGGACAGCGCCGTTCTGCGCACGCCCAGCTTGGATTTGACGGCCGAAGAACTCTCCAGCCAGGAGCTCCGGGTGCTCATGGCCAAAATGCTTTACACCGTGCAGCATCCCACCCAGGACGGCGTGGGCATTGCCTCGCCGCAGGTGGGCCTGAACAAACGCATTGTGTGTGTGCAACGCTTCGATAAGCCCGGAGAGCCCTTCGAGTGCTATCTGAACGCGCACCTGGAAAGTTTGGGCGGGGAGATAGCCGTGGGGCCGGAAGGCTGCCTGTCCATTCCCGGGAAACGCGGGCTGGTTCCCCGGCATACCAAGGTGCAGATCCGTTATGTAGCACCTGGCACCACCCAAGAGCGTACGGAAGAGGTAGAAGGCTTTACCGCCGTCATTTTCCAGCACGAGATAGATCACCTGGAGGGTATTTTGTACACGGACAGGGCGGATTCGGTGTTTGTGGCCCCCAGGTAATTGCCCATTTCCGGGAAAAGTAGTAAATTTGTAGGATTAACAAGGAATATATGAAAGAATTAGCTGCAAAGTACAGTGCCGCACAGGTGGAAGACAAATGGTACCAGTATTGGCTGGACCACAAGTTCTTTCACAGCGAACCCAATGAAAAAGAGCCTTATACCATTGTGATTCCGCCGCCCAATGTGACCGGAATCCTGCACATGGGACACGTCCTCAACAATACCCTGAACGACGTCCTTATCCGCAAGGCCCGCATGGACGGCAAGAACGCCTGCTGGGTGCCCGGAACAGACCATGCATCCATCGCCACGGAAAGCAAGGTGGTGGCCAAGCTCAAGGCCATGGGTATTTCCAAGGAGGAAATCGGCCGCGAGGAATTCCTCAAGCATGCCTGGGAATGGAAGGAAGAGCACGGCGGCATCATCCTGCAGCAACTCAAGAAACTGGGGTGCTCCTGTGATTGGGACCGCACCCGTTTCACCATGGAACCCGCGCTGAGCGAGGCCGTAATCAACACCTTTGTCTATTTTTACAAGAAAGGCTGGATTTACAAAGGTGTGCGCATGGTGAACTGGGATCCGGAGGCCCTTACCGCCGTGAGTGACGACGAAGTCATCCACAAGGATACCAAGAGTCATTTTTATCACCTGAAATATTATATCTCCGACGGTAACGGCAATCCCACGGACAAATACCTGGTCATCGCCACCACCCGCCCGGAAACCATCATGGCAGACGCCGCCATCTGCGTGAATCCCAAGGACGAGCGCCACTTTTGGCTCAAGGGCAAGAAAGTGCTCATCCCGCTCATCAAGCGCGAAATTCCCGTGATTGAGGACGAGTATGTGGAGATGGATTTCGGAACCGGCTGCCTGAAGGTTACGCCCGCGCACGATGTGCACGACTATGAGATTGGCCTGCGGCATAACCTGCCGGTCCTGGAAATCATTGACGATCACGGCAAGCTGAACGAAAAAGCACAGATTCTGGTGGGCGAGGACCGTTTTGTGGCCCGGAAGAAAATCGTGAAAATGCTGGAAGAAGCCGGCAACCTGCTCAAGGTGGAAGACTATACTTCTCCGGTGGGTTATTCCGAGCGCACAGACGCCGTTATCGAGCCCAAACTGAGCGCCCAGTGGTTCCTGAAAATGGAAACCCTGGCGGGAATGGCTTTGGAAACCGTGGAAAGCGGCCGTACGCAGTTTATCCCGGAAAAATACGTGAACACATACAGACACTGGATGGAAAACGCCAGGGACTGGTGTATTTCGCGCCAGTTGTGGTGGGGCCAGCGTATTCCGGCCTACTACCTTCCGGACGGCAGTTATGTGGTGGAAGCCACCCCTGAGGCTGCTTTGAAGGCCGCCCAGGCCATCAATCCCTCCATCAAGGCCTCCGACCTCAGGCAGGATGAGGACGTGCTGGACACATGGTTCAGCTCCTGGCTGTGGCCCATCTCCGTTTTCGACCCGGAAAAACCCGGTCATCCGGAGCATCAGCCCAACAAGGACCTGGCATACTATTATCCCACCAACGACCTGGTGACGGGCCCGGACATCATCTTCTTCTGGGTGGCCCGCATGATTATGGCCGGCGAGGAATTCATGGGCAAGGAGCCGTTCTCCAACGTGTATTTCACCGGTATCGTGCGCGACAAGATGGGCCGCAAGATGAGCAAGACGCTGGGCAACAGCCCGGATCCGCTCGTTCTTATCGAAAAATACGGCGCCGATGCCGTCCGCATAGGCATGCTGCTGTGTTCCAGCGCCGGCAACGACATCTTCTACGATGAGGCGCAAATTCAGCAGGGCGCCGCTTTCTGCAATAAAATCTGGAACAGTTACCGCCTGGTTAAAGGTTTCCAGGTAAGTGCCGACGTGCAGCAGAGCCCTGCGGCCGCCAAGGCGGTCGAGTGGTTTGGTGCCAGACTTTCGGAAACGGTGGCCCTGGTGGAAGACCATTACAGCAAGTTCCGTATCTCGGATGCCCTCATGACCATATACCGCCTCTTCTGGGACGACTATTGCTCATGGTACCTGGAGGCTATCAAACCTGCGTTCGGCAGCCCTGTGGACCCGGCTACCCATCAGGCTACATTGGGCTTCTTCGAGGCCCTGCTGAAACTTATCCACCCGGTGATGCCGTTTATCACGGAGGAACTGTGGCAGGATATCGCTCCCAGAAAGGAAGGGGAGACCATCATGTACGCCGCAACGCCCAAGGTTCAGGCCTACAAACAGGAAGTACTGGACAACTTTGCCTTGGCCATGGAAACGGTGAACGGTGTGCGCGGTGTCCGCAGCCAGCGCAACCTGCCTCCCAAGGAGCAGCTGAACCTCAAAATCAAGGGCGCCTTCCCGGCGGAGATGATTCCCGTCGTGGAGAAACTGTGCAACTGCTCGGTAGAGATGGTGAGCGGTTTCGAAGGTGCACAAGGCGTCGGATTCCTGGTCCGCACCCTGGAAATGTTCGTGGCGCTGGATGGAAAGGTGAACGTGGCCGAAGAGCTCGAAAAGGCACGGAAGGAACTTCAGTACCAGCTGGAATTCCTGGAGAACGTCCGCAAGAAACTCTCGAACGAGCGCTTTGTGGCCAATGCTCCTGCCGCCGTCATCGAGAACGAACGCAAGAAAGAGGCCGATTCACTCTCCAAGATTGAAATTTTGCAAGAGAAAATTAAATCGCTGGAAACAAGTTAATAAAACATAATTGTTAACGACTATAACATTTTTGTTATGGCTATTTTCAAAACATCTTTCCCTGTCCGGTACTACGAGACCGACCAAATGGCGGTAGTGCATCATTCCAATTATGTCCGCTATTTCGAGCTGGCCCGTGACGAGATGATGGTGCAGCTGGGCTTTCCCATCGAACGCTGTGAGAAGGAGCTGAAAGTCCTGATTCCCATTGTTTCCCTGGAGTGCCATTTCCGGCATCCGGCCCGGATGGGAGACGTGCTCACCGCTACAGCGGAAGTAACCCGGATCCCCCTGGCCAAGATGCTTATCAAACAGGCCGTGTACAATCAGGATGGAGTGCTCTGTGCAGAGGGATCGGTTACCCTGGGTTTCCTGGATAGCGCAAGCTTTACCCCCATCCGCTGCCCGGAAGTTATCACGGAACTTTTCGAAAAACACATAAACGACTGACGGTATGCATACTTATCCGCTTATTATGTTCGGCACGTGGGAGATAGTGCTCATCGTGCTGGTGATTGTGCTCCTGTTCGGCGGGAAGAAAATTCCCGAACTCATGAAAGGCCTTGGCAAAGGCGTAAGAAGCTTCAAGGAAGGGGTGAACGAGGTGGAGAAGGAAGTTAATGAGGCTGTCAAGGAAGACACTCCTAAAAAGGAAGAGAAGTAAAAGTGGCGAGCCCGGACGGTGAAATGTCCTTCTGGGACCACCTGGAGGCCCTGAGGGGAACTTTAATCCGCTCAGTGGTGGCGGTTTGTGTGTGCTCGCTGGTTTTCCTGGCCTTTCCCCGCCACTTGTTTCAGGCTGTGTTATGGCCTGCCGGACCGGATTTCATCCTCTACAGGTTGCTGGGGCTGGATTTTCGGATGACGCTCATCAACACGGAGGTATCGGCCCAGTTTTTCATGCACCTGAAGGTGAGTATGCTCTGCGGTCTGGTAATCGCGTTCCCGTATGTCATCTATGAAATATGGAAATTCGTGGCGCCTGCACTGTATGCGCATGAGGTCAAGGCCGTGCGGAAAGGCTTCCTGTTGTCATCAGGCTTGTTTTACCTGGGCGTTGCGGTAGGGTATTTCGTCGTGCTTCCGGTATGCCTGATGTTTTTCATGAATTATACGGTGAGCGACGCCATCACCAACACCATCACGCTGGCCTCTTACATGTCGCTGTTCACCTCCATGGTGTTCCTGATAGGCCTGCTGTTTGAGTTCCCGACCGTCATTCTGGTCCTCTCCAGCCTGGGCCTGGTGAACCGGGAACAACTGCGAAAGCTCAGGAAGTATGCGTTTGTCGCTGTGCTTATTCTCAGTGCGTTAATTACGCCCAGCGACCCTTTTTCCATGTTCGTGCTGGCCATCCCCTTGTACGGTTTGTACGAACTTTCTATATTCCTGTGTAAAAAAGAGGAGGTTGAAGCTGTATGATTTCCATCAATAACGTTACCGTATCCTTCGGCAGTTGGAACCTGCTGGACGGCATTAATTTCCACATCAGCGAAACCGACAAAATCGGCCTGGTGGGGAAGAACGGCGCCGGCAAGTCAACGCTCATGAAACTGATTACCGGCGAGCAGGTGCCCACCCATGGCAGCATCGACAAGCCGTCGTCATTGAAAATAGGGTATCTTCCCCAAATTATGGAGCATCACCGCGGCCATACGGTGCTGGACGAAGCCCTGTCGGTGTTTGACTACATACACGATATGGAAGCGGAACTGGCCGGTATCACGGCAAAGCTGGAAGAACGTACGGATTATGAATCAACGGCTTATGCTGCACTTATCGGGCGGATGAATGAGCTGAACGACCGGTTGGCGCTGGAATCCGGCCTGTCTCCCCGGGCACAGGCGGAGAAGGTGCTCTTCGGCCTGGGCTTCAAGGCCGATGAACTGGACCGCCTGACGGAAACCTTCAGCCAGGGATGGAACATGCGTATCGAGCTGGCCAAAATCCTGCTGGCACAGCCGGATGTCCTGCTGTTGGACGAGCCCACCAACCACTTGGACATCGAGTCCATCGAATGGTTTGAGGACTACCTGAAGGGCTTCCGGGGAGCGATATTGCTGGTTTCGCACGACCGCAAGTTCCTGGACAATGTGACCACTCGCACCGTGGAAATCCTGCTGGGCCACGTACATGACTATAAAGTTCCTTATAGTCAATATGTTACCCTGCGTGCAGAGCGTATTGCCCAGCAAACGGCCGCCTATGAGAACCAGCAGCGGATGATAGAGAAGACGGAAGACTTCATCAACCGCTTCCGCTATAAACCTACCAAGAGCAATCAGGTGCAGTCACGTATCAAGGCGCTGGAAAAACTGGAGCGCATTGAGATTGACGAAAGTGACAATACCACGCTTTCCCTGAAATTCCCGCCTGCACAGCGTTCCGGAGACATTGTTTTCAAGGGGACCGACCTCACCGTGGGCTATCCGCAGAAGGTGGTGTTCCGGAATGCGCAGATTGAGATAAAACGCGGTGAGAAAGTGGCACTTATCGGCCGGAACGGTGAAGGAAAAACCACGCTCATGCGTGTGATTATGGACGAACTGGAGCCGATGGAAGGGGAGGCTAAGCTGGGACATAACGTGAAGATTGGCTATTATGCCCAGAATCAGGAAGACATTCTGGACCCTTCCGAGACCGTTTTCGGCACGCTGGACCGTATTGCGGTAGGGGAGATTCGCACCAAGTTGCGGGATTTGCTGGGCGCCTTCCTTTTCAAGGGCGAGGATATAGACAAGAAGGTTTCTGTCCTGAGCGGCGGAGAGCGTGCCCGGCTGGGCATGGCCAAGTTGATGCTCAGTCCTTATAACGTGCTGGCCCTGGACGAACCCACCAACCACATGGACATCCGTTCAAAAGATATATTGAAGCAGGCGCTGAAGGCTTTTGACGGCACGTTAATTGTGGTTTCCCATGACCGTGATTTCCTGGACGGACTGGTGGACAAACTGTTCGAATTTCGGGACGGAAAAGTGACCGAGCACCTGGGAACCGTGCAGGAATTCCTGCAAAAACGCAAGCTGGAGAGTCTGCAGGAGCTGGAACGCCGTATGCCGGTAGTGGAAAAGCCGACGGAAAAGCCTGTAAAAGAGCAGGCAAAGCAGTTTCAGCAGCAGAAGTTCGTTTCCAAGGAACAGCGCAAGCTGCAAAACCGTGTGAGTTTCCTTGAGAAGGAGATTGCCCGCCGGGAAGGAAGGATGGGGGAGATTGAGAAGCAGTTATCGGCCCCGGGACCGCAGGACGACGTGATGGAACTGACGCGCGAGTATCTGGAACTTAAACGAGCTTTGGATGCGGATACCGATGAATGGACCGCTTTGATGGAACAATTGGACAACTAATTACTTATCGATATGAAAACAGTATTAAGCAGAATTTTGTGCCTCGCCCTTTTGGCGTTTGCTTTCGTATTTCCCGCCCATGCGCAGTACACTACCCAATTGGAAGAAACGACCTTGCCGGTAGGGGAATTCACCACCGTCAGCGCGAACGGCGATTTCGACCTCACCTTGTCAAAAGGCACGTACAGCGTCCGTGTCATCACCGACAAAAACCTGTCTCCCTATGTTCAGGTCTATGTGCGCTCCAAGACCCTTTTCATCACGTATGACGAAAAGGCCGTGCCCAAGGATATCAAGAAGCTTTACAAAGGGAAGAATGCTCCCAAACCGGTGTTCCGCGCCGTTATTTCCCTGCCGGAACTGAACGGCTTTACACTTGAGGACAATGTCGTACTCAATACCACCGAAGAATTTTTCGGCTCCAACGTAACCATGGTTCTGAGCGACAAGGCCCTGGTGAAAAACCTGAAACTCAGTGCCGACAACATTACGTTGACCATGAGCAAAAACGCACAGGCCACCGCCATGTTCACCGCCGACAACAAACTGGAGCTGAACACCGACGACAAAACCGTGCTGAAACTGACGGAAAAGGCCCGTGAAGTTATTTTGAATGCCAAGGGCAATTCTGAAAACGCCTTCTCCGGCGACTGCAATATCCTGAACCTGAACCTGAGCGAGAAGACCATCGCCAATATGACCCAGCAGGTGGAAAAAGCCGTTTTGAATGTAGGCGGTTCCTCCAAGCTTGCGATAAACGGAAAGGCCGCTCAGCTGGTAATCAAAGGCGACAAGAGCGCGGAGGTGGATGCAGCCGCATTCCCTGTTCAGCAGGTTAATGCCGATATGTCTGGCAATAGCAAAGCGAACGTAGCCGTCGAAAAGGAATTGACTGTAAACCTGCAGGGTGGCAGTTCCCTGTTCTTTACGGGCTCTCCTACCATCCTGGTCGGTAAAATCGTCAAATCCACCCTGGCTCCTGCCGGTACGGTCAAGTAAGCATGTACGATTCACATGTTGATACCCCCTCGCAGCTTATCCGGCTGCGGAATATCGGTATCGATAACCCGCATGCGCATGTGGACCTTCCCAAACTGCGCAAAGGGGGCGTGGACGGCTCGTTTTTCGCGTTATATACGCCGGCCTCCATGGCTCCGGACGCCGCAACGCGATACGCGTTGGAAATGGTTTCGGCGGTCTATGATGCCGTAGATGCCAATCCGGATTACGCGGCATTGGCGTTTTCGCCCGAGGAAGCAGCCAAGAACAAGGCCGAGGGGCTTATCTCCATTTTCATGGGGATGGAAAACGGAGCGCCCATTCAGGAATCGCTTTCGCTTCTGCGTACTTTCTTCCGCCTGGGAGTAAGCTATGTAACCCTTACGCACAATGGCGACAATGCCATTGCCGACAGTGCTGCGGAGGGGCGGAAATGGGGCGGTTTGAGCCCCTTCGGCAAGCAGGTGATTGCCGAAATGAATGCCTTGGGCATGATGATAGACCTGTCCCATGCCTCCGACAAAACCTTCTGGGACTGTATCAAACTGTCCCGGGCCCCCATCGTCGCCACACATTCCTGTTGCAGGGCTCTGTGCGGACATCGCCGCAACCTGACGGATGAGATGCTTCAGGCGCTGGGGGAGAAAGACGGTTATGTGGGCATCAATTTTTATCCCGCTTTCCTGAGCGATGACTTTGCTACAAATCCTGCAGACGCCGCACGCATGGACGAGGCCGAAGCCGTCGAAGAGCGCTTCATCCAGAATCCGGCGGACCGGGAGCGGGCGGATGCCTGGAACAAGATGCAAGACCGCCTGCTTGAAATCCGGCGTCCGGGTGTCAAGGAGATTGTGGACCACATTGACCATGCCGTCCGTTTTGCCGGCATCGACCACGTGGGAATCGGCAGCGATTTTGACGGAATTCTCGTGCCTCCGGCCGGACTGGAAAATGTGTCCAAAATGGCGGTGCTATGGGATGAAATGCGCTCCCGCGGATACGCGGAAACGGAGATTGAAAAGGTTTCCGGCGGCAATTTGATGGCTGTTTGGAATAGAATTGTAAAATGCTCTGAATTAGTCGATTAGAGAATTTTTAGCAAAAAGTAACACAAATGTTTTCAATCATAACATTTGTGTTACTTTTATTGTATATCAATGATTTAACTCATTTTGCAGGGTGAGCCGCAGAAAGTTGAGTGCAGAGGCTGCAAAACGCTCGATATTGCGTTTGCGGTCATTTTTGTAGCAGTAGGAAACAGTGCGCGTTCCCTTGGGTCCGGCTACGCCAATCCACACGGTTCCCACCGGATTGCACTCATCGCCGGCAGGTCCCGCCAGGCCTGTGGTGGAAACGGCGTAATCGCTGCCGGTGAGGCGTCGGACACCCTCCGCCATGGCAGCGGCTACTTCACTGCTCACCACGCCTTTTTCCCGGATGAGGGCCGGGGATACCCCTAAAACGGATTCCTTTACCGGGATGGCATAAGAAGTCACCGACCCCAGGAAGTAGGCCGATGAACCCGGAACGGAAGTAATAAGATGGGCAATCTCACCGCCGGTGCAGGATTCCGCAAGCGAGAGGGTCTTTCCTGCGGCCTTGAGCAGCTCGCCGACGGTGGTTTCCAGGTCGGAGTCCGTATCGGCGTACATAAGCGGCCCTAAAAGGGTTTTCAGCTGGTCTAACTGCTGTTCCATGCGTACCTCTTGCTCCCGGGCGTCACCGCCGTAAATGGAGAGGCGCAGGCGGATGCCCGTAAGCGGATTGGGGAGGTATGCCAGGTGCATGTCGGCCGGCAGGGCGTCTTCCCAGGGGGCAATTTGCTCCGAGAGGGCCGATTCCGCAATGCCATACACCATGATATTCCGGTGCCGTATGGAGTCCAACGGCTGGTGATGGCGGATGTCCTGCATCACGGAAGGGATGGCTCCGGTGGCTTCGTGCGGAACGCCCGGCAGCGCGTACAGCGTACCGCCGCCCTGAACATGGCGGAAAACCATGATAGGGGCCGTTCCAAGGCGGTTTACGATAACTTCCGCCGTATCCGGGACCTCTGCTTGTGCCAGGTTGGAGGGCAGGACGTCCAAGCCGCGGCTTTGCAGGATCTTATGGACCATTTCCAACTGTCCGGGGTGCGTTACCATGCTTTTGGCGCCGGAAATTTCCCCCAGTACGGCTTTGGTGATGTCGTCCTTGGTGGGGCCAAGCCCGCCTGTAGAGATGACAATTGCGTTCTGGGCCAGTTCCCGTTTCAGGATGGTGGATATTTCAACTTTGTCGTCTCCCAGTGAAATCATGCGTTTTACATGGATGCCGGCTTCTTCCAGGGCCACGGCCAGATGGGAAGAGTTGGTGTCAAGCACCTGTCCGATGAGGATTTCATCGCCGATGGTGCAAATACATGCGTCAATCATTCTTCAGGCGTGTTTTCAAGCGTTTTAAGAAGTTTTTTCAAGGCGAGCGGCCGCAGTTCCGTCTGTACCAGTGAAGCTCCGTCCTGCAGCTCCTGCAGGGCCGATTCCACGCTGTCCGCTACGCCGATGACCGGTACGCGATACTGACATTCAGCGAGTGTCATACGCACTT
Source organism: uncultured Bacteroidia bacterium (assembly GCA_902788095.1). GTDB lineage: Bacteria > Bacteroidota > Bacteroidia > Bacteroidales > UBA932 > Cryptobacteroides. The sequence goes on along the minus strand of CADAIT010000002.1, from coordinate 73,289 downwards.
TTTCCGGATTGGATGCAACCAGTCCGTCCAGGCCGGACAGGCGTGCATAACTGCACAGAGGACGAAGTTCATCCGGTGTTTCCACATGTGAGAGCCGTAAAAAGACAGGAGTATAGCGTTCGTAACACAGGCGCAGGCCCACGATTTCGTCAATCAGTTCCGTGATGTCCGAAATATCTGCCGACTGGATGCCGTTGTTGGAATCCGGATCCAGGATGATGAAATGGGCGAAGTCGTACAGAAGGGAGAAAGAGCGGACAATGTCTTCGTTCAGGTTGACCCCCAGCAGGCTCCGTTCAGAGATTCGCTTTAATTTTGCACTCCACTCGATAAGCTTCTCTTTGGGGGGTGTAGCCACGATAAAACCGGCCTTGGGGGCCCACAGGGAGCACTTTTGGAACCTTTCCGTGCTTTCCGTCAACCCCACAGGATTCGCGAATTTGAGTCCCACGACCTCCCGGGCGAGTGATTTTTTCTTTCTCATGCTGCAAAATTAGCAAAATAATCATTCGGATGTACGGAATTCCTGGAAAGTATTGTCGTCGTAATAGACAATAATCTTTTCCAGTTTTCTCGGTTCCGCGGGAACGGGCATCGAGAACAGCTCCAGTTGTGCCGGATCCTGGATCCCTTCGGGAGGGAGGTCCTTGTACATACGCCCTTTTCCCGTTAACAGCCATTCCAGATTCAGGCGAGGAAAGTGGAGCAGCAGACTTTCCAGAAAATCGTAGCCGGGTTTGTTGCGACCGGCCAAAATGTGGGAGACGCTCCCGCGTGCTACGGAAAGTGTATCCGCAAACTGTGTCTGCGTAAGATTCTCAGCCTGCAAAAACTGTAAAAGACGACGATTCATTTTCCTAAAATTTACTTTCACAAATCTAAACAAGTTATTCGAAAAATACAAGTGCAACGATACCAAGATGTATGAATATTTGTATAAATATATAGAAAATTTAGTTAAAGTATTTCTACGCATAATCTAAATTAACCATTTGATTTATAGTATATCTCTATTAAAATATAATACATTCTAAATGCATTTGAAGCGACTCTTGACTGTTGAAGCCGATACATTGGATACCGGTTAATCATCTTCAGCTTTAACTAAACAATATAACTTACTGATTATCAAATAAAAGACAATTTGCTAAAATCGTTTATAAGTTTTTCTTATTGGATTTTAGCAAAAGGATGGGCAAGGTTTTAGCAAGCTGTTGGCAATTTCATAATTTGACACAATTTACAAGCCGTATAATTTCATTTTTGTAAACTGCTTGACGTGAATTATTTTATTTTACGCGAGATTTCCCTATTTGCAAGAATTGCTGTACCTTTGCACGAAATTTACAATTCTGATGATACCGGAAATTCATATCGAAGACTATAATTACGGCCTGGAGGACGATAGAATCGCGAAATATCCGCTGCCGGAGCGTGATGCGTCCAAACTACTGCACTACAAAGACGGCGCTGTCAACGAGTATGTCTTCCGCCAGTTGCCGGAACTACTCCCAGAAGGCTCCCTCATGATTTTCAATGATACCAAAGTCGTACCCGCCCGTCTGCATTTTGTACGGGAAACCGGAGCGCACATTGAGATTTTCTGTCTGGAGCCCGTTCAGCCCGTAGAATACAACACGGCGTTCTGCGCTACCGACACCACCTCCTGGAAGTGTGTCATCGGCAATGCAAAAAAATGGAAATCAGACGTTTTGCACCTCTATAATCCCGATAATCGTGCCGATATAGTTTCCCTGGGACTGGAAGCCCGCCTGGAACATCGGGATGGACAGACCGGCGTGGTCCGTTTTACCTGGAAAGACGCTTCTCCGTTCTCCCGCGTGCTGGAAATGGCCGGTACGGTACCCATTCCGCCCTATTTGAACCGTGAATCCGAGCAAATTGACACGGAGCGCTACCAGACTTTATATGCGCGCATCCGCGGGTCAGTAGCGGCTCCTACGGCCGGCTTGCACTTCACGGAGGACGTGCTGGGGCGCATCCGAGAAAAAGGGATTGACATCCGCACGGTTTGCCTGCATGTGGGTGCCGGTACTTTTTTGCCCGTTAAAAGCTCCCTGGTAAGCGAACACCCCATGCATCGGGAGCCCTTTTCGGTATCCAAAGAACTGCTGCAGCGCCTGAAGGCGGCCCCCTCGTCCGTCGTCGCTGTGGGAACCACCTCCGTCCGTACGCTGGAATCCCTTTATTACATGGGCGTGAGCTGCCTGGAGAACGGGCATCCTGCCGATGTCGAACAGTGGGCCCCGTACACGCGGGAATACCCGTACAGCACGGAAGAGGCCCTGGAAGCGCTTATCCGCTACATGGACCGCGAGGGACTGGAAAATTTGGCCGGCGGCACGCGCATCATCATCGTCCCGGGCTTTCCGTTCCGGATTGTCGATAAACTGGTGACCAATTTCCACCAGCCGGAGAGTACCTTGATTCTGCTTGTATCTGCTTTTGTAAAAGGCGATTGGCGCACCATTTACGACTACGCCCTCCAGCACGGATTCCGTTTCTTGAGCTACGGAGACAGTTCTTTGTTGGAGCGGAGATAGGTTTATTGTTTTATTTTTTGTAGCTTTGTGGAGAAGATAACTAATTCAACAAGGAAATGGATTTGAGTGAATTTTCTGATATAGCTCCTTTTACAGACGAAGAAGCGGCGGCCGCCCTGACACGGCTTTCCAATCACCCCAATACCAAGTGGGTGTCCAAATTCATCTTTCCGGATAAACCGGAGGGCTTTCTGGGCGAGGTCTTGCGCAGCATCCATACCGTGGACGAATTCCAGGGTGTGGTCATGTCCAAGGCCATCAACTGGGTGGTGGACACCAGCATGAAGGAATATACCTATGATGGTTTTGAGAAGTTGCAGAACCTGAAACGCAAGTATGTGGCCATGTCCAATCACCGGGACATCATCCTGGATCCGGCGCTTACGCAAATAACGCTCCAACGTTACCACATGCCGGAAACACAGATTTGCGTGGGCGACAACCTTCTCAAGGTGAAGTCGGTGGAGCTGCTTATCCGCTCCAACCGCATGATCAAGGTGATTCGTGGCATATCGGCCCGTGAGTTGTACTTGTCCTCGCAGCTGCTCAGCCGCTATATCCGGGAAACCGTAACCTCCGGCACGGCTTCCGTCTGGATTGCACAGCGCCAGGGCCGGACCAAAGATGGTCTGGACACTACTGAGCAGGGCCTGTTAAAAATGCTGGACATGAGCGGAACGGGTGATTTCGTGCAAAATTTCATGGACCTGAACATTATTCCCATCAGCATTTCCTACGAGTATGAGCCGTGCGACATACTCAAGGCCCGTGAACTCCTCATTTCACGCACCCGAAAATATGTGAAAGGGGAGACGGAGGATTTGGAGAGCATCATGATGGGCATCAAGCAATACAAGGGGAACGTGCACCTGAGCATTGACGACCCCCTTACGGAAGAGGAAATCCGGGCTGCGGCGCACTGCGACAAAAACGACCGCTACCAGCTCATCCGCCACGCTGTGGACCGCAGGATTATCAGCGGCTACAAGCTGTGGAAAACCAATTATATGGCCTATGATATGGTGAATGGCTGCAAGAAGTACGCAGACCGGTACACCGCCGAGGACCTGGAAACCTTCAAATCCTACATTGCCCAGCGCCTGCTCATGGTGGAACCGTCCCTGAACAAACATGAACTCAGGGACATTTTCCTGCACATTTACAGTAATCCGGTTCTGTCCAAAGAACAGCTTACAGATTCACAATAAGCCAGGCCATATAGCCGCCCCATAACAAGAGAAACAGACTGCCGTCCAAACGGTCCAGGCTGTTTTTTTTGCCGATATAACAAGCCGTGAGCAGCGCCAGGGCGCTTGCGAGCAGGATGCCTAAGTCCACATAGGTGATATCGGCAAAAGAAAGAGGGTGGATGAGCGCACTGCCGCCCAGGATAAGCAGGATGTTGAAGATGTTGGAGCCGATGATGTTTCCCAGCGCCAGCTGCCCTTTCTTTTTGATGGCCGCCGCGACGCAGGTGGCCAATTCCGGCATGGAAGTGCCTCCGGCCAGGATGGTGATGGCGATGAATTTGTCGCTCACGCCCAGTGCCTTGGCGATGGCCGTGGCGGCATTGACGAACAAGTTGCCTCCGGCCACAAGGCCTCCCAAACCGCCTATAATCATGATGGCGGCGAGCCAGGGCTTGATGGGCTTTGCTTCGTTTTCCTGCGTTGTTTCAGCTGTTTTCTTTGTAAAGGAGGACCACATGTAGGCGATGAACAGGACCACGAGAATGGCACCGTCCAGGCGGCTGAGCCCGTCCGTTCCGAAGCCGAAGAGGGTGTGCTCCAGTCCCAAAACAATGAGCAGTATGGTCGTTAAGATATTGACGGGGATGTCCTTCCTGCGGTTGTCCGCGCTTATGCCCATGGGGAGAATCAGGGCCGTAAGTCCCAGGATGAGCAGCGTGTTGAAAATATTGGAACCGACGACATTGCCCAGGGCGATGTCGGCATTGCCCTGCGCGGCGCCGATGAAGCTGACCACCATTTCCGGCGCCGAGGTCCCCATGCCCACGATAGTCAGTCCGATGACAAATTCGCTGAGTCCAAACTTGCGGGCGACGGCCGAAGCGCCTTCCACCAGATAATCGGCCCCGAAAACTACCAGAGCGAGCCCTACGAGCAATAAAAGAATCTGTATAATCATGTATGTTCGTTTTACAGGGCACAAAATTAGTGATTTTTTATGTATATTTGTGGAGTATCAGGACTAAAAAGATGCGAAGTTTTTCCATATCGGCTTTATTGTGCCTTTTCCCGGCCTTGTTTTTCCTTTGCGCATGCCGGGAGGAGATTCCGCATGAGGAGGTGGACAAACCGGTCCCGGTAGAAGTAGAGGAAGACCCCATCCTGCAGACGGAAGAGCCGGGGGCCTATGGGGTGCCCGGCGGGGACCTGGTGCTGCGGGACGGCTGGCAGCTGGGCATCCTGCATTATGGGAACAATCGGCAGAATCTTCGCATGGTACAACCGGCCTATGCGCGGGTTGCAAGCCTGTGCGGCCTTCCGCGCCCGCTGACGGAGAAAATGTCGTTCGACGCGTTGTTTCTGGTAGCGGACCATGGATTTACCCGGATGTGCATTCCTTACCGGCTGCAGGTCGTCCGGGTTAAGGGAGACAAAGTCTGGCTGAAGGAGAGTGACGATATTTATTTTGTGCTGGAACAATAAACACATGCGAAAATTAAGTAAATGAAGCGCTGCTTGTTCATAGGGTTTCTGCTGCTTGGAAGCGTCCTGGGCTGGGGTCAAACGCCTGGTCAGGCGGTGCATCCGGCAGGGGAACCGCATATTTTCACCGTTCTGGTGGAATTTCGCAATATCCGTTTCACCCTGGAAGAGCCGAAAACCCAGATTTCCACCCTTCTGAACACGGAAGTGAGCAAGTATTTCGACGAAAATTCCAACGGGCTTTTCCGTCCCGTTTTCGACGTTTACGGTCCGGTCTTGCTGGATAAACCGATTGCGGCCTATGGAAAAGACCGTATGGAGAAAGGGGAGCGGCTGGGCGATGAAGCGCCCGAACGCGTCCTGCTGGAGGCCTGCTGGCAGTTGGAAGGGGAAGTGGATTTTGCCTCCTACGACGCCGATGGCGACGGCATCCTGGACCTTGTCCTGTATTTTTATGCCGGCTATGACCAGGCCGGCGGTGCGGGTGCGGACGCCATCTGGTCGCATCATGCCGATATCCGGACTTGCACGGAGCCGGAAATTGTCGATGCCCGTTTCGACGGAATGGGACTCGGCTATTATTTCTGCACCTCGGAGCTGCGGGGAACGGAGGGTGCGCAGGTGGTGGGAATCGGCCCTGTAATCCATGAGATGGGCCATGCGCTGGGCCTGCCGGACCTTTATGACACCGACGGCGCCAAAAACGGCCTTGCCGGAGGCATGTATCAGTTTTCCGTGATGGCCGGCGGGCTCTATAGCAAAGAGGGTGACGCTCCGCCGCCGTTGCTGGCGATTGAGAAAATGCTGCTGGGCTGGATGCCGGCGGAGCAGTTGAAACCGTTGCAGGAAGGCTGGATGCAGCTTCCGTTCGGTGAAACGGCTGTCAGTCCCACCCGCACGGAAGGGGAGTATTTCTATTACGCGTCTCTTCCCATGGGCTTGCTTGTGTACCATGTAGATGGCTCCGAGCGGGATGTGTACGGCCATCCGGCCTCTTTTTACTGGGCGGACTGGCGTGCTTCCAACCGTGTGAACGCCTATGGGTCGCATCCATGCTGCTACGTGGTCCCGCCCATGGAACCGCACAACTACAACGTCGTTTCGCTGAATCCGGGCGCCCTTCTGTTTCCGGGTTCCGGCAACGTACACAGCTTCCTTCCGGAAGACTGGGAAGGGGAGAGCGGTCAGCTGGCCATCAGCTGCGTGGACCTGGAACAGGACCGTATCCGTTTTCGGGTGCTGGAAAGCGCTTCGCGGCACGTCCTGTGCGGCCTTGTGCTGGACCAGACCGGGGCTCCCGTGCAAAATGCGCTGGTGCAGCTGTATGCCGGCGAGGATCCGGCGGTTTCCGGGTACAGTGACATGTACGGGTACTATCAGCTTGAGGCAGTGCTGGAAAATGTGGCCTGCTGGACGGTCGAGGTATCCAAATCCGGGTATCGTACCATAAAACGGGAAACGGAACTGGCCAAATCCCGGCTGGTATGCGAATACCATTTCCTGGCGAAAAACCAGGAACCGGCCGGCACCTTCTATTATACCTACGACCCGGGCCTGAACAACGGGTATTATTCACCGGCGTCCAAGGAACCCCTGATGGCCGCCGTCCGCTTTACCGCCGACGATTTGGCCCCCTACGTGGGCCGCCGGCTGACCGAGGTGGTCTGTTTCCCTTATGTTTCTAACCCGGAGACGCTTGGTAATCTGTATATTACCCTGGACGTCGGGACCAGCCGGCAGCTGACCCAGGATGCGGGAAAGCCGGAGGCAGGGGAGTATCTGCCCGTCTCCGTCCCGCTGGAGGCCGATTTCCGCATTCCGGAGGGACAGGATATCTATGTGGGCTACGGATTTCAGGAGATGGGCGACAACAACCCGTTTTCGGTTGTTTATCCGGGGAACTCAGGCAACAGTTTCTATGCGCCTTTCAGCATGGAGAATGTGGACTGGAAGCCCCTGTACAACAAGAAAGCCGGTTTCTACATGGATCTCATGCTGCAAACCCGCCTGGAAGAAGTACCGGCGGAGAATCTGGCGCAGATGGGCTATGCCTGCATCGTCTTGCCCGCAGGAGCGCTCATGGCGGGCGAGTCCTTTGCGTTGCAGGTGCAGGTGCCGGAGAACACGCGTATTGACACCGTTACCTGGAAGTTGGATGGAGAAACCCTGCAGGGCACCCGTTTGGAATTGCCGGAAGGGGAGCATACGCTGGAGGCGCGGGTATTGTACGAAGACGCCCGCGAGGAAATCCTGCGGGCGCCGATCCGTGCATTCTGATCAGGCTTTCCTTTCCAGTGCAACCACGTTTTCCACGTGCATGGTATGTGGGAACATATCTACCGGCTGCACGGCCGTAATGCGGTAATCCTGACACAAAATGGCCAAATCACGTGCCTGGGAGGCAGGATTGCAGCTTACATACACCATCCGCTGCGGGGCGGCTTTCAGTATGACATGGGCCACGCCCGGGTGGATACCCGCCCGGGGCGGATCCAGGATAATCACATCCGGTTTGCCGTGGGTGCGGATAAATGACTCGTTGAGCACGTCTTTCATGTCGCCGGCAAAGAAAGTACAATTGCCGATGCCGTTGGCGGCAGCATTGCATTCGGCATCTTCTATGGCTTCCGGAACATATTCAATACCAATCACTTTGCTGGCTTTTCTGCTTACAAACTGGGCGATGGTGCCGGTGCCGGTATAAAGGTCATAGACCACCTCTTTGCCCGTAAGGGCGGCGAATTCCCGGGCTACGCCGTACAGACGGTATGCCTGCAGGGAATTGGTCTGGTAGAAGGATTTAGGGCCGATTTTGAAACGCAGTCCCTCCATTTCCTCGTAAATGGCCTCGTTCCCGTGATAGAGGATAGGGGATTGGTCGGATATAGAGTCGTTCACCTTCTCGTTGATGACGTAATACAGGCTGCTGATGGCGGGAAAACGGGAAATCAGTGCGTCCAGAAGGGCTTTTCTGCGCTTTTCGTCCTCATAGGCGAAGACAATGATAAGCATGACTTCCCCTTTTTCCGTGGTACGGACAAACATGTTGCGGAAATAGCCCCGGTTTTCCCGTATATTGTAGAATTCATAGCCGTTTTCAATGCAGAATTGCTTGATAAACAGTCGAATAGCGTTACTCGGCTCCGGCTGCAGGTGGCATTGCTTGATGTCCAGGACCTTGTCGAAGAATTTCCCCACATGGAAGCCCAGGCCCATGCGGTCGTTTTCGGGAATGGCGGCCGGGTCCTCGTCCTTCAGCAACCAGCGCTTGTCGGAAGCGCTGAATTCCAGTTTGTTACGATAGAACCGAATACGTTCGGAGGGGAGTGTGGGCCTGATTTCCGGCACGTCCAGGTGTCCGATGCGTACCAATTGGTCTTCCACTTGCCGGCGTTTGGCTTCCAGCTGCATTTCATAGGGCAAAGGCTGCCATCGGCACCCGCCACATACGCCAAAATGCTGGCAGAAAGGCTCCAGGCGGTGTTCCGAGGGCTTCACAATGCGCTTGATGAAGCCTTCCATGTAATTTTTCTTCTTTTTATACACCTGGATATCCACAATGTCTCCGGGCACGGCGAAATCTACGAAAACCACCATGCCGTCCACATGTGTGAGCGTTTTGCCTTCGGCTGCCACCGATTCGATGGTGACGTTTTCCAGCAGGAGATCGATTCTTTTCTTGGACATATTGTTTGTATTGCCGTACAAAGGTAGGGGAAACTTTTTATTTGCACAAGTTAACATAATATAAATTGTGTAACAAATGTAGTCAAAATTATTTTGAGGAAAAAAGTACCATTTGAGCAAAATCAAGAGCAAAAGGCAACAATTTCAGTGGTTTTATGTTGTGGATGCAAAGATTTTTCGTATTTTTGCCAAAAATAAAAACAACGAATCTATGAAAAAAACGTTCGCTCTCATTACAGCGCTGCTTACTCTTTCGGTCTTTTGCGTGCGCGCACAGGACAATCAGATTTTTACGCATCTGTCTGTCGCTCCTACCATCGGTCTGGATGGTATTGGTGTGGAAGTTGCCACCAACCTGACTCCGTATGTGCAAATCCATGCGGGCTATTCCCTCTTCATACCTCCGGTGCTGGGTTTCAAAGGCTCTTCATTCTCAAGCATTCCCGAAACCATCAAGATAAACGAAAACGACGTCCGTCCGCTTCGTGAAGCCGTGTCGGCCAAAACCTATTTCAATTTAGGCGGCGGCAAGTTGCTGTTCGACATTTTCCCCGGCAAAAACACGCCTTTCCACTTCACCGTGGGCCTCTATTTCTGCGACCCCAAGTTTCTCGCTGCCGATGTTGACATGAGCAAGGTGCTCCGTTCCGACGAATATGCCAGCTATTATTTCGAACTGCAGAAAGACAATTCAGCGTCCCGCATTTCCTCGGATAAAAATGGCCATTGCTTTGCCGATGTCTCCTACAATGTCGTCCGTCCGTACCTGGGCATCGGTTTCGGCCGTCCCATCCGTCACGACAAACGCGTCAGCGTCACCTTCGACATGGGTGTGATTTACACCGGAAATGCCAAACTGCAGTCATACGACTATACCCTCAACGAGAATGGAAAGCCGGTGCTCCTGACCAGCGCCATGCTGGACAACCAGGACAAGGGCGCTGTGGATTCCGTGAGCAAAATTCCCGTGATGCCCATGCTGAAACTCAATGTCTTCATTCCCATTTTCTAACTGATAATTAATAAGTTATATTTAATACTATGAAAAAAATACTCTTCCTCGCAGCTGCTGCGACAGCCCTGTTTTTCACCGCTTCATGCGATAAGACTTCCTCTTCTTCTTCTGGCGTGGTGCTTCCCGCTCCCCAGCATGCGGCACAGGCCAAGAAACTCCTGCTGGACAGTTCTTCCAGTAATCCCGGTATCGACTTCGTGGAATTCACCGAGAGCGGCCGTTATATTGTCCGTAATCAGATAATAAAAGCCGACGAATCCGTGGAATTCATCCGTGGCCTTTACACTGTGGCGGGCAACGTATATACCCTGAACGGCTTTGGTACCGTCACCATCAACGGTAATCAGGTAACCATCAAGAGAACCAGCGGCGAGGACATTGTCGTTTCCTTTACGGAGGCCCCTATCTTCCCGGCTAACGATTTCTATACCACTTTAGCCCGTGCCTGGCGCATTGACAAAACGGATGTTTCCGTTTCCTTCGACGGTAAAACCAGTGTAGGCGTCGTCAAAGACGGCTGTGACATTCCTGCCATTCTGAAGGAACTGGAGCAGAAAGGCAACGTCGACCTCAAGGACGAGGCCGTGGCCGGATACGTGGTGAAAGAAATCAACTTCACCATGGCCAAAACCGTTGAAATCGCTTTTACTTCCAAACCTTCGCTGGTCGGAACGATGTCCCTCTCCGAGAACGGCAAGATCAACTATGAACTCTCCGGCGCCATCGGCATCGAACTCTTCAGCGGCAAGGCCAGCGGCACCATCAACACCAATCCCGGCCTGGGCAAGAATCAGATTGAATTCAGCCTGGATGCCGAAGTGTCTTCCAATTCCAGGACGTACAAAGGAAAGGTCCGCTTCATCCTTTCACCCGCACAATAAGGAGAATCGTCCTCTCCCCTGCCTCACGCAGTGTCTTTTTACAGGCACTGCGTTTTTTATTCAGGCAAAAATACTTATATTTGTAAGCTAAATATGCCTAAACACAACATGTCAGTAGAAATTAAAACGGTCGAAACCAGAGCGGAACTCAAGAAGTTTGTCAAGTTCCCCCTCGAACTGTACAAAAACTGCCCATATTATGTCCCCAACCTGTATGCGGACGAAATGACCACGCTGGATTCCGGGAAGAATCCCATGGACAAGTACGCGCTTTCCCGCAAGTTCCTGGCATACAAAGACGGCAAGCTGGTGGGACGCATCGCAGCCATCATCAACCATATCGCCAACCGCGACTGGAATCATGCAGAGGTCCGTTTCGGCTGGGTAGATTTCATTGACGACAAAGAAGTTTCCAAGGCGCTGATAGATGCCGTCATTGCATTCGGCAAGGAAAACGGCATGACCAGTATCGCCGGTCCCCTTGGATTCACCGATTTTGACAACGAAGGATGCGTCGTGGAAGGCTTCGACGACATTTCCTCCTTCATGCTCAAGTACAATTATCCGTATTACGGTGAACATTTCGAGGCGCTGGGCATGCAAAAAGTCAACGACTGGCTGGAGTATCGCATATTTGTCCCCGACCAGGTTCCGGAAAAGGTGGTGAAGGCCGCCAAACTGGTTTCTGAACGTTACAACCTGCACATCCGCAAGGTCAGCAAAAAAGAAATCAAACAGGGCGGATACGGCCGCAAACTCTTCGACCTGGTGAATCGGACCTACTGCACGCTCTTCGATTTCACCGTGCTTCCTCCGGAAGTAATCAATCACTATATCGATTCCTTCCTGGGCATCCTGGACATGAAATACCTTACGGTGGTGGAAGACGCCGACGGCAAGCTGGTGGCCCTTGCGGTCACCATGCCTTCCATCGCCCATGCCGTAAAAAAAGGCAATGGGTACCTGTTCCCCACCGGTTGGTGGCACCTGGTCAAATCCATGTACATCAAGCACGAAGAAGCCCTGGAACTCATGCTGATCGCCGTGGACCCGGACTATCGGAACCGGGGCGTACATGCCATGCTGTTCAACGAAATCATACCCAATCTCATAAAAGGCGGCTTCAAATACGGTGAATCCAACGCGGAGATGGAAACCAACGCATCGGTGCAAAATATCTGGAACATCTACCAGAAGGAATTCAAACGTCGCCGCCGTGTATTCGGCAAAGAAATCTAAATGAGCGCCCAATCCTCCCTCTTGCCTCCCCTTCCGGAACGGATGCGGCCCCGGACACTGGCCCAATACGTGGGACAGCAGCATTTGGTGGGCCAGGGTTGTATCCTGCGCAAGATGATTGAGAGCGGCAACCTGAGCTCGTTCATCCTCTGGGGACCTCCCGGCGTAGGAAAAACGACCTTGGCGCATATCATTGCGGAAACGCTGGACCGCGATTTCTACACACTTTCGGCAGTGACTGCCGGGGTGAAAGATGTCCGCGAAGTGTTTGACAAGGCGCAGGGAAACGCCCTTTTTCGGCAAAAAGGGGCGCCCATCCTATTTATCGACGAAATCCACCGTTTCAACAAGGCCCAGCAGGATGCCCTCTTGGGCGCCGTGGAAAACGGCACGATTGTCCTGATAGGCGCGACAACGGAGAATCCCTCTTTCGAGGTCATCACCCCCCTGCTCTCCCGCTGCCAGGTGTTTGTACTTAAACCGCTTGAAAAGAGCGATTTGCAAATTCTGCTGGACCGTGCGCTGAAGGAAGACGTCCTGCTGAAGGAAAAGGATATTCAGGTAAAGGAGAGCGAAGCCCTGATGCGCTACAGCGGCGGCGACGCCCGCAAGCTGCTCAATGTGCTGGAACTGGTAGTGGACGCCCTGGGCGGGCAGTCTCCCATCGTAATTGACAACGCTTCGGTAACGGCCTCGGTGCAGGAAAACATGGCGATATATGACAAGGATGGCGAGATGCACTATGACATTATATCGGCCTTTATCAAAAGTATCCGCGGCAGCGACCCCAATGCGGCCATTTATTATCTGGCGCGCATGATTGACGGGGGTGAGGACCCCTTGTTCATCGCCCGCCGGCTGTGCCTGAGCGCATCCGAGGACGTAGGGCTTGCGAATCCCAATGCCTTGCTGCTGGCCAACGCCTGCTTTGAGGTCGTAAGCAAAATCGGCATGCCGGAAGGCCGGATTCCCCTGGCGGAAACCACCGTATATCTGGCCTCCTCCCCCAAGAGCAACGGTTCCTACATGGCCCTGGAAAATGCCCTGGCCAAGGTGAAGGAGACGGGCAACCTGCCTGTCCCCCTCCCCATCCGGAACGCGCCTACCAAACTGATGGAGGAACTGGGCTACAGCGACGGTTACAAGTACGCCCATGACTATCCCGGCCATTTTGTGGATATGGAGTTCCTGCCGGACGCCCTTCGCGGAACGGTGTTCTATGAACCCCAGCCCAACAAGCACGAAAACGTGCTCCGGGCCTATCTCGAAGCCTGCTGGCCCAAGTATTATCAGAAAGGATAACCCACGCCGAAGTGGATGGCGTAGTTCTTCGGGAACCACTCGCGGACGGGAACCCAACGATTGCCTTCCGCCCGGGCGGGGTCGTGGAGCCGGAGGCCGCCATCGACGCGGATGAGCAGAAAGCCCAGGTTCATACGGATGCCGAGGCCCCAGTCCAGGCCGATGGATTCCCCTAAGTTATTGAAACTGAAGACCCCCGTCGTATCGTTCACTTCCTTGCGGGGGATATTCCAGATATTGCCGGCATCGACAAAGAGCGCTCCTTCCAGTTTCCATACGAGGGGAAAACGGTACTCGACATTGGCCTCCAGTTTCATGTCGCCGATTTGGCTGGGAATGGAGAAGACCGTTAGGAGCTCCGAATTGCCCGGTCCCAGGGTGCGGGCCTGCCAGCCGCGCATGGACGTGGAGCCACCGCAGTAAAACAGCTTCTCTACAGGCATTGTGCTCGAATTGCCATAGCCGTAACCGGCGCCGGCCACCAGGTGCAGGGCGAGGGCGTGCTGCTCCTCGGCACCAAAGCGAAACACCTTGCCCACATTGAGTTCGGCACGCACATATTGGGCATAGGGCGTGGACCAGATGGTTCGCATGCCGGCCTCGTCCACGGGCATCAGCTTGTTGAACAGGCTGAGAAAGTTGCCGGAAAGGTCCACGCCGAAGCGGACGTAGTGATAGGAAGTAAGCGGAACGGCGGAAGCGTTGGTGGTGTAATATACCATACCGTTTACCCCTTGGTCGAAGCGGCCCATATAGGCATTCATGATAAAGGGGTTGGCAATGATGATTTGGGAGAGGAATTCTGTGTTGATGTTGAACAGGCGCGCGATATTGAGACGGAAGGGCGAAAACTGGTAATAGAAGTCTTTCCCCACGCGGCCGTTGTAAGTAATTGCGGTGGTAATCAGGGTGCGGCGGAATTCCGGCCGGTCCTGGTAGGTAAAGGCCAGGGATACGTCCGTGGTTGGAATGTACGGGCCTTTGAAAATACGGTTGGGCAGTCCCAGAAACTGCGGGAAGCGGATGGATGTGGTGATACCCAGTTCCGTGGAATAGGCTTTGTCTCCGGGCTTGAACTGGAAGTTGCCCTTGATACCCACGTTGAGCCGTTCTCCCCCGTGGAAGATGTTTTTGTGGTAATAGTTGATTTGCGGGGAAATGCCGAACAGGCCCGTAGAGTTGAAAGACCCTTCCAGGTCGGCCTTGATGGATTGCAGGCGGGAGTTTCGCAGCGAAATGTCGGCATTTACGGTATTGTCCGAGCTGGGTTGTATGTTCACGTTTACGCCGGACAGCATGCCCAGGTTGGCCAGGCGCGTATAGGTGGTGTTCACTTCCTGTTCGCTGTAGGGCTGGCCGGGACGCAGGGTATTCATGTTTTCCAGGGTGCTGCGCCTGATTTTCAGCTTCTCCGGATGGGTAATCTGCACCTTGTCCAGGGTGAATTTCCGGTGCTGGCGCGCGGTGGAAGCCGGATCTCCGAGGGCGTAGTCGCGGATGTTGTACCGGAGCTTGGCGGTCCCGTCACGCGACAAGGTATCGGCCTCGAAGAAATAATAGCTCTTGGACATGCCGTAATAGCCTTTGTTGCGGTACATCAGGGCGCTGCGCTCCGCCTCTTTTTCGAGGTCGCTCTCCGCCAGATAATCCCCTACCGCAACGGTACTGTGCGGCAGGTCCTCCATGAATTCCTGCTTCAGGCTGCCATATTCCGGCAAGTCATAGTCGATGGCGCTGATGGTATAGCGCTTCCCCAGCGCGACATAATAGTTCACGTACACCTTGCGGCCCTTTACCTGCACCCGGCTCTCTACCTGGGAACCATAATAGCCGATATAGCGCAGGTGGTTCTCGATGCTGCCGATGCTCTTTTCCACCAGTGCGGGGTCATAAACCACGGGCGCCACGCCCACGCTTTGCACGAACCGGCCCAGTTTGGTCTTGCCTTCCCCGCTCCAGTTATACACGGACAGCAGCGGGTTTACGCCGAGCAGGTATGAGTTGGGCCGTTGGGCGATATAGGACATGAGGCTGCCGGCGTCGAAACCGGGGTCGTCCACCTTCACCTGATTCTTGCGAAGGAGGTATTCTCCGTCTTTGAGCGACCGGGTAACGCTGCAGGCGACCGACAAAACCGCACAAATGCAAAGAAATATGACTTTCCTCCGTTTCATTCTTACAAAAGTAAT
Source organism: uncultured Bacteroidia bacterium (assembly GCA_902788095.1). Lineage (GTDB taxonomy): Bacteria > Bacteroidota > Bacteroidia > Bacteroidales > UBA932 > Cryptobacteroides. Next base: position 57,740 of record CADAIT010000002.1, on the reverse strand, counting down.
ACTTTTTACTTATATTTGCGTGATTTTTTAACACAGTTTATAGCAGGGATGAAAAACAAGTACATCGACCTAATCGACCAGACCTTTGACTTTCCGCAGGATGAGTTCATGGTGGTGGACGGAAACCTTATGTTCAATGACATCGACCTGATGGAAATCATTGAAAAATACGGAACGCCGCTCAAAATCACTTACTTGCCAAAAATTTCTTCGCAAATCCAACGTGCCAAACGCCTGTTCAAGGTGGCCATGGCGAAGGCCGACTATCAGGGAGATTATCACTATAGCTACTGCACCAAGAGTTCCCAGTTTGCCTTCGTGGTTCACGAGGCCCTCAAGAACGACGTGCATCTGGAAACCTCATCGGCCTATGACCTGGACCTCGTGGAAGCCCTGGGACGCGACGGGTCGGTGAACAAGGAAGAGCTCTACATCATCTGCAACGGCTTCAAGCGCCCCCAGTATATCCAGAACATCGCGAAACTGCGCAAGGACGGCTGGAAGAACATCATTCCCGTGCTGGACAACAAGAACGAGTTCGAAGACCTGGCGGACCTTATCGAAGAGGATACCATGATGGGCATCCGCATTGCCTCGGAAGAAGAGCCCAACTTCGATTTCTATACCTCCCGTCTGGGCATCCGCTATTCGGACATCCTCAAATTCTATCGTGAAACGGTGGCCAAGTATCCCAACTTCCACCTGAAGATGCTGCATTTCTTCATCAACACCGGTATCCGGGACACCGCTTACTATTGGAACGAACTGTCCAAGTGCGTGAAGGTGTACTGCGAACTCAAGGCCATCTGCCCGGAGCTGGACAGCCTCAATATCGGCGGCGGTCTTCCCAACAAGACCTCCCTGGCCCAGGAGTTCGACTACGAGTACATGGTGGAAGAGATTATCAACCAGATCAAGGTCACCTGCAATGCCATGGGCGTGGAAGAGCCGGACATCTTCACGGAATTCGGCTCCTTCACCGTGGGAGAAAGCGGCGCCACCATCTTCAAGATTCTGGACATCAAGCAGCAGAACGACCGCGAGAAGTGGTACATGATCGACAACAGTTTCATGACCTGCCTGCCGGATACCTGGGGCTTGAACCAGCGCTTCATCCTGTTGCCCATCAACAAGTGGAACGATGAGTATCAGCGCGTGTTCCTGGGCGGTCTCACCTGCGACAGCCAGGACTTCTACAATGCCGATTATCATGCCAACGCCATCTTCCTGCCCACCATCCGCAGCCGCCGGGAAAACCTGTATATCGGTTTCTTCCATACGGGAGCGTATCAGGAGGCCCTGTCGGGCTTCGGCGGCATCAAGCACTGCCTCATGCCTTCCCCCAGGCACATCCTCATCGACCGGGACAAGGAAGGGAATCTGGTTACCAGCGTATTTGCGGAGGAGCAGTCGGCAGACAGCATGCTGAAACTGTTAGGATATAAATAGAGATTCTTCGCTTCACTCAGAATGACACTTTCCTCGGCCGAAATCAAGTTCGTGAAGTCGCTGTCACAGAAGAAGTTCCGTGATGAGTATGGTGTATTTGTGGTGGAGGGAGAAAAACTGGTTTCCGAGGCCCTGCATTCCCGTTTCAAGGTGCGGGACGTGTATCGGACGGAAGACGTCGGCGAGGCCGCAATGGTCCGCATGAGCAGTCTCTCCTCCCCTTCTCCGGTGCTGGCCACCGTGGAGCGTCCGGCAGACTTGGCGTCGGCTGTCCTGCCGGCATCCGGGCTTTTCCTGGCCCTGGACGGCATCCGGGACCCGGGCAACCTGGGCACCATCCTCCGCGTGGCCGACTGGTTCGGAATCGACGCCGTATTTGCCTCGGAAGACACGGTGGACGTTTTCAACCCCAAAGTGGTGCAGGCAACGATGGGCGCCATTTTCCGTGTCAAGTTTCATTATACGGACATCCCCGCCCTCTGCCAAAGCGCCCTGCAGGCCGGCGGCGCCGTGTATGGCACTTTTCTGGACGGGGAGAACATCTATGAAAAAAGCCTCTCCAACGGCGTGGAAAGGCCTTCCGTGATTGTAATCGGCAACGAGGCCAACGGCATCTCCGCCGCCACGGCGGCCTGCGTAAGCGAGCGTCTCTACATTCCCCCCTTCCCTGCCGACGACCCCGGTTCCGAATCCCTCAACGCCGCCGTCGCCACCGCCATTACCGTGGCGGAGTTCAGGCGGCGCACTATTTAGCGTTTTCCAGATAGTAAATGAGTCCTTTCCGGACGTTGTGGATGATGGCGTCGGAGGACCAAGTGGCGCCGCTCACGGTGTCCACTTCCAGCTCCAATGCCTTGTCGGCCGTGAGCCCGTTCCAGCGTGTGAAAAAATCCTCGTCATTCAGCAGTTCGAAGTAGCCGGGCGTCTCGTTATTGGGAAGGGCTTCCACCTTCGCAACCTTCTTGTCTTTCAGATAGAGGATGACGGGCGTAGGACCGTTGTAGCCATCGTATTTGGCGCAAAGCGTGGTGGTGTTCACCAGTATCATGCCGTCCTTTTCACTCATCACGGGCTCTCCCGGGGCAAAGGCCAGGCAAAGGGCCGATATCAGCGTCAACGAGAAGATTTTTTTCATAAACTATCGGATTTCAATCACTTGGAAGTCTTTTTCTCTTACGTTCAGGGTATATGCCGTGCAGGCCGGTTTCACGCCAAGATACTCCAGGGCCTCTGCAGGGATGCGGACGGTAATGTCCGCCGCGTCGCCGAAGTTGGAGACGACCAGGATGGTGTGCTTGCCGTCGCTGCGGAGGAAGGCAAAATGGCGGTCGGGGTTGAACTCCCCCGTTTTCTGGCAATAACACAGGTCGAAGGTGCGTCCTTCCGCAAATTCAGGCTTGCCGGCCAGCGTAAGCACTTCCCGGTAGCGTTTGCGGACGTGTTCGTCCGGGTCCTGAAGCGCCGGCACCGTACACCAGTCAAAGATGGAGGTACGTCCGTCCAAGCCGCTGAAACCTTCCTGCTGCATGCCGCGCTCCCCCATCTCCTGCCCGAAGTAGAGCATGAAGGGGGCGGTGTTCAACAGGGCGCTCACCGCGAGGGCTGCATAGCCGGCCTGGGCCGATCCGCAGAAAAAGTCGGAGGCCACGCGCTGCTCGTCGTGGTTCTCCAGGAAGTTGAGCATGTGGGGCTGCAAATCGCTCAGGAACTGCCAGTTCCAGGAAATGCCTTTTGCCGAAGCTCCGCTGCAGGTAACGGCACGCAAAGTGTCGTATAGACCGCATTTATCATAAAGGAAATCAAAGCCGACTTCCTCTACGTACATCCGGTATTTTTCTTTCTGGTAAACCTCCGCGACAAAGATGACCGAAGGAAATTCCGACTTGATGCTCCGGATGAGCCACTGCATGAACTGCGGCGGCACCAGCTCCACCATGTCGCAGCGGAAGCCGTCCACACCCTTGGCCGCCCAGAAACGGACGATGTCGCGCATTTTGTCCCAGGTGCCGGTATGGAAGTCGCAGTAGTTCAGCTTGACGGTTTCCCACCAGTCGTTGATGCCGGGCGTGGGCGTGAAGCAGTTGCCGGAGGCTTTGGCGGGCATTTCTTCATACCCCTTGGGGTTGATGGGAAGCCGCAGCGCCTGTCCCGGATAGTAGAAAAAATCGTTTTCCGGGGCCCAGTGCGTCGTAACATCGTCCCCCGCCCCCAAATCCCCGCGGTATTCGCGGGCCACGTGGTTGGGCACAAAGTCCACGATGCACTTGAGACCGGCCTCGTGCGTGCGCCTCACCAGGCCCTCGAATTCTTCCATCCGCCGCTCCGGGACATCGGCCATGTACGGGTTCACGTCGTAATAGTCCGTAATGGCATAAGGGCTCCCGGCCTCCCCTTTCACCACCTTTTCTCCCGAGCCGGCGCTGGCATGCCGGATGACGCCGGTGTACCAGATATAATCGGCGCCGAGCCCTTTCCAATACTGGAAGGACCCGGCGTCGATGGAAGAAAATTTACCGCTTCCCCAAAGGCGGGGAAGAACCTGGTAAATAATGAATTTCATGCTACCAGTTCAAGATTATCTTGAAGTCGTAGGCGGCGGGATCCGCCACGTATTCCTTGGCGGCTTCGTAGTCCGCGGGGGTGATGAAGTGGCAGATGTGCTCGAAGTAATTCTGGGCGGTGCCGCCGTCGATGTTCACCCGGCGCGGCGGAATTTTTCCGTCAGCCTGCTGGAGGTCTTTCAGGTACAGCGGGTGGGCCTCACCGAAGGCGTCCACATAGACCATGCAGCCGGTCTCGCCCTTGGCGAAGAGTTCGTAGGCGCCCATGGCCAGCTCCGTGCAGTAGGTAAGGTCATAGCCGATGGGATCCTGGCAGCGGACATCGTAGCCGATTTCCACCGGGCGGGTCTTGACTTTGAGGCCGGTTTTCTTGAATTCCTTCTCCAGGATGTCATTGAAAAGCACTGCCTTGGAGATTTTCCCGAGCTCGGGATGGCCGTGCTCGTCGTAGGTCATGGACACGCCGGCGCTCTTGATTTCCTGGGGATCCAGGTCGTGGAACACGCCTTCGGCCACAACTACGGTGCCGTAACCGATACCCATGAGCTTGCGCTTGATGATGGCGCTCAGGGCCAGCTTCACAATCTTGTCCAGGGATATTTCCGTCTTGTTGAACATTTCCGGGATAATGGTCATGGGGCAGTGCGTAGCCTCGCCGATACCCAGGGCCAGATGACCGGCGCTGCGACCCATGGCGCTGATGATGAGCCAGTTGCCGCTGGTGCGGGCATCCTCATAAATGGTGCGGGCCAGGTGGGCACCCTCGTCCTTGGCGCTGTTGAAGCCGAAGGTCGGGGCATTCTGAGGCAGCGGAAGGTCGTTATCGATGGTCTTGGGAACGTGAATGTTGCGGATGGGATATTGCTTGGCTTCCAGGAACTTGGCGATACGGTTGGCAGTAGAGGCGGTGTCGTCGCCACCCACCGTTACCAGCAGTTTGATGTTGTTGTCCTGGAACAGGCCCAGATTGAAGTTCTCCTCGAAATCCTTGTCGGTGGGCTTGAAACGGCTCATCTGGAGGTAGGAACCGCCTCGGTTGAAGTAGGCGTCGGCCTTGAAGAAATCGATGTCCTCTGTGCGCGGGTTCTTGGAGAAAAGACCGCTGTAACCACCGTGAAGGCCGATTACCCGGTAACCATTGCTAAGGAAGGTCTTAGCTACAGACATAACCACGGTGTTCATGCCCGGAGCCGGGCCACCGCCACAAAGGATAATGATAGAATCTTTCATAAAATGTATAGATGTTAAAACAACTTCCGTTAAATTATGCAAAGATAGTCATTTTTCCTGATATGTGGGCTATTTGTGTTTGGCAAATCGGGAAGGATTGCCTACCTTTACGGCAATAACACGTATTTTCATATGCAGAATTATCCTCAAATAGATCTGTCGGCCTGGACGCAGGTGGGCGAAGGTTTCAACGGGCAGGCTTTTATCTCGGATGCCCATCCGGGAAAACTGCTCAAACTGGTGCACGGTACCCTCTCGTCGGCCGAAAAGATAGAACAGGAGTTCTATGCTTCCAGGGCGGCCTATGAAGCTGGCCTTCCTGTCCCTGAGGTCTATGAAATAGTGCGCGACGGCCAGAATCACGGCTATATTGCAGAAAGGATAGAGGATAAAAAATCCTTTTCCCGCCTTTGTGCCGATGAGCCGGAGCGCATTCCCGAATTTGCCGCCCTGATGGCAGAGTACAGCCACCAGCTGCACGCGCATCCCCTTTCCGTAAGTCGCTATGTCCCTTCCCTGAAGCCCCTTCTGAGGGAGGCCGTGGCCTTTGCTCCGTTTGTGTCGGAAGCCCAGCGGGAGCAGTTGTATTCCCTGGTGGACGGAATGGCCGATACGGCTACCGCCGTGCATGGAGACCTCCAGCCGGGAAACCTGATCCTTTCCCGGGAAGAGCCCTACTGGATAGACCTGGGCTGGCTGTGCGTGGGAGACCCTGTCATAGACCTGGCCCATCTGTACAAGATGATGATGATAGACAGCCTGATTCCCGCAGTCCAGGATCTTACCCACATGAACGTGGAACAGATGGCGGCCTTCTGGAAAGCTTTCGCCAGGGCCTATACGGGAATGGAAGACCTGTCGGCCCTGGAGCAGAAACTGAATCCCCTTTCCGCCCTGGATGTGGTTCGCACCTATTACTTTCATCCCAACGAGCATCCCCAGTTCCTGGATTTCTGCAGGAGCCGGATGGATGAGCTCCTGGCATAACAGTGGAGGAAAAGACCTATATAGCCATTGACCTGAAGTCGTTCTACGCATCGGTGGAATGCGTGGAACGAGGGCTGGATGCGCTCACTACGCGCCTGGTGGTGGCCGACGACTCCCGCACGGACAAGACCATCTGCCTGGCCGTCTCCCCCGCCCTGAAGGCATACGGCATTCCCGGACGTCCCCGGCTGTTTGAAGTAAAGCAGCGGATCGCCCGCCTCAAGCGGGAAAATCCGCGCCTGGAACTGGACTTTATCACGGCTAAACCCCGCATGGCCAAGTATCTGGAAGTGAGCGGACAAGTGTACGGCGTGTACCTCCGCTACATTGCTCCGGAAGACATCCATGTCTATTCCATCGACGAGGTGTTCATCGATGCGACGGAGTACCTGCGCATGTACGGCATGGACGCCCATACGCTGGCGATGCACCTGATTCAGGAAGTGCTGAAGGAGACCGGCGTCACGGCGACGGCGGGAATCGGCCCCAACCTGTATCTGGCGAAGGTGGCGATGGACATCGAGGCCAAACATCAGCAGGCCGACAAGGACGGCGTGCGCATCGCCGATCTTACGGAGCTGAGTTATCGGCAGAAATACTGGACCCACAAGCCCCTGACGGACTTTTGGCGCATCGGACACGGCACCGAGGCGCGGCTTGCAAGTGCCGGCATGTTCACCCTCGGGGACGTGGCGCGCATGTCGCTGAAAAACGAGGAAGTGCTTTATAAGCTCTTCGGTATCAATGCAGAACTGCTCATTGACCACGCCTGGGGCTGGGAACCGTGCACCATGGCCGACATCAAGTCTTACAGGCCCAGTGCAAGCAGCCTTTCCAGCGGACAGGTGCTCATGGAACCGTATCCGTACGAAAAAGCCCGCCTCATCGTGCGCGAAATGACGGATTCGCTGTCGCTGGACCTGGTGGAAAAACGCCTGGTTACCACGCAGTTGGTCCTGCATATCGGCTACGAAGCCGGCAAAGGAAACGGGCCTATGGTACGGGACTGGTACGGCCGTCCTACACCCAAGCCGGCACACGGTTCCATCAATCTGCCTTTTGCCACGTCGGCCACCTCCATCCTGCTCAAAGGAGCCATGGAACTCTTCGACAGAATAATTGATAAGAAACTGTGCGTCCGAAGGATTTATGTGATTGCTTCCATCGTCAAGAAAGAAGAGGAAATAGACGGCACTCAGTTGAGTTTGTTCGAGGAACCGGTGGATACTTCCCGCGAACGGAAGCAACAGGAGACCATACTGGAAATACGACGGAAATTTGGCAAGAACGCCATTCTGAAAGGGATGAATTTCGAGGAGGGCGCCACCGCCCGCGAACGTAATCGGCAGATAGGAGGACACCACGAATGAACACCCCGTACGACGACATCATTTTTTTGGAACATCCAAACTCCAAGAAGCATCCTCGCATGGCCCGTGCGGACCGTGCCGCTCAGTTCGCTCCCTTCGCCGCCCTGAAGGGTTATGAGGAGGTAATTGATGAGAACCGGGAGAAAAACGAGGAGAATTACTGACTTGCTCCATCGGCATGGACGATTTCATCCACAGCTCGAAAGCGATGGCCCGACGGGTCTCTTAGGGATTGATTTCGTGTTTTATCACTCAATCACAAAACTGCGGGGGTAGAAATCGCTGTAGAAACGACCGTCGTCGGCGGTGAATTTCAGCACACAGCAGTTGGGATCAGTCACACCGGCGGGATAGTATTGTGTGTCACCCTTGCGCCAAATCATTTCCTTCGATGCGGCATACCGCAGATCTGACAAAATTTCTGTTCCATAATTCTTTACATTTTTTGCTCCGGGTCTTGGGCCTGCAAGCCTTTCTGGCTGCAAAGTTAGCACATCCTGCGTTCCGAAATTATAAACGATGTGGACAAGTATTTGGACAAAAATCAGCTCTTGAGGCAAAATGCCGCCGTGCGCCATTGGGACTTCCAGCGGCACGATTTTGCGGCAAAATGTGGCACTGGTAGTCCAAAAGGTCCGCCAGCGGAGCAGTTTGGCTGCAAAGTGTGGCATTGGCGGTCCAAAAGGTCCGCCAGCGGAGCAGTTTGGCCGCAAAGTGTGGCACTGGCGGGACCGGGATAAGAACACGATGCGGAGAGGTGCGCTGAATAGCTGTGCGGAACAGGAATGTAGTGAAAGTTCCGGAATTTTTCTTATATTTGCGTTTCATCTGCGTACACACGTGCGCACGCGCTTGAACACATGAACTTCACAGAGGCAAAACATAGGATAGAACAGCTCAAGGCTATTCTCTTGGAGAACAGCCGTTTATACTACGTGGAGAACGCTCCTACAATGAGTGACTACGAGTACGACCAGCTCATGCACGAGCTGGAAGCGCTGGAGCAGCAGTTCCCGGAATACGCCACGGCGGACTCCCCCACCCGCCACGTCGGCTCGGACCTGGAGGAGGAGCGGCAGGGCGGTTTTGCCAAAGTGCCGCACAAATACCCCATGCTCTCGCTTTCCAACACCTACTCCATCCAGGAGATAGAGGCGTTTGCGGAGCGTGCAGAGAAGAGTTTAAGCACTTCGTTCACATATAGTTGCGAGCTCAAGTTCGACGGCACGGCTATTTGCCTCACCTACAGGAACGGCCGTCTGGCCAGCGCCCTCACCCGCGGCGACGGCGTGGTCGGGGACGATGTCACGGAAAACGCCCTCCGCATCGCCAATATCCCCCATCGGCTCAAGGGCAGCGGCTACCCGGAGGAATTTGAAATCCGGGGCGAAATCCTGATGCCGTATGAGTCCTTCGACAAGCTGAACCATGAACGGGAAGTCAACGAAGAGCCCCTTTTTGCCAATCCGCGCAATGCGGCCAGCGGTTCGCTCAAGCTCATGGACCCGGAGGAAGTGGGCCGTCGCGGCCTCTTCTGCACCCTTTACCATATCCCAGGCGGACAGGTGGATTACCCGACCCATGACGCCGCGCTCAGCGCTGCTGCCGGCTGGGGCCTGCCCGTTTCCCCGGACCGGCGCATCTGCCACGACATCCGGGAGATAGAGGCTTATATTGCCCATTGGGACAGCGCCCGGAAGGACCTTCCCTATGCCACGGACGGTATCGTCATCAAAATCAACGAGATGGCGTATCAGCAGCAGCTGGGTTATACCGCCAAGAGTCCCCGCTGGGCCGTGGCGTACAAATTCAAGGCGGAACAGGCTTGTACGCCCATCCTGTCCATCGACTACCAGGTGGGCCGGACCGGTGCCGTCACGCCTGTCGCCAACCTGGAACCCGTGCTGCTGAGCGGCACCATGGTGAAGCGTGCCACTCTGGTGAACGAGGACCAAATCCGCAGCCTGGACATCCATGAAGGTGACTGGGTGTATGTGGAAAAAGGCGGCGAAATCATTCCGAAGATTACGGCCGTGGAGCCTTCCAAACGCAGGCCTGGCGCTGTGAGACCCGTATTCCCGAGCGTATGCCCGGACTGCGGCACCCCGCTGGAGAAGCCGGAAGGCGAAGCCCGCTGGTTCTGTCCCAACACCAGCGGCTGTCCCACGCAGATGAAGGGGAAAATCCTGCATTTCCTCTCCCGCAAGGCCATGAACGTCCTGGCCGGAGAAGCCACCGTGGAACAGCTCTACAACAAGCAATGGGTACGCACTCCGGCGGACTTATACAGCCTCACGGAGTACCAGCTGCTGCAGCTGGAGGGCTGGAAGGAGCGTAGTGCGCGCCGCCTGCTGCAAAGCCTGGCGGATTCCAGAAACGTGCCTTTCGAGCGGGTCCTCTTTGCCTTGGGTATCCGTTATGTCGGAGAAACCACCGCACGGGAAGTTGCCCGCCATTTCGGCAGCATCGATGCGCTCAAAAATGCCTCCAGGGAGGAACTGCTCTCCGTGGCGGATGTGGGCGAAGTCATTGCAGACAGCGTCTTCGCCTATTTCCGAAACGACGACAACCTGCAGGAAATCAGCCGTTTGCAGGCGGCCGGCCTACAGTTCTCCACGGACGGCGGCCAGGGGCGCTTATCCCATGCCCTGGACGGAAAAACCATCGTCATCAGCGGCAACTTCTCCATTTCCCGGGATGCCATGAAGGCCCTCATCGAGGCGCATGGCGGAAAGAACAGCAGTTCCGTGAGCGGCAAGACCTCGTACCTGCTGGCCGGCAGCAAACCGGGCCCGGAAAAGGTAAAGAAAGCCACGGAGCTGGCGGTGGAAATCATTGACGAGGCCGCCCTGCGGGAGATGATAGGAGATTCCTCGGCTTCGCTCGGAATGACAGGAAGCAGTCCGCTCGGAATGGCAGATGCGGAACCTACGTTGTTTTAAGAAATTAGAGTTTGAATAGATGAGTTTTTCCCAGTTCACAGAAAAGGATTACGAGGTTATAGGCCAGGCGTACGATAAGCTGTATGCATCGGCGGAAAAACGGTGTGCCAACGCCGCGGAACTGGAAGTGGTGCGTCGTGCCTTCGATTTTGCGAATTCGGCCCACAGCAATGTGCGCCGCCGCAGCGGAGAACCTTACATGCTGCATCCCATTGCGGTGGCCCAGATTGTCGTGGACGACATCGGCCTGGGATACAAGTCCATATCGGCCGCCCTGCTGCACGACGTCGTGGAAGACACCGACTATACCATCGACGACATCCGTGAACATTTCGGCAACAAAATTGCCTCGCTGGTGGACGGCCTTACCAAAATCAAGACGGTGCTGGACAACGAGCAAAAGGCCCGCGGCGTGGTTGACATCACCCAGCAGAGCCTCCAGGCGGAGAATTTCAAGCGCATCCTGCTTACCATGAACGACGATGTCCGCGTGGTGCTTATCAAACTGGCGGACCGGCTTCACAACTGCCGTACGATTGAACACATGCCGGAGCACAAGCGCGACAAGATTCTGTCGGAGACCATGTTCATCTTCATTCCGCTGGCGCACCGGCTGGGGCTTTACAGCATCAAAAGTGAACTGGAAAATATCTGGCTGCGATACAATGAGCCGGTCGCCTATGAGGAAATCAAGGCCCGCATCGACCTGAGCGTGCAGGAAAAAGGCGCGGAAATGGCCCAGTTTATCATTCCCATTGAAGAGGCGCTTTCCAAGACCGGCTTCAAGTTCGAGATAAAGAAACGGGTGAAAACCCCTTATTCGGTGTGGCGGAAGATGCAGCAGAAGCAGATTGCTTTTGACGAAGTATATGACCTGTATGCCATCCGCATCATCTTTGACGCCAATCAAAACTCCCCCGAGAGCGAACGCGACCAGTGTTACCATATCTTCTCCATCATCACGGGCCTGTACCGGTACATGCCGGAACGCTTGCGCGACTGGGTGAAGCACCCCAAATCAAATGGTTATGAGGCACTTCACTGCACCTTGCTCAGCGAGTCGGGCGTTTGGGTGGAAGTGCAGATCCGTACCCGCCGCATGGACGACATCGCCGAGAAAGGCATTGCCGCGCACTGGATGTACAAGCGCCACGGCTACCTGGGCGAAGGCGATTACGAAATGGATGCGTGGCTGGAACGCATCAAGGAAATTCTGGTAAATCCGGATGTCAACGCGATGGAACTGCTGGACATTATCCACAACGACCTTACAGCCACCGAAATATACGTATTCACTCCCAAGGGCGACCAGCGGAGCATTCCCAAGGGCGCCACGGCCCTGGACTTCGCCTATCTGATTCATACGGAGATAGGAAACAAGTCCATTGCCGCCAAGGTGAACCAGCGCCTGGTAACCCTGAGCCACGTGCTCAAAACCGGCGACAAGGTGGAGATTATTACCGCGGAAGACGCCAAGCCGCAGCCGGAGTGGCTTAAATTCCTGACCACACGCCGCGCCCGCACCCTTGTCATGGATTACTTCAAGGCGCAGCGCAAGCAGACGGCCGACTTCGGCAAGAAAACCTTGGAGAACACGCTTGTATCGCTGGGCATTGAGAACGACGAGCGAAATCTCCAGCGTCTGCAGGCGGCCTATGGCGTGGATACCCGCGAGGAGATGTACTACGGCATCGGCCTGGGCAACCTGAGCCTGGACCAGGTGCCGGAGGCCTTGAAAAAGCAGTCCGGCAGCCGTCTGGCCTGGCTGCGACGCGCTTTGCGGATGGAAGACGCCGGACAAGCGACCGAAACGCATCCTGCGGCGGAGACTTTCATCATCGGCAGTTCCGACCCGGACGGTCCCCGCTTCTCCATCGCCAGCTGCTGCAATCCCATTCCCGGAGACCCGGTGGTGGGTTTCAAGGCGCCCGACGGCAGCGTCACCGTACACAAAAAAGCCTGTCCGGTGGCCGAAAGCATCGCCGCCATGCACGGAGACTGGGTGGTCGTTCCCAAGTGGCTGGAACAGGCGGAGGACAATTCCTTCCTGGTCCGCATCACCCTCAAGGGACTGGACCGCGTGGGAATGCTCAACGAGATTTCCCGTTATTTGTCGCTGGTAATGGGCGTGAACATGCGCCGCCTGTCACTGCAGGCGGACGGCGGCGTGTTCGAAGGCTATATCGACCTTTACGTGCAGTCGCGCGACATCCTGAATCAGATGATAAAGAAACTGTCTGCCATCGAAGGCATAGAATCTGTAATAAGAACCGAGCTATGAGTCTGAAAAAACTGCTGCCGCTCATCCCCGCGGCCCTCATTCTGGGTTCTCTCATGTTCCCGCAGGCGTGTGCCAATACCACCACCCCGCCCTCCGGTGGCGCCAAGGATACCATTCCGCCGGTGCTCACCAAAGTGTTTCCGCTGCCGGGTTCGGTGAATGTGGGGGTGCATAAGACCAAAATCCGTTTCACGTTCAACGAATATGTGAAAATCAAGGACGCCAACGGCATTTACCTGTCTCCCCCCATGGAAAAACGTCCCAAGGCGGTTATCAAGGGAAAGTCGGTGGAAGTGTCGTTCCAGAGCGATCTGGATTCCAACACCACCTATACGCTGGACCTGACCGGCGCCATTGCCGACAACAACGAAGGCAACCTGTTCCCCGGTTTCACGCTGGTGTTTTCCACCGGTTCGCAGATTGATTCCATGTGCTTGAGCGGCCTTGTCCAGGATTGCAACACGCTGAATCCCATGAAGGGCATTACGGTCATGCTGTATAAGGACCAAGCCGACTCCGCCGTATTCCTGAAACGGCCCGTAGCCGCCGCAAAAACCGACGATTGGGGCTATTTCAGCCTCAGGAACATCCAGGATACCATTTATCGCGTATATGCTGTCAAGGATGAAAACAACAACAACATGTACGACCCGGAGAGCGAGCGTATCGCGTTCCTGGATTCCCTCTTCCGTCCCAAAACGGTATTCAACGACAGTCTGTATGAATTCAAGAAGTTCGACATGAAGGATACGGCCCTGTGCCTGGCCCGAAAGACGGATTTCGACTTGAACCTGTTCCGCGAAAAGCCTTCCAAGCAGATGATTGTGAAGAAGGAGCGCGTAGGCCTGCGGACGGCCTATCTCACTTTCATGGCGCCGGATGCGGTGATTCACGACATGCGTATCAAGGGACTGCCCCGCGAGAAACTGATTTCGCAGTTCAACCTGCAGCGGGATTCCCTGGAACTGTGGGTGAACGACCAGCGGAAAATGCCGGATACCCTGAAACTGCTGCTCAAATACGACAAGACGGACACGACCGGCAAACTGGTCACCACGCAGGAAGAAGTGAAACTCGCAATCGGCAAGGAACTGCGTGCAGAACTCATGAAAAAGGAATCCAGTACGCGCAATCGCAAGCACGAGGACACCATCGCCGTCATGACCACCAAGGCCGAGCCCACCACCATCGAGCAATATGGTTACGAGATTGAGTTCAAGTATCCGCTCATTGAAAGCGCCTGGGAATCACTGCAATTCCGCAGCGTAAACCCGCGTCAGCAGGAAGCCGGGGGGAAAGTGAGGGTGGTGCAGGACAGCACGAACCTGCGTCGTTTCAACATTTTCCCGGAGGAAAAAATGCAGCTGGGCTATGACTATTTCCTGAAAATTCCCCACCGCCGCTTCCGCGATGTGAACGGGTTCTACAATGACAGTACGGAGCTGAAGGTGACCTTGCCCAACGATGAAAAGCTGAGTTCCATCACCCTGCAGCTCTCCAATGTGAAGAACAAGTATATCCTGGACCTGCTCTCGGAAAAACGGGACAAGGTGATACGTTCCTTCATTGTGGACAAGGACGGTACGGTGGTCTATCCTTATCTGAAAACCGGGAGCTACTGTATAAGGATAACGGAAGACAAGAACCGGAACAACCTGGTGGACACGGGCATCCTGCTGGAACATAAGCAGCCGGAAAAGGTCCGTTTCTTCAAAGTGAACGACCAGTTCCTCATTAAAGTGCTGGAACGCGCCGAGATGGTCTGGCAAATCGATTTGGAGGAGATGTTTCAATGAAGCGCCTGATCAGCATAGCCCTCGGCCTCTTTTCGGCTTGTACGCTTTCCTTTGCCCAGGTGGACCTGGACAAGGAGTTCTTCTCCCTTCCCGATACCATAACCAACGAATACCTGGACAGCCTGAAACTGCAGGTCCGCAAGCCCAACGACTATTGGATGGTCGGCGTTTACGGAGGGGCGTCGCTCCAATTCGGTTACTGGAATCCTTCCCGTCTTACCATCGCCCAGTTCCAACTTCCGGTATATGGTTTTTCCCTCATCCGTCAGTTCTCCATGTTCGGAATCATGCCGTACATGGGCCTGGAGATAGGCGCCCAGCAGAATTATGAAGGGTATGAGTTCAAGACCAACAAGGAGACGGGCTATCGTTCCACGGAATCGGGTGCATACAAGGCCATGCTGCGCGTGCCGGAGGCCTTTCTCCTTACGCACATGCACTTTGACATCGGCGAGCATTTCAAACTGCTGGCCAAACTGGGACTGTTCGGCGGTTATCGGACCAGCATCAACAGGGTTCTGGACGATGCATATAAGGGTTCCAGCTACGAAGAATACCAGACGGCGTTCCGCGACTACGACCTCCGCTGGACCTACGGATTGATGGGCGGCCTGGGCATGGGACTGGTGTTCAACCCCATCGAAATTCATTTGAACGTGAACCTGAAATGGGGCTGGGGCTCGTTCTGGCAGCGGGACTATGCCAGTCCGTTTTATTATCGTTTCGGCTACCCGTTGGACGGGACCGTTACCCTCGGCGTGTATTACCAGCTGACGCCCCGATATGGCCATACGCGCGCACAGCTGCGCAGACTGGCCAGAAAAATGATGGAAGAAGAACAACAGAAACCATGAGAAACGTATTGGAAACCCGTACCGTCCGTGTGGGCGAAATCCTCATAGGAAGCGGCCACCCCATCGTGGTCCAGACCATGTGCAACACCCGTACGGCCGATGTCGATGCAACGGTGGCGCAGTGCCGCCGGCTGGCCGCTGTCGGCTCGCAGCTTATCCGCATTACCGTTCCTTCCCTGTCGGATGTCCCGGCCTTGCAGAAAATTCATGACACGCTGCGGGCGGAAGGCATCCGGACGCCGCTGGTGGCCGACATTCATTTCTCTTCTGAGGTGGCCATGGCCGTGGTTCCGGTGGTGGAGAAAATCCGTATCAACCCGGGCAATTTCCATCCGGACCACGAAAAGGCGCGACAGCTCTTCGGGCAGTTTTTGGCCAGGTGCAAGCAGTACGACCGGGCCATCCGGATTGGGCTGAACCATGGCTCGCTGGGCAAGTATATCGTCGAAAAATACGGCAATACCCCGCAGGCCATGGCGCTGGCGGCCATGGAGTGGATACAGATGTGTGCCGATGCAGGTTTCTACAATGCCGTGGTGTCCCTGAAGGCTTCCAATACCGTCGTGATGGTGCAGGCGTACCGCGAACTGGCCCACATGATGCAGGAAAAAGGGCTCGTATTTCCGCTGCATGTCGGCGTTACGGAGGCGGGAAACGGAGACAGCGGCCGCATCAAGTCCTGCGTGGCCATTTCCACGCTTCTGGAAGAGGGTATCGGCAATACGATCCGTGTTTCCCTGACGGAAGACCCTGCCAACGAGATTCCCGTGGCGCAGTATCTGGCCCGTCGCTACGGTCCTGCCGTCCCGAGCGGCCCTACTGCCGTTTCTGGCGCTCCTTCTGTCATTCTGAGCGAACGCGAAGAATCTATTCTGCGTGCCGCCTGCGACTGGGGCGCTCCCCTGCTCAATCACGAGCTTGACGATATCCCCTTGCAGGACGCATACCTCAAGGACGAGATTATGCAGGCTTGCCGGCGCCGTTTCTACAAGCCGGAGTACATTGCCTGCCCGGGCTGCGGACGCACGCTCTACGACCTGGAAAACACATTCAATAAGGTAAAGGCCGCCACGGCCGGTTTCAAGGACGTGGTCATCGCCGTGATGGGCTGCATCGTCAACGGTCCCGGCGAAATGGCCGATGCCGACTACGGCTATGTGGGTGAAGGCGCCGGCAAAGTGACGCTTTACCGCAAAAAAGAACCCGTCCTCAGGCATATACCCGAGGACGAGGCTGTTGACAAGCTCGTCGAGCTTATTAAAAAAGATTCTTCGCTTCGCTCAGAATGACAATGTTCTCCTGAGAGTGACAAGGGTGTCATCCTGAGGAACAAAGTGACGAAGGATTTATTCCGGAAGAACTGCCAGGATGCTTTCCACGGCGCGGACCTTGTCTCCCACCTTCACTTTTACTTCGGCTTCCAGCGGGACAAACAAGTCTATGCGGGAGCCGAATTTGATAACGCCGCACTGGTCCCCGCGATACTCCATTCTTCCGGGTTCCGAATAGCAGACGATACGGCGGGCAAAGGTGCCGGCAATTTGTTTGAAGAAAATCTCTCCGTATTCGTTCTTCAAGCAGGAAGAGGAATGTTCGTTAAGCTCCGAGGACTTGGGGTGAAACGCCAGAAGGTATTTGCCGGGATGGTATTTATAATAAGTAACCTCGCCGGTAATGGGCCAGAAGTTGCAGTGGACATCGAAGAAATTCATGTAAACGGAAATCTGGACGCACTCGCGTTTCAGGTACTCTTTCTCGAAGACTTTTTCCACAATGACGACCTTGCCGTCGGCCACGGAAGTGACCAGTCGCTTATTGTCCGTAAAGGGCGTTTCACGGTTGGGAACCCGGAAGAACCAGGTGATGAAAACCATGAAAATAACCATGGCGGCGCACAAGGGGATACTCAGCCACAGGAGCGGGATGTATCGGGCCGTGAGAAAAATAAGGACGGCACAGATACACCAGCTTGTGAGGATGGTTCCATACGAATCATTGTCTATCTTAATCCACTTCATCTTTTTTTCAATAATCAAAAGTTATATCACGTTCCCTGACCACTTACACCAATTCAAACAGCATCAGGTAAACATACGCAGTGGGGATGGCGAACAAAGCGCTGTCGAAACGGTCCAGCAGGCCGCCGTGGCCCGGCATGATGCTTCCGGAGTCTTTTACGCCGAACTGACGTTTCCACAGAGATTCAAACAAATCCCCGAACACGCCCGTAATGTGCATGAGGCTGGCCATGACGAGCAGATGCACCAGCGGCAAGTCCATCATGCCGGTTCGTAGCAGAATGTAAGCAGCCGCCAGCACGGTGAGCCAGCCGCCGAAAAAGCCCGCCCAGGACTTCTTGGGAGAGATTTCCGGGCACATCTTGGCCGGCCAGATTTTCTGGCCGAAGAGCATGCCGAAGCAGTATGCCCCCACATCCGAAGACCAGATGATGACAAAGAAGGAAAGCATCAGGAGGCCACTGTAGCCGCCCTCCCCTGTGCTTACTACAAACGGAGAAAGTGCAAGCGGCAGGCCGATGTAAAGCAAGCCGGCCAGCACATAGGCATACTCCTTGAAATCTTTATGGTCCACGACCATCCAGATGAGAAGGCCCACCAGCAGCGGGAGAAGAATACTGAAGTACTTGACGGGAAGAAGCGGCTTGGGGCCAAGAGACAACCACACCAGGCCAAAAGCCGTCATGGCCAGGAATTCGGCGGCTTTCTGCACGGCTTTGTGCTTGTTCCCCAGGGTAATCTGGTAGAATTCCCGCAGCATCTGCGCTTGGATAAACAGGAACAGAAACGGGAACAGGTACCTGACCTCAAGAAGGCAGCCAATCATGACTGCCAGGAAAACGATGCCGGACAGGCTGCGTGTTACGGTTGTGTTCATGCCTCTGCAGGTACTTCTTGTTCTTCCTGAACAAACTGGTCGTCCGCGGCGGGTTTCACCTTGGGCCCCAGGATTTGTTCGATATCTTCTGCAAAGATAACTTCTTTTTCCAAAAGATACGCACCCAGACGCATGAAACCTTCTTTATTATCGTCAATTAACTTGCGCGTGCGGTCGTGCACCTCCTTCACCAGGGCCTTCACTTCCTGATCCATGATTTCCGCCGTTTTCTCCGAATACGGTTTTACCAGGTTGTAGCCGCGAGAACCGGTGGAATCGTAGAAGCTCAGGGCGCCCACTTTGTCGCTCATACCGTAATACTGCACCATGGCATAAGCCATGCCGGTCATGCGCTCCAGGTCGTTCAAAGCGCCTGTAGAGGGCTCTCCATTGAGGATTTCCTCCGCTACGCGTCCGCCGATGAGCTGGCACATGTGGTCCATCATGACGCTCCGGCTCCAGTTCTTGCGTTCCTCCGGCAGGCTCCAGGTAAGGCCCAGGGCATTGCCGCGCGGGATGATGGATACCTTGAACACCGGGTCTGCGTACGGAAGCAGCCAGCCCACCAGGGCATGACCGGCTTCGTGATACGCCGTGGTGCGTTTTTCGGCCGGCGTCATGATGGTATTGGACTTGCGCTCCAGGCCGCCGATAATGCGGTCCACGGCATCCAGGAAGTCCTGCTGCATCACGGCCTTGTGGTCCCGGCGGGCGGCGGTAAGCGCTGCCTCGTTGCACACATTGGCGATATCGGCCCCGGAGAAACCGGGCGTATGCTTGGCCATGAATTCCACGGAGAAGTCTTCTCCCAGCTTGATGTTACGCAGGTGCACCTTGAAGATTTCCTCGCGTTCCTTGAGTTCCGGCAGTTCCACGTGAATCTGGCGGTCGAAGCGGCCGGCACGCATCAGGGCCTGGTCCAGAATATCGGAGCGGTTGGTGGCGGCCAGGACGATGACGCCGCTGTTGGTTCCAAAACCGTCCATTTCCGTAAGCAGCTGATTCAGCGTGTTTTCGCGCTCGTCATTTGAAGAGAAGCCTCCGTTCTTGGCCCGTGCACGGCCTACGGCGTCGATTTCGTCGATAAAGACGATGCAAGGCGCCTTTTCCTTGGCCTGACGGAACAAGTCGCGTACGCGTGACGCGCCCACGCCCACGAACATTTCCACGAAGTCCGAGCCGGAGATGGAGAAGAACGGGACGTTGGCCTCCCCTGCCACGGCTTTGGCCAGCAGGGTTTTACCGGTTCCCGGAGGGCCTACCAGCAATGCACCTTTGGGGATTTTTCCGCCCAGGGCGGTATATTTCTCGGGATTCTTGAGGAAGTCCACGATTTCCATCACCTCCTCCTTTGCGCCGTACAGGCCGGCCACATCCTTGAAGGTGACCTTCACCTCATTCTTGTCCGCTTCCCGCGTGTTGGCCTTGCCTGCATTGAACGGGTTCATGCCGCCAGGGCCTCCGGGACCGCCCATCCCGCGGTTCATGCCGCGGAACATCCATACCCAGAACAGGATGAAGATAAGAAGCGGGAAAATCATCTGGAAAATATCGCCCCAGATGTGTTCCTCGTTCTTGACAACCACCTTGAACTGCTCTACAGGCGCAAGTTCCGCGTTCAGAGCGCCGAATGTGGTTTCCGGGTCGAACTTGGACGACACCAGGAAATAGAAATGCGGCGCGCGGCGGGGAGGCGTCCCCCCCGGAAACTTGTTCACATATTTGGACAGCTTTTCCGGACGCAGTTTGACCTCGCCCTTGAAGTCGTTGCGGACGAAATCAATCTCTGCCACGTCGCCTTCCGCAATCATGGTCTGGACTTCCGTCCATTCTATCTTTTCCGGCGCCGAGCTCATCTGGTTATTGAAAAGCAAATACCCGATTCCCAAAAGAATCAGGAAGTACAGCCAGGAAAAATTGAAGCTTATTTTTCTCTTTTCTGCCATGGATTATTCTTCGGTTTTGCCTGCGGACGCCCTGGGGACCCGGCGTTCCTTGTATTCCTTGCGGGGAACATCGGCCCAGAGCTCTTCCAGGCGGTAGAATTCACGGTATTCCTTGAGGAAGATGTGCACTACGATATTGCCATAGTCCTGGATAATCCAGAAGTTGTTGCCCTCTCCCTGCGAGCGGTAGAGCGTATGCCCCTCCGCCTTCATTTTTTCTGCGATATTGTCTGCGATGGCGCCTACCTGCGTGGTGTTGGAACCGTCGCACACCACGAAGAAATCCGTGATGGCGCCGTCGATGGAGCGCAGGTCCAGGGAAACGACATGTTCCCCCTTCTTTTCATAAATAGCGTCGGCAAGCAGCCGTAAATCGTGCGTTATCATACTAATTTGTTTTGTCCGTGTATGAGCAAAAATAAAGCCATCTGTTTACTCTGCCATTTTGTCAGCATGCTGCATGGCGAGGATGGCGCCAGCGGGATCCGATGCCTTGAAAACCGAACTTCCGGCCACCAGAATACCGGCACCGGCATGTACTACTTCCGCCGCATTGGCAGGGCCGATGCCTCCGTCCACTTCCACGGGAACCTCCGGGCGTCCCAGACGGTCCAGCTCCGTGCGGACGGCATGAATCCGTTCCAGGCTCTCCGGAATGAATTTTTGCCCGCCGAATCCGGCAAATACGCTCATGATGAGCACATAGTTGGCCATGGGCAGCAGCGGAAAAATGGCTTCCACGGGGCAGTCCGGATTGATCACGATGCCCGCCTTCACGCCCAGGCCCTGTATGGTACGGAGCAGGGCGGCACTCCCCTCTCCGGCGGCCTCGTAATGGAAGCTTATCATGGAGGCCCCGGCCTTGGCGAAGCGCTCCACGTATTTTTCGGGATGCACAATCATCAGATGCACGTCCAAGGGCTTCCGGGCCTGTTTGGCAATGGCTTCCACTACCGGAAAACCGAAGGAAATGTTGGGCACGAAGGAGCCGTCCATGATATCCAGGTGGAAAATATCGGCACGGGCGTTTACGATATCCACGTCTTTTTGCAGGTGCAGAAAATCTGCAGCCAGGATGGAAGGAGCTACCAGGGTCATTCGAAATTCAGGACTATATCGTTCAGGTGGGCTACAAATTTATCGAGAGAGGCCAGGTCCAGTTTTTCTCCGGGAGCATGGACGCCGCGCAGCGTGGGACCGAAGGAAATCATGTCCAAATCCGGGAATTTTTCCAGGAACAGGCCGCATTCCAGGCCAGCATGGATGGCTTTCACTTCCGGTTCGTGGCCGAAGAGCTTCTTGTAGGAGGCCACGGTATGCTCCAGGATGCGGGAGTTCAGGTTGGGCTTCCAGCCGGGATACTCGCCATGGTGCTCCACATCGAAGGAGCCCAGGAAAAACGCGGCTTCCACCTTCTCCGCCATGGCGTGCAGTTCCGATACCACGGAGCTGCGCTGGCTGGTGATGACGGTGAGCGTATTTTCCTTGATATGGGCGGCGGCCAGGTTGGTGGAGGTTTCCACCAGGCCGGGGATGTCCACCGAAACCTTCTCTACGCCGTGCGGGCACGCCAGCAAGGTGGCAATCAGGTTGGCGGCATCTCCTTCCGCAATGGCTTTGTCGGCACATTCCACCGGGCTGCAGATGGCTTTTACGCCTGCATCCGAGACGGCGAATTCCGCTTCCAGCAGCTTGCTGAAGGCTTTGACGTCTTCCTGCATTTCTTCCACTTCGTCGGCAGGGACAGCCAGGACGGCCTCTGCGTGGCGGCAGATGGCGTTGGGCTTGTTGCCGCCGTCCAGGGTGATGAGCTGGAAATCATACTGCATTTCGGTGTAGAGGAAGCGAACCAATTGCTGCAGGGCATTGCAGCGTTCTTTGTTGATATCGTCCCCGCTATGGCCGCCCTGGGCACCCGTAACGGCGATTTTCAATGTTTTATAGCCCTTGCGCAGGGGCTCGCGTTCAAAGGTGAAGCTGGCGGTGGTATCCATGCCGCCGGCGCAGCCGATGAACATCTGGCCTTCGTCTTCCGAATCCAGGTTGATGAGGATTTTTCCGTCAAAGAATCCCTCTTCCAGGCCGAAGGCGCCGTCCATGCCGGTTTCTTCCGAGATGGTGAACAGGCACTCCAGTTTTCCCATGGGCTCTTTTCCGGCCAGAAGGGCCAGGCAGGCGGCAATGCCGATGCCGTCGTCCGCGCCCAGGGTGGTGTTCTTGGCTATCATCCAGCCGTCTTCAATTTCGTACGGGATGGGCTGCGTAAGAAAATCGAACGCGAAATCCGGGTTTTTCTCACATACCATGTCCTGATGGGCCTGCAGGACCAGCGTGGGCACATTTTCCTTGCCCTTGGCGGCTTCCTTTACGATAAGCACGTTGCCGGTTTTGTCCGTTTTGCAAGCAAGCTTGTGCTTGGCGGCGAACTGCTGCAGATATTCAATCATGGGACCCTCATGCCCTGATTCACGCGGAATGCGGGTGATTTCCTTAAAGAATTCGAGTACGGATGTTGCGTTCATATTTTTTCAGGCTTTATTACGATTTGTAAATATAGCGAAAAAAGGAGAATAAAAAAAGCCCGGCCCTTTTTTGAGCCGGACTTTAAGCTAACGTTCCACGGGAACGACAATCATGTTCTCGATGTCATCCACCCACTGACGGAAGAGTTTGTCCGTGGACATGAGGTCCTGCACGGTGCTGCAGGAATGCAGGACGGTTGCATGGTCTTTGCCGCCCAGTTCCGCGCCGATTGTATTCAGCGAGCAGTTCTGGATGAGGTTGCGGCACTCGTACATGGCAATTTGACGGGCTTGTACAATCTGACGCTTGCGGGTTTTGGAGAGCAGCATGTCCCGCGTGATGTTGAAGTATTCGCACACGGTTTTTATCACGGTGCCGATGGTGACTTCCGTACTTTGCTCGCCAACGATGTTGCCGGTGACGCTCTGGGCCAGCTCCACGTCGATTTCGCGGTGTCCGAGCGTGGCATAGGCGACCAGTGACGTAAGTGCGCCTTCCAGTTCGCGGAAGTTGGTTTTGATACGGGACGCCAGGAACGTGAGTACGTCCTCGCTCAGGGAAACCCCTTCCCGCAGGGCGCGTGAACGCAGCATTTCCAGGCGGGTTTTATAGTCGGGACGCGTGAGTTCCGCCGACAGTCCCCACTTGAAGCGGGACAGGAGCCGTTCCTCAAAATTCTGCAGGTCCACCGGAGCGCGGTCACTGGTGAAAATGAGCTGTTTCCCGTTCTGGTGCAGGTGGTTGAACACGTTGAAGAAAGTGTTCTGGGAGCCCTGTCCCACCAAGTCCTGGATATCGTCCACGATGAGAACGTCGATGCGCTGGTAAAAGGCAATGAAATCCACGATGCGGTTGCCTTTTACGGCATCCATGTACTGCGTTTTGAATTCGTTGCCGCTCACATAGAGGACTTGCAAGTCCTGATGGCGCTCTTTGATGGCGATGCCGATGGCTTGGGCGATGTGCGTCTTGCCCAGGCCGGGGCCGCCGAACAGGAAGAGCGGATTGAACGGCGTTTTGCCGGGCGCCATGGAAATGCTTTCGCCGGCGTTTACCCCAAGTTTGTTACACTCCCCTTCCACCAGGTTGCCAAAACTGTAAACGGGATTCAGGCGCGGATTGATCCGGAGGCGCTGCGTCCCGGGGAATACAAAGTGACTGGGCGTGCCGGAAGGCTGATAGGTGGGAATGGATACCGGGTTATTGGTGGGCGTGGCGCTTTGCCCGGCAGGCAGCACCATGCCTTCCCTGTTTTGAACCGGACGCACCAGATAGAAAAGCTGTGCATCGGCCCCGATGGCACGACGGATGGTCATGCGAAGCAAATCCCGGTAACGTTCTTCCAGATATTCACGGAAAAAATCCGAGGGAACCTCCACCGTAAGACGGATGCCGTCCAAGGCAACCGGACGGATGCTCTTGAACCAGGTATTATACTGCTGCGGATCAATGTTGTTGGCAATGATCTGCAGACAGTTATTCCATACCGCAATATGTCTTTCCTGGTCTGTCATTCCGGGAGGGGTACTTGCAAAAGCTGAGGTTTTGGTGTTAATGCTTTTGCAAATATGGATGAAAAAAAATTGATAAAAAATGTAATTTGCTCTTGCTTTTAAATTTTTTTATGTTTATTTTAATTGCAAAGAAGCCTAAAATATAAATTTTATCAATATGCTGAATTTAAGCACTTTACACGGGTGGTGTTGCCTTCTGTTTAAGGGAGGCGAAATTTCTTATTTTTACTTATTCTAAATTAGATTTGTTCGCCTTTTCCCCACATGCAGCCTACTGTAGTGCCGAAATTTCAGCGGACCGGAACGGTTTTTCCATCCTCTATTTTTACGATGAAATTATCCGGGAATTTTTCCTGGTAGCGGTGATAATTCTTTTTTACCTCCCTGAGCGAGTGTGAAGTCCCTATAATATATTTGTACATTCTGCCGACTTTAACCACGATTGGCCTGAAGCCGCAGAAGAAGGGGTCTTCCGGCGCCATTTCCTTGGAGGAGACGAGGACCTGAACGCCATACAAGGGGCCGGCTTCTTCCTTTACCGGTTGTTCAAAGGACGTTTCTGCCGCCGTCGCCTGAGGCTCCGTGCTTTGTACGGGAGCGGTCTCCTGTGACTGATGCTGCACCTGCAGGGAACCGTCGTACCGGGTTTTGAACACGCGGAACGCGTTCAGGATATTTTCGGCGATGCCGTCACGTCCTTCCGGGCTGCGCATGGTGGCCAGGTCATCGGGATTGGTGATGAACCCCACTTCTATGAGCACGGAGGGCATGGCTGTGCGCCAGAGTACCCAGAACGGATCTTGCGAAACGCCGCGGCTGTGGCGGATGGGCTTGTTGCCCATGGCATCGGCCACGTTCTCGGCAAAGGCCAGGCTGTTGCCCAGGTGGGCGTTTTGCATGAGACTGAAAATGATGGACGACTGCGGGTCGTCGGGATTATAGCCCTGGTAGGTGGTCTGGTAATTGTCTTCCAGCATGATGACGGAGTTTTCACGCTTTACCAAATCCAGGTTCTTGGAATAGAGGTCGTTCCCTTTCCGCTGGGACTGGCCCAGGCAGTGAATGGAATAGCCGTTGGCCGTAGTCCCCTTTTCTACGGAATTGACATGGATGGAAATAAACAGGTTCGCATTGGCTTTATTGGCAAAGACGGCCCTGTTTTCCAGTTCTACGAAAACGTCGCTGGAACGGGTCATCCGAACGTCCACATCCGGATAGGCGGCGGATATCTTCTGGGCGAGCCGCTTTCCGATATCCAGCGTGATGTCTTTTTCAAAAGTCTTCTTGTCCCGGCTTATACATCCGGAATCCTTGCCGCCATGCCCGGGGTCGATAACCACTGTCTTCAATCGTATGTCGGCGTTTTTTTGTTGGGCAGGCACGGGGATTGCAAGAACAAGCGCGGCCAAAATGGCTGTTATATGGCTACGGAAGGATGGCTTCATGACAGCTTGGTTTTGAAAATTGTAGAATAAATCGTAATTTTGTACCTTATATTTATTGCACAAATATAGCAAAAATACTCGTAAATGCCAAAGAAGTTCCTGCAATATCTGTTCATGACAGTGCTTATTCTCACTGTCTGTGCAGCGCATTTGCAGGCCCGGCGTTATCGACAGGTCCCGGACTCCCTCCGGACCATGCTGCCGGATTCCTCCTTGTCCGCCGCCTCGCGGGATTCTGTGTTGCGGGCCGATTCCATCGCCACTGCCAAGGCGGATTCCCTGAACCTGCTCCAGAAAAGTTCACTGGAACGTCCTGCATTCACCACGGCCAAGGACTCCATCATCACGGATTTCAGCAACGGCAAGCGCATGATTTACTATTACGGCGGCGCTACGGTGACGTACCAGAACATGAAACTTACGGCCGATTACCTGGAATACAACATGGAAACCAATACGGTATATGCCTGCGGCCGCAAGAATCCGGCAACCGGAGAGATGGAGGGCCTGCCGGAAATGACCGAGGGCGGCCAGAACTACAAAATGGACGAGTTGTACTACAACTTCAACACCCAGAAGGCCCGCATTACCAACATGGTCACCAAAGAGGCGGAAGGTTTGCTGCAGGGCAAGAAAATCAAGATGGAGCCGGATAAATCCATCAATATGCGCGACGGCATTTACACCGTATGCGACCTGGAGGATCCGCACTATTACCTGAAGCTGAGCCTGGCCAAGGTGATTACCAAACCTTCGCAAAAAACCGTGTTCGGCCCGGCCTGGCCCGTGGTGGCGGGTGTGCCCATTCCTATCGGCCTTCCCTTCGGCTTCGTGCCTAAGAAGCCGTCGCGGGCAACGGGTCTGCTGATGCCCACCTTCGGTGAAGAGCAGGCCCGCGGCTTCTATGCCAGGGACATGGGCATGTACTTTGTGTTCGGAGACTATTTCGACCTTTCCCTCACGGGCAGCTATTATACACTGGGCTCTTGGTCGGTGGATGTAAACTCCCGGTATAAAGTCAATTACAAGTTTAACGGAAACCTGTCCTTCACTTTCTCAAACGACCAGACAGGTGAAAAAGGAAGTACGGACTTCGTCCAGTCGCAGAACTTCGGCTTCCGCTGGTCACATTCGCAGGATGCCAAGTCCCATCCGGGGACGACGTTCAGCGCCTCGGTCAACTTTTCCTCCCCGTCCAATAACCGCTACAACGCCCGTTCTGTAACGGATGCCCAGCAAAACCAGGTGGGTTCCTCCATCTCTTATTCACACAACTGGAACGGCAAGTTCAGTTTGAGCGTGAACGCCATGCACAACCAGAACACGCGGGACTCCAGCTATTCCTTCACCCTGCCCAACGTCACGTTCAATGTCACGCGTTTCTATCCTTTCAAGCGGAAAGAACGCGTGGGCAAGGAGAAATTCTACGAGAAAATCTCTTTCGGCTACTCCACCTCCCTGCAGAACAGAATCAGCTTCAAGATGCGGGATTTGCAGGATTACAAGATGGAGGACGGCCATTTTGTTTACAAGACCAACAAGGCGGGCGCAGTATATCGCGAAAAGGAATTTGGCGACTCCCTGGGCGTCAAAGCCCTGGAACGGCTCTCCAACGGCATGTCGCACAATTTCCAGATTGGCCTGCCCAACTTTACGCTGTTCAAATACATCAATGTTACGCCCAGCGTCACCTATGGCATGAACTGGATGTTCAATAAAGGGCGCCAATATCTTGAAAACGAGCTTGACGAGAACGGAAACCCCATTTTGGTCACCGACAAGGAAGGGAACCAGGTGATGGCCCAGAAGATGGTTACGGACCCCGGAACCGCGTTCAACGGATTCGGCGTTACGCATACGTACTCCGGCAGCGTATCGGCCAGTACGCGTATCTATGGCATGTTCAACTTCGGCAAGCACCGGAAGGTACAGGCCATCCGGCACGTGATAACGCCGTCGCTGTCTTTGAGTTTCAGTCCGGAAAAGGGGACGTCGTTCAACGGCTGGCGGACGCTGGACGCCTATTACGACAAGCGGGGGTCCTATCATGCGGAAAGCCAGTACAATATTTACAGTGTCGCCGGCCATCACAACTCGGTATCCCCGCCCGGACGCGGAAAGAGCGGCACCTTGTCTATCAGTATCGGCAACAACTTGGAAGCCAAGGTGCAGGACCTCAAGGATACGACCGGTACCGGCTCCAAAAAAGTCAAGCTGCTGGACCAGCTCAACATCAACACCAGCTACAACTTCCTGGCGGACTCCCTGCGCATGCAGAACGTGGGTATATCTGCCTCGACCAACCTCTTCAACAAGGTGAATATCAGCGGAAACCTGAACTTCGATCCCTATGCCATCGATGAAAGAGGCCGGAAAATCAACAAGTTCAACATCGTGGCTACGGGTGTTCCGCTGCGTCTGACCAACGCTTCCCTCTCCGCTTCCTTCTCCTGGAACGGCAAAGGTTCCATCAACGGAAATGACGGCTCCAAGGACAATCAGGGCGGCAACTCCGACGCCAATTCGTATCAACGCATTTACTATCATCCCCTTACAGGTGAATATATCCCCGGCGGTTATGTTTACTACATGAACCCCAATTCGCCCTGGTCGGTGAACGTAAGCTACTCGTTCAACTATGCCAGGAGCTATACATATCAGAGCACCACGCAGGAGCTGGTCGTGAACAACAGATTCACCCAAACCATTAACCTGAGCGGCAATGTCAAACTTACTCCGCGCCTGAGCATTCAGGCCACGACGGGCTTCGACATCATGGCGATGAAGTTCACCACCACGCAGTTCAGCGCATCCTATGACCTGCATTGCTTCAACATTGCCGTCACATGGGTGCCGATGGGAACGTACAAATCGTACAGTTTCCGTATCGCGGCCAATGCATCGGCTCTGGCGGACCTGCTGCGCTTCAAGAAGAGCGACAGTTACATGGACAATCTCCTGCAATAATATTGAAGGCCGTTTTTTTGCAATATCAATTTATTTATCTATCTTTGCGCAGGCAAACCGGTCGGATTGCCCTCTTCTTACTGAAAACATTTCTTTCATTTTATGCCCTATAAATTACAAGAGCTGAATGAGATGAGCGAGGAGCAGTTGAGAGCCCTCGGTGATTCTCTTAATATCAAAGGCGCAAAAAAAATGGATCTGCCCACGCTCGGTTTTGCCATTTTGGATGCGCAGGCTACTATCGCTTCGCAAAATCCAACGGCAGAGGAGCAGCCCAAGCAGAAAAAACGCGGCCGGCCGCGCAAGGCGGACAAACCTGTAGCGGAAAAGCCGGCAGAAGAAAAAAAGGCCGCCGCCAAGCCCAAAGCAAACGCCGAGGAAAGCAAGCCTGCACCCAAGGCTGAAAAGCCCGCGGATGAAAGCAAACCGGCCAAAAAACGTGGACGCAAGCCCAAGTCTGCCGCTGCCGAACCTGCACCCGTGGAAAAAAAGCCCGAGGAGAGCAAGGAGCAGCCCGCCGTGGACGGGAAACAGTTTATCCATTCCCTTTTCGACGACCTGAAAGACGACGACGCCCAGAAAGAGGATGCAGAGCCCAAAGTGGAAGAAACGCGTCCCAAAGAGGGTAAGCAGCGGAATAAAGGGCAGCAGCAACCGCAACAGTCTCAGCAGGCGCAACGTCCCCAGCGAATCGAATTCGAAGGTTCCGTGGAAGCTACCGGCGTCCTGGAAATCATGCCGGACGGCTATGGGTTCCTGCGCAGTTCGGACTACAATTATCTGAACTCCCCCGACGACATTTACGTTTCCCAGCAGCAAATCAAGCAGAACGCCCTCAAGAACGGAGATACCGTTACCGGCGAAATCCGTCCTCCGCGCGAAGGAGACAAATACTTCCCACTGGTAAAAATCAAGTTCATCAACGGACGTACACCGGAATTTGTACGCGACCGCGTTCCGTTCGACTTCCTCACTCCCCTGTTCCCGACGGAGAAATTCAATCTGCTGGGCCACGGACACGAGAAAGACCAGAGCATCCGCATAGTGGATATGTTCACGCCCATCGGCAAGGGACAGCGCGGCCTTATTGTCGCCCAGCCCAAAACCGGTAAAACCATGCTGCTGAAGGCTATCGCCAACGCCATCGCAGACAACCATCCGGAGGTGTACGAGATTGTTCTTCTGATTGACGAACGTCCGGAAGAAGTGACGGACATGCAGCGCTCCGTCAAGGCGGAAGTGGTTGCTTCTACCTTCGACGAGCCGGCCGAGAGGCACGTAAAAGTGGCGAATATGGTTCTGGACAAAGCCCGTCGCCTGGTGGAATGCGGTCACGACGTTGTCATCCTGCTGGATTCCATTACCCGTCTTGCCCGTGCATATAACACCGTACAACCGGCTTCCGGCAAGGTGCTTACCGGCGGTGTGGACGCCAACGCCCTGCAGAAGCCCAAACGCTTCTTCGGCGCGGCCCGCAACATCGAAAACGGCGGTTCGCTCACCATCCTGGCCACGGCCCTGACAGAAACCGGTTCCAAGATGGACGACGTCATCTTCGAGGAATTCAAGGGCACCGGCAACATGGAGCTCCAACTGGATCGCAACCTGGCCAACAAGCGTATTTTCCCTGCCGTGAACCTGGTGCTTTCCTCTACCCGCCGGGACGACCTCCTGTACGATGCATACACCAATAACCGTATCTGGATTCTGCGCAAACTCCTTGCCGATATGAACCCCGTCGAGGCCATGTCGTGGATGCAGCAGCACATGGACGAGTTCAAGACCAACAAGGACCTTATAGACAACATGTCCAGCTTCGGGAGATACGACTAAACGCTTGTCTTTCTGAACTGCATTATGTCATTCTGAACGAAGTGAAGAATCTCTATCAGGAAACCATTGTCGCTCCGGCCACCACCCCTGGGACCGGAGCAATTTCCATTGTGCGGCTGAGCGGTCCGGAGTGTTTCCGGATAGTTGATGCAGTGGTTTCGTTAAAGTCCGGAACCATCTCTGATGCAAAGGCTTATACCATTCATTACGGAGAAGTTCATGAGTCTGGAAAAGGTGTTCTGGACCAGGTTCTCGTTTCTGTGTTCCGGGCTCCGCACAGCTATACCGGCGAGGACAGCGTAGAGATTTCCACCCATGCATCGGCTTACATTGTGGCGAAATTGGTTGAGCTGCTCATGGCGGCCGGCGCCCGTTTTGCCGAGCCCGGCGAGTTCACCCGACGCGCCTTTCTGAATGGTAAAATGGACCTTGCCCAGGCCGAGGCCGTGGCGGATGTCATTGCTTCGACTTCTTCTGCCGCTCATCGCGTCGCTATGAACCAACTGCGAGGCGGTGTTTCAGAGGAACTTGCGCTGCTTCGTGAGGAACTTCTGGAAATGGCGTCCCTGCTGGAACTTGAACTGGATTTCAGCGAGGAGGAGGTTGAGTTTGCCAACAGGGACCAGTTGCTTACCCTGGTGGACAACACGCTCTCGCACGTCGAAGGACTGGCGGCTTCGTTCCGGCAGGGCAATCTCATCAAAAACGGCATTCCGGCCGTCATTGTCGGCCCTGTCAATGCCGGGAAAAGTACGCTGCTCAATGCTCTGCTCGGCGAGGAGCGCGCCATTGTTTCGGATACAGAGGGTACTACGCGCGATACCATTGAGGAATGCTTGAATATCGGCGGCCTCCTTTTCCGCATGATCGATACCGCCGGCATCCGCAGCACTGCCGATACGGTGGAAGCCTTGGGCATTGACCGGACATTCCGGAAAATTTCTGAGGCGCAGCTGGTCATTGCCGTGCTGGACGGCAGTGCGCAGGAGGATGAACTTCTGTCCAATTTGAAGCAGCTCTGCGAGCGGGTGGATTTTGCATCGCAGAAGCTGATTCTGCTCTTGAACAAGGCAGACAAATGTGCTGAAAACGAGGTTAACAAAAATGTTATTATCGCTAACGATTATGTTTTATCTGTTGGCGATGAATGTGTTACGATAAGTGTGGCTGTGAAAGAGAAAAAAGGACTCGACCTGCTCAAACAAGCCATGTATGAGGCCGAGAAAGACCTTGTGCCCAACGAAAATTCCACGTTCATTACGAATACCCGCCACCTCGAAGCCCTCACAAATGCCGCCGCTGCGCTCCACGATGTGCGCACTTCCCTCACCCGCAACATCCCTACCGACCTCGTGGCCGAAGACCTCCGCCGCAGCCTCTCCGCCATCAACACCATTCTCGGCACAGGCCTCCTGGACCCCGACACCATTCTGCACTCCATCTTCTCGAAGCATTGCATCGGAAAGTAATTGATTATCAATAAATTACGGAAACTATCGGAATCTAACTGACACTCACCTCGTTATAGGTCCAGAGGTTTTATGTGTAACAGTTAAATTTCGATGCATTTCTTAACTTATTTGTCGGTATTTGTACCTTATTTGTACCTTTGCGGTACAAAAGGGTTCTTGGTCACCGACCTTCAGGCGCAACTCTTCGTTGGATTGAACAACGTTGAACAACCTTGAACATCGTTGAACATTGAAAACCGGCAGAAAGTAGACTATGCTGCGCAAGTACCCCTATGGACACGCAGAGACTCTACCTCAAAGTTTGTGAGCAGTGCGGATGCCAGTTCGAATCCCACTTCGCAGTCACTCGCTACTGCTCCCCCAGATGCGCAAACTTGAGCAAAAAGCACAAGCTGCGCGATGAACGGCTTCAGAATCTTGGGGATGATGTCCGGGAGCGAGAACGTCTCGCCCTGCTCGACAAAAACTTCCTCACCATTGCAGATGCCGCCCGACTCCTCCAGATGTCGCGGAACACCTTGTACAAGATTATCAAGGAGAACGACATCCCTCTGAAACGCTTCTCGCTCCGGACCGTCCGCATTGCCCGTGAAGACTTGGAGAAAGTGGCCGCCAAGCGAGCAGAAGACTACAATGTAAGCAACCCCATCCAGGGACCTGGCGACGATCTGGGCAAATGGATGACAAGAGAACAGGTAATGGAAAAGTACGATGTCACCTATAGCTGGTTCTATTCCGTGCTCAAAAAGCGCGGAATCAAGACCCACATGATTGGTACCCTCGGCTTCTATGACCGGGACGTGATGCATCGCCTGTTCTCCAATCAGGACTATACGCACGTCACAGAGTGGTACACCTTCGACGAGGTCCGTACTGCTACCGGAATGCGTACGGAGTCCATCAGTGACTTCATCCGGGAGCATAAGATTCCCAAAATGAAGAAGAACAACATCACCTATATCTCCAAGACCCACTGGGACGAAGCGAGGGGCCTGAACGTGGAGAAAGACCTCTATTACACGATGGCGGAAATCACTGATAAATACGGACTTTCCCGCAATCACCTCTACTGTGTCTTTAAAGAACACAAGGTTCCTCGGATAAAACGCGGAAATTTCGTATATTTCATCCGTGAAGACGTTGACAACATACTCGCAAACAGAAAAAGTAGTTGACTATTATGGGCAGCACAAAAGTAACACTTCGCAAACGTGAATACCCCAGCGGGAAGGTATCCCTCTACCTGGACTTCTACCCCGCCATCAAAAACCCCCGCACTGGAGAAGAGAGCCGGCGGGAATACTTGGGCATCTACATTATGAAGAGCCCGCGTACCGCACAAGAGCGCCGTATCAACGCCACCAAGCTGAAACAAGCCGAGGCTATCCGTGCCCAGCGAGAGTTGTCGCTTATCAACGAGCAATATGGCTTCATCGACAAGAGTAAAGCCAAGATGGATGCTGTAGAATACTTCTACTCCCTGATGCTCACCAAGGGGCCGAAATGGCTTGGCGCTTACGACCATTTCAACAAGTTCGTCCACGGCAAATGCGCCTTCAAGGATCTGAATGTCGAGCTGTGCAACGGGTTTCGTGAGTATCTGCTTACCGCCAAGCGGCTTAATAGTAAGAAACTCCAGATCTCCCAGAACTCAGCATCCGGCTATTGGAGTACCTTCCGGGCTTTTCTCGCATCAGCCTACAAGGAAGGCTACCTGAAAGAAAACATCAACGACAATCTGGATAAGATAGAGCTGAAAGAGACTCGTCGAGAATACCTTACGATGGATGAATTGAGGCGACTTTACAATACACCCTGCGAGTTTCCTGTCCTGCGGGAAGCATCCCTATTCAGCTGCTTGACCGGTCTGAGAATCAGTGACATCCTCGCGCTAACCTGGAACGATGTAAGAGATTTCCCGGACGGCGGCAAGTGTATCCGAATCTGCACCGAGAAGACTGACACGGAAGCGACAATCCCCATAAGCGAAGAGGCCCTTGCGCTATGCGGCCCACCTTCATCCGGACTTGTTTTCAAAGGTCTTACCCGCAACATGGTCAACACTTACCTGAAGCCCTGGCTCAAACAGGCCGGTATAACCAAGTACATCACCTTCCATTGCTTCCGCCATACCTACGCCACGCAGCTCATTGCTGGCGGAGCCGACATCTACACCGTCAGCAAGATGCTTACCCATAAGAACGTCAGTACAACCCAAATCTACGCCGACCTCATAGACAAGAAGAAACGTGAGGCAGCGGAAGTAATAAAGATTAAGGAGGACTAAGCATGAACATTACCATCTACCATAAGATCAACGAAGGCGACCTGTACCCACCGTGCAGTGTCACTATGCATCTGAGCGATCTGGTCAAACAGCATTTCAATGATGTTCCGTCTTCCCTGGAGCAAGCCGAGGAGTGGTTAACTGCCGAGTTGCAGGGTGACACTTCCCTATCCTTCCCGCCAGCTCCCAAGAAGATCCCGGTGCGGATGACACCAGCGGCAAAGTACACTGCGATC
Source organism: uncultured Bacteroidia bacterium (assembly GCA_902788095.1). Taxonomy (GTDB): domain Bacteria; phylum Bacteroidota; class Bacteroidia; order Bacteroidales; family UBA932; genus Cryptobacteroides. The sequence continues at coordinate 23,152 of CADAIT010000002.1, read as the reverse complement.
AAACGAGATACCTTCCCCGTCGTGCTGCCATTGGATTCAATTAACAGGACTCCTGTGGAACGGTACTACAATGCTATTATTATATGGGAAGGGTATCGTATCGTAGAAACGTTACTCAGGAACGCCGCGAGCCGCGAAGATGATGATCTTACGAGAGATGATGTCAAAGAAACTCTTAAGCAACTCCAACGCGTATCTGGGGCTGCTTTCGAAATCAACGATAAAAAGATACACCCGGCCCTAAACATACGATATGACGAAGTTCCACCGGAAGATGAAGATGCTTATGATATGGTATATCGCATCTATAGATTCCTGTGGCAATATGCCTGCAAGCTGTACTACGAAATCGGCATTATGTTCGATGCTGTACTCAAGCCGGAAGACGTTGATCCCGTCAGGGACTTTTGTAACGATGTGCTTGAAATGTTCCCGAAGGAATACCATCTGGAGTCCTATGTGGATGAGATGAAAAGCATCCATGCAGCTCAACAGACGGTCATAGCGGACGAAGCGGACACAAGCCTCCTTGCTCCGCTATATTCGTGTAAACACGCTTCTTTGTCGTCCCTCAAACCCACAATTTCCCTCGTGGAAGACAGCTTGTACAGTAGCGCCATAGACGATGAGGATTATTCGTTCAAGAGTATCAAAGACAGGATAAGCGACGAAATCATAGCATTGTCGGATGGCAGGGAAATACTCCGTTATGTTGAAAGCGAGATTGGAACATTGACGGATCTGGGCATCTCGGGCAAATCCACTGATTCAGTGGCGTCCCAGGTTTTGGCGTTCCTGAAGGAGCAGAAAGAGATATACAAGCAAAACATCAGCCAGTCCTTCGCGCCCATTTCATCGCCGCTTTCCCGTAGCGCCGGAAAGACAATACCTGTGAAGCTGACCAAGTCAGACCTGAATAAGAACAAGCAGAAAGCCCGAAAACGTTTCCTTCACTTCTCCGGGTTCAATTTGCAAGACGAGAAGATAATGAGTGACGAGAATTTCACCCGGCTGATGACGTACATAGACTATCTCGTTGAGCATAATGCTACGCCTCCCAATGTTCAACAGATTCCAACGATAAACCTATCCAACGAGCACATAGAGCATACCTTTTACCTGACGCACAAAGAGCTGTACACGATGCGTCCGACCCGAGACGAGTGGATAACCTTCATCAAGGATGTGTTCTTCCAATTCCGAGACCGTGAGTTTAGGACGATAAAATGTAAATGGCAAAAACCATCCACGTACGACAGGGACGTTCAGCAGATGGTAGCCCTGAGCAAAAAGAAGTAGGTTACGGCGGTTATTATTTCTGTCACTGGCAGATTTTGAATATAAAAATATCTCCTGTAAATCAGTCAATTAGACGAGGTGAAAACGGTTATTTCGGTTACAAGAAATAACCGTTTTCTCACTGTTTAGTAACGTCTGATTATTGTGCCACTATTCGAGGTTCGAGTAGTGGCTTTCTCGTTCTGCGGCAAGCTTGAAGGTCTTAGTATGAACGCCGCTAAAACGAGCAATAATGGCAGCGAGTTTTAACACGAACGAACTTTCGTTCAACGATATGCCAAAAGCCTTGGCATATCTCGTCGACAAGGTCGACCGCCTCGAGTCGCTACTCGAAAAACAACAGCAGGCACCCGCGCCTGAACCCACCAGCAAGTGGATGGACGTCAAGGAACTTCAGGCTTTCTTGCCAGACCATCCCGCCGCACCAACCGTTTATGGCTGGATTCGGAACGGTCTCATCCCCTATTACAAGAAAGGCAAGAAGCTCAGCTTCAAGCGTTCCGAAATTGAGGAATGGATGAATTCCGGTCGCCAGGACACTGATGCCGAGATGGCAGCAGCAGCCGAGGATTACGTCAACCGCAAACGTCTGGGAAAATGAGCGAGCCCAAGAAGATTGGGGACATCATGGTTGCGATAGCAGCCGACCCCACAGACGATTTCGCTAAGGTCCTCCGCCAGTGCCCGTTCATTCAGGAAGAACTCCTAAAACGCAAGATCATCAGCATCGATGACCTTACCGACGAGCAGCTGGACTGCCTATGTGAGCGCGCGTTCCTTGAAGACTGGATTGATGGCCAGGTAGTGATGCAGAAACTGCACATCAGCCCTCGCACCCTCCAGACTCTCCGCAGCAACGGCACAATCCCCTATACGAAGATCGGCAACAAGATCTGGTATCTCAAGCGCGACCTGGAGCGTGTCCTCCGCAGCAATTACGTCATGTTTAACATCCGCGAGCGCTATGGAGAACAGTAAGCTGACACGCGAGGCTGTCCTCGCCAAAACCCACTACGGGCTGGGTATCTACGCTCACATCCTCCGGATTTACTATCCCGGAGAAGTCGTTCTCAAAGTCGTCGGACGTGATTGCGGGCTTACCCGCAATCCGTTCAACGGCGACAAGCCTACACTCCACGTATGGCTACACAAGGAAGTTCCCGGGAAAGCGATGTCTGCCGAATGGGCCTTGCATAAAGACCTTGACGGTGCCATTCCTGAAGGCGACGCATTTGATTTCGCCGAGTTGCACTACCATCAGACCGGTGACGAACTGCTGGATACGCTCAACCAGGAGATGTTCTTGCATATCGGCGAGGAACGCAGTTTCTACTCCGTCCGGAAATATGCACAGCTGAAAGATCTGCCCACGGAGGAGCCTAAGGAAGAGACCATATCCATCCGGCCTTTCTCCTTCTTCCGTGCGCCCATACAGAATCTTAAGCCGTGTCGTACCGCCAACGTGGTGGACATCTACAAGTACATCACCAGCGATTACGCCAGGGAACGAACCGAACGGCTCCGCGCCATGACTGACAAGAAGGCCGCTAAGCGCTTCAAGTCAACAGCATTCGACTATGCCACCTTCTCCGGCACGTTTGCTACCCGCAACGACAGGGATCTGGTAGCGCACTCCGGGTTGATATGCATCGACTTTGATCACGTGACTGACCTTGAGGGATTGTTCCAGCGTTTGCTGCAGGACGAGTACTTTGAGACCCAATTATTGTTCCGTAGCCCTTCCGGAGACGGCTTGAAGTGGGTGATACCCATTGACATTACGGAAGGCACCCATAAGAGCTTCTACGAGTCAATAGCGGCCTATGTCGCCTACACTTACCGGATTGACGTGGACATCAACTGCAGCAACGTATCACGTGCCTGCTATCTTCCGTTCGATCCCGACGCGTACATCTATCCAAAACTCCTTGAAAAATGACCAAGAAGAAATTCAACTTAACCGAGTGGACTCCCCAGCCTCAGCAGAGGGAGTCCGCTCCTTCAGTACCGGTCGCTGTTCCGGAGAACCTTCAGGATAGCGACATTGAAATCGTCACCCAGCGCATCGAGGCGGCTGGCATCGATATTACCGCCAACTACCAGGACTGGCTGGATCTCGGCTTCGCCCTTGCCGGAGAGTTGGGCGAGGCTGGACGTTCCTATTTCCAGCGGCTTAGCCGCTTCTATCCCGGTTATGACGAGCAGGAAGCCGATAAGAAGTACTCCTCCTGCATGGCTACAGGAAGCGGAAAGGTAAACATCAGCACTTTCTTCCACCTGGCTCAACAGGCTGGTGTATCCGTATCAATCAAGCGCCAATCCGTCACACCTCCGCCAACTCCGCCAGTGGCGGAAATGGCGGTTGCGGCAGAAGACCCGCCAGAGCCAATGCCCACGTTCTCCGATCTTGTGAAAGGTGACCTCCCGGATTTCCTTCAGCGCATCGTATCCTTCTCCAACTCGGCGATGGATGCCGACCTGCTGATTCTTGGCACCGTCACGGCAATATCGGCGTGCCTGCCGAACTTCTCTGGCGTATATGATCGCAGGCGCGTGTACGCGAACCTTTATTTATTCGTGACCGCCCAGGCGTCTGCTGGCAAGGGTCGCCTCTCCCTCTGTAAAAACATCGTAATGCCCATTCACGAGAAACTCCGTGAGGAATACGCTCGGCTCAAGGCAACCTACGATGAGGAGATGACAGCGTTTCTCAAGAGCAGCCGCAAGGAGGGGGTGTCCCGTCCCAAGGAAGTTGCGATGAAGACACTCATCATGCCGGCGAATAGCAGCGCCACGGCCATGTGCCAGACGCTTAACGACAACGACGGTGTGGGCCTGATGTTTGAAACCGAGGGCGACACGCTCGCAACCACGTTCAAGTCCGAGCACGGAAACTATTCTGATGCGCTTCGCAAGGCGTTTCACCACGAATCCATCAGCTACAACCGGCGCAAGGACCGGGAGTTTGTAGAGTTGAAGATACCACGCCTTTCCGCTGTTCTGTCCGGCACTCCGCGTCAGGTGCTCAGCCTGATCCCGGATGCCGAAAATGGTCTTTTCAGCAGGTTCATCTTCTATTCCATCGACGTAGCCCTGGTATGGAACGATGTCTTCGCCGGTTCTTCTGACAAGACGATGGAGGAATGCTTTGACGAGCTGGGCAAACGGTTCGACTACCTCTATACACAGATGCAGGCAGCCGAACCTATGACCTTCCGCTTCACGACGCCTCAGGAGCAAGAATTCAATGATTTCTTCCGCTCCGTCCAGACGGAATACGCCCAGCTCTACGGCCTTGACATTGTCGGTTCTATCCGCCGTCTCGGGTTGATCACCTACCGTATCGCGATGGTCATGACGGCGCTGCGCTTCATGGAGAACGTGCCCATGCAGCAGATTGTCTTCTGCTCCGATACCGACTTCCAGAACGCATTGTCGATGGTTCAGGTCCTTCTCAAACATACGGCGAAAGTATTCGAGTCCCTGCCTACCTCGACGGCGGTATCCGCTCTCTCGGAGAAGACGGAAGCTAAGCAAGCATTCTACGACCAGTTGCCGCCAGATTTCAGTCGGGAGACCTACCTCTCCCTGGCGCAGAAACTCAATATCCCTCAGCGATCAGCCGAACGATACATACAGACCTTTTGTAAAGAAGGAAAACTGGTCCGAGCGTTCCACGGTCAGTATCGCAAGCCCTGATGATAGGCCCCACCACTCCGGCGGGGCTTATTTTTCACAAATAAATAAACTCGTAATTTCTATAAAAATAAAATCACAGAATTTGTAAAATCAAAATATTTGCCTATATTTGTCATCAGTTATAAATGGATTTTTATGTTCAAGATTGTCTGGGACAGACCACATAATGGAGTGATACTCACGATGTCATCGGCAGGAGAAGCCCTCGGCATAGCACCGAGGCCAGTTTTTTACGAAGAGCTGGATCTCCTTGGATTAAATCATATGGGCTGGGTCTATCCCCACTCAGAGGCTCCCCTTCTGTGGGCCTGTGACCGCCGCTACTTCTATTGTGGCGTGCTTGTGATGGAGGTGAAAGGTGGCAACCTGTATGATGATCCCGAAATCATTATCACTCCTGAAGGGAAGAATATTGTCCTTACCCCTATTGATATTGATGCTCTGCGCGAAGCGAATGACGACTCAATGTTCTTAATAGAGCATGAGGCGATGGAGTTTATCAATAGTATTTATCGACGTTACAAGGGAATCACGAAGGCTTCAGAGACCAATCCCGACATTGATTTCCAAGCCTTGGCAGCTCGCCTGGAGAAAAAAACGGGAGAGAAGCAGGTCGTCGTTAAAGAGTCTTGCGACAGCTTTGATATAATGCCCGAGAGCGAAGCAAATGCTCAAGGAAAGGGGGCCGTGCTTGCCAGCAAGATAGATGAATTCGTGGTTTCATTCTCTGGCGGGAAGGATTCGCAGGTTCTTCTTGATTTGGTTGCTCGTGTAGTCCCCAACACAGATTTTTCTGTCATTTATTCTGACACTGGGTACGAGCTCCCCACGTCACTTGAGCTCTACGAGGAGACAAAGAAATACTACACCGAACGATACCCGAAACTGGCTTTCTATGTTGCCCGGAACGAGCAGCCGATTATGTATTATTGGGATAACCTCGGCTCACCGAGCCGCATCCATCGTTGGTGCTGTAGCGTAATGAAGTCCGCTCCTCTGGCGAAGAAGCTAAAAGAGATTAACGGTGGCAAGAAACAACCTCACGTTCTACTGTTTGATGGAGTTCGTGCCGAAGAAAGTGTGAGCCGCTCGGGTCGTTCGCGGATTGGAAAAAACGTTAAGCATAACAATATGATTAACGTCAGTCCCATTCTTGATTGGAACGCTACCGAGATTTATCTATACATTCTGCTCTACGGTCTCCCCTTCAATAAATCATATAGAAAAGGACTGTCTCGCGTGGGGTGTATACTTTGCCCCTATTCTTCTGGCTGGAGTGAAGACCTGTGCGGGAAACTCTATCCTGAGACCATTAAACCATTCATTTCCTGGATCGAGAATAGCCTTCATTCGAACAATGTTGAAGGTGTCCAAAACTACATTAAGACTGGGCGATGGAAAATGAGAGCTGGCGGACGTGATTTGAAAACGAAGTCCACGATCAACATCGTTTCCATCAATCCTACATTCAAGGCTATTCTTCATAATCCGAAAGAGAGTCTATTGACCTGGCTTAAGATTCTCGGTCCGTACACATACACCCAAAATGACAGTATCATTGATGGGAAGCTGAAGTACAACAAAGTCGTTTACACATTCAAGATACAGTATTTCAAAGACGACTCCCTTTCTTTTGAATTTGGTGATACTGGCGGTGACGTTATTCTCATCAGCCGTTTGAAGAAGATACTCTTCAAAACAACATATTGCGTCCACTGCGAGGTATGCGAGGTCGAGTGCCCTACTGGCGCTCTGGCGGTTACTCCTATCGCATCTGTGGATAAGAATAAATGCGTTCACTGCTACAAGTGCCTTGACTTCAATGAAAAGGGCTGCATTACAGCAGCGTCTGTTAGCGCATCATACGGCGACAATCCGACAAATAATAACACCAGCAATATGAAACAGACCAAATCCGGCATCAATCGTTACAACGACGGCATGGGCTTACGCGAGAATTGGCTTCGCAAGTTTTTTGACAGTTATGAGACCTTCTTCGATAACGAGGAGCACGGCCTTAATATGGATTATCAGATTCCTCCTTTTACTAACTGGCTACGAGAGGCTAAGATTCTCAAAGAAGAGACCAAGGAGATTTCCGAAATTGGTATGAAGTTGATGTCCCTTTATCCCACAAACCCCAAACTGGTTTGGGAGATTATCTTCATTAATCTGTGCGCAAATTCTGAAATTTGTCACTGGTTCCATTCTGCTATTGGATTTGAGCGGATGTACTCGAGGGCGGAAATGGATGTTATCCTCCAAGATTCATATCCTGACCTCAAAGGCCGCACTTTGAGCAACCCTCTTAATTCACTTATAAATACATTCAAAGAGAGTTCATTGAGCCGTGACCCGCTACTTGTCGTTTTGGCTAAGGAAAGCGGAAAATTGGCGGTGATGAGAAAGACATACAACGATGTTTCCATCGCTGCCGTCGCCTATTCCTTATACCTTTATGCGGAGAGGAAAGATCGTCGCTCCCTCACAGTATCCGAGTTTTTCTCGGAAGGTCAAGATGAAGGTATTTATCGTCAGTTTGGTATAGATCGTCCTGCATTTGAGCGTATCCTTCGCACCCTTCAGGAAGAGCGGAATCACGTATTGAATGTTCAGCTCAACTTGGGCCTCGACAACATTAATCTGCGAGAGGACATCTCTTCCGCAGATATTATTAAGATGATGCTTTAACCACCCAGATACACGAAACTATGGCACGTTATTCAGATTATATCCAAATGCAGGATTACCTGCCGGTATATGACATTACCGCAGATTCCAGCAACAATCTCTGGGCATCCTTCATACCCACACACCAATTTTGCGACCTGCTGCAGCGTACGCTTACGGCAGTCTCCTCCGCCGACAAATCCAAGCGCAAAAGCATTTGGGTTCAGGGCACCTTCGGAACCGGTAAATCCCACGCCAGTTCCGTCGTCCGGCATCTACTCTGCGACAGTTTCGGTGACATTGAGTTCTACACCAAGAAGATCGAGGACGCCAGTCTGCGCAACCAGCTCGTTAACTATCGTAAAAACAAGCATTTCTTCTCTGTGGTTATCAAGGGTGTCGAGGGCGCATACGATCTGCGCCGCTTCTCCCTCTCTCTCCAGCGAGAAGTAAAGAACGCCCTGATGGCAGCCGGTCATGGTAATATCGTGGTGAAGTCTGATTTTGAAAGTGCCATTCAGTATGTCAAGGACCACGACAGTTACACCCAGGACGCCATCAATAAGCACGATGAACTGCACGACATCGCCCCTACTCCGGAGAGAGTGATCGCTCGTCTTGAAGCCAACGACATCCAGACCTATATGGAGTTGGAGGAAGCGCTTTACAACACCGTGGGCGTCACCCTCACATCTAAAAGCGTCAGCGAGTGGCTTGCCGAGGTTGAAAAGGCCATCGAGGACGAAGGAATTGCCGACGGTCTCATTATCTTCTGGGATGAGTTTACCTCCATCATGGAGGCCATCGGCAGTGATCGTATCAACGTTCTGCAGAACATAGCCGAAAAGGCGCAGAGCTGCAACCTCTTCCTGTTCCTGATTTCTCACCGAGTAGAAGACCAAGTGGCCAGCGGCAGCAAGAAGGACGATGTCCGCACGATGAATGACCGCTTCGATACCATACGCTATATGATGGACGAAGTGTCCACGTATCGCGTGATGCGCCATACATTCGAAATCAAGTCCGACAAGGTGGGATACGACCAGCTTCGTTACAACCGTACTGTCCGGCTCAACGAACTCATCGATTATCTTTGCGAGGGCGGCGTTGAAGAAGAACGTTCCGGAATCTCGAACCTCTTCCCTATGCACCCGTACAGTGCATTCCTTTGCTCCAAGCTGTCAGATTATGTCGGCTCTGCCAATCGCTCCGTTGTCAACTTTATGAACGACGAGAAGAAAGGTTTCCGCAAATTCATTACTGACGAGTATGTGTATGAGCAGCGCTCATTGCTTACGGCGGAATGGCTCTGGGACTTCTTCTTCGAGAGTTTCCTGGCAAATCCTCAGTGTGGGGCCTTCACCGCAAACTTCCAGAATCACATCCACCGGGTAGAGGAAGCCGGAGACGACTATGTGCGCGTATATAAAGGAATTCTCCTGCTCAATACCCTATCCACTCAGTTCGCAACCAAGAGCACGGATGTGATTGCCCGCATCTCTCCTAACGAGAAGAGTATCCGTGGACTATTCGCCGATGACCGGCTGGAGCCGAAGATGGATGACATCCTTCGCTTCCTGGACACCAATCAGATCATCGCCCGCGACGTCTTTGGCGAATTCAAGATTTCTGTCAGCTCCCTTAACCCGGCAGAACTGCGGAAAGAAGAGGAGAAAGTGGCGGCCCAGTTCAAGTCGGCGCTTGATTTCCTCAACTATAACTTTGCTGTCAAGGCGAACCTCACCAAATTATTCGTAGTCGGTGATTACCTGATTCGCAAGTGCGAGCCGCAGCTCTTCTCTTGCTCCGACCCGGAGCCGGTGCTGCGTAGTCGTCTGAACAAATACACCAATGAAAAGCCGAATACGCTCCACGTGGCCATTTACCTGGCTGTGACAGAGGAAGAGCGCCGGGCTGTCGAGAATCGAGTAAAGGACTTCTCTTCTGAATTCCTGAACTCCATCCATATCATACCGACGGAGGTATTCACCAACGAATCACGGTCTAAGTTTATTAGCCTTCTCGCAAGCCATAATGTTGCCAAGAGCCATTATCAGGAGTCTATTGAGAAGGAAAGTGACCTGGCCGCCAAGCAGCTGGTGAATAAGTGGGGCAATCGCCTTATCAATGGTTCTTTCACTCTTTATTTCAATGGAGAGCAGACCAGTGAAGGCATCATCGGAAACATATACTCACTCATCAATAAGAAATTCAGCCATAGGGTATTCACCAAGGGTATGGAATCGGTTAAGGCCTACCGAGGCATAACCAACACCTTCCTTGCTAACAAGAACTTCCCTGCCCTGGTGCTCCAGATGCTCCAGTCTCAGACCCGCGACAAACTTACCAAGTTCAGCGGCTCTGATATGCCGGCAAAATACATCTTCGAGGAAAACGACAATCACCTCATTGATGAAGAATGCCGTCTGACCCCTGCTGCCATTGCGAATGGCTCGTGGATTGCCCAGGTATGCAGCGAGGTTGACGAGTGCATAGAGGCTGCCAAGAAAAAATATGTGGACAAGTTCTCGCTCTCCGAGGTGTTTGCTCCTCTGATGCGTCCTCCGTTCGGATTCTTCCCCAGCCGTGCCAACTGGGTCGCCTTCTCCTATGCAATGCGCAAGCACAAGGCAGACTTGTTTGTCACGACCATTTCACAGCCGATTTCGGACGAGAAGCTGGCCGATATGATCAAGGACCTCTTCGTAATGTGGAACGACGGTCATTCTGAGTCTAACAACAAACTGATGCTCCGTTTCGGTTCCAAAGAGGAGAGCGAACTGACGCAGTTACTGTACGAGGTCTTCCAGCTGCAGTTTATCAAGGATATTCCGGAGGTAAAGAGCCTTAGCAACGTCCGCTGGGGTATCAACGAGTTCTGTATGCAGAAGTCCCGTTACCCGCTTTGGGTACTCACCTACTGCGACAATATCAATGAAAAGCGTGCAGAGATCATCAAACTTCTTATCGAAGTACTGGAGGCCGATCAGAATCCCGACATTGCCAAGATTAAGAATCTCTACCGCCTTGTCAACAGCGAGAAGGTCGACATAGCCCAGTTAGTCTCCAGCCCAAAGAACTACGAAAACGGTTTTATGAACTTCATCAGCTCCATCAAGACCGTGAAGATTCAGCGAGACTGGTGGGATGAACTGCTTGAAGAGATTTCGCACCTTCAGTCCGAGGTTGCCTTCCGCAAGGAATCCGATGTGCGCGAATGCGTGCTCAACTTCTACATTATGAAGCGGGATCAGATGAATCCGGCTCCTGCACCGCAGCCGTCTCCATCATCTCCTGCCGGAACTTCGACACAGCCTGCCAGCACGCCTGCTTCGCCGTTCTTTACGCCTCCTGCACCTGCTGCTCCAAAGCCTGTCAGCCCGGATGCCGTCAAGAAGGCCAAGACGCTTGTCAAAGAAGCCAATATGCCCGGCGTTCTCTGGCAGAAAGTTGTGCTTGACATCATCGACAACAACCCGGAAGTGGCCGAATTCATTTCCAACTATCTATCGTAAGCTATGGACGCTACAGAGAAAATCATTCAGTTCGAGTCCTATGATGACCTGCTGACGGAAATCAAGCGGGATATGGAGGATGGTGAACCCCTCCGTTGCCGCTACCCCGTCCGCTTCATCATGCTCAACAACTTTAACGTCTTCACGCGCTTTGCCCAGGACCTTGCGTTCCTTGGCGTTCAAGCGCTGAACCTGGAAGAGTTGTT
>CADAIT010000002.1:0-11740 GCA_902788095.1 uncultured Bacteroidia bacterium | reverse complement strand
AACCTGGAAGAGTTGTTACCCGCTGACTATCCCGATGGATGGCTTACAACAGACGACCTTAAGACGGCCTTCAAATCGTGCAAAGACCTCACGCTTGTTACCCCCTTCTCGGAGTTGGTCCGTTTCTACAGTGATTCGGACTTTAGAGGTTTCTTCAATGATATTATGCTCATTGAAGATATTGATCATCCCCATAAGCGTATTTATGTGCCCTTAATCGGCCTTCAAAACCGTTTCAGCAACTATTTGAATGGTTTTGCTCGCATCGAAGAAAGCGCTCCTGTATGGGCCTATCTGGAGGAAGAGCACAAGACCGAAGTGTTCCTTACCCAAATCAAGAATGCAACCAACGCATTCGCCCAAAAGAGCAAAATCGTATGTCTGAACACTGTCTATGAGTGGCTTCGCTTCTGGAAGAATCAAGCCCCGCAGACGCAGATCATTTGTTCATCCGGGCCGATCTATCGCCGCAATAAGTATTCCGTTCCTGACAACATTTTCACCTTCAAATATGTCGAGAACGCGCACGAATACATCGAGTCGTTCTTAGGAATCACTATCCCCTTCCCCTACGAGAAACAGGAGGAGAAATACTGGTCCCAACTGTTGCAAGACATTCTCAAGACTGGCCCCGCAGCCTTCGGTTTCAATTCGTTCGTGTGCAGCCGTTTTAACTTTGTCCATCTGGAACCGAGAGACATCTTTATCCAGTGGGTGCAGACGGAAACGACGGAATATGACCGTTGGTTGATGAAGAATTATTTCCTCTCCTGCGACTCCGCAGAGAAGTACCCTTACCTCAAGGTTTGCTTCAATGAGGTTACCGAGTATGGAATGCTCCGCGAACTTCCCACGAAGGTCGCTGAACGTATTTTCTATTTCAGCGAGCCTTTGACGCAGATGGGTTACGCAGCCGAGCGTGAACACCTCATTAAGAATTCCCTGAATGTCATCTGCGAGTTTGTCGCTCCGGAGACAAAGGACTATATAAAGAACCGTATTGCTGAGATAGAGCAAAACAACACACAGCTTGCGATTGCACTCTGCACAGGAGCCTTCGATTTCGAGAAGATACTCATCACCGCTTGGTATGCCGACAAGGATCGCACGGGTCTTACGCTGGAGAAGGCGGCCGAGAAGTATCCTGCCCTGGGAATGTATCTTTCCGACCCCAACACTACGGTCAAAGCCGAGGACAACTGGCACATCGAATACTTGAAGGAGTACCGTAATGCTAAGCTCGCTGATGAGTACACAGAGGGTATCAAGGCCTTCATTAGCGAAAAGAACCACGACGGAGATTCCTTCTACGGATGGTATCATTCGTTTGAGGAATCGCACAATCGCCTCGCTCAGCATATGTCTTCCGATGAATACCGGCCCGATAAGATCTATTGGATCGACGCCCTGGGTTACGAGTTCCTTCCCTATATCCTTTCTTTGATTGAGGATAGTGGCGTTAACTACCGGGTTCTCCATTCGGAGGTTACACGCTGCACGATTCCTTCTGCGACCGCTCAGAACCGCTTCGACGATGTCATCAAATTCGGCGAGTTGGATGCTCTGGCCCACGACAGCGCTGGCTATAAGAAGAATGCAACGCTGGTCAAGGAACTCCAGGTCCTTCAGTCGAAGATAATGGACATTATCACCAGCAATGCTTACGGTGAGCACACCATTGCCATTGTTTCTGACCACGGCCTAAGCTGCCTTTCTCGCAAGCTCGATTCTTTGAAATATGATGCAAAGGTGGAGCATGATGGACGCTACATCAAAGTCGCAGCAGATGGCAAGTTATACCATGATGCCGATTATGTCGTTCACACTAATGAGAACGATGGAGAACGTTACAAAGTTGCCCTTACTCACGCTTCATTGGGCCGCAAGCCGGTCCACGAGGTACACGGTGGTTGTACGCCCGAAGAGGTGCTGGTTCCGTATATCATCATCACGAACAAGAAACAGAATCTTGTCCGCTACAATTACACGCTGCTCACCAAGGAAATCGAAGTTTCCAACCCGACCATCACGGTCAATGTGATGCCGCAGCCCTCGACAGTCAGGCTGCACATCAATGGTCAGGACTTCAAGATGATCCGTGCTGGCAGTAAATGGAGTGCTCTTGTCAATGGCCTGGACGAGGGAGAATACAAGGCCGAATTCACCATACCTGGTGGAACATCATTCAATGCAACAATCAAGGTTATCGGCACCGGTTTCGGTGGAAATGACTTCTTAGACTTTTAGCACATGAGCGAATTAGGACAAAAAATCAGAACAGTATTCGGCTCTGCGGCCATACTGAAGAACCCCCAGAATTACGACGTCTTCCTGGGTCGGAACCTCCCCTCCTTTGTGAAGGACTTCCTGATCTCGCAATACGCCAAGCCGGATGGAACGCTTCGCAAGCAGGACCTTGCCCGTTATCTGGACGAGCATATACCCAGCAACAACAACGCTGTAAAGGCACGTCTGCGCAACGGAGAGACGCTTACGTTGCTGACCCGATTCATCGTTACTACGAACCTTATCGCCAATAAGGTACAGTTCCAGATTCCCGACATGGGCATCAAGCAGAACGAGACGCTCATCCCGCCGTACCTTGTGGAGAAATACCCTGCCGACCTGATTGATGGCGAGAAATGGGGCCTTCTGAAGGTGGTTTATATGCCGCCGGATGAAGATGGCCCCGGCCACGTAGAACTCGTCGATTTCAAGCCGTTCAAGCCTCTCCAGAAGCTTGATTTGAACCTGTATCGCAAGTTCCGCACAGAGTTCTCGACCGAAGAATGGATTGACGTTATCATTTCGGCGATGGAGTATAATCCTGCATCCTTCGTCAGCATGACGCAGAAGCTTGAGTTTATTTCCCGTCTCCTCCCCTTCATCGAGCCCCGTCTCAATATGGTCGAGTTGGCTCCTAAGGGAACCGGTAAGTCATACGTCTTCGGCAATCTCAGCAAGTACTCCTGGCTGGTCAGTGGCGGTGCCGTCTCTCGCGCCAAACTCTTCTTCGACAAAGCACGGCGCACTCCTGGTATTATGCACGACCACGACCTGGTGTCCTTCGATGAGATTCAGAGTATCACCTTTACCGATCCGCTGGAAATGCGGGCCATCCTGAAGGGCTACCTCGAGTACGGAAAGGCCACCGTGGACAACTATGAGTTTATGTCCGAGTGCGGTCTTATGCTCCTGGGTAACATCGAGCTGACCTCCGAGGGCTTCCCTCGCAGTGACCGCTACTTTGATGAACTCCCTGGCGTCTTCCACGAATCTGCCCTCCTCGACCGTTTCCACGGCTTCATCGAGGGCTGGCTCCTCCCGCGTATGAACAACGATATGATTCTTCGCGACTGGACCATCAACGTGGAATTCTTCTCTGAGGTGATGCATAAACTCCGTGTTGCCCCGGAATACGCCGAGCTGGTAAACAATGCCATCCAGGTGCCCGCAAAGGCCGATACGCGCCATTTGAACGCTGTCAAGCGTATTGCTACCGCATACTGCAAACTCCTTTTCCCGCATCTGACCAGCGCAGACCAAATCGACAAGGCAGAGTTTGATAGATTCTGTTTACAGCCTGCAATCCATCGTCGTGACCAGGTCCGTCAGCAGTGCGCCAACATCGATAACGAGAGTTCCTTCTCGAAGCCGATGCCCGACATTCGCGTAAAGTTATAGAGTTATGGAAAGAGCAGAGGAATACAGTTTTCGTAACGACGTATACACGACCTTAATCAGGTTTTCGAATTACAAGGCCTCCGGTTTTCTCGCCGGAGAACGTAAGTCATGCCCGAGCGACAGTGTATTCTTCTCTATGCTCTTGACATCCAGTGACGAACTACTGGGAAAGGCATACCGTAAAGGAAAGATGATTGCGCTCTATACGGAGCCGTTCCTGAATGCATACAAGAAGGTTGTCAACGACGAACTCGCCTACTATGTATACCTGCACCAGGACGAGTTGTCTACTCTTACAGATCCACTCTTTAAGGATATGGGGTCTGTTGACACTCGCTTTACCAACGTCTTCAATAAGTATTGGCGGGATAAATGCTCACGCTCGGTGAGAATCCTCTATTACCGGACACTGATCACTGACCCTTCAGCTCCAAAATTCGACGGAATTGGATTGGAGCCATCTCGTTTGATGTACGAGAAGATACTATCCTTCAAGGCTTCTGTTGACGACTATCTTAAGCAATACACAGAAGATAATGTTTCTGAGCCAGTGGTCGTCGAAGCAGAACCGGGAATAGCCACTCCGGAGCCCATTGTCGAACCGGTTATTACCACGGAGCCGGAGTCCACAGTTGAAATACAGAATGAGGTAGAAGCGCCATCTAAACCCGATGGATTTGACACCACTCAGCCCGGGAATGTCCCCTTCTTAAACTATATCTACGACAATATCGTAACGAAGGAGTATCCAGCCTCGGCCATCCTCCTCAGCGTTCTTCGTAGTAGAACGGAATACGCGAGCATCTTCTACGAGAAGGTACTGGATATGGACCTGCCCAAGGCCCGGAAGGAACTGGGAATAGGCGAAGTATCCGCCAAGGAAGTGAAGAAATTGTGCGATATGATGCGCACCATCGTTCAGCATCCCGGCTCAAAGCACGTCTTTGAAGAAAGTGAGAAGGCGGCCCTCTTCGCTCCACGCATTGAGAAGCTGATGGCCACGGAACATATCCGGACATACCATTCTTACAAGAAGTTTATGGAGTCCTGCAATAACTCGGTCCTTGACTTCTACTTGAAGGTCGTTGGTATGCCTCAAACAGCCGTAAAATTCCCCGGGTTGAATCCTTCTAAGTCGCAGGCTCTTCTCAACGTATTCTTAAACGTCCTTCCGCAGATTGACGCCTTCCTCGCTGGAGCAAAGACTGCCCCGGCGGTGATGTACAACAGTCAGCTCCACAAACTCAATCTGACTGATGTGCAGCGTGACGACATTGTAAACCGCACAGAGCGATGCGGCCACTTCCCGCTGTTCACAGCCATATATTATTTGATGTCTCAGATGGACGAGCGGAAGCTGAAGATTGCAAGAAAGGGACTCAATACAGTTTACGGACAATCCGTCCAGGACCTCAACGAATTAGCCCAGTCACTGGGTATTTCACGCGAAAGAGTTCGGCAACTTCGCGATGACTGCCTGGACGACCTTCTTTCTTATCCGAGGAAGATATTCCGCGCCGGTCTCCTGGATGAGTATATGTATGCCGTCCAGTCAGAATACGATTTCAAGCATATCCGCACCGAGGAGGGCGTCGAATTCAGCAACGAATACATCACCGTTTGCATTGCCATTTCCAATCCGGATCTGCACATAATTGGGGACTACAGGAAGTCGCTTCTTAAGACATCTGGTGCGGTACGCCGTCTATACCTTGTACCTTCCAAGCTTCACAACATATTTGATTTCAATAAGTTTATCGTCTCGGTAGAAGACATGCTGAACGAAAAGCGGTTCTATCCATACCGTGACGATCTTGAGACCTTCGTCCGAGGCCAGATCAAGAAGTCTATCACGGAGGAAGATTTCTACGACATCATCAAAGAGTGTAGGCAGATTCTCCAGAAAGGCTATCCCGACAACATCATCAACAGCCAGATATACTTCCCGGCTAACGCCCGAAAGACAATCCCTAATCTCATTGAAGACATCCTTCGAGAATTCAATCGTCCGATGACCGCTGAAGAAATCTGCGCGCAGTTGAATGAGCGCTATCCCGACCTCGAGCAGATACCTTCCAAGATTGGCCCCAACGCACTTCGCAACAGCAACATCGTTGCCGTTAGCCGAAGCAGCACATATGCCCTGGCGGAATGGAATTTCACCGAGAAACGTGGTGGCACCATCCGTGACATCGTGGAAGAATACCTCAATAGCCTGATTGAACCAATCGCCACCCTCTCCGATATTTGCGAACACGTCGCAAAGTTCCGCGACAATGTTAAGGAGAGCAGCATCAAATCCAATCTCCTTGCAGAGTCATCCAACAAGTTCAGCCTATACTACAAGAACGGAGAGATGTACATCGGCTACTCCGATTACACCTTCGATGAATCATTTGAGGTACAGGAAAAACGTCAGGGTCGCCGCAGCTTCAAAGATAGCGTTGCCCTCCTGGAGAAGTTCATTCAGGAGAACCAACGCTTCCCCTACACATCCGGAGTTACCCCGGAGGAAATACGCCTGAGCCGATTCCTGGCCGTTTGCAAGTCCAACATCCGCAAAGGCCTGCTCGAGCCAGATGAACAAGCTGCCATCGAACGAATCGAAACAGAATACGAGCAATACAAGGGCAAGAAAGAACGTGTTGCAAAGGAAGATGCCGTCCCGTGGATGGATCGTCTGGAAAGTTTCGCGACCTACATTACCATCAATGAGGCTCTCCCTCCGGACACTTCCGAAGAGGCCCTCTGGTACAAAGATAACAAGGCCCTGTACGACAGTGGCCAGCTACCCACCGACAAGCGTATCGCCTTTACGACCCTTGTCAAAATAGTTGAGCGAATGACGAAATAACCCCCAATCGATGATCGAAACTAACCTCATACCCTTCACTTTCGCAAAAGACGAACTTGAACTCAGCCTGGTCGTTTATACTGATAAACGTCCGGGCAAGGAGCACTACAAGCCTTTGATGAAAGAGGAGTTCCCCGAAACATTATTGAAGGGTAATGAGAAGCGTCTCAAGAAGATTGAGCGGTTGTACACCAATTTTGGCGAACCTGACAAGGTCGATTTCAAAACAACTATCAAGCTGTCCGAGCAGCCGATGTTTTCGCTGCATTATGCACGCCACATTCTTCGCCGCTACTTTGAGACCATACCGAATGCCATAGTTTCCTGTGACTTTGTGCGTGACATATCTGTATGGCTTCCCGCAAAAGAGCAAAGCGATTCTCGTTTCACGGTTTATTTTGACTTCAAGGTCAAGGTCCAGTTTGCCCACATGACGGAAGGCCCAGAGCTGATTGTCACCTACAACGGTATATCACGTGTTCTTAGACAGCCCGTTTCAAGCTTAATCAGTATTGACCCTAATCATTTCTCGTCGGTGGTCTATGATGGACATACATATCGTTATGACGAGAAGGAAGCATCGTTCCAAAACAATCCCGCGGAGGCTTATCCGGTTGTTAACAAAGACCTTGAAGATGACTTCGAATTGCCCCTGACGGAACGCCCGCAAGATAACAAGTATTCCCGAGTCGATAAGATGGTATCCGGATTCTGTAAGAGGTATCTCTTCGGAGGGAAGCTGGACAATTCCATCATCATTAAGCGAGGAAACGGATTCTACACACTACCCGACGACAAGGTCAAAATGCTCCCAAAAGAGGCATCAGACCTCCTTTTTACCGACAAGGATGGCAATGTCAAAACTGCGCAGGATATTGTTCAGGGATTCAAGAACATCGGTCCCTATGCCAAGGCCAACATTGAGAACCTGAAGATTTTCTTCATCTACCAAAAGGATTCCGGAGAAGCGGCAAGAGATTTCCTGCTCAATGCCCTGCAGAATGGCGCAATAGACGCTTCATTTGTCAATCAATTCGGGAAGACGGTCAACTATACCAAGATACGCTCGCTTGCAAGAGCCATAAAGCATACCTTCACGTATGATGCCGACGGAGATGTGGAGTTCACAAGTTTGGATACAGCGATTTCAGAAGTCGAGGCCAAGCTGATGCAGAAGACATTTGATCCACATTTCACTTACCTGGCCTTCTATGTCAGCCCTATAAGCAAGGAGAGCTGGAGTAGCCAATACCGACAGGTAGTTTATGCTGGTATCAAAGAACAGTGCATCCGACATTTCGTGACCGTGCAGGGGTTCTTCCAAGACCGTATCAACGATGGAGATGGTCTCGCCTATTCCTTCACTAATATCCATGCTGCTATCCTGGGCAAAATCGGCGGTATTCCCTGGAAGATTAAGACCGAAACGCCCGAGGACCTGATCATAGGCGTGGGCGCATTCTATTCCAGGAAGAAAGACAAACGGTACCTTGGCAGTGCCTTCTGCTTCGACGGAACGGGCATCATGAAGGAGTTCTCATGTATACAGGAAAAAGACCGTGACGACCTTGTAGCAAAGATTAAGAAGGCCCTTGAAGGCTTCCTTGAAAATATGGGCGGAGTACTTCCCCGTCGCATCATCATCCACTTCTACAAGGAGATGAATAAACGAGACTGGGAGCCCATCTTTGAAATGCTGACCAGCTTTGGCGTTGAAGAAATACCGGTCATCGTTGTCACTATCGGCAAAAACGAATCAAAGGATATCCTCGGCGTCAAGCGTGACTGTAACGACCTGATGCCCCTCGCCGGCACATACTTCAGGGTCAGTGAGAAATCCTGGCTCCTGTACAACAACTCGAAAACCGACCAGAAGGCTTGGGATGATATGGTAGCAAAGAAGACGAAAAGCCACTCTGAAGCAAAGATTCCATACCACTTCCCCATCAAGGTTCGGTTCGACTGCCGCAATGCCGACGTTCTTGATGACGAAGCAACAATCGAGGACCTGTTGAAACAGATCTTCCAGCTCTCGCGAATGTACTGGAAGTCCGTTGACCAGCAGAACATCCCCATCACCATCAAGTACCCATCACTCCTAACAGAGTTCCTACCCTACTTCCGCTACGAAGAGATACCTAATCCCGAGTTTGGTTGCAAAACCCTCTGGTTCCTATAACGCCAATCCGCCACTTCCGCCACTGGCGGTTTTGGCAAAAAGATAGATAATCCGCAATGACGAAACTCAACGACATACTCTACGCGAGAGAAAGATTGGCTCTGGAACATCCTTATGCAGAGGCCTTCCGCTTCATTCGTGATAAGATTCTGCTCGGAGCGACGAACAAGGAAATAATGGATGACTTCCGCGTGCTTCACAGCACAATTCCAGAAGTATACAGTGTTTCGAGAGGCAGCGGATTAACATATGAAGTGCTTGAACGGTTCCGGTCGGGCATTGAAATGGATTCCACGTCCACAGTACCGGTAGAAAGAGAAGAAACCTCGCAGCGACCCTACACGACCAAGTTCGTCCCCGTCGAGAAGACTCAAGTTGCACATAGTACGACGCTCCCAGCCTCTTCGTCGGCCCCCGTACAGAAGAGCAAAAACGACGTATTACCCGCTTTCCGGCTCGTTAGGCAGCGTCTTTCTGAGGGCTGGTCATATGATCAGATAATCGACGAATTCGAGCAGCTCGAAGCATCAGGCCATAAAGAGTATCGGAGTAAACAAGGCAGGCCAATCACAAAGGCCATTTTGAGTCATTGGGCAAAAGAACTCGGGTACGACGTAAGGCCAGGCGGCAAAGCCAAGGACAACCTTGATAAGTGGAAAGATACCAGCGAAGGTTATCAGTGGTTTAAGGCCCAGGTCCTTGCTGGCGTTGCTCCGGAGGCAATCATAGAGGAGTTTAACAAACGTCACGTCACTAATCCGCAGTCATATTCAACCCCGCTGGGTGCTGGCATGACCGTCTCCACTTATAACCGCTGGCGCAAAGAAATCGTAACCGCGCACGATGATGTTGGAGCCTCCAAGCCAATCTCATTGACAGGTACGCCCTCTACTAAAACCCCAGTCACAATATCGTCATCGCCAACCACCACAACGATGGACGACTTCTACCGCCAAAGAGGGATGTTCAGGGTTTTGGAATGGGCTCGCCTTCAAGGCTGGTGGAATGCGTGGAAGAAGAACTTCAAATCTTCATCAGAGGTGCCTGTTAACGAATTCCTCGATGGCCTGAAATCACCGGCAAATCTCATTGCCAGTGCTTTCCATTGGAGCCTGACTGAAGAAGGGCGCAATTACTGGGCGGACGCAGAAGAAAGTCTAAAGAATCATATTAAGTCCGATGTTCGAGCCGTATTATATGCCATCGGGCGGCATGTCACCAGAGAGACGCCATACACTTTGACCAAAGACCAGTTCTTCATGCTGACCGGTTATGGCCAGGACATCTATGACGATGACATCTCTCTCGAGAATCTTTCTGCCGAAATGGGGCTCCAAGTCAGCGAGGAAGAACGTGATAGTTTCAAGTTTGAATTGCGTCCCATTGGCAGATGAAGACCGCTGTTCGGTTGATTAATGGTTCTTATCCAGGATCGAAACGCAGTAATCAATCCCTTTCATCTCCGCTCTCAGTTCCCGCCTCCTGGAAGGGGTATCGTCGAGTTCCAAAAGCCGGAGCTTGATTTCCTCCTTACGTTTGAGCATCAGTTCACGCGCTCGCTGGTAGTAGTAGTCCTCGTTTATGGCGACCGGCTGGTCAGGTACGGCAGAGCCTCCAAGCGCATCCAGAACCTCCCATAACTTGCCCTGATTGACAGGCATTGCTGATCCATCATAGAAGAACTCCAAGGCAAACTTAAAGGCCTGGCAGAACACGCTCTCGGGTATCGCAGGATTGTGATTGGCAATTCCCCGTCGATACGTTATACAGTTTTCCACCTCAATCTGAAATTGCGCTAAATCCACCTCCTGCCTACAGATGACCTCGTAGTGTCTACTTGGATCTCTGAGGAATGCGTGGAAAGTGATACAATCCCCAGATTCCGACCGATCAATGTAATATTCGCCGCCACGAAGCCGGGCTTTCTGAAATGAATCAAACGACTCATTCCAGTATTTCTGAAAGGTCTGCTTTGTGATTCTCCGGCACTCATCGTTCCCCGAAATATCAAGCGGCCTGTCTTCAAAGTCCTCGCCGATGGCAATATAAGCACAAAGCCCTGGTGTCATCTTACTATCGGAGCTGGTGGCCAAATGGATTCTATGATTCATCTTCCATAACTCCTCAGGCCTTATCTTCCTGGGGAAATATCGTCTGACGGCATAATACTTATTCTCATCCATATCGATGCAATATTGATCTATCTACAAAGATACACGCTTCTGACGACAACATAATACACTAAGCCCAAGCAGTCATTTATAACAGCCAGGGCTTGTTTTACTCCGATAAATGTGTATTTACCTCTCTATCTTCTTAATAAGAGTCAAATCCCCGCTGGACAGGGCCTCGAAGTTGGCCTCGATCTTCTCGATGTCCCAGTCCCACCACTTCAAGTCCAGGAGGTAGGCGATGAATTCGTCATCGAAACGTTTCCGGATTATCCTGCAAGGATTTCCGGCAGCAACGGCATACGGAGGAATGTCGGAAGCCACGACGGAGTTCGCTCCGATGATGGCGCCGTCTCCGATATGCACACCGGGCATTACGGTCACATTCTGACCGATCCAGACATCGTTGCCGACCACGGTATCGCCCTTCAAAGGCAATTCATCTTTTACTGGTGCGATGGCGCTGCCCCAGTCTCCGCCCATAATGTAGAACGGATAGGTAGTCACGCCATCCATTCGATGGTTTGCTCCATTCATCACAAACTCGATACCCTTAGCTATGGCGCAGAACTTCCCGATAATCAGTTTGTCGCCGATGAAATCATAGAAGTGCGTAACGTGCTTCTCGAATTGGTCCGCACCATCAACATCATCATAGTAGGTATAGTCTCCAATGATGATGCGAGGATTCTTCACCACATTCTTGATGTAGCAAAGGCTCGGAATCTTAGGATTCGGGAAGGCAGCGTTCGGATCGGGCCTGTTGGTAATATTGTTCATGGTGGAAATCTCGATTTATCAGTGGATATTGGAGACAATCAGCCAGAGGCTGACGGCAATCATCACGCCTGC
>CADAIT010000001.1 GCA_902788095.1 uncultured Bacteroidia bacterium | reverse complement strand
ATATTTGACTTCCCCAGTTTTTCTGTCATATCCAATGGTGGCATTTATGGCACATTTCATCAATATGTCATTATAAAACAAAACGTCCTGACAAGAATATGCGCACATATCATAACGATTCCAGATTATTTCGCCCGTCTTGACGTCGACAGCCATCATAGTCCTGTCCACAGCCGAATAAATGACATTTCCTTCGAGATAGCAGCTGTGAGGGCCCTCGGAAGCCCGCCCAAGGTACTTTTTGAAGATCTCAGCCCCCGTTCGCACATCAACGATTATAACATACGTCTCGTCTTGATAATGTTCCTCGATCAAAGATTCGGAGAAACAAGATATGACCATCAGGTCATTATACAACAGAAGATCGTTTATTTGCAGCTCATCATCCCCGGTATAGTAAAAATCGCTGATTTGGTCGTTGCTCATATCTACCCGGCAAATCCGACAACTGTCCTGGACAAAATAGCAATCTTTCCCACTTCCAATAACTGGTCTATTTGATGGTGAGACCTTATAGTCCTTTTTCCACAAAACGGATCCTGTCTGCATATCCAAACAGACGGTGGAATGCAAGAAGATGTTTTCATTATAATTGGTCGCATACTGAAAAACCAGCTTCCCATGATATTCATATCCTTTTGAATCAAAATGACAATATCGTCTGTTATCCAAATCCGAGGGGAAATACCATTTTACTTCGCCCGTCTTTAGGTCCATTCCGCACAGGCGGTTATCTTCCCACATAAACCCGCCGTCATATATGGTTGTAGGAACCACCATAATATCCCCCGACTTGGGAAGATTAAGGATGCCGGGGTAAAAAATCTCAGGAGAATCATAAGTCGGTATCTTCGCCGACCACTCAGGCCGCAGAGAGCCTTGCTCATGCTGCGACTTGCAGCATGAGCAAAGCACTATCAGTGCGCAGGATAACAGCCAGACTTTTTGTTTCATGTTTACAAAGTTACTTGTTTCCGGCCAAAAATAAAATTATGGCTTTATTTTCAGTCCCTCCACTGCCACGTTCGGGCCCCATAATGCGCCACTGGCGGACCTTCCGGCCCGCCAGTGCTACGTTTAAGTGGTAAAATGCTCCCGTGAAGGGACTACGCCAGCGCTTTGAGGTTGCGCTCGTTATGGAGTTCCTTGCCCTCGGCTGTGTACAGGCAGTTTTAACTCACACTTTATGATGTTGTGTCACCAAGGATATGTCGGGTAGCGGTAGAGGGTGTTGTTTCCGATTATGTACAATTTGTCGTCATATATGGTCGGGTAAGGGCCCCAGAAATTCGACCAACCTTTTTCCGGGCATTCAATATAATCCAACCTTTCACCTGTCTCTATGTCTAAGATGTCAATTTTGTTTTTTCTGTTTATAAAGTAAGCGTACTTTCCAGCCTGAGTAACATGATATGATCCATAATTGTCAAACAAGTATTTGACTTCCCCGGTTTTCCTGTCATATCCAATGGTTGCATTTACGGCACATTTCATCAATATGTCATTATAAAACAAAATGTCTTGACAAACATAAGCGCACATATCATAACGCTCCCAGATTATTTCTCCCGTTTTCAAGTCTATTGCCATGATGGTTCTGTCTAAATTCGAGTATAAGATCTCGCCGTTTAAATAACTGTGAGAAGGGACAGAAGATAGTCCCAAAGATTTTCTTAAAACCTCAGCTCCTGTTGTTTTATTTATGATTACAACATATATCTCGTCTTGATATTCCTCGACCTCCGACTCTGAAAAACAGGATATAACCATTAGGTCATTACACAGCTGAAGGTCATTTATTTGCAGCCCATCATCACCGGTATAGTAAAATTCGCTGATTTGGTCATTGTTCATATCAACTCTAAAAATCCTACAGTTGTCTTGAACAAAAAAACAATCTGTGCCACTGCCTATTACTGGTTTGATTTCATAGTATGATTTACAGTTTCTATCCCACAAAACTGAACCGGTTTTAATATCAAGACAGACTGTGGAACGTAATGAAATATCGTCTCGTTGATTTGTCTCATATTGAAAGACAAGTTTGCCATTATATTCATATCCTTTTGAATTAAAGTAACAATATTGCCTGTCATCCATATTCGAGGGAAAATACCATTTTACCTTTCCCGTGTTAAGCTCCATCCCGCACACACGATTGTCTTCATGCATGATCCCTCCATCATAAATAGTTGTGGGAACTACCATAATATTCCCCGATTTAGGAAGATTAAGGATGCCCGAGCAGAAAATCTCCTGCGACTCATAAGTCGGGATCCTCGCCGACCACTCAGGCCGCAGAGAGCCTTGCTCATGCTGCGACTTGCAGCATGAACATAGCAGCAGCAATACACAAGATAACAGCCAAACTCTTTTCATCATGCTTACAAAGTTAGTCTTTTTCGATAAAAATATGCAAAAGGTTGGCTTTTGAGTAACCAACCTTTTGCACGAGTATTGATGTAGAGTGGTGTTTAATGGCGATTGTATGTCAGCGGTTGGCGGTGTAAAAACCAACCTTTGACAAATGTGGTGCCAACCTTTTGCACTACGCCAGCGCTTTGAGGTTGCGCTCGTTATGGAGTTCCTTGCCCTCGGCTGTGTACAGGTAGTCCAGCAGGTCTGCGTAGTGTTCTTCCACTTTGCCGCGGACTATCTTCATGGTGGAGTTCATCATCTTGTTGGCGATGGTGAATTCCTCGTCGCAGATGCCGATGGCGCTGGGCAGCCAACGTTCCGGGAACATCCCTTCGTGTTTGCCGCCTTTCTTGTAGGTGTCCACATCTGCCTGAATCAGGTCCAGCATGTAGTTTCTGCCTTCCTGGGAAGCCGGATCCAGGCCGTGCTTCTGGCAGGCTTCAGCCAGGGCGGTCTTGTCCGGCACCACCAGCGCCACGCAGTACGGCTTCTGGTTGTTGTGCAGCACGCAGGCGTTTACCCACTTGGAGGTTTCCGTGAAGTTGTCTTCGAAGCCTTCCGGGCTGTATTTTTCACCGTCGGAGGAGATGAGCAGGCTCTTGAAGCGGCCCACTACATAGAGGTAGTCAGGGTCCTCCGGGCAAATGTAGCCCATGTCACCGGTGTGCAGCCAACCGTCAATGATGGTATCAGCCGTGGCCTTGGGATTCTTCCAGTAACCGGCCATGACATTTTCTCCGCGAATGACGATTTCTCCCTTCTGACCATGGGGCACTTCCTTGCCTTCTGCATCCAGGATGACGCAGTCCATGGGCTTCACGATTCGGCCGGAAGAGCCAAAGCGGGCATGCCCTTCCGAGTTGGCGCAGATGATGGGCGTGGCTTCCGTGAGGCCGTAACCCTGGAACATCGGCATGCCCACGGCGCAGAAGAAGCGCTGCAGTTCAATGTCCAGCAGGGCGCCGCCGCCCACGAAGAATTGCATGCGGCCCCCGAAACTCTCGCGCACTTTTGAGAAAACCAGTTTGTCGAAGAGGGTAACCAAGGGTTTGCGCCAGGCTGTTCCGCCGGTACCCCGGTTGTAGTATTCGCGGTTGTATTTGATGGCGTTGTTCAGGGCAAAATAGAAAAGTTTCTCCGTGAAACCGCCTTTCTTCTTGATGGCCCCTTCGATGTTTTTCTTGAAATTGCGCGCCAGGGCAGGTACGGAAAGCATGACGTGCGGACGGACCTCCGAGATGGCCACGGGAACGTTACGCAGCGTTGCGAGGGCGTTTTTGCCGATGGGAACAAACGCGATGGAGCCGCCGTAGGACATCAGGGTGTACATGCCGGCAACATGGGCAAAGCAGTGGTCCAGCGGCAGGATGATGAGCAGAACGCCGTGTTCCTGGATGCTGATGACCGAACGTCCCTGCTCCACATTGGCCGTGTAGTTGCGGTGGGTGAGCAGAATTCCTTTCGGGTCTGCCGTGGTGCCGGAAGTATAAGAAATGTTGGCGTAGTCGTCCGGGCCGATGGATTTGTATCGCGCCTCGAATTCTGAACGGTGTGCGTTCAGGAATTCGTCGCCCATCTTCTGGATTTCGCTGATGCGGATTTCCTTGGGTTCCAGGCGCTCGTAGTCGAAGGCGGTGTCGTCAAAGACGATGACCTTTTCCACGGCGGGACATTCCGGCAGGATGGCGCGGATTTTGGGAAGGTGATTCCCGGAAACCAGAATCCATTTGGATTCCGAGTGATTGATGCGGAAGATAAGGTCTTTTCCTTCGCCGAGGTTTACCGACAGGGGAACGTCGGTGGCGCCGGCATACAAGGCGCCCAGCTCTGCCAGAACCCACATGGCGCGGCTTTCCGAAAGCAGGGCGATTTTGTCGCCTTTCTTGAGCCCCAGCGACATGAGTCCGGCGCCGATGCGGTAAGCCTCCAGGCGGGTTTGCTCCTGCGTGATTTCTTTCCAGGCGCCGTTAACCTTTTCTCTGATATATGGGTGGTTGGGATACTTTCTGGAGTAATGCTCCACAAAGTCAATTATAGTGATTCTTTCTGCCATAGGGTTTAAGTTTTTTTACTCAGTCGGGAAGAGTCCGTACAGTTCCGCGTCGATTTTGTCGGTGATGAGCTGGAAGTCTTCCGGTTTGTTTTCGAATTTGATGTTATCTACATCCACTACCAGGAGGCGGGCCTTGTAATCCTTGATCCAGTCCTCGTAGCGCTGGTTGAGGCCGGTGATATAGTCTATGCGGATGGAACGCTCGTACTCACGGCCGCGCTTCTGGATTTGGGAAATAAGGTTGGGGATGCTGGAACGCAGGTAGATAAGCAGGTCCGGCGGATTCACCAGGGACATCATGAGGTCGAACAGGTCGCTGTAGTTTTCGAAGTCGCGCGTGGACATGAGTCCCATGGCATGGAGGTTGGGCGCAAAGATGCGGGCATCCTCGTAGATGGTGCGGTCCTGGATAATCACTTCCTTGTGTTTGGCTATTTCCACCACGTCCTGGAAGCGTTTGTTCAGGAAGTAAATCTGGAGGTTGAACGACCAGCGTTCCATGTCCTCGTAGAAGTCTGCCAGGTAGGGGTTGAAGTCAACCGATTCAAACTTGGGCGTCCAGCCGTAGTGGGCCGCCAGCATTTTGGTAAGCGTGGTTTTTCCACTGCCGATATTACCTGCAATTGCTATATGCATAACGTATAAAAATTATTCCCTAAAACAATCCGAACAATTCTGCGTCAATCCTGTCCGTGATGGAGGCGAAGTCCTCCGGGCGGCCCAGGAAATCGAGATTGTCCGCGTCCACAATAATCAGTTTGCCCTTGTAGCCGGCAATCCATTTTTCGTACCGTTCGTTCAGGCCGCTCAAATAGTCGATGGAGATGCTTTGCTCGTAGTCCCGGCCGCGTTTCTGGATTTGGTACACCAGGTGCTCGATGCCGGAGCGGAGGTAAATCATCAGGTCCGGCTCCTTTACTACTTCCATCATGACGTTGTAGGTGTCCATGTAGGTGTTGTAGTCCCGTTCGGTGAGGTTTCCCTGGGCATAGTTGTTGGCCACGAAAATGTTCACGCCCTCCATGAGCGTGCGGTCCTGGATAATCACTTCCTTGGATTTGGCAATTTCCAGGACATCGTGCAGGCGCTGCTGCAGGAAGTACATTTCCAGGGCGAAGGACCAACGTTTGATATCGGCATAATAGTCCGCCAAGTACGGATTGTAGGTGACGGACTCAAACTTGGGCGTCCAGCCGTAATGGCGGGCCAGCAGGGTAGTGAGGGTGGTTTTCCCACTGCCGATATTTCCTGCGATTCCAATGTGCATGTGTGCGGCGCTTTATTCTACAAAGTTGGTAAAATTATCGTAAATTTGCAAAGCCAATTGCAATACGGGTATGTTACATTCCAGAATATTTACTTTTAATCCCTTAGGAACCAATTGCGTGGTTCTTTGGGAGGATGGGCAGCAGGCGTGTACGGTGGTGGACCCCGGCATGCCTTCACAGGAGGACCTGGCGCAGCTTCAGGCGTTTTTCAAGGAGCATGGCCTCACGCCGGACGCCATCCTGCTCACGCATGGCCACTTCGACCATTTCTGGGGCGTCGCCAAACTGCTGGCGGTGTATCCTGTGCCGGTTTACATGCATCCGCTCGATATCGACACGATGGACAATGTGACCGGCGGCGCAAACGTCGTCCAGTCTTTCTCCTTCCTCAAGCACAATTTTACTACGGTGGGCATTGCCGACGGCGACGTCATCACTTCGGCCGGCACGGCCTGGACGGTGATACATACACCCGGCCATTCGCGCGGCAGCGTGTGCTATTATTCGGCGGAAAACAATCTCCTGCTCAGCGGAGACACGCTTTTTGCCGGCAGTATCGGCCGGACAGACCTTTACGGCGGCGACTATGACGAGCTCATGCGGTCCATCAAGGAGCGCCTGCTGAACCTGCCCGGGGAAACGGATGTGATTCCCGGCCACGGCCAGCCTACTTCCATCGCCCGGGAGGGGATGTACAATCCTTTCCTGGAGCCCTTCAACGAACCGCTGGAGGACGTGGAATGAACATCGTCTGGCTGGATACCATCGACTCCACCAATTCGGAAGTCCTGCGGAGGCTGGCGGAACTGCCTTCGCTGACTGTCCTGGCGGCCCGGGAACAGACCGCAGGCAGGGGACAGCGGGGTAATACCTGGTTCACGGAGCCCGGGAAAAATCTCACTTTCTCCATTGTGGTGAAGTTCGGGGAAGGGGAGCTTCACGCCTCCCGGGTGCACTGGCTCAATTACCTGATGTCGGACGTGGTATGCGGGTTTCTGGACGCGTACGGGATAGACAGCGCCATCAAATGGCCCAACGACATCTATGTGCAGCGTCGTAAAATCTGCGGCATCCTCATCGAGAACACCCTGAAAGGGGAGTGGGTGGACGCCGCGGTCATCGGCACAGGTATCAATATCAACCAGCGGGAATTTCCGCAGCTGGCCAATGCCACTTCGCTGGTGCTCTGCAGCGGGCAGGAGCAGGACCTGGATGCCTGCCTGGAGAAGGTGGCGGCCCTGTTCGAGTCGGAACTGCCCATGCTCTTCAGCGAGCGGCGCCGGGCCGGTCTGTTCGACCGGTATTCCGGGCGCCTGTTTCTCAAGGATACGACGGCCCGTTTCCATGACCTGTTGGAAGAGCGGGAGTACCGGGGCTGCATCCGGGGCGTGGAAGCCGACGGCCGCCTGTGCATCCGGGACCTGGACGCTCCGGGCCGGCCTTATCGGTATTATCGGTTCAAAGAGGTGGGGTATATTTTATGAAACGGGAAGTTTGGGTGGATTATCTGCGGGTGACCGCATGTTTCATGGTCATGACGGTCCATGGGACGGAGCCTTTTTACATCGGTGCCGACGGCGCCGCGATTCTGACGGCTACCGATGCTTTCTGGGTGTCGGTGTTTGAGGCGCTGTGCCGCTGCTGCGTGCCCGTGTTCCTCATCGCCTCCAGCTATCTGCAGTTCCCGCTGCATTATTCCACCGGCGAATTTTTCAAACGCCGGGCGCTGCGCATTCTGGTGCCGATGGTCTTCTGGACGCTGGTGTATGCCCTGATATGGGGCGAGCCGGCAGCCAATCTGAAAGGGCTGCTGCTCAATTTCAACTATGCGGCCGGGCACCTGTGGTTCGTCTATATGCTCATAGGCATTTACCTTATCATGCCTGTTTTGTCTCCCTGGGCGGAAAAAGTGTCCCGGAGGGAGCTGGAAGCCTATTTGGGGATTTGGCTGTTCACCACGCTCATTCCCTTTATCCGCGCCTGGGCCGGGGGAGATGCGCCCATCATCCAGGCGGCGGACGGGCTGCCGGCACCGGCCCTGTTCCCCTTGTGGGGCGAGGCGGCCTGGAATCCCTTCGGCCTGTTCTACTATGTGAGCGGCTTTGTCGGTTACCTTCTGGTGGGCCTGTACCTGCGCCGCTTCCTGGCCAACAACCGCTGGACGCGTTTCCTGGGCTGGACCATGTTCCTGCTGGGTTTCCTGGCGATATTTGGCAGCATGCTGCGCCAAATCTCCGAAACGGGCGATACGTTTCCGCTTACCGGGCCTCTGGTTACCGCCGTCATCTGGGAAATACCGCTTGCCTTCTGCGGCCTGCCGGTAGTCCTCTCCGCTGTCGGCCTTACCCTGGGCATCCGCGCCGGCTTCCCGGTCTCCTCTTCCGTCATCCTGAGCGAAACCGAGGGCTCTCCTTTCTATCGGCACGTCATCCTTCCCCTCTCCAAGGCCGGTTACGGCATGTACCTGATGCACATGCTGGTACTGGCGCCGCTCTCCGCCCTTTACCGGGGCTGGCTGGGCGTGGGCAATGACGGGCTTCTGGGCGTTTGGACCACGCCTGTGCAAGTTCTCGCCACGGCCCTTTCCACCTTTGTGACGGTGGGCCTGGCCGCCATCCTTGTCCAACGCATTCCCCGTGTGGGCAAGTGGCTGATGGGTTAAATGAGTTCGTCGCGCTCGCGGATGTCTTTGAGCCGGAGCTGCACGGTGGAAGCGCCGCGATAGAAATTTTCCACAATGGAATAGCAGATGTCGATGGGATTGCCGGCTTTGATGTGCTCGTAATAGTCGGCCATGTTGAAGCCGATGGCCGCGATTTGCCGATAGGGCTGGCTTTCCTGCATGAGGTCCAGCTTCAGGTGCACGCCGCCCGCGCCCACCTTGCGGCCGTTTCCGGCGTCGTACACGTCCTCCGTGAGGAACACCGGGTTGCTGTTGCCGGGGCCGAAGGGCTGGAACTGTTTGAGGATGCGCGTGAATTTGGGCGTGATTTGCGAGAAGTCCAGCTTGGCGTCAATCTCCACCACCGGGGTAAGTTCCTCCCGGGTGATATTCCCCGCCACAAATTGGTCCATCCGCTTGCAGAATGCCTCCAGGTTCTCCTCTTTCATGGTGAGCCCGGCCGCATACATGTGTCCGCCGAAGTTTTCCAGCAGGTCTGCGCAGCTTTCTATGGAAGAATAGAGGTCGAAGCCCTGCACGCTGCGGGCGCTGCCGGTGACAAAGCCGTTGCTTTTGGTGAGCACCACCGTGGGCTTGTAATAGGCTTCGACCAGACGGGAAGCCACAATGCCCACCACGCCTTTGTTCCAGGTGGGGTTATAGACGATGGTAACGTTTTCCTTGGCCAGCGCCAGGCCGTTCTGCACCATTTCCAGGGCCTCCTGGGTGATTTCCCGGTCGATGGACTTGCGCTCGTTGTTGTTGTCGTTGATTTGCTCGCCGATGCGGTTGGCGGTCCGGTCGTCCGTCGCCGTGAGCAGTTCCACCGCCAGCCGGCCGCTTTCCATGCGCCCTGCGGCGTTGATGCGCGGACCAATTTTGAAGACGATGTCGTCGATGCCGATATGTCCCGGCTCCAGCTTGGCCAGGTTAATCATGGCCAGCAGCCCCTTGCGCGGATTCTCGTTCAGGCGTTTGAGGCCGAAATGCGCCAGGATGCGGTTTTCTCCGGTCATGGAGACCAGGTCCGAGGCGATGGACACCACCTGCAAGTCCAGCAGCGGCTCCAGCAGGGAGAAATCCAGACCGTATTGCTTGACATAGCCCTGCGCGAGCTTGAAGCCTACGCCGCAGCCGCAAAGGTCGTCAAAAGGATAATGGCAGTCCTCCCGCTTGGGGTCCAGGATGGCCACCGCGCCGGGCAGTTCGTTTTCCGGCAGGTGGTGGTCGCAGATGATAACCTCTATGCCTTTGGTGCGTGCATATTCCACCTTGTCGATAGCTTTGATTCCGCAGTCCAGCGTGATGACCAGGCCTATTCCGTTGTCCGAAGCCCAGTCCAGGGCCTTGTACGAAAGCCCGTAGCCCTCGTCATAGCGGTCCGGAATGTAGAACTGCACCTTGGAGGAGAATTGCTTGATGAAGGAGTACACCTGGGCGACGGCCGTGGTGCCGTCCACGTCGTAGTCGCCGTAAACCAGGATTTTTTCACCGGAAACGATGGCCTTGTGAAGGCGCTCCACGGCTTTGTCCATGTCCTTCATGAGGAAGGGGTCGTGGAGGTCCTCCAGGCGGGGGCGGAAGAACGTACGGGCCTGTTCAAACGTGGATACGCCGCGCTGGATAAGCAGCGCCGCCAGAACCCGGTCTATCCCGAGCTCCGTGGAAAGCTGCTCTACGCATTCCGGCGCAGGAGTGTCTTTAACGGTCCATTGTCTTTCTACGCTGCCCATAGTCTCACAAAGATAACGAATATGTGGCATTTTTGCAAATACGGGCAAAGATGCGTACCTTTGCCGGACATCATTTGTACGCGTATGCTCATCGCTCTAACAGGCTTCATGGCCTCTGGAAAAACCACGGTGGGGCGGCTCCTGGCTGAGTCGCTGGGCTGTCCGTTCCTGGATTTGGACGAGGTTATCGTAAAGAAAGCTGGGCGCTCCATTCCCGCCATTTTTGCCTCTGACGGAGAGAAAGGTTTCCGCCGCCTGGAAAAGCAGGCGCTGGAGCAGACGGTGGCTCGCTATGCGGAAAATACGGCCGTCCTGGCCCTTGGCGGCGGCACGGTGACGGTGCCCGGCGCGGTAAAGCTTCTGCAGGAAAAAACCACCTGTGTTTACTTGCAAACCTCCTTGGAATGCATCCAGACGCGTCTTTCTGCCGATGTCGGCGACCGTCCGCTGGCCGATGAGCACCTGGCCGAACGCTTTGCGGCACGCGAACCCCTCTATACGCAAGCCGCCCATGTCACGCTTGACACGGACGGCCTTTCGCCGGAGGAAATCACCGACGAAATCATTATCGATTGTCTGTAAATTCCGACTCCCTTGATGCACGGCATAACGCGTTTTTTGGCCAAAACGCGTAAGGGCGTGCAGCGGTGCGCATGGTGTAACGCGAAATCGGCCCAAAACGCGTAAGGGCATGCTTGAGCCGATGGGAGGGAGGGGTGCTTGGACCTAAGTAAGGGTAGTTGGGCCGATAGGATTAGTGGGCGAATGACTGGTCAGAACAGGGTGGGTTCCCAGGTGCCGAAGTCGGCGGCGTCATCGCCGGCCGGTTCTTCGGAGGAACCTTTCAGGAGGTCGGCGGCCTGGCCTAACTGCTCGATGGGTTCATCCGGCTGGAATTCCATCTCGATGGGCTCTTCTTCATCCGGTGCTCCCGCTATTTCCGGTTCCTGGGCGGGCAGGTCGTCTTCTTCCTTGTGAAGGGGCTCGCCGAAAGCGACGGACTTCAGATCCATGGAAGAGCATTTCTTGCCTTTTGCCGTGAGGCCTTTCTTGGCGATAAATTCTTCTACGTCAACGGTTTCCGCTTCGCGGTGACCAAATTTTCCGCCGAAGGTGAGAACCATCTGCGGGTGCAGGTCAGACGATATGTCCACCAGACGTGAGCCGCGGGTATCGGCAATGAACAGAACCGGCGTATTGTTGCTTTCCGCGAAGTTGAAGCGCTTCACATAGTAGGCCTTGGCGCCGTTGTCCCAATACAGGACGGAGTAAATGCGGGAAGGGTCGAATTTCTCTATTCTCACCACGTCTCCCTGGTATTTGTTCACCAGGTCATACGATGTGGTATAATAGGTGCCGTCGGCGAAGATGGCCAGAACCTTGTCCTGCCCGGCAAACTTGCCCAGATGCTGCCCGCGCCCCTCCTCGTTGAGGCGCTGGATATCCGGATCCCACCAGATGTCCTTGCCTTCCAGGGTGGTCACGCCCTTGGATTTGAGCTGGATGCGGGCGACAGGATTCTTGGTGACCAGATTGCCGCGGGAACCGCGACCCTTGATGGCCAGGTTGGTGAAGTCCCATTCCATGGACGTCTTCTTGAGGCCTTTCTTGGGGCGGAACTGGATGCGGACACTTTCCGCCTCCCCGTTGTGGTTTACGGTGAACCAGAGGATGCGGGTGCCATCGGCCCCGGGCGTGATGTCGTAGTCCTTGTCGCGGGTGACGGAGGTGATGGCAAAACGCTTGGCATAGTGGTTGGGGCCCTTGCCGTCGCGGTAAATGACGTTGTAGATGGTGCGCTCATCCCCGCGGTTGAAAACGCCGGCATAGAGGAGGTCCTTCCAGAAGAAGGCCTTGTCGCTCACCTTGGTCACGCGGAACTTGCCGTCCCGGGCAATGACGATGACTTCGCTCAGGTCGGAGCAGTCACAGACGTATTCACCCTCGTCCCTGCGAAGGCCGATGCCCACGAAACCTTCCTCCAGGTTGGCGTACAGTTTCGCGTTATTGGATACCACCTTGGTAACGGTGATGTTCTCCAGGGAGGAGATTTCCGTCAGGCGCGGCCACTGCTTGCCATATTTCCGCTTGAGTTCCTTGAACCAGTCGATGGTGAACCCGATGATGTTGTCCAGGTTCTCCCGGACTTCCTTCATCTGGTCCTCGAGGGCGTAGATTTTCTCGTCCAGGGCCTTGGTGTCGAACTTGGAAATTTTGCGGACCGGTTTTTCCACCAGTTTCAGGATGTCTTCCATCACAATCTCCCGGTGCAGCAGGTCTTCGTAGTGCTTCATCTGGGACAGGATGTCGTCCAGCTGCTCTTCCCAGCTCATCTGGTTCTGTTCCAGGACTTTATAGATGCGATTTTCAAAGAAGATACGCTCCAGGGAAGTATAGTGCCAGTCTTCCTCCAGCTCAGCCAGGCGGTATTCCAGCTGCGCCTGCAGGATGTCGCGGGTATGCCAGGTATCGTACTCCAGAATCTCGTTTACGGTGAGAAACACCGGTTTGTTGTCCCGGATGACGCAGGCGTTGGGCGCAATTTTGGTCTCGCACTCGGTGAAGGCGTAGAGGGCGTCGATGGTCTTGTCCGGAGAGACATCGGCCGGAAGGTGAATGACAATTTCCACCTTGTCGGTGGTCATGTCCTCAATCTTCTTGATGTTGATTTTCTTTTTGTCCTTGGCCTTCAGGATGCTGTCGATGATGGCGTGCGAGGTTTTCCCGTAAGGGATTTCCGTGATGGTGATGGTGCTTTTGTCCACCTTGTTGATGCGGGCGCGTACCTTCACCATGCCGCCGCGTTTTCCCTGGTTGTATTTGGAGCAGTCCGCGATGCCGCCGGTAGGGAAGTCCGGCAGAATCTCGAAGGGCTGCCCTTTCAGGATGGCGATGGACGCATCCATCAGTTCGTTGAAGTTGTGGGGCAGAATCTTGGAGGAAAGACCCGCGGCGATGCCTTCGGTCCCTTGGGCCAGCAGCAGCGGGAAGCGCACCGGCAGTTCCGTCGGCTCCTGGTTGCGGCCGTCGTAGGAGGTCATCCACGGGGTGACTTTCTTGTCGAAGACCACCTCCTTGGCAAACTTGGAAAGGCGGGCCTCGATGTAACGGGGGGCGGCGTTGGAGTCTCCGGTGAGGATATTGCCCCAGTTGCCCTGACAGTCTATCAGGAGGCCTTTCTGCCCCAATGTCACCAGGGCGCCCAGGATGGAGGCGTCTCCGTGCGGATGGTACTGCATGGCCTGGCCCACGATATTGGCCACTTTGGTGTAGCGGCCGTCGTCCATCACCGACATGGTGTGCAGCACGCGGCGCTGGACCGGCTTGAAACCGTCCACGATGTGCGGTACGGCGCGGTCCAGAATGGTATATGACGCATAGTCCAGGTACCATTCCTTGAACATGCCGGACAACTTGTACTTGCTGGAATCGCTGCCCAGCAGTTTCTCGAATTTGCCCGACGCCGCAGCGTCTTCTCCCAGTTCCTCGTCCTCGTCTTCCGGGGTGGGTTTGATGTCGTCCCAATCTTCTGCCATATAACATTGCATTTATGGAGATCCTTCGGCCCCGGAATGACAAGGGAAATGTCATTCTGAGCGAAGCGAAGAATCTAATACTCGTATCCGAAGCGGCGGAGTTCCTTGCGGCTCTCGCGCCAGTCAGGATCCACTTTCACAAAGGTACTCAAAAAAACCTTTTTCTGGAAGAAGTCTTCCATTTCCAGGCGGGCTTCCGTACCCACTTTTTTGAGCATTTTTCCGCCCTTGCCGATGATGATGCCCTTCTGCGAGTCCCGCATCACGTAAATGACGGCGGAAATCTCATAGCGGTCTTCGCCTTCGTGGAAGGCTTCGATGGCCACCTCGCAGGAGTAGGGGATTTCCTCGCTGTAGTTGAGGAAAATCTTCTCCCGCAGTATTTCGGAGGCGAAAAATCGCAGGTTCTTGTCCGTAAACTGGTCTTTGTCGAACCAGGCCGGCGCTTCCGGCAAACGGGTGCTCACGGCTTCCAGGATGCTTTCCAGGTTGAATTTTTCCTGGGCCGATGCCGGGATAATCTCCGCCTGCGGCAGTTGTTCTTTCCACCAGGCCATGAGCTCCAGTACCTTTTCCTGGGTGGAAAGGTCTATCTTGTTGATGACCAGAACCACCGGGCAGCCCACTTTGCGCAGTTTCTCAATATAGGCGTTGTTCTTGTCGCCCTTTTCCACCACGTCCGTCACGTACAGGATAATGTCGGCGTCGCCGATGGCGGTGTCCACAAAGTTCAGCATGCTCTGCTGCAGCCGGTAATTGGGCTTGAGGATACCGGGCGTGTCCGAATACACAATCTGGTAGTCTTCGCCGCTCACGATACCCATGATGCGGTGCCGGGTGGTCTGGGCCTTGGCGGTGACGATGGAAAGTTTTTCCCCCACCAGGGCATTCATCAGGGTGCTTTTCCCTACATTGGGATTGCCGATGATATTGACGAAACCTGCTCTGTGTGCCATACTATACGTAAGCTCCCATCTTGAGGATATTCACTTCTCCTTCCGTGAGGTAGCGCCAGTCGCTCTTCTTGAGGCCTTTCTTGGTGAGGCCGGCGAAGTACACGCGGTCCAGCGCCCTTACTTCGTAGCCCAGGGACTCGAAGATGCGGCGGACAATGCGGTTTTTCCCGGAATGAATCTCGATGCCCAGCTGGCGGTGGTCGTGTGCGTCGATGAATTCCAGTTCATCGGCGGCAACCACACCGTCGCTCAGCTCGATGCCGGCGATGATTTTCTGCTGGTCCTCTTCCTTGAGGGGCGCGTCCAGCACCACCTGGTAAATTTTCTTCTTGTTGTAGGAGGGGTGGGTGAGGTGTTCGGCCATTTCGCCGTCGTTGGTGAACATGAGCACGCCGGTGGTGTTCTTGTCCAGCCTGCCTACGGGAAATACACGGGTAGGGCAGCCTTTCAGCAAGTCCATGACAGTTTTTTCCGCGTGAGGGTCGCTGGCGGTGGTCACATAGCCCTTGGGCTTGTTCATCACGATATACACTTTTTCCTCGCCCTTGAGGCGCTCGCCGTTGAAGCGGACATCGTCCTTGAGGATATTCACCTTGGTGCCGAGCTCTGTGACGACCTCTCCGTTGACGGTTACTACGCCGCTCTGGATGAGGGTGTCGGCTTCCCGACGGGAACAAATGCCGGAATTGGCGATGAATTTGTTCAGGCGTACTACTTCCTGGATTTCGGTTTTTGCGGTGTCGTCGTCGCTGTAGCGGCCGTTTACCTGGGGTTTGCGGCTCAGCATGGCGTTCATGCCGGTGTCGGCATCGCTGCGCTTGTTGAAGGGTTTGCGGCCGGCAGGCTTGGGACCGCCGAAGCTGGGTTTCCCGTACCCGCTGCGGCCGGCCGGCTTGCTGCCGTAGGGCTTGCGGTCCCCGTAGCTTTTACGCTCGCCGAAGCTCTTGTGTTCGCCGAAACTTTTGTGCTCACCAAAGCTCTTGTGGTCGCCGTAGGACCGGTTTTCACCGCCGCTTTTGTGCTCACCATACGATTTACGCTCCCCGTAGGGCCTGTGCTCACCGTCATTGCGGCGGGGACGGTCCTGGGAGAAACGGCGGGCAGGACGCTCTTCCGAGTCAAAACTGCGGCTGGTGCTGTAATCCACTTTTACTGCGTGGCCTTCTGCAGGCCTTCTTGCGATACGCTTGTGCGTATGCTTCTTGTTTTCTTCCATAAGATAAAAATACACTGCTCGACTCACGTCGATTACTTGAGTTTGAAAATATAAGTAATGGTTCCGCTTTGCACGGCCGGGGCGTTGGCGTCCATGTTGAAATGGGCTTTCATGGCGGCGTTGCGTGCGGCGTTCCATAAAGTTTTGTCCGTGACAGTTGTACCCTCTGCTCCGGGAATGGCCTCGGTGACATTGCCGTACTGGTCCACTTTCACCTGCACCACCACGGTGCCTTCCGTCTGGGATGCGTAGGTGGGGCGGGGCAGGGAACCCACGACATTGCGCCCTTTCACATGGGCGTTGGCGCTGCCTTCCGTTTTGCCCTCGCGGGTGTTGCCGTCCGGCTGGCCCGCCTTGAAGCCTTCAGCCGCTTCCGATGCGCTGTGCGGAGTGGTGGCGCTGTTGTCCTTCCGGCTCATGCCGGGGAAGGACGCGCGCGGGTCCAGTTGGGGTTCTTCCACCTTGGGGGTAGGCACATCCACGTCTCCATGGGTATCCGGCTTGGTGGCGGGCGTTACGTTGGGACGGTCGTTCACCGTGGGAGCCTCCGACTTCTGGACCAGTTCCACCTCCCTGGTCCGGTCCACTTCCTCCGCCTGGGGTTGTCGGCCAACCCGGTTTTGGACGGGCCTGACTTCCGGTATCTCTTCTTCGAATTCAATGACGAGGGACGTGCGCTCCGGGGGCGGGGGATCCAGGTAAGTGAGCCCGCTGGTCAGGAGCACCACCAGCGCGGCGGCATGAATGCCCAGCGTAACCAGGATTCCGGTTGCGTTGGCGTTCTTTTCGCGTTTTTCGCGGGTGCGCTGGTAAGGTTGCATACTTACTCGGGTTGTGTGGCCAGAATCACTTTGTAGTGGTTCCGTTTGGCAATATTCATCATTTGTACTACTTCTCCCACAGGGACGCTCTGGTCGCTGAAAATGGAGAAGGTCGGGTCTTCTTCCTGCGAGAGCAGGTAAATGAGTTCTTCTTCCACCTGGTCATAGGGGACGGGCTCCTTGGCACCGTTCACGTGGTACGTGTAGGTGTCGTCGCCCCAGTCCTTGATGCTCACGCTCACCGTGGCCTTGGCGTTCACCTGTCCCGTGCTCTTGGGGAGCAGGAGCTTGAGGGCGTTGGGGTTGATGAGGGTGGAGGTCACCAGGAAGAAGATCAGCAGCAGAAACACGATATCCGTCATGCTGGAAACCGCGAACTGAGCATCTACTTTGGTGTTTCTCTTCAGTGCCATCTTATTCGGCTTTTTCTTCGTTGATGGTAATGTCGATGAACTCGATGGTGGAACTTTCCATCTTATACACCAGGTCGCCTACTTTGGAGGTGAGCCAGTTGTAGCCGAAGTAAGCGATGATGCCTACGATAAGGCCGCCCACGGTGGTGAGCATGGCCGTGTAGATACCGCCGCTGAGGAGGGTGATATCGATGTTGTTGCCGGCCTTGGACATGTTGAAGAAGGCCTGGACCATGCCCGTTACGGTGCCCAGGAAACCAATCATGGGCGCGCCGCCGGCGATGGTGGCAAGCAGCGGAAGGCCTTTTTCCAGGCGGGCCACTTCCACGTTGCCGATGTTCTCGATGGCGCTCTGGATATCGGCGGTGGAACGTCCCTGGCGCCGGATGCCGGTTTCTATCATGCGGGCTACCGGGTTGTCGTATTTCTGGCAGAGGGTAATGGCGCTCTTGGTTTTTCCTTCGCTCATGTAATCACGGATGTCCTGCATGAAATGCGGGTCAATCTTGGAAGCGTTGTTGATGACCCACCACTTGCGGCCGATCAGGTATATGGCCAGGATGCTGAGGGCCAGCAGTACCCACATCAGGGGACCGCCCATGGTGAACATGGACCAGAGGCTTTCGCTCATCACGGTGGGCTGGACGGGGGCTACCGCTTCGGGAGCCTGTGCAACGGTGTCGATGGCGGCATCCAGCACGTCTGTTTGAAGAAGAGGAAATAACATATTTGTACAAAAAGTTAACTGATTATCACTTCAACTTGCAAATATACAAAAAAAGCCGTTCTCCGGCAAGCGAAGTTGTGCATGAGAAAAGTATTGTCTATATTTGCAGTATGAAAGTGGGTTTATTTATCGATACCTGGTATCCCATGGTGGACGGTGTCATCAAGGTGGTGGACAATTACGCCCGCCGTCTGGTGAATTATTGCGATGTGGTGGTCTTTTGTCCGGATGTCGGAGAAGAAAAAACTTCTGCTGCCGTCCCCTATGAAGTGGTGAAATGTTCCAGTCTGTCCGTTCTGAACAACGACTATCCCGCCCCGCTGTCGCTTCTGGATCCCGTATTCGACACCAAACTTGTCCGCAGCAGGATAGATCTGGTGCATGTTCACTCTCCTTTCATGCTGGGCATGGCGGGCATCGCATGCTCCAAACTCCGTCGTCTGCCTGCGGTGGCCACGTTGCACAGCCAGTATCGGCAGGATTTTGACAACAACCTGAAATACAACTGGAGCAAGCGCGTCGCCATGAGCGGAATAATGCGGGTGTTCAATGCGTGTGACGAGTGTTGGGCCGTAAACGGCAGCATCAAGGAACTTTACGAGAGCGATTACGGTCTCAAGTCTGCGTGCAAGGTGCGCCTGAATGCCACCGACCACGTTCCGGTGCCGGACGCCGCCCTGGCCGCGCGCGAGGTGGACGAGAGGTACGGCATCCCTTCCGACGCCACCGTTTTCCTCTTTGTGGGACGCATCAATTTCATCAAGAACATCGACTTCGCCGTGCGTGCGCTTGCACGAGCCAAAGAATTGGGCCTGAAGAACTTCCGCATGCTCTTTGCCGGAAAGGGACAGGACGAGGATAAACTCGCCGCCCTGGTGCAGGAACTGGGCCTGACGGAAGAAGTGGTGATGTGCGGCCTTACGGACAAGGACATGCTGGAAAAACTCTATTCCCGCGCCTCGCTGTTCCTCTTTCCGTCCCTCTACGACGCCAACTCGCTGGTGCAAATCGAGGCCGCCTGCCAGGGTACCCCCGCCGTTTTCCTGGAGGGCGCACGGACCGCTTCCACCATCACCCCCGGCGTCAACGGCTACGTGTGTCCGGCTTCCGAGGACGCCTACGCCCATGCCATTATGGATATCCTCGCGGACAAGGACGGTTACGCCCGTGTTTCCGCCGCCGCCCGGAAGGACCTCTACCTCTCCTGGGACGACGTCGTCCGGGATGTCTACGCTGACTACCTCCGGCTCCTTGGCCGGAATTAAATCACTTCAATATCCCGGGCGGAAATCCAACCCTGGCGGCCGTCGGCAAGTTCGATGTTGCTGAAGCCGGAAACATTGTCCAGGATGCGTACGCGGGTACCTTCGTGGAGGATGAAGAGGTCTTTGGCGCTGTCTGCTGAAGGGGAGCTTTTCACGCTGGATACAGGACGCATGACAATGGCCATGTCCTGGCGTTCGGCTTCGGTCTTCTGCCAGCCGGCGAAGTGCCAGGCCAGAAGGGAAAGGATACAGGTGACGATGGCGGCAAAGAAGCCCAGCCTGCGCTGCCCGGAGGTGCGTCCCAGCAGGAACAGCAGCACGAGGGCGACGGTGAGGGCGAAGAACACCACGCACACGACGGCCCAGGTGTCTGAGGGCAGCAGGTAGCACATGGCGCGGCCCCACTGCTCGAAGAAAATCTCCGGCACTTCGTCAATTTTATCCTGTGTCTGCGCCTTGGCAAACTCCAGATTATAACGCACGTCGGCATCCGAAGGGTCCAGCCGCAGGGCGCGTTCGTACCAGAGGATGGCCGGGGCGATTTCGCCTGTCTTGAAATACGCATTGCCCAGGTTGTAGTACAGTTCGCGGGACATCAGCCCCGTGGCGCGTACGTCCTCCCAGTCCTGCACGGCACGGGCGTAGTCGCCGTTGGAATAGGCCTGGATGCCGGCGTTCCACAGGGAATCCGGATAGGCGGTATTTTGCGCCTGGGCGGCAAAAGGAAGGCCGATGAGCAGCAAAACTGCCAGTGCAGTGGCCTTGACGGGTGTTTTCTTCATGGATGCGTCAATAGCGGTAATGAGTTTGACAGCCTGCTCATAATGGGCGTTCATGGCGTCGTGGCCGGCGTCGGGAGCGTAGCGGGCTTCCTCGCAGGCGGCGAGCAGTTCGCCGAACTCCGTAGCGGTCGCTTCCGGTACGCCTCCGCCGATGAGCGAAGCGCGGATATTCTCCTGATTCTGCTCGGCCATGTCCATGGCCAGTTTGTCGCCGATGAATCCTACCAGCGAGCGGTGCAGCTCCTCATAGAAGGCGGTGTACAGGTCTTTCTGCAGGAATTCGCGGGCGGTGGAAAGCCGTTTGAGCGCCATGCGGGTGGCCTTGCGGTTGCGCGTTCCGGCCACATCGGCCCGGCGGGCGGCCATTTTGCGGAAGCCCAGCCAGCAGGCGGCACCAGCCAGCAGGAGGGCCAGCAGACTGAGCCACCAGCCGGTGGAGTACAGCAGGAAACCCTTGGGCTCCGTGAGGCGGGTCTTGGTGCGGACAAAGCGGATGTCCTCGCCCAGGTTCTTCACGCCCTTGCGGTCCACCAGCAGCGTGTTGCCCGGGTCGGAAACCGTTGCGCCGGCCGATGCCGACCGGGCCACCTTCAGCGGCAGGGCGGGGGTGGAAACGGTCTCGTACCTGCGCTGCTTCACGTCATAATAACTGTAGTTGAGCGGCCCTACGGAGAAGTCTCCGTGACTGCGCGGAATGAACGGATACTCAAATGTTTTGCTGCCCGTGGTGCCGCTCTTGTCGGTGTTCACGGTGGTTTTTACGTCATAGACTTCGAAGTCCGGCGGGAAATTAATCTTGGGCGCTTCCAGCAGGGCGATGTTGCCCTTTCCGGAAATGGTCACGAGCAGGGAGGCGGCGTCGTGCGTCTTCAGGGAGTCCTTGCTCAGGCTGGCCTTGACGCTGAAGTTTCCCACGCCTCCGCCGAAGGAAGCCGGTGTGCCGGCCGGAAGGGCCTGGACATGCAGCGTGGCGGCTTTTGTCGATACCCGCTGGCGGGTGGTCACATAGTCGTTGCCAAAGAAATCGTCAAAGATGGATCCGGAGCTGGCGCGACGGCGCTGCACGTTCACCAGACAGACGATTTCCGCCGGGTCGATGGCCTGGTCTCCGGACTTCTGCGGAATAAGCACCCAGCGGCGCAGGACGGCGGAATTGTACATGGCGCCGTCCACCTGTTCCCGTTGGAACTCAATGTTGGACGGGGTTTCCACTTCCTGGCTCCAGAAGCCCTTGAAAGCGGGGAATTTGGCGTTTTCAAAGCCCACCAGGTTGGCCCGGTGGTAGATTTTAAGCGTGGCGGTGACCGGTTCTCCCACTACCACCGAACTGCGGCTCAGGGACAGCCGCATGAAGATGTCCGACTCTCCGCGGGCGGCCTGTGCCTGTGCGGCCTGCCCCTGGCCTTGTGCCTGCGGCTGTTGCGCCTGCTGGGCGGAAGCCGCGCCGCCGCTGCTCACCACCTGGATGGAAACGGGATTGGACTGCACCTGCGTCCCTTTCACCTTGGCCGTTGCCGCCGGAATGGTAAAAGTACCGGCCTTGCGGGCTTGCAGAATATAGGTGTAGGAAGTCTGGGA
Organism: uncultured Bacteroidia bacterium; assembly: GCA_902788095.1. Classification (GTDB taxonomy): domain Bacteria; phylum Bacteroidota; class Bacteroidia; order Bacteroidales; family UBA932; genus Cryptobacteroides. Next base: position 268,487 of record CADAIT010000001.1, on the reverse strand, counting down.
CGAACGTGTCGTTTTTCCGTTAATCATCTGGATGCTGGTGGAAGTGCCTTTTTGCGGGCCCCACACCACGGTGAAAGCGTCGCCGGCTTCCCACTGGAAGTCCGAGGGGGCGTGTTCTCCTTCCACGACGAACACCACGTTGAAGCGTTCGTCCTGCTCTACGATGTTGTGTACTTCCACCCGCATGCTTGGCTGTGCCCAAGCGGAGAGCACGGCAAACAGAGCGATGAATATTGCGAAGATGCGTTTCATATTACCAATTCTTTTCCTTCTGGCGGGATTTCAGGGCCTGGGCCTTCTTCTCGTCCACTTTTTCCTGGGTCTGTTTCCTGCTGGTCCTGCTGTTGCTGCTGTTGATTTTGCTGGTCCTGCTGGTTTTGCTGCTGGTCCTGGTTCTGGTCCTGATTCTGCTGATCCTGGTTTTGGTCCTGATTCTGCTGATCCTGGTTCTGGTCCTGATTCTGCTGATCCTGGTTCTGGTCCTGGTTCTGCTGATTCTGGTTCTGTTGCTGTTCCATCAGCTTGTTGCGGGCGTAGAGGTAGTTTTCCTTCGCCTCCAGGTCCTCCGGACGCCGCCGCAGGCTTTCCTTGAACATATTTACGGCCGTCTGCCAGTCCTCCTGGGCAATCGCTATGTCGCCGCGGTTGAAGTAGTAGTCGGCGGCAAACTTTTCTTCGCCGGCGGTAAGCTGTACGGCGTCCAGCTGCCTGGCGGCCTCGTCCAGGTTTTCCTGCCTGTACAAGTTGTTGGCCAGGTTATAGTGCGCAGCCACGGAGGCCGTGTCCAGCATCAGCGCCTTGCGGTAGCTGATGTCGGCGGCGGCATAGTCCTTTTTTTTGAATTGCCGATTGCCTCTGCGAAGGTCCGCCTTCTGGCCGAAAACGGCAATCGAGCAGCACAGCGCCAAGCTTATGCACAAAAATTTCCTCATACCTCAAACAGTTTGCGGCGGGGTTTACGCTCGCCGATGAGCATTTCAATCATCAACAGCAGCAGGGCCACGCCGAAAAAGTACATGTACTGCTCGTCATACTCCTCGAACACCACGCTGCCAAATTCTTCGTCTTCCATCCGGCGGATGTCCTGAACAATGGGATTCAGGCCGAATTCCTCGCCGCCCGCATGGATATAGGCCCCGTTGCCGGCCTTGGCTACGTCGCGGAGCATTTGCTCGTTGAGCTTGGTGACCACAATCTCGCCGTCCTTGTCCCGCAGCAGGCCGCCGTCCATGGGGATGGGCTGGCCTTCCGCAGAACCGACGCCGATGGTATATACCTTGATGCCCAGTTCGGCCGCCTGCCTGGCCGCCCCTACGGCGTCGTCCTCGTGGTTTTCACCGTCGGAAATGACCACAATGACGCGGCTCTTTTCGCTCTGTGCGCTGAAGCTCTTGATACACAGGTGGATGGCATCGCCGATGGCCGTTCCCTGCACGGGGATGGAACCGGTGTTGATGCTTCCGAGGAACATCTTGGCGCTCACATAGTCGGTCGTTACCGGCAACTGCACGAAAGACGTTCCGGCAAAGATGACCAGGCCGATACGGTCCTCCTGCAGACGGTCCGTGAGGCGGGAGATGGCCAGTTTGGCGCGCTCCAGGCGGTTGGGGGAGTAGTCCTCCGCCAGCATGGAATTGGATACGTCCAGCGCGACGATAATCTCCGCGCCCTTGGTGTTACGTTCCGCCAGGCGGGCGCCGGTACGTGGCCGGGCCAGGCCGATGACGAAGAAGGCGAAGGCCAGGCAGAACAGGCCCATGCGCACCCAACCCTTGCTGCGGGAGCGGGAGGGCATCAAGGCTTCCACCAGCACAGGGTCGCCCAGGGCTTTCACCCGCTTGCCGCGCAGATAGCGCAGTATCGCGTACCCCAGCAGAAAAAGCGGGATGAGCAGCAGCAGATACAGATATTTATAGTCGGCGAAGATGAGCATTACGGTAACCTCCTCATGATGGCGAGCAGCAGCACTTCCAGAAGCAGGCACAGGAGCGCGGCCAGCGCATAGTTCTTATACAAATCTTTGTAAACGGGGAAGGAATCCACCGAAGTGCGGGTTTTTTCCATCTGCCCGATTTCGGCGTAAATCTCCGCCAGTTTGGTATTGTCGGTGGCGCGGAAATAGCGTCCGCCGGTGCCGTCGGCGATGTTCTGCAGCAGGGCTTCGTCAATCTCTACGGGAATGTTCTGCAGTTCGATGCCCCAGGGCGTCTGCACGGGGTAGGGAGCGGTGCCATTGGCGCCTACGCCGATGGTGTAAACCCTTATTCCATAGGTTTTTGCGATTTCTGTAGCCATGGAGGGGTCAATCTCGCCCATGTTGTTCACGCCGTCGGTGAGCAGGATGACCACGCGGCTCTTGGCGTCGGAATCCTTCAGGCGCGCCACGGCGGTGGCCAGGCCGTTGCCGATGGCGGTGCCGTCCTCGATGAGGTCCGTCTGCACTTCTTTCATCAGGTTGATGAGGGTGGCGCGGTCGGTGGTGAGGGGGCACTGGGTGTAACTTTCACCGGCGAACACGGCAATGCCTATGCGGTCGCTGGGCCGCTGGGCGATGAACTCGATGGCGATGTCCTTGGCGGCGCTCAGGCGGTCCGGCGTAAAGTCGCGGGCCAGCATACTGGTACTTACGTCCATGGTGAGCATGATGTCGATGCCTTCCGTGTCCACCTTTTCCACCTGCGTGGAAGAGCGCGGCCGGGCGATGGCGACGATAATCAGGCACAGCGCGGCAATGCGCAGCACGAAGGGAAGGTGGCGGAGAATTTCGAAGACGGAGTGCCCGCCGGCGGTCCAGGCTTCCAGCTTGGACACCCTGAGGTGCACTTTCCGGTCCTTCCATTCCAGATACAGATAACGGAGCACCAGCAGCAGCGGAATCCCCAACAGGCCAAGAAGATACGGATACTCAAAATACATAGCTATACCTCCTTGTTTTCGTCATCGCCGGCCTGAGGGGCAATCTCCTGCTGATACGTGGTGGTCACAAAGCCGATGGCCTGCGGCAGCACCTGGGCATTCTCCTCGTCGGTGGCGGTGTATTTGGCGAATTTCACGAAGTCCGCCCGCTCGAAGAGTGCTTTCATCTCCGCATACAGTTCCGGCGGAATGTCGCTGCCCTTGAGGCCGTCGAAAATTTCGGCCGTGGTCATTTCCATGGCCGCCACGCCGTAACGGGACACGATGTATTCGCGCAGCGCGTCCGTGACGCCGGAGTAGAAGAGTTTCTGTTGGTCCGCCTTCCAGTATTTGTCCCCGCGGTAACGATCCAGCTTGCGCAGGGCCTTGATATGGGCCGGTTCCGCGTCCCGCTGCTCGCGGGCGGACCTGCGGCGGTGCAGCAGCCACTGGATGAGCAGGTAAATGAGGCCGATGAGCACCAAGGCGCCCAACACCCAGGGAGCCACCTCCTTGAAAGTGTAGGGGAACTTCACCTGGTCCTTGATGTCATGGGCCTGGAACGTCTCCATGTCCATCGGCAACTCCTTTACTTCCAGGGGCTCTGCGGGCGCCTTGAAGATGAGGGTGTCGCCGTTGAAGAGCACCGGGATGTCCGGCAGCTCATAGGTGCCGCCCCACCAGGCGGTGAGAAGGCGCGTGGCTTTAATCGTAAGCAGCCCTGTCTTTTTCACTTTGACGGAATCCAGCTGCCAGGGGCCCACAAACTCGACGGGGCTGTCCTTTTCCATCTGGATTTCCGGGAGGGCCAGGGGGGTGCCTTCCGCAACGTCCTTGAGCTCTATGCCGTAGCGGAACTGGTCTGCCACCAGTACGGAATCCCGCTTTTGCAGCGGTTCCAGAAAGGCTTCCCCGCCGTCTTTGCGGAGGCCTTCCGCTCCGGCTGCAAGGGAGAGCAGCAGGAAGGGTATGATGCGTCTTGCTTTCATCTTCTGTGGAATAATGCCATGAGGCTGCGCACGTAGTCTTCGTCCGTGCGCACGTCCACATGGTCAACCTGATATTTGAGCAGCAGGCGGTCGGCCGAGCCGGTGGCGGTGCGGAACCAGTTTTCATAGGCGGCCCGTGTGCTGCGCGAACTGGTGTTGATCCAGCGGGAAGCGCCGGTCTCCGCGTCTTTGGCATGCACCAGGCCCACGTTGGGGATGCGTTTTTCCAGCGGGTCGCTTACGCGGATGACGGACACGTCGTGGCGGTTCACGGCTACTTTCAGGGCATCCTCGTAGCGCGGGGTACCGTCGGCCCGGGTGTCCAGCATGTCGCTGAGCACGAAGGCGGTGCACTTTTTCTTGATGGCGTTGGTGAGGAAACGCAGGGCTTCGCCGATGTCCGTTCCGTCGTGCCGGGGCTGGTATTCCAGCATTTCGCGGATGATGTGCAGGAAATGCGTGCGGCCCTTTGCCGGCGGAATGAACTTTTCCACGCGGTCACTGAACAGGATGCAGCCCACTTTGTCGTTGTTGAGGATGGCGCTGAAGGAAAGGGTGGCGGCAATTTCCGCGATTTGCTCGCGTTTGGTCTTGCCCTGCGTGCCGAACAGGCCGCTGCGGGAAATGTCCACCAGCAGCACGACGGTGAGTTCGCGTTCCTCCTCGAACACCTTCACGTACGGCGCGCTCATGCGGGCCGTAACGTTCCAGTCCATGTTGCGGACGTCGTCTCCGTACTGATATTCGCGTACCTCGCTGAAGGCCATGCCGCGTCCCTTGAACGCGGAATGGTACTCGCCGGCAAATATCTGGTGGCTCAGCGCTTTGGTCCGGATTTCAATCTTGCGGACTTTCTTTATGAGTTCTTCGGGTGTCATTACGGCACGATAACCGCGTTAATGATTCTCTCGATAAGCTGTTCCGGCGTAACATTTTCCGCCTCGGCTTCATAAGTGAGGCCGATACGGTGGCGCAGCACCTCGTTGCAGACGGCGCGGACGTCTTCGGGAATCACGTAGCCGCGGCGCTTGATGAAGGCATAGGCCTTGGATGCCATGGCCAGGGAAATGCTGGCACGCGGGGAACCGCCGTAAGAAATGAAACGGTCCAGTTCCTTGAGGCCGTACTCGCCGGGAGTACGGGTGGCATTGACGATGTCCACGATATAGCGTTCGATTTTCTCGTCCATGTAAACGTCTTTCACCACCTCACGGGCGCGGATGATGTCTTCCGGCTTCACCACGGCCTGCGCCTGCGGGAATGTGCCGGCGTTGTTCATGCGGATAATCTGGCGCTCCTCGTCCTTTTTGGGATAGGAGACCACCACTTTGAGCATGAAACGGTCCACCTGGGCTTCCGGCAGGGGATAGGTGCCTTCCTGCTCGATGGGGTTCTGGGTGGCCATCACCAGGAACGGCTCCGGCAGTTTGAAGGTGTTCTCGCCGATGGTGACCTGATGCTCCTGCATGGCTTCCAGCAGGGCGCTCTGCACTTTTGCCGGGGAACGGTTGATTTCATCGGCCAGGATGAAGTTGGCGAAGATGGGGCCTTTGTGCACCTCGAAGCTTTCGTGCTTCTGGGAGTAGATGAGGGTGCCGATTACGTCTGCCGGCAGCAGGTCCGGGGTGAACTGGATGCGGCTGAATTTGGCATCTACCGCCTTTGACAAGGTGTTGATGGCCAGGGTTTTGGCCAAGCCGGGAACGCCTTCCAGCAGGATGTGACCACCGCTCAACAGACCGATGAGCAGGTTGTCAACCAGGTGTTTCTGTCCTACAATCACTTTGCCCATCTCCAGGGTGAGCAAATCTACGAAGGAACTCTCTTTTTGGATTCGCTCGTTTAATTCACGGATGTTAACGGATTCCATATATTTTACTAATTTTGCATATGCGTTATTCTTTGTGCCTATCATACGACGGTTCGGCGTTCTGCGGCTGGCAAATCCAGCCCGCCTCACCGTCCGTGCAGGCGTGCCTGGAGGGAGTGCTGTCCCGTTTGCTGGGGAGGCCGGTTCCCGTTACCGGCGCGGGGCGTACGGATACCGGCGTACATGCCGCCGGCTACGTTGCCCACTTCGACTACGACGGAATTCTTCCCTTCGCGGCATCCGACTTTACCTACAAATTAAATGCCATGCTGCCCCGCGAAGTGGTGGTTCATTCGGTGTCTCCCGTCCCGGATTCTTTCCATGCCCGCTTCAGCGCCTGCCGGCGGGAATATACCTATTTCATACACAGGCAGAAAGACCCTTTTCTGCGGAATACGTCCTGGCTCTGCGGCTACCCCTCGCTGGATTTTGAGGCCATGAACGCCGCCTGTCAGTTCCTGCTGGGCACGCACGATTTCTCCTGCTTCGAGAAAAGCGGCGGCGACAACAAAACCTCCGTCTGCACCGTCTATGATGCCTTCTGGGCGCCCTATACCCCTTCCCATGTGCAGGTGCTGAATTATACGGAGGAGGGTAATTATTGGTACTTCCGGATAGCGGCGGACCGCTTCCTGCGGAACATGGTGCGCGCCACGGTGGGAACGCTCATCGAGGTGGGGCGGGGAAAGCACAGCCCGGAGTGGGTGGCGGAGCTCATCGCCGGCGGAACCCGCGGCGACGCCGGAGAGTCCGTTCCCGGACATGCCTTGTTCCTCAACCACGTGTTTTACCCTTCGGATTATCCCGGTCCGGAAAATACGCCGGACCATGACTAAGACGGCCGATCTCATCGGGACGGCGCTGCTTATGCTGTTCCTCACGGCCTGCGGACGGGAGGTTCTGCAGCCCGGGGACCTGCTGTTTCAGGCAGGGGAGGGCGACATGACCGAGGCCATCGAATCGGCCACGGGGGGCGCCTTCTCCCATGTGGGGATTCTGGGCGAGACGCTGGAAGATGTGTGGGAGGCTGTTCCCGGCGAGGGCGTACGGCACGTTTCCCTGCGGCAGTTTTTGGACGAATCGGCGCGGGACGCATCCGGAAAGCCGTTTGTGCGGGTATTCCGTACAGCCTGCGACTGGCCGGACGTACGGGCGCGCGTGCAGGCCCTGGAAGGCCGTCCCTACGATTACGCCTTCCAGCCCGGAGACGAGGCCCTGTATTGCAGTGAGCTGGTGTACGAATGTTATCGGGACGCATCCGGGGCCCCCTTGTTCTCCGCCATCCCCATGACCTTCAAGGGTCCGGACGGTGACATCGTCCCGTATTGGGCGGCCCATTATGACTCCCTGGGCGTAGCCGTTCCGGAAGGCGCGCCCGGCACCAATCCCAACGACCTTTCCCGCAGTCCTCTCCTTGTGCCCGTTCCCGTGGAGTGGTGATTTTTTTTTGGAAAAATAGTGTATATTTGTAAAAACGCTTTTATATGAAATCGAAACTTGCCAAATCCTCCTGGATTGCCCTTCTGTCCACCGCCGTGGCGGTTTTTGTGATGGCATCCTGCTGCACCACCATCGACTCGGCATCGGTCGGTATCAAATTCAAGAAATGGAGTTCCAATGCACAGCTGCGCGGCGGCGTGGAAGGCACCTGCCGGGGCTGGGTATGGTACAACCCCATTACGGAGAGCATCTTCGAGTATCCCACTTTCATTCAGCGGGTTACATACGAGCCTTTCACGGTGAATCCCAAGGATGCCGCCATTTTCTCCATGACCCCCACGCTGGCCTATCAGATTGATGAATCCAAGGCCGTGGACATCTTCGTAAAATACCGTAAACCCGTGCGCGAACTGGAGATGGGCTACATCAACACCTGTATTTTCGAGGCCTATCGTACCTGTGCCAACAACTATACCTCGGACGAACTCATGGCCAACCGGGCCAAGTTCGAGAACGAGGTCCGCGCCCGCCTGGACGAATCCATGAACCAGGAAGGCTTTATCGTCCGGGAATTCACCACCAAGATTGACCCGCCGGCATCGCTTACGGCCGCCATCAACGCCAAGAACGAAGCCGTGCAGAATGCCTTGAAGGCGGAGAACAAGGTGAAGGAAGCGGAGGCGGAAGCCAAAATTGCCATCGCCAAGGCAAAAGGTGAAGCGGAAGCCCAGCGCATCCAGGGTGACGGTGAGGCCTATTACAACCGCGTGGTGGCCGCCTCCCTCAATGCCCTGCTCGTGCAACAGTACGCCATTGAGAAATGGGACGGCAAACTGCCCACCTACAACGGCTCCAACGTCCTGCCGTTCATCAATCTGAACAAATAATAGTGATCGCTAACTGTCTGTTACATAGCTTGTTATATACTAATCCTCGTTCAAATTTTGAACGAGGATTATTGTGTAATCGTATGAATGTCAGCTATTTAAGTGTCACAGGGCGCGGAGGTGTGTGACAGGCTGTTGGCCGGTTTACAGGCAGGCGGCGGTCTGAGCGGCCAGCCGGGCGTTATTCAGTATCAGTTCGATGTTGGCGGAAAGGGAGTCGCCGCCGGTGAGTTCACTGATGCGGGCGAGCAGGAAGGGGGTAATCTCCTTGCCGTGAATGTCCTGCGCCTTGCATTCCGCGAGCGCCTGCTCGATGGCGTTCTGAATACGTGCAGGTTCCATGGCATAGGCCTCGGGGATGGGGTTGCATACCAGCATGCCGCCCAGCTGCAGGTCGCATTGGGCGCGGAAAGCCGCCGCCAGCTCCTGCGGAGAATCCACGCGGCCGTCGACGGACAACCCGCTGGTGCGCGTGTAAAAAGCCGGCAGTTCGGACGTGCCATAGCCTATCACCGGCACGCCCTTGGTCTCCAGGTATTCCAGGGTAAGGGGCAAATCCAGAATGGCTTTGGGACCGGCGCAGATGACCATGACGGGCGTACGGGAGAGTTCTTCCAGGTCGGCGGAGATATCCAGCGTTTCGGTGGCGCCGCGATGCACGCCGCCGATGCCGCCCGTGGCGAACACCTTGATGCCGGCCATGGCGGCGATAATCATGGTTGCGGCCACCGTGCAGGCTCCGTCCGCCTTGCGGGCAAGCAGCAGGGCCATGTCCCGGCGGGATGCCTTGGCAATGGAACGTCCCATCGACCCCAGGTGTTCAATCTCCTGGGCCGACAGTCCCGCTTTCAGGCGTCCGTCGAGAATGGCGATGGTGGCGGGAACCGCGCCGCAGGCACGGACGGCGGCTTCCACGCGCAGCGCCGTTTCCACGTTTTGCGGATAAGGCATGCCATGGGAAATGAGGGTGCTTTCCAGCGCCACCACAGGTTTCCCGGCCGCCAGCGCCGCTGCCACTTCCGGGGCTATGTCCAGGTGTGGATTCAGCGATGGATGCCTGTGCGTGCCGGCTTCCAACATGTCGTGACGGATTTGCTCCTGGTTCATCTGCTCCAGGAAGTGGAGGCCTCCTTCTTCGGGGCGTTTTTTGATTTCTTCTTCCATAAAACTATCCAATTTGAGCGCCGTTGACGACAACGTCCTGCGGGGTGATGAAACGCATTTTTCCGTCTCCCTGCTTGGCCATCAGAATCATGCCTTTGGATTCGATTCCCCGGATGGTGCGGGGCTGCAGGTTCGCGAGGATGCAAATCTGCTTGCCCAGCATGTCTTCCGGGCTGTAGTATTCCGCGATGCCGGAAACGATGGTGCGTGTGTCGATACCGGTGTCTATCGTGAGTTTCAGCAGTTTATCCGTTTTAGGCACCCGTTCCGCAGCCAGCACGGTGGCGGTGCGGATGTCCATGGCGCCGAACTGCTCGAAGCTGACTTCCGCCTTCTGGGGCTCCACCTTGGCGGCGGCCTCCTCTGCGGCGCGGGCGGCTTCCGCTGCCTCGCGTTCGGCCTTGATGGCCTGCAGGCGGGCAATCTGGGCGTCGATGACGCTGTCTTCAATCTTCTGGAACAGCAGCACGGCTTCGCCAAGCCGGTGTCCGGAAGGCAGCAGCTCGGCCTCTCCCAGCATGTCCCACTGCAGGACAAGCGATTCTTCGCCGCGCTCAGAATGACAGGAGGCGTCCGGGTTGTCATCCTGAGGCGCGTATGCGCCGAAGGAGCTCGTGTGCAGGGCCTTGCCTTCATCGGCTTTGTAGAAATTCTCGGTGGGGGTGCCTTCGCCGGCGCGGTGGTCCCATCCGGCCTGAATGCCCACGCGGAGGATGTCGCGGAGCTTCTGGGCGCTGAAGGGGGTGAAGGGTTCAAAGGCGATGGCCAGGTCGGCGCAAATCTGCAGGCAGGTGTACAGGATGCTGGCCGTGCGGTCCATATCCTCCTTTGCCACCTTCCAGGGCTCCATGTCGGAGATGTACTTGTTGCCGATGCGCGCTATGTTCATGGCTTCCTTGAGGGCCTCGCGGAAGTGGAAGGTCTCCACGTATTTCTCCAGGGCTTCCTTGCAGGGTTTGATGGACGCAAGTGTCTCGGCGTCAATGGGTTCCGCTTTCAGATTGGCCGGAACGGCACCGCCGAAATACTTGTGCGTGAGCACCACGGCGCGGTTCACGAAGTTGCCGAAGATGGCCACCAGCTCGCTGTTGTTGCGGCTCTGGAAGTCCTTCCAGGTGAAGTCGTTGTCCTTGGTTTCGGGGGCGTTGGCGGTGAGCACGTAGCGCAGGACGTCCTCCTGGCCGGGGAACTGCTCCTCGTATTCATGCACCCACACCGCCCAGTTCCGGGAGGTGGAAATCTTGTCGCCTTCCAGGTTCAGGAACTCATTGGACGGCACGTTGTCCGGCAGGACGTAATCACCGTATGCCTTGAGCATGGACGGGAACACGATGCAGTGGAATACGATGTTGTCCTTGCCGATAAAATGCACCAGGCGGGTTTCGGGGTCTTTCCACCATTTCTCCCAGCTCTGGGGCAGCAGTTCCTGCGTATTGGAGATGTAGCCGATGGGGGCGTCGAACCACACATACAGCACCTTGCCTTCCGCGCCCTCTACCGGAACGGGTACGCCCCAGTCCAGGTCACGCGAAACGGCACGGGGCTGCAGGCCGCCGTCCAGCCAGCTCTTGCACTGGCCATATACATTGGTTTTCCACTCCTTGTGCTGTTCCAGAATCCAGTCCCGCAGCCAGGGCTCGTACTTGTCCAGCGGAAGGTACCAGTGCTTGGTCTTCACCTTCTTGGGCGTGGCGCCAGACAGGGCGCTCCTGGGGTCGATGAGTTCTTCCGGGCTCAGCGTGGAACCGCATTTCTCGCACTGGTCGCCGTACGCATGCGGATTGCCGCACTTGGGGCAGGTGCCGGTGATGTACCTGTCGGCCAGGAAGGTTTTGGCTTCCTCGTCATAGTACTGCTCCGTTTCCTTGGTGATGAATTTTTCATCGTCATAGAGCTTGCGGAAGAACGCCGACGCATTCTTCTCATGCACCTTGGAGGTGGTGCGGGAGTAAATGTCGAAGTTGATGCCCAGTCCCGTAAAGGCGTCCTTCATTACCTTGTGGTACCGGTCCACTATATCCTGCGGAGTCACGCCCTGCGCCCGGGCCTTGATGGTGATGGGCACGCCGTGCTCGTCGCTGCCGCAGATGAACACCACGTCTTCGCCGCGCATGCGCAGGTATCGGACGTAAATGTCACCGGGAATGTAGGCGCCGGCCAGATGGCCGATATGGACGGGACCGTTGGCGTACGGTAGCGCACAGGTCACGAGGGTTCTTTTGTAACTCATTTTTTTATTCTTCCAAGTTTGATATTGATGGTTTTCTTAATCTCGTTCAGTTTGCCCAGCTGGCCCAGCAGGGACAGCATGTCCTCCTGCGACAGGCCGGACGTTTTCAACTCCTGCTGCAGCTCCTGCTGCCGCGCGTTGATGCGTTTGTCATGGTATGCCAGGATGGCTTTGGGTACGTAGTTCACCAACCAGGAGTCCGTGGTGGTGAGGGCGTCGGAGAAGTTGTGCACGGTGAGCTCGTACTTTTCCGTGGAGAGGTCCGCCGTCACGGCCGCCACTTCCCGGTTCTCCCCGTTCAGGAGGCTGCGGACGATATCGTCCTGTTCCACGCCCTGGTCATAAAGCTGAAAATAGGCCTGGTAGGTGGTTTCGTAACCGGCATTGGCAAAATGGATGTCGTCCGTGCCGAGGGCCGCGTCGATAAATTCCGCCACCGTCTGGGTGCCGTTTTCGTCGTAGAATTCCGAGTCCGATTCAAACTGGAGCGGCGTGCGGCCGTACTGCAGGATGAAGCGGAGCAGTTCCCGCTCCGAAGGTTCCAGGATGCGCTCCCGCTTCTGAAGCCCCCGGGAGAGCGTGCCGCCCTGTTCCGGCGAGGATGTATTATCGTCAGGCCCGGACGGGGCCCTGTCTTGTCCGGTTTGCGTTCTGTCTTGCCCGGGCGTATCCTGCCGGGAGCGTGCCGACGTTTCCCGGCGCAGCTTTTCCCGCGTTTTTCGCACCCGGTCCAGGATAATGTCCGGCTCAATCCCGAAGCGGCGGGCTACGGTTTCCACGTACACCTGGCGCTTGATGGCATCCGGCATTTCCGCTATCGTATCGGCAATCTCGTTAATCAGATTGGCCTTTTTGAGCGGGTCGTCCCCGGCCTCCGAGAGCATGAGGTCCGTCTTGAACAGGATGCCGTCCTGTTCATGTTCCTCAATGAAAGCCTGGATTTCTTCCAGCGTATGTTTTCGGGAGAAGGAGTCAGGGTCGTCCCCGTCCGGCAGGAAAACCACGCGCGGGTTCATGCCTTCCCGCAGGATGAGGCTGATGGCGCGGATGGCGGCATGCAGGCCGGCCCCGTCGCCGTCGTACATGATGGTGATGTTCCGGGTGAACTTGCCGATGAGCCGGATTTGCTCTTCCGTGAGCGAGGTGCCGCAGGAGGCCACCACGTTGGTGATGCCCATCTGGTGCATCATCACCACGTCCACGTTGCCTTCCACCAGGATGCAGCGGTCCGCCTTGGCAATCTGGCTCTTGGCAAAGTAGATGCCCAGCAGGTTCCGGCTCTTGATGTAGATTTCCGTTTCCGGAGAGTTTACGTATTTGGCCGGGTTGTCCGCCTTGAGCGTACGGCCGCTGTAGGCGATGACGCGTCCGCTCACCGAATGGATGGGGAACATCACGCGCTCGCGGAACTTGTCCACCAGGGTGCCGTTTTCCTGCTCGATGGCAAGGCCGGCCGCCACCAGGTATTCGTCCTTGTATCCGGCGGCGCGGGCGGCGTCCACCAGGGCGGTTTTCCCCGACGGAGCCCAGCCCAGGCTCCACTGGGCGATGGTCGTGTCCTCGATGCCGCGGTTGCGGTAATAGCGGTAGCCCACGGCCTTTCCTTCCGGGCTTTGCAGCTGGTCGCAGAAGAACTGGCGGGCGAATTCGCTCACGGCCATGAGGCTTTCGCTCCGTTGCCGGGCGGCGATTTGCTCTGCACTTTCTTCCTCTTCCTTTATCTCTATGTTGTATTTCCTGGCCAGATAGCGCAGGGCCTCCGGGTAGGTGACGTGTTCATATTCCATCACGAAGCCCAGGGCGCTGCCGGCCTTGCCGCAGCCGAAGCACTTGTAGATGCCCTTGGAAGGGGTTACGTGGAAGGAGGGCGTTTTCTCGTTGTGGAAGGGACAGCAGGCCACATAGCTGGAGCCGCGGCGCTTGAGCGTCACGAAGTCTCCCACCACCTCTTCAATGCGGGCGGTGTCCAGGATAAGGTCAACTGTCTCCTTCGGAATCATAAAATAAATTTATGATTATTTTATGTTTACGTTACCCCCTCCAGAAACCCCTCCCCTCGGGGGAGGGACTTGAAAGGTGCTATATCAATCCTCTTTCCTATATTCCACCTCTTTGGCATCCGTGAGGTCGGTGACGGTGATTTTGTCGTCGGCCGGGGCCTGGGTGATGGGACCGTCCTGCTGCTGGCGGGGCGGTGCCTTGTAGGTTTTCTCCTGCCACAGGGCCTTGGCCTGGTAGTAAGCGTCACGGCCGTACCACACCAGTCCCATGGCGCCCAAAATGACGGCCAGCACGCTCTTGCGGGTAAGAATCCAGCCGCAAAGCGCCACGAAGAGAAGGTCTTTTATCAGCCGGACCCAGCGGTTGTTGTATCCAATATTTGTCATAGTCTGCAAATATACAAAAAAAGGCCGATTTCGTTGTCACGTTGACAAGAAATCGGCCTTGGAGCGCGCCGCCGCTGTCAACGCGGCGAAGCCCTATTGTTCCAAACGCTTGTAGTAGATAAACACCTGCCTGCCGGAGGCACTCGGAAAAGTGGTCAGTTGTTCCAGCTGCTTGACGTATCCATACGAATGCTCACGGATGTTTTCCACAATCCATACATCACTTTCTCCCTCCTTGGACTCTCTTGTATGGATAATCATGTCAGAAGAAATGCTGGAACCGTTAAAATACCTGCTGGCTTCGGACATGGCCTTGACACTTGCGACGCGGTTCAATGCGCTCTCGGAAGGGTATTTGGCCTTATCCAATGTAATGACGGAAAGCAAGTAGGCATTGTCATAATCCGAGACAACGCGTACTCCCTCGAAGGGCTCATTGTTGTACATTCTTCGGAGGAAGGAGGCTAACTCCATTCTATCTGAGTCGAAGCCTTGGGCGTTGGCCGATAGGCATAGTCCTCCGCACAGCAAGAGCAGGCTTAAAACAGCAAAGACAATACTTCTGCGCATTACCATAATAGAATTGTGTTATAATAATATACTTCTTTGGGCTGATTACGGGCATATTCTACAGCCACCTGTCTTGCTGCTTCAATATTCTGCTTGCGTATTTCCGCTTCACGCTTGTCTTGTTCCACCCTTGCCTCGAATTCGCGCTTTTCTTTGGCAATTTTATCATCATATTGTTTCATCTTGAACTCCCACTCCCTCTTTTCATCCGCAACCAATTTGCTTTGGATTTGATTAAGAAAAGGACGCACTTTGGGGTAACAGGAGGCGGATGGGCTGATGGCTGCAACAAGAGGGTAAACCTCTTCTGCACCTTCGGCATTGGGACTCTTTGCCCATTTAGCCTTTGCCTGCGAAAACAGGGATTCTCCTTCCGTGTCGATTTTCAGCTTATTGATCTCGAGAATTTTTGCCTGGCAGTGGTCGTAGCATTCTCCGCATGCATCGGGAACCATCGACAACAGATAGATTGCCTGGTCAAACTGACTTCCCGCTACCAAAACATTCGCCTCCTGAAGGATTTTGTCTTCATTGTCCCGATAGTACTTGACGATACGGGTTTTCGCGGTTTCTATGAAAGCATCCATTCCCTTATCGTTGGTGCGGACGTTTTTTACGGCCTGGACAAGGGCTTGCTCCTCATTGATGCCCACCCCCACAAGGTTAACTACGTATGTCCCATATTTTATGTTGTCCAGGACATCGCCGATGATAAAGGTCAGTTCGATTTGTTCGGAAACCCTGGACGGCGAACCGGCAATGATGTCTTTACCAAGGACATTGGCCTTGGCCGTCATGACAAAGCGGTTGGAGGGAAGGTCCTTCGCAATACCGTTTCTCGTAAGGATTTGCGTCATTTTGGTCTGCAGAATCCTGCAAGACGAAGCCGAAAGATACTCACGTTCGGGCTGCTCTACCCGAATAGATAGGGATGCGACATCTTTGTCCTGTGCTCTTACACCTGCGCCCAATATGAAAAGGAGGGCGATGGCAACAATCTGTTTCATGTTATTTTTCTCCAAGGATAAGATTGGCTTCGCCGAGGCCCCGAAGCATTACTTTTGCGGGAATGTTAAAAGGCGCTCCGGCAAGATGCTTCCGCAGTCCCGTTACAAAGGAGCGGGCGTCAACGGCTTTGCCTTTTTCATCAAACAGAGGAATACGGACCTGCTCAAACTGGGCGAAGTTTTCTGTCGCATCCGACAGGTTGAAGACGCCGTTCACGGCATTCTCCGTGAGCCACTCCTGTATGCAATCCAGCAGTTCTTCTCCGCCGTATTCGGTTTCCAGATCGTTTTCCCAATTATCCCAAATGCGCACAGTGAGGACGATTTCTCGCCCTTTATGCTGCATTTCCTGATAGTATTGGACCATTTGCAGGTCGAATTCCTGGATATGGTCCAGTACGGCTTGTTCAAGCATGACGGGTACGATTTCATTGGAAATATTCCCGGTTCCGGACGAGGTGGCGATTCTTTTGCTGGTATAGGCATCGAAAGCTTCCAGAATAAAGGAAACCGACTTCCCGGCAGCCTCCCGGTTTACCTTCCACCATATCTGGATAAGGATATCCATCTTCGCCCGTCTTTTAATCATGTCCAAGGGACTCTCCGCAATGGAGGCTCCGGAAGTTTTGCTCATTGCCAGATTGTCTTCGGCCATTCTGGCATAAACGGCTTTTGTCTCCATTTCGGCGTCTTTGACAGAATAGCCGCGCGAAGTCAAGACTCCGCCCAGTTTGCTGATTACAAGCGGCAGTTCCGAATCTTCCACAAAGGCTTGCTGATAATTCGGCGTATTTACTTGCATCCCCATGTTTTCGTAGGTGGACATGAAGTACCTTGATTCACACCAGTTGTCGCTCGGGAGAATCATTAGGGTGGGTTTTTTCTCCTGGGCATGAGCAATGGTCCCCGAGACGATCAGGATGAAGAGTAAAAAGAATTTTTTCATATATGTTTTTTATTGGCACCACTTTAAAGACTATGAGAAATGCTATTCCGATTGAGTTGGAATTAAATAATAAACATCTAAATGCTCGACGTCATGTAGGTTATCGAAAAGAAGGTCAGAATATTCTTCGTAAAACTTCGATATCGGATTACTTCCGTCATGGCGCGAGTATGAGCACTGTCCCGTTATGTAGAATGAACTATCAGGCAAAAGTATTATTTCACCTTCATCATTGTATTGTGGGCAGTGTTTGTTAACATCAAGTATCGGATATCCTTTAGGAATGTTTATGACTAAGAGTGCATTATTCCCGTGTGTTGCTGCAAATTTTGGTAAAACATCTGAAAGATTAATGCTGGTCGACAAAAATGCGGGATCTCTATAGCAAGAATTATTTGTAATTACAAAGCATGATGGTAGAACACGATAAAGTGTTTTCGGTTGTTCACACCCCTCAAAAAGTGTTCTTAATGTCTGAATTATATTGTTATCCGCTTCGTTCTCACTTTCCTGCGTTTTGTTACGTAGATATTGATTTATTTTAGGACTTGCCTGAGAAATATATATATCTAAGTATTCGAGAGCCTCTGTATTATTTTCCATAAAAGAGTGTTTAATTTATCCATTCAACTTTGATAGAAGTGAGTTTTTCCATATCAACATCAGAGACAGGCAATTCAATAGAAACATACCATGTTGGATGATCTGCTAATTTCCTGAGTCTACTATCATTGCGGTTTCCTAAAAGGTCCCGGTACTCCCTATTACGAAATAGGTATTCGTATTCGATTGCCATGGGAACAACTCCTTTGCCATATCCATAATCGCCCTTTGCGTCAAAGAAGCAATAAAAACCTAGCGGTGCATACTCTTTTTCATTATAAAAAGGATTAGACTCGGGTGTGTCAATAAAAGAACTATATGGAATGAATAGCGATCTCTTTATTGTGGAGTTTTGCCGCGTACGTTCTATAATACAATTTCTTTGTTTTCTATTATATTCCTTTGGACGGAAAGTCATCCAGCCATCACTCATATTGATAATCCAATTCAATTTCCAACTGTTTAGTAAATCTACGCATTGTTTTAAACTTGAGTCATAAAGATTTCGCAATATATAAGGTGTTCCTCGAAAGAAAAGTATATAAGTTTCCATTCCTTTTTCCTCCCAATCTTTTTTTTCATCTTCTGACAATGAGATGGCTTCTAAACTAGCATTGAATTTTTCAGCCCAGGAAAAGAAGTTAGAATTTGGCTTAACAGCAATGCGGATGGGAAGGAGATACGCATCATTGTCTTGAATGGCATTGTTGATCTTATTCGGATTTATTCTGGCTGCCCCTACTTCCAATGAACAATCATATAATGTTGACGCAATTCCCTCCAGCTCAGTAACGAGGTTTTGAAAAACTTTTAACTCATTGGCTTTATTCAATCTGCGCATTCGCATTTCCATAGTAAAAGCTTCCCCATCAAAGTCTACAGTTCCGCCATGAGCCTGTACATACGAGATAAGTTTCCCGGTCGAAACAATTGCTGATAATGTCACAGAACAGGAGCCGTCAGGTAAGTTGCTTGAACTCAACTCTGTGTATGACTTAACATTCCCGGAGGCAACCGTCGAAATCTCGTCTTTCACAAGTTCATCATTCAAAATTGCTGTATTTGTGGATACGAATGTCCCAAAAGCTTGTTCGATTGCACTTCGAAGAGCGTTTTTTATAGCGTCTCGTTTATCATAACCAGATCCTTCCACAACAAGGATAACATCATCCTTTTCTTTTTCACGCACTTGGTTATCAGAGGATTTTCCTATTTTGTTATCCTTAGACATGGATGAAGAGCCCATCTCTTCTGTCTTTTTATTACGTTGCCTCGTTGCTTGTCTATTCGCATCACTCTGAGTATTCTGGGTTTGTTTTTGTAAGCGGGACAGAATGCTCTCGCCAGTTGTTGTGCCACGTCGCTGATTATAAGTGTTACCCTGTCGGTAACCGTTTTGTTGACGATAGCTATTGCTCCGCCTGTTCTGAGCAAATACACATAGAACCGAGAAGAGGAGTACAAATGAGATACTCAGTCTCAAGATAATCCTTAGATTCTTCATGAAAAATATATTTATGCTAGTCGTCAAGATTATATGCTTTTATTTCACAGCAGTCAATTAGCCGCTGTAAGTTATCATTTATGGTTTCGACAGCCGATTTAATACTATTCTCTGTGTCTTCTGCCTCTATCGAGCCTGTAATATTATATCTCGCGATGCCCATATTAATTGTCAACCTTCCTGAGATCATCACAGTGCTTAACCTTTCTTCTGAAGAAATGTCCTGAATATCCCAATTGATTTGTTTAAGTGCCTCCTTGTCTTTGAGCCAAACAGAAGCTTTCTGTTTAAATGTGTTTTTATCCATAGCTAAGAAGTTTTAAATCATTAATTTATACATTATAAGAGGGTAGTTTAGATGTCGACTCGTGCCTTAGAAGCGTCACACACTTTCTCTAAATATCCCCCCTTGATAAACGCTTAAGTTCACGGAATAAAGAAACATCCCCGCTATTAATCATCTTTCTTTTTATTCCTACAGGCAAAGCATCAAATTCTGACTTTGTAATCGTATAATCACCTCCTTGATTAATGGCGTTTGCGATTTTAAGGAATTCTTTTTCAGTGTATCCGCCATTTAAAGGAAATCCAGAACGTTTTAATGATGTGCGATTTCTTTCACTGTTCACTAATTCTTCACGTAGCGTTTCTATATCCTCTTTTTTTATCTTCGTATAAGTATTAATTGCAGAAGCATGGTAAGTTGGGAAATAATCCCCAATTAGTTCATCGTAGTTTTCTCCGTCAATGTAATAACTTACCGTAACAAATTTCTTTACATTTTTCTCGAAGAATACAAAATCAATGTTGGAACCAGGTTCATACACACTTGTCGAACATAAATATTTAAAATTTCGAGAAGAGAAATCTGGAGTTTGATTACCCAACTCATTAACGAGCCATTTTAAAGCTTCCTCATCCAGGAGGTTTTCCCGCATAACTTCTTTCTTATTCAAAGAGTTAATATCGGATAATCCTATCTTCTTGTTTTCACGAACAATATTATCCTCATCCTTCCACACAACATCCGTGTGATAACCCATGTCATAAATCTCCGATGGATCTAAAGAATCACTGTTAAAAGGTTCTTTCAACTTAAAGATAGAACTTTTGTAGACTTTATTACCCTGAATATAAAGGAATTCACGAGGGTCGTCACCCATCCAATACCCCTGCATCCATCCACTGCCATTGCTACATGATATGGCAAATAAACAAAGGAACAATAGTAGAAGATTCGTTAGTGGATTAGTTTTCATGGTTGTTGCTATTCGTTATTGTTTTGATTAATTCATTTAATAAATTTAGACTTTTCGTCTGCTTCTCCAATATGTCGTTTAATGCGTTTATGAATCTGTCATAGACGGTTTCCAGATTAAAAGTATATGTGTTATTCAGCGTGCATAAAAATTCGGGAAGTTTATAATCTGTATATAGTTCCTCTCCAATGTAAATGGGCTTTTTTTCGAGTAACATTTGGCAGAGTTCAAGAACCTTCTTTGTGCATTCCTCATTCGTAGATGGCATTTCGACGTCTTTTCCGATAGTTCCAATCCTGATTTTGGGTAATGCCCTACCTTTTTTCGTCTCAAAATTCATTAAATCATCCATTGCTTCCATGACCTGTTATAATTTCCCATATGGCTCCTGTATGGGCATATACAAAGAAAGTGTGGAGCCGCTGCTTATCTGAACTGAGGCTCTGGTAAAGCCCATAAACGAATAAGCCGATACTCCACACCCGTATGGAAGGGGCACGATTGTGCCGATTTCACATACCGGATGATGAGTGCTTGCTGTTCCTCGTTTATTAGAAATTTACCAGATTTCAGTTCAAGGAGAAAGCATACACTTTCATCTATTTTACCCATTCCTAAAAGGAGGGCCCTACAAATATAAACAAATTTTCTTACATACGGGTGTGGATGCAAAATTTTAAACAAAAGTACAGGAACTTTATGACAAGGCCTTATCCATTTTCGTCCATTTGCAATTTGTCTTGCCTATTCTGTAAGGAAAGCGTATCTTTGATGCATGAGACTATCTGTTCCTGTAATCAGGAAAATACAAGCCGTTTTTGGGCGGGAGGTAACTGTGCCCTCCGATTTTGAAGCTCTCTCCCGAGATATGGCTAAGAAAACAGGTGTTGGCCTTTCGGTCAATACCCTCAAGAGACTGTTTGGCGCAATAGAAAGTGAAGTGGAGCCCCATCAATCTACTTTGGATATTCTTGCCCGTTACATGGGTGCCAAGGATTGGCCCAGTCTTTTGTTTACACTGTCAGAGAGAGGGAACTCCGAATTCTCATCAACAAAAACAGTAATCTGGGCCGATAAAATGCTTCCCGGGGATCGTATTTCCTTCACCTATCGCCCGAACAGATTTGTGGAATTGGAATGCATCGGGAATAAACTTTTCCATGTAATTCGGAGTGAGAATAGTAAGCTCCGTCCCGGAGATCGTGTCTATGCCCGTTATTTTAGCAGTGGATATCCTTTTCTGGCAGACTTGGTTTTGAGAGACGGCGTGAAAATGGGCTCATTTGTGGCCGGCGAGAAAGGAGGAATCGACGCGCTAATCATTAATGATTCAGAGAAAAAAGGCTGAGATCAAACATGTATTGTCCATAGTGGTGGTTTATGGTAGGCATGATAAGTTGGGAGAAATCTTTTTGGTATTCAGGATATTTGCTCCCCCAGTCTTCGGCCATTTGTGAAGATTGTGTCATGGCATTCCCAAGACACTCCTGTGCGATATTCATTACATTTGCTATATTCCCCGCTGAAAGAGAGTCGTAGGAAGAGTATAGCGGCTCAAATGCTGCGGATATGGCTTCGTCCAAGGAATTTTGGAAAAGTCCTTGGACTGTAATGGTATCTTTGGGAGTTGCCACTTCAGAAGCGGTGGTTGGATGCGTGTTTTTTACAAACCATCCGGGTAGTGAGAGAAGAATTACTCCCGCGATGACCAAAAGTTGCCGCCACCATCTTTGGGGCTGGAGTGCCCGAATCATCTCTTCCGGCGTTTTATATCGTTCCTTGAGAGAGGTGGCTGTGGCCTTACTGACTATCTTTCGGTTTTGTTTCCCGTTCAGAGCTTCCAAAATACGGCCTAGAGAATAGATGTCGGCCTGAAATGTGGCTGTATTAGGCTCTGTCTTCAGTTCGGGTGCGGTCCATTGCGTAGAACCACCCCATATTCCCGAGTAACTATATTGACAGGAAAACCCCAGGTCTATCAGTTTGATCCGGTTACCTTGCCGTGTAAGAAGGATATTGTCTGGCTTTAAGTCACAGTGAATAATTCCTTGGGAGTGGAGGTAGGATACGACTGAGGCGAGTTCATTGAAAATCCGTACCGTTTCTTTCCGTGAGAGAGGCGCGTTTTGTTCCAGATAGGAAGACAGAGATTCTCCGTCAATATACTCCTCAACCAGATAAGGCCCTTTCTCGTCATGGCCTTTATCAAAATAGCGTACGAGGCCTGGGTGGTCGCAATGAATTCCCAGATCAAATTCTTTCTCCAGCGCGGCCACATAGAAAGGGTTGGAACGTAGTTCTTCCCGTAAGCGCTTGCGTAAAAACCATTTGTCCCATTTGCGGAAACGAGTGATTTCACAGGTGGCGCCAGTTGAAATAAGGAGCTCGGTATTATCTGATGACTCTGCTGGGAAGAATTCAGAGTTGCCCGTCATATTTGATTATTCCGAAAGTGTAGAAATATATTTCTCTATATACGGCTTCAGTTCCGGGAGGTCCAGGTCTATGGTGTCCCACAACTGGTTTGGCTTGATATGGTAGTAACCATGTACCAGAACATGCCGCATTCCTTCAATGGAGGTCCAATCCATCTCCGGATGGGTCTCCTTGAATTCCTTCGACAGCATATATACGGCTTCCCCAATGATTTCAACGTGTTTGACAAAGCCGTAGTAGATAATGGGGTCATTTGCTGCTTCATCTGTCGAATGTATCTTGCGGCTGCTCTCAATTGTGTTGATGGCGTCAAGAATGTGTTGCAGCCGTTCGGCGTCTCTAACGGGCTCTCTCATAAATCAGGATTTTATCACGTTCTGCGGATTCCTGGGCGAAGGGCAATAAACATCCGTCTTCTACCAAGTCAACCTTTTTACCGACGGCGTCCGATAAGCGAGTCATGATTCTCGAAATGGTAAGAAGCGTGATTCGAGCATTTTCGTCATACTGGACTAGGATGTCTACGTCGCTCTGAGGAGTTTCTTCGCCCCTCGAGAAGGAGCCGAATAGCCATGCCTTTACTACGGGCTGTTGTGAGAGAACAGCCTGAATCTTGGGAAGCATAGTATTAAACTGCCGACTTACCATATGGGCAAAGATATGAAATCTTTCGGAAAATTAAAAAGATTGCGCTTTGCGATGTTTGTTTTCTGCCGCCTTGACACGAAATCCTCGTTCTACGCATTCTGTTTGTCGAGGCGGCAGGGTTTTCCTTGTTCCTCCTGTGGTGCTGTTGTCCGTCTTGGGAAGTTCTTTCGTAGGGGGAAGAAGGATGGAGGCCGAAAAGAAAAAATTTACACTCTTTCTGGGGATTGCTATACCCATTCCACGGTGGAGATGTCCAGTTCGTTGGCGGGCAGGTTCCAGCCGGGGGAGAAGAGGAAGGTGTATCCTTTGAGTTCCCGGGGAATCCTGTTCAGGAAGGCCAGGCGGGGCTCCCCGAAGTCTCCGCTGCTGCCGTAAAGGGTGATGGTCTTCCGGTCATCGTCTTTCAGGTACCACCCGCCGCCGTGGACTTTCACATAGCCTTCCACCAGGTCCCGGTGCTGCGAGACCATCCCATAGACAAAGGTCCCGGTGAGCGGGGCTTTCGGGTCCGATACCAGTATGAACTTGGGATGGGGCATGGCCCGTTCAGTCTTGGGACCCGTTCTTGAGTGGGCCTATCTTCCCGCGGAAACCGATGTCTTCCCTGTTCCGGGAACGGACAGAGATGTCGGCCGTACCGTCGTCAAAGACCGTGATGGTGAAGGTGAGGGTGTCTTCGCCGTTGTCGGTGGAGACGATAATCGTGCGCCGGTCCTTTGCCCAGCCGCTGTCCCGGTACTCGCCGATGGAGCCTTTGAAACTGAGGGCCTTTCCGCCGCCGTAAGGGATGTTGTAGGCCACGCCGAAGTACGGGAGATAAGAATCGACGACACTGCCGTCAATGGTGAGCGAATAACTCCCCGTAACGGACTTGCCGGGGCCTCGGAGGGGCAGCATATAGTTTACGTCTATCCGGTATTCCCGGGCTTCCAGGCTCTGTTCGATGCGAAGCTTTTCGGCAGCCTTCTCTTCCGGAGACCGTCTCAGGGCGGCGCAGCCGGGCAGGAGTATGACAACCAGTGCGGCCAGGAGAGTGAGCAGGTGTTTCATAGTGCGAAAAGATAGGAAATTAGTGTGGCAGTTAACAAATTGTCTCTCACCTACTTGTACAATATTCCTCGTTCAAATTTTGAACGAGGAATGTATGGTAAGTGACTATGTGTCAGTCGATTGGCTGCCATGCCGGCAAGGGGCTAACCCGGCCGGGACGGCAAATCAGAACGGAAGGTCGTCTTCGGAACCGTCGCCTGCCGGCATGTCGTCCAGCGTGGGGGCCGGGGCTTCGTAGGCCGGGGCGGGGGCTCCGCTCGCGGCGGGGAATGACGGCGCACTCTGGCCAGGCTGTGCAGCGGCTGCGGGAGCGGCTGCGCCGGCCGGCGCCAGACGCCAGACCTGGAGGTCATTGTACCAGCGGCCGTTGTATTCGCGGCTCTTGAGGTTGAAGGAAACCTTTATGTGGTCTCCCACCTGGTACTTGTCCAGTTCGGCCACCTTTTCCTGTCCCCATGCGGTGAAGCAGGCCTGGGCGGTGAAATTGCCGTCCGGGAATTCCAGGATGAATTCCTGCTTGGCCCAGGCGCCCCGGGCCGATGTTCCGGACTGTACGCCCAGCTTCTGTCGAAGCGTTCCTTCCAGTTCCAGTGCCATGACTTACTTCTTAGCGGGAGTTTCAGCGGGTTTCTCGACAAACGGGTGAACTTCCAGGAGGTCCACATCGAAGATGAGGGTGGAGTTGGCACCGATCTCGCGGGGTCCGCGTTCGCCATAGGCCAGGTTGGCGGGGATTACGAGGGTAATCTTGCCACCTTCGCCGACGAGCTTCATGCCTTCCGTCCAGCCTTTGATGACGCGGTTGAGCGGGAAGGTGATGCCTTCGTTCTTGTCAAACTCCTTGCCGTCGATGAGGGTTCCGCGGTAGTTCACCTTCACAGTGTCGCGGTCGCTGGTGGCACGTACGTCGCTGCCGGAATCGGAGATGAGGTAAACGATACCGGAGGCGGTGGAATCGGCGCTGTTCTTGACATAGAAGTCCTTGCGGAACTTGTCACCTTTCTCCTTGTTCAGGGCGCCTTCGTAAGCGGTGCGCTTCTGGAGGTAGGAGTTGATGATGGTGTTCATGTCGGCCGGATTAATCTTGAACTGCTTCACGAAAACGGAGTCCATGGGCTGGCCTTCCTTGGCGTTGAGGGCGTCGTTCAAACCCTTTTCCAACTGAGACATGTTGATGTCTCCGAAACCATTCTGGGTGATTACCAGGCCGAAGTTTACGCCCAGCAGATAGGAAGTGGTGTCAACCTGGCCCTTGGAGGGAAGCAGGTCACGTACTTCTTTGGAACCCTCCACCTTGGGAGAGTTGCAGGCCATGACCAGCACGGAGGCGGAAGCGATGGCGGCAAAAAGTTTTGCGAATTTCATAATGTATTTGAATTAATGTTTGTTCGTTCAAAAGCGTTAGACGCTCAATCCTGCAAATTTACGTATAAATTTTTAGAAAACATAATTTTGATTTTTTTTTGGCTTTTTCGGAAATAATGCGTAAATTGAGCAACACTAAACGGAAGAACTATGTCAGTGGATTCCGCCGTATTACAGGCAAAACTAAAAACATTCTTCGGCTACGATGCCTTCAAGGGGGATCAGGAACAGATCATCCAGCATCTGGTAGGCGGAAACAATGCTTTTGTGCTCATGCCGACGGGTGGAGGAAAGTCGCTTTGCTACCAGTTGCCGGCCTTGGTAATGGACGGAACCGCCATCGTGATTTCGCCCCTGATTGCCCTTATGAAAAACCAGGTGGATGTTATCCGCGGCTTTGAAACCGGGGACGGAGGCATCGCCCATTTCCTGAACTCCTCGCTCTCCAGAAACCAGATTGCGGAGGTGCAGGAGGACCTGCTGGCCGGCCGGACCAAACTGTTGTACGTGGCGCCGGAGTCCCTTACCAAGGAGGAGAATATCGTCCTGCTCAAGGGGATAAAAATCTCTTTTTATGCCGTGGACGAAGCCCACTGCATTTCGGAGTGGGGGCACGACTTCCGCCCGGAATACCGGAAAATCCGCTCCATCATAGAGGAAATTCAGCCGGCGCCCGTGATTGCGCTCACTGCCACGGCCACGCCCAAAGTCCAGAGCGACATCCTCAAGAATCTCCGCATCCAGGACGCCAAGGTGTTCAAATCGTCCTTCAACCGGCCCAATCTTTATTATGAAGTGAGGGACAAGGTGGAACCGGAGAAAGACATCATCCGATTCATCCGCCAGCATCCCGGCAAGTCCGGAATCGTTTACTGTCTGAGCCGCAAAAAGGTGGAAGAACTGGCCCGGATGCTGTCCATCAACGGCATCAAGGCGCTTCCGTACCATGCGGGCCTGGATGCCAAAACCCGGGCGGAGAACCAGGACAAGTTCCTGATGGAGGAAATAGACGTCATCGTGGCCACCATCGCCTTCGGCATGGGGATAGACAAGCCGGACGTGCGTTTTGTCATCCATTTCGACATTCCCAAGAGCATTGAGGGCTATTATCAGGAAACCGGCCGGGCCGGGCGCGACGGGCAGGAAGGTCTCTGCATAACCTACTACAGTTACAAGGATATCCAGAAGCTGGAGAAGTTCATGCAGGGAAAACCCGTGGCGGAGCAGGAAATCGGCAAGCAGCTTCTCAAGGAGACGGTGGCGTACGCCGAATCCAGCCAGTGCCGCCGCAAGCTGCTGCTCAATTACTTCGGGGAAGATTATCCGGCAGACAACTGCTGCGCATGCGACAACTGCCTGCATCCGAAGGCCCGCTTTGACGGACGCGAGGAAATGGCGCTGGTGATAGAACTCATAGAGACGTTGCCGGAGCACTTCAAGCTGGAACACCTTGCGGGTATCCTTTCCGGTGTTCCCAATGCCATGATCAAGTCCTACCACCACGACGAACTTTCGCTCTTCGGGGCGGGCAAGGACCACGGCGTCCGCTTCTGGGCGGCGGTCATCCATCAGGGCCTCATCCTCCATTTCCTGGACAAGGACATTGAAAATTACGGGCTTATATTCGTTACGGAGGAGGGCCGAAAATTCTTCGCCCATCCTCATGAAGTCCTGCTGGTGGAGGACCGTACTTTCTCGGAAGGGACCGACGACGAGGACGAAGACCTTTCCGGCGCCGCGCACGGCGGAGGCGGGGGAGACCCTGTCCTGCTTGCCATGCTCAAGGATCTGCGCAAGGATATGGCCCGCAAAATGGGCCTGCAGCCCTGGATTATCTTCTCGGATCCGTCCCTGGAAGACATGACCATCGTATATCCGCTCTCCGTGAAAGAACTTTCGGAGAAGTGTCAGGGCGTGGGAGAGGGAAAGGCCCAGAAATATGGCGGACCTTTCGTGGAACTCATCGCCAAATATGTGGAAGAGAATGAAATCGAGCGCCCGGACGACTTTGTCGTCAAGTCCGTAACGGCCAAATCCGGCAACAAGGTCTCCATCATCCAGGCCATTGACCGCAAGTTGGACCTGAAGGATATTGCATCTTCCAAGGGCATGGGAATGAGCGATTTACTCTCGGAGATAGAAGCCATCGTAGCCACCGGAACCAAGGTGAATATCAATTACTTCATCGCGGACGAACTGGACCCGGAAGTGGTGGAAGAAATCTACGATTGGTTCAAGGAGGAGGCGGAGTCGGATTCCCTGCCCGATGCCCTCAATGCCCTCGGGGAGGACTATTCCGAGGAGGAAATCCGGCTGGTCCGTATCAAGTTCCTCTGCGAGGTGGCAAACTAGTTTGCCACCAGTTGCTTCACGTTACCCCATCCCCAACCCCTTCCCTCGGGGAAGGAGCTCGCTAGTTTGCCACCATTTGCTTCACGTTACCCCATCCCCAACCCCTTCCCTCGGGGAAGGGGCTCGCTAGTTTGCCACCAGTTGCACGATGCGAAGTCTGTCATGCGGAAGGGGGTGGCGTTCCTTACAGGTAAATCAGGGAAGAGAGCCGGTCCGGGGCGAAGAGCCTGCGGGCCATGGCCTGTATCTGGTCGGGCGTAATGGCTTCCAGGAGCCTGCGGGTTTCCTCCGACGAGAGAACCTTCCCCCAGGAGAGCATGCTTTTCCCCATGGACAGACACTGGGCTTCACCGGATTCGGAACTGATGGCCAGCTGGCCCAGAAGCTGTTTGCGATAGGCCTTGAGCTGCCTGTCCGTCAGCGGATAGTCACGCAGCCGGGCCAGGATGGCCTCGATGGATTTCAGGCAGGCGTCCAGGTTGGGTTTGTCACAGCCGAAGGCAATGGCGAGAATGCCGGAATCGGCATACTGCGTGTAGGAACATTCGATTCCGTAAACCCAGCCGCGTTTCTCGCGCAATTCCTTGTTGAGCAGGGAATTAGATGCCGGCCCGCCCAAGATGCCGGACAGCATGGCGCACACCAGCCGGCCCGGCGTTTCGTACAGGGACGGAGCCGGGCATCCAATCACCGCGTTCACCTCGTGGTGGCGCTTGTCCACCACTTTATGGAAGGCGTCTGCAGGCAGGATTGCCTGGACGGGCAGTGCGCTGTCCCCTTTGTCTCCGTCGTGCCGGGGTAGCCGGTCCATCAGTTTCAAAACCTGCTTTTCCAGTTTTGCTTCGTCTATGTCGGCCACGACGGTGAAGGCCATCTTTTCCGGCACGAACTGTTCCCGGACAAAACGGCGCAGCATCTCCGGCGTGATTTTCTTTACCGAGGCCTGCGTGCCCAGAATGGGGGATTCCAGGGGCGTGCCGGAAAAGAGCATCCCCTCGAAGCGGTCGTAAACGTCTTCGGCGGGATTGTCTTTGTAAGAGATGATTTCGTCCAGCACCACGCCGCGTTCCGTCTCGATTTCCTTGTCCGGGAAGGTGGCCTCCGTGGCCAGTTCGAGCAGCAGGCGCGCCGCCTTGCCCAGGTCCTCCTTGAGCACGGTGGCATGCAGCACAATCTCTTCCTTGGTCGTGTAGGCATTGAGTTCACCGCCCAGACGGTCCAGGTAACTGCTGATGACCGCTGCGCTTTTCCGTTCGGTGCCCCGGAACAGCGTGTGCTCGACAAAATGGGCGATGCCGGCGGGATAACGCCCCTCGTTGCGCGAACCGCAGCCGATGGAGAGGGCGCAATAGGCCACCGCCCGTCCGCTTCGCCGGACGGCATAACGGACGCCTTCTTTACTGACTCCGCTTCTCATCTGTTTCTTGCCAGGCGTTTGAGATCGTCGGCGACAAACCCGCTTCCGGTCTTTTCCGTGATTTTGTGCTTGTGGATGTAATACAGCAGGTGCTCCTCTGCGTCGAACAGCATCTTATAGCAATACGACGCTTTGTTTTCCGGCAGGAGGGGCGCAACAGTGTAACTCACCAGGGCATGATACCTCCCGCTGAGGAAAACCTCGTCCGCTTCTTCGTCCGTGCAAAGGAATATGTCCTCGTCCAGATAACGCTGGAGCTGCTTTTCCGTCACGTTTTCCGACAAATCGTCCTTTGCCAGGTATATCTGCTTCATTTTTCCCTCCCTGGCGTAGTTGCGGTTGAACCAGGAGTCCATGCTGTAGGCTGTTTTTTCGCTCTTCATGGCATCCAGCGTAAATTCCTGGATGGACTTGACGATGGAGCCCAGGAACACCAGTTCGCGTCCGCTGCCGCCCATGGCCGCCATGAGGGGGAGGGAGATAATCTCGTGCATGTGCCGGATGCCTTCCCGGGCTTCCGGCCCGCCCTTGACCAGGGTAAGGAACAGGATGCCCGGCTCCTTTTCGCCCTCGAACTGGCTCTCTGCGGGGATGAGAAAATAATAGAGGTCCTTTGTCTTGCGTTCTTCGAAGGCGTCTTTCGTGCAGAATTCGTAAGGGGATGAGGTCCACCAGTTCACGATTTCCTGCCGCAAGCCGCTGTCCAGGACTTCGTTGCCGGTGAGGACCACTTGCGTTATTTTGTCGGTAAAATCATTCAGGATGTACTTGCGCGTGTTCACTTTTCCCTGACCAGATATGTTCAGGCATACCAGCAACGCGCCCAAAACGGCAAATGCTTTCTTCATCTTATTCATCTTCTAAACAACAGTGCAAAGGTACAAAGAGATTTTATGAAAAAACATATTTCCTAATTATAAAATTATCACTACCTTTGCATGCTATGGGAAAACGCTCTACGATTGTGGCCGTCGTGGCCTTGGCACTCTTGCTTTCCGGTATCGCATTGGCTGTTGTGCGCCTGTATCGCACCGGCCCGGAAGCGTCTTCCTCCGCGGCCCCGGCACCTGCCGGCTGGTCCGTGCTCAAAGCCATTCCCTCGGATGCCAACGCCGTCATGGTTTTTGACGCATCGTCCAAAGCGGCCCGTCTCATGGCCGATTCCACCGGCTTTGTCCAGGGTTTCCTGGCGCCGGGCAATCCGGATTTCATGTCCTTTCTTTCCGCACTGGGCCGTAAACGCGTAGCCGTTTCCCTGCATAACAGCGGTTCCCTGGTGCCGCTTGTGGCGGCCGAAGCCGTCCCGGCGGATTCCGTACTTCTTTCACTCGCTGCAAAAGCCGGGCTGAAGACCTTGGAGAAAGACGGGTTCCTGCTGGCCTCCCGCTCGGAAACGTTCCTGAATGCCGCCGTGCGTCATCTGGACGAAGAAACCTCCATCCTGGGAGTCAGGAACTTGCAGGACCTGG
Organism: uncultured Bacteroidia bacterium; assembly: GCA_902788095.1. Classification (GTDB taxonomy): domain Bacteria; phylum Bacteroidota; class Bacteroidia; order Bacteroidales; family UBA932; genus Cryptobacteroides. Next base: position 237,999 of record CADAIT010000001.1, on the reverse strand, counting down.
TCCGCGGTGTCTCCGGTCCGGCCATCCTGTTCCTTCTGCACAGCCAGGCCGGCAAGCTGGTGCAAACCTATGGCGGAACGGCCTGCCGCCCCCATGCCGCTTTTGTCAAAGACCTTACTTCCTGGAGCGCCTGGAGCATCCAGGACGCGGATAAAGAGCATGTGACGATAAAGGGAACCACCCTCCCCGGAGAGGCTCCCGCCAGTTTTTTCCGGGCATTTCAGGGAACGCCTGTCTCCCGGCCGGAATTTACGGAAGTGCTGCCTTATTTTACGCGTTCCGCCGTCTCTGTTCCGGTGTCCGATGCCGATGCGTTCCTGGCTGCCCGTCGCAGCTTTGAAGACGGCTGCGGCCGGCTGGTCAAATACAATAAGGCTTTGAAAGCCAAGGACGGACGTCCGCTTTCTCCCGAAGCCTGGTTCCAGGCATTGCAGCCCAAAGAGGTGGTCAGCGCTTCTTTCGTGGCGGAAGACGGTGTCCGGAGAGATGTCCTCCTGGTCCGCTCGGCCCGGGACCAAAAACTGGGAAAAGAACGGACCAACCCGTACAGCGGCTGCCTTGCCCTTTTGCTGGGAGAACAATTCGAAGCGGTGGATACGTCCTGCGCTTCCGTCAATTCCCGCTGGACCGTCTATTCAGACCTTCCCACCGTGCGTATGTTTGCGGAAAAGGCTTTTCTGGAATATAGTCTCAAAGACCGCCTGTCAGATGCTTCCGTGGATATTCCGGACGGTTTCGTTTACTATGCTTCTTTCTCGGATGCTCCGGAACTGGCCGCGCAGCTGCTGGCTTCCGGCCTGGCGACGCCTTTGCAGGAATTTGTCCGCGGCGCCGGTTTCGCCCCCGCAAGCGCATCGTTGGATTTGTCCGGCGATCGGCCCGCTTTCCGGCTTCGCGTAGATACCCGCGCACTCAAGGGGACCAAGGTCCAGGTGCTGGAGCGGGATACGGTGGTTGTCGTCCCCACCGGCCTTTTCCCCGTGGTCAACCACGTTACGGGAAAGACCAATTACCTGTATCAGAATGCGCATGGCTCCATTTGCCTGAACGACGAAAACGGCAAGGGCGTGTGGGGGATCCCGTTCAAGGAAACCCTCTGCGGCCGTGTGCAGAGCATAGACTATTACAAGAACAAAAAAATACAGTTCCTGTTCTGCGGTGGTTCCAAACTGTATCTGCTGGACCGGCTGGGCCACTGGGTGAACGGTTTCCCCGTAACCCTGCAGAAACCCGTGCTGCTGGGCCCCGACGCTTATGACTTTACCGGAGCGGGAGGTTACACCGTCATGGTGCTCCATACGGACAACACGCTGGAACGCTACAACCTGCACGGTCAAAAACCGGAAGGCTGGCTGGGAATCAAGGCGCCGGAAACGGTCAAGAACCTGCCGGAGCTCTTGGAAATTAAGGGGAAACGCTTCTGGGCGGTCCGTACGTCGGTGCGTACGCTCATCTATCCCTTTGAGGGCGGAGAACCCCTTACCAAGGAAACGGGCGGAAAAATGATAAAGCCCGATGCCGTGCTCACGCCCACTTCGAAAGGCGTATCGGCAGAATGTTACGATGCCCGCACCCGGGACTTCAAACTGAATTAACATTTATGGTATATGGAATTCAAATCCGTTAACAAAATCCTGCAAGACAGTTTTGTGCGCAACTGGGACCGTCCCGCGCTCACCAATTATCAGGGCATGACCCTGGCCTATCGGGATGTCGCCCGTCGCATTGCGAAACTGCACATCGCCTTCGAGCAGTGTGGTCTCAAGAAAGGAGACAAAGTGGCGATTTGCTCAAGGAATCAGGCCAACTGGGGCGTCAGTTTTCTGGCGGCCATCACGTACGGCGCCGTCGCCGTTCCCATCCTGCACGAATTCAAACCCGGCAATATACACTATCTTGTCAACCATTCCGAGGCGCGCGTCCTGTTCGTTGACGATGTCATCTGGGAGGGCCTTCAGATAGAAGAAATGCCGGACCTATCGGTGGTGGTGCAAATCAACACCTTCAAGTTCCTGTACGCCGACAGCGAAGAACGCGCCCGGATCCGCGAGCACCTGAACGAGGAATTCGGCCACCGATATCCCAACAACTTTGAGCCGGAGGACCTGAATTATTATGAGGACAGCGCAGAGGAACTGGCCATCATCAACTATACTTCCGGTACGTCCGGATTCTCCAAGGGTGTCATGATTCCTTACCGTGCCCTGTACTCCAACATCCAGTTCGCGCGGGAGGATGCCTGCCCCATGCTCAAGGCCGGCATGAACGTGGTCTCCATGCTGCCTACGGCCCACATGTACGGCATGATGTTCGAGTTCCTGTTCGAGATGTCCATCGGCATGCATGTGCATTTTCTCAGCCGCGTGCCTTCTCCCAAGATTATCATGCAGGCGTTCAGCGAGATTCATCCGGACATCATCATCGCCGTGCCGCTGGTGATAGAGAAGGTGTACAAGAGCAAGCTCAAGCCCCTTGTGGACAAGACTAAGTATTATCGCCGCATTCCTATCTTGGGTGCGGAGATCAAGAAGAAGTTCTGCACGGAACTCACCCATGCCTTCGGCGACCAGTTCGAGGAGGTCATCCTGGGCGGCGCCGCCTTCAATCCGGAGGTGGAGAAATTCCTGCATTCCATCGGCTTCCACTACACGGTGGGCTATGGCATGACGGAATGCGCCCCCATCATCGGCTACGCCCATTGGGACAAGGTGAAGGTGGGCAGCGCCGGCCGTGCTGCGCTCAACATGGAAATCCGAATCGATTCTACGGACCCGCAGAACATTCCCGGCGAAGTGCAGGTGAAGGGCCCCAATGTATGTCTGGGTTATTACAAGAACCCCAAGTCTACGCAGGAGTCCTTCACCAGGGACGGCTGGTTCCGAACCGGTGACATGGGTGTCATGGACGAGGACGGCTACCTGTTCCTGCGCGGTCGTTCCAAGTGCATGGTATTGGGCCCTTCCGGCCAGAATATCTACCCGGAGGAACTGGAGGCCACCATCAACAATTTCGCCTATGTAGTGGATTCCCTGGTGGTGGAAGACGATGGCGGACTCACGGCCCTCATCTATCCGGACTGGCACCAGGGAGAACTGGACGGCATGACCCGCAGCGAGTTCAAAAAGCGCATTACGGATATGCTCCCCGCCATCAATCAGGAGCTTCCCAACTATGCGCAAATCAAGAAGATAGAGCTCATGCCGGAAGACTTTGAGCGTACTCCCAAGAAGAGTATCAAACGCTATCTGTACCAGCGCTGATGAAATTCGATCATTCATATCTGGCGATGGCCGAAGTATGGGCGCAGAATTCCTACTGCAAACGCAGGAAGGTAGGCGCCTTGCTGGTGAAAGACCGTACGATTATCTCGGACGGTTACAACGGTACCCCTTCCGGATTTGAAAACATCTGCGAAGACGAAAACGGCGTTACCAAACCCTATGTGCTGCATGCGGAAGCCAATGCCATAACCAAGGTGGCGAAGAGCGGGAACAGCAGCCAGGGCGCCACCCTGTATGTAACGGCTTCGCCCTGTGCCGAATGTGCCAAACTGATTATCCAGGCGGGCATCAGCAGGGTCGTTTACCGGGACGCCTACAGGCTCACGGACGGAATCGACCTCCTGAAGCGGGCCGGCATAGAAGTGGAACAGGCACAATGAAAAAACAGACCCTCATTCAACTTGTACAGGTTATTTTGGGCATCGTCATCGGTGCCCTTGTTACACTGTGGATTGTCCGTTATCGGGAAAGCCGGCACCTGCTGCGTACCAAATATACAGACTGGCGCAAACTGAACCTGGTGCTGGACATGGTGGAAAAAAACTATGTGGACACCCTGAACCGGGAGGGCATGACGGATGCCGCCATTGTCGCCGCCCTGTCCAGGCTGGATCCGCATTCGGTCTATCTGCCGCCCCAGGAGCTCAGCGATTCGCAGGAGGAACTGGCCGGCAATTTCGACGGTATCGGCATTCAGTTCAATGTGCCCAATGATACGGCCATCGTGCTGGAGGTGATTGCCGGCGGTCCGTCGGAAAAAGTAGGCCTGCAGATGGGGGACCGCCTCCTGAAAGTGGACGATAAGGTGATTGCCGGCGTCAAGTTTCCGCAGGACAGCATGGTCCGTCGGATGAAGGGCCCTTCCGGTACCAAGGTCACCGTTACGGTGAAACGCGGTGCGGAGGAGATTCCTTTCGAGATTACGCGCGGGAAAATTCCCGTGCACAGCGTGGACGCCGCCTTCATCGTCCGGGATTCCATCGGCTATCTGCGGCTGGGCAAGTTCTCCCGCACCACCTACAAGGAGTGTCACGAGGCAACGCTCAAGCTCATGGAGCAGGGGATGACGCACCTGATTTTCGACGTCCGCGACAATTCCGGCGGCTATATGGACCAGGCGCTGCTGCTCTCCAACGATTTTCTTTCTCCCGGCGATACCATCGTCTATATCGAAGGTCGCCATCGCGCGCGCGAGGTATATAAGGCCGACGGACGCGGCATTTTCCAGAGCATGGGGCTGACGGTCCTTATCAGCGAGAATTCGGCATCGGCCAGCGAGATTTTTGCCGGCGCCATCCAGGACAACGACAGGGGTACGGTAATCGGCCGCCGCTCGTTTGGCAAAGGCCTGGTGCAGGAGCCGTTCTTCTTCAATGACAATTCCGGCGTGCGGCTCACGGTGGCGCGGTATTATACCCCGAGCGGCCGGTGCATCCAGAAGCCTTACACCAGCGAAAGGGATTATGCCTATGATATTTACAACCGCTATGCGGACGGTGAGGTCTTCAACGCCGACAGCGTAAAGCTGGATACCTCGGATGTGCACCGTACCCGTCGGGGCCGCAAGGTGTACGGCGGTGGCGGCATCATGCCGGATATCTTTGTGCCGATGGACACGACGCGGGCCTCTGCGTTCTACATGGCCTGCAACCGCAAGGCCACCCAGATGCGCTTTGCATCTTACGTCTTTGACAGGCACGCGGCCCGGCTCAAGGAGATAAACACGTATCCGGCCATGGACCGTTTCCTGTCGGAGCTTAATTTGCAGGCGGCATTTCCGGCCTATGCCAAGCGGCAGGACGGCATCCCGTGTTCGGCGGCGGAATGGGACCAGAGCGCATTCTACCTGGTTCCGCAATTACAGGCCCTCATTGCACGCTACTCACCGTTGGGTGAGAATGCCTTCTACAAGTATTACCTTCCGGTAGACAATACGGTGGAAAGGGCCCTGGAAACGTTGTAAGGCCCTGTCCGGAAAAGAAAAGGAGGCGGACCCCGTGTGGAATCCGTCTCCTTTAATTTTAATTATTAACTAAACCAACTATTAACCGGTTTGGCTAAATGCAAGTGCCGTGCCAAACTTTAAACATGGTGCTCATGTTCCACTTCCCGACGGGCTCTTTCCACGCTCTTGGAACGCTTGAGGACGAAGCCGGAACCCAGGTATTTGGTGCGCACGTCTTCGTCGGCCGCCAGTTCCTCCGGCGTGCCGGCCTGCAGGATGACCCCTTCATACAATAGATAAGCGCGGTCCGTAATGGCCAGCGTTTCGCCAACGTTGTGGTCTGTGATAATAACGCCGATGTTGCGGTATTTCAGTTTGGCGATGATGTACTGGATGTCTTCCACGGCGATGGGGTCCACGCCGGCGAAGGGCTCATCCAGGAGAATGAACTTGGGATCGACGGCCAGGGCGCGGGCAATCTCACAGCGGCGGCGCTCACCGCCGGAGAGCTGGATGCCCAGTGATTTGCGCACCTTGGACAGGTTGAATTCGTCGATGAGCTGTTCCATGCGCGCGTGGCGCTGCTCCTTGGTCATATCCTTGGTGCTGGCCGACATTTCCATCACGGAGAGAATGTTGTCCTCCACCGACATCTTCCGGAAGACGGAAGCCTCCTGCGGCAGATAGCCCAGCCCTTTCTGAGCGCGTTTGTACATGGGAAGGTCCGTGATTTCCACCGTGTTGCCTTCGTCGTCGTCCAGGAAAATGCGGCCGCCGTTGGGCTTGACCTGTCCCGTAATCATATAGAAGCTGGTGGTTTTCCCGGCACCGTTCGGGCCCAGGAAGCCTACGATTTCTCCCTGTTGCACTTCCATGGAAACGCCCTTTACTACTGTGCGGACGCCATATTTCTTGACCAGTTTTTCCGCTCTGAGTTTCATAGATTCTTCACTACGTTCAGAATGACAATATCGTTACTTGGTGTCCAGCCCCATGTCGGCCACGAAGGCGCGGACGTCCGGGTTCTTTTCCATCAGGTCCTTGGCTTTTTCTTCCGGCATATAAGGAACTTTTTCCGCCGAGTCGTCCACGGGAGTCACCGATACCAGGATGTTCACCTTGGAACAGGCGAGGAGTTCGCGGATTCTGTTCTCCAAGTCCCTCAGGAGTTTTTCTTCCACCCACTGTTTCTGTGCCTCATTGAGCACGAAGAAGTCGATGTATTTGATTCCGTCTTCTTCACGGACGTCTATGCTGCCGGTTGCCAGCATGCTGGCAAGTCGGGGACGGCTCTCGTACTGCTTGGCCAGTTCCTTCCATTGCAGGCGGACGGTTTCGTCTGCGGGGAGGGCGGCTGCCCGTTCGGGCGTATCGGCAGGAGCGGCTTCCTCCGGCTTTTCCTCCAGCAGGGCGCTCATGGACAGGGCCGAGCCGGTCTTGGCTACACGCCGGCGGGGCGTGGCGGCGGCCGGTGTTTTTTCGCTTTCGGCCGGGCCGGACGCCGGTGCTGCAGCGGCGGCAGGTTTCGTCTCCGTTACGGCCGGCTTTGCGGCTGCCGGTGCTGTCGCGGCGGGATGATTTTCCGTTGCGGCGGGTTTGTTCTCGGCCGCGGCGGGCTTGACCAGCAGATAGCTCAGACGCATGAGGGCGAACTCAATATGCAGACGCGGATTCACGGCCGCCTTGTATCCGCTCTCGCAGGCTGTCGTGATGCCGAGGGCATCGTAGAGGAATTGGTGCGAACAGCGGCCCGCCTGCTCCGCATAGCGTTTTTTCAGCGATTCGGGCAATTCCAGCAGGGGCTCCAGGCCTCCGGTTTTGGCCACGACCAAGTTGCGAAGGTGGCTGGAGAGCGAACCCACGAAGTGCAGTGCGTTGAAGCCTTTGGCCAGAATCTCGTCCAGGACCAGAAAAGCGGTGGCATAGTCTCCCGCCAGGAAGGCGTCCACCAGTTTGAAGCTGTATTCGTAGTCCAGGACGTTCAGGTTACGGATGACGTCCTCATATTTTACCTGCGTGCCGCAGAAGGCCACCGTCTGGTCAAAGATGGTGAGGGCGTCGCGCATGGCGCCGTCCGCCTTGGAGGCTATTACGTGCAGGGATTCGTCGTCAATGGCAACCCCTTCCTTTTCCGCGATGCCGCGCAGGTTGCGCACCATGTCCGGAATGCTGATCCGGTTGAAATCATAGGTCTGGCAGCGGCTCAGGATGGTGGGAAGTATCTTGTGTTTCTCCGTGGTGGCCAGAATGAAAATGGCGTGTGCCGGCGGTTCTTCCAGGGTTTTGAGGAAAGCATTGAACGCCGCCTGGGACAGCATGTGGACCTCGTCGATGATATAGACGCTGTATTTTCCCACCTGCGGGGGCACCTGCACCTGTTCCATCAGGGTTTTGATGTCCTCAACGGAGTTGTTGGAGGCGGCATCCAGTTCGTGTATGCAGTAGGAACGGCCTTCCTGGAACGATACGCAGGATTCGCATTCTCCGCAGGGCTGCATGTCCGGTCCGGGATTGGCGCAGTTAATCATTTTTGCGAAAATACGCGCCGTGGTGGTTTTCCCCACGCCACGCGGGCCGCAGAAAAGGTATGCATGGGCCAGCTGCCCTCTCCGGATGGAGTTGGACAGCGTTCTGGCAATGGTATCCTGGCCAATCAGGCTTTCGAAAGAATCCGGCCGATATTTCCGGGCCGATACAATGTATTCGCTCATAACATACAAAGATAATAATTTCTCCCAACATTTCCGCCCATCCCTGTCAATGATTGCGGCTCCGCTTTCCGCGCGCTTGTCCCTACTTATCAAAGGTTGGCGCCCCTTTTGTCAAAGGTTGGATTTTGTGCCGCCAACCATTAACACCTCATCGGTCCCAGAAGCCCCTCTAGCCCCTATTACGTGCAAAAGGCTGGCCATTTAAAAACCAACCTTTTGCAAACGATGTGGCAGAGATGCCTATTTGTCGATGTTCACAATGCGGTAGTCTGCGCTGCCCAGGCCGATAGAGACGGCATAGTCAATGATATGCGTGCCATGCTGGCGATTGATTCTTTTCTGGAGAGGCTCGGCGTCATCGTCCTGAGTGGAGGGATAATTGAAGACCAGGTCCAGACAGGCTTTGTCCAGCGCCACGGGGTCTGTAGAAGCCAGGATGCCGATGTCCGCCAGGCGGGGCCGGTCCGGATTGGCATCGCAGTCGCAGTCCACGGACATGTTATTCATGACATCAATATAGACAATGTTGGGGCCGAAATAATCGGCCACGGCCTGTGCTGCGGCGGCCATCGACTCCAGGAAAGCATCCTGCTCCGCGGTAATCCAGTGGTCCGAGGACTCTCCGGCAGAGTGGATATAGAACTTGCCGGCCGTAGAGGCAAAGCCAATGCTCTGGTTCTTGAGAACGCCGCCAAAGCCGCCCATCGCATGGCCCTTGAAGTGGGCCAGGTTGATGACAAAGTTGTAGTTCCGGATATGCGTTCCCACAATGTCATACTTGATATGTTTGGTATCCTTCACCGGGATTTGCAGGTCTCCTTCCTCGTCCATGATATCCACGGGCGCCACAGCCTCAAAGCCTCTTTCCGCAATGGCCTTACGGTGGTCTGCCGTCTTCATGCGTGCGCCGCCATAGGCTGTGTTGCATTCAATGAAGGTGCCATCGACCGCCTTCGCCAGCGGGGCCAGGAAGTCCGGGCGCAGATAACCGGTCTTGGCCGATTCTCCCGTGCTGATTTTAATGCCTACCTTCCCCTGCGGCTGGCAGCCCAGGGCCTTATAGATGTTCAACAGCCCCTCCGGGGTAATCTGGGAGGTGAAATACACTACGGGGGCCTCCGGATTCTCTGTGCTGGAGGTGGGGGCAACTGCCTCTGTGCGTGTGGTCTGGGTAGACGTGCCACAGGCGACAAAGCCCAGGATAGCAAGGGATAGGATCAATTTTTTCATGGTTTACGTTTTTTGCCTAGCAAAGGTAATTATTTTTGTCGTAAAATGGCACATATCCTCTGCTGCGACATACCAAGCATGCGCGCCAGTTGTTTAGGGCTTGTTTTTGTGGTTCGATATAAATATGGTATAATCCTGATCTTTTGGCCGTCACTCAAGTTGACAATATCCGTTTTAAACCATCGCTGACATACCTCACTGACCGTTTTGAAGTAGTCTGAATCTGGTTGCATTTTATAGGGTTTTTCCTCCAGCTGGTATTTCATCTCTTCAGCGTTGACGCCGCCAACCAGTCTGAGGAAAAAGCCGGGATCGTGATGAAAGGCCTGCTCCAGGTATTCGCAATCACAGAAACTACCGGGGATCAAGTAATTATCCTTGTCCAGCAACCATGGGACATCGGACAGGTTATCGGCGGTGTGCATTATAGCCAACTTTTCCCGGGAAGTGAGACGGGCGACCGGCCTGCCACCCTTCTCTTTTCCTGAAAACATGGCCCGATAACCGCTCCAAGGGTATTCGTGTACAAGGGCCCCATTGTCCATCGCATTTTTAGGAATGTAGGCAAGGACATTCCTTACATAGGGGTCAGAGTCCAAGCAAAGAGCTTTGGTCTCTATCCGGTGCAAGATATTGTTAATCTTGTACTTCTTCTGGAACAGCATGGAATAAATCTTTTTGATTTCCACTCCATAGGCGTCGGCATCGGCCTGACTTTGAGCCAGAATGGCAATGTGGGCATGATTGGAAACAACACCGTAGATGATAACGATGACGTTTTTTCGGCGGGCGCAGACACAAATGACCTTGACCATGGTGTCATAGTCTTCATCGTCGCGGCAAAGGATGGCTTGTTCCAGGCCTTTCAGGCATACGTGGAACGGTTGAACGGGATAAGTTTTCCCGTCGGGCAGAGCCCTTTGGATAACACGTAACATAACATAAACATTTATCGACACTCATAGAGTGCCGGGGTACGTGGCATCCTGCTCCACTCACACGCAAAAATAAGAAAAGGTTTTTGCTTTTGCAAAAGGTTATTTTTTAACATTTACTTAAATGGCCAGCCTTTTGCACGTAATAGGGGCTAGAGGGGCTTCTGGGGCCGATGGAGTGTTAATGGTTGGCGGCACAAAATCCAACTTTTGACAAATGGGGCGCCAACCTTTGACAAAAGGGGAGAGGCACGAAAAAACCGGAGCCCTGCGGGGTTCCGGTTATTGAAAAAAGGGGTAAAGGCAATTACTGCTCCTCTTTGAGACGAAGCTGCTGAACATAGATAGCCTTTTGCAGCGCCATGCGCTTTTTCACGGAAGGCTTTTCAAAGTTCTTGCGGGAACGCATCTCGCGGACGGCTCCGGTCTTTTCGAATTTGCGCTTGAATTTCTTCAGTGCTCTCTCGATGTTTTCGCCTTCTTTGATGGGTACGATGATCATTGCTTTTACACCTCCTTTTGTCTTGTAAGTAATCCCTTTTGGGGAAATGGACTGCAAAGGTAGAAAAAAATTGCAAATGCACAAAATTATTTGCTATATTTGTGGTAACAAGAATGTTATCTTAAATCTATACGTATGAAAAAACCTGCCAATACATCCTATCCTTGGAAGTTCGCCTCCGTCGGGGGGACTGTCCGCGTCAACATCCAGAGCGGGGAAGACATCCGCCATCTGGGAGAACTGGACCGCAAACTCTGGACGGTGCTCAGCTGCCCTACCAGCGGTTTGGAATTCGACGAGCCCACGTTGAAGCTCATCGACACCGACAATGACGGAAAAATCCGCGTGGACGAGGTCATCAGGACGGCCGAGTGGCTTACGCGCGTAGTAAAAAATGCCGATGACCTCCTGAAGGAAAACGACAGCCTGCCCCTGTCGGACTTCAATACGGAAGACCCGGACGGCGCCCGCCTGCAGGCATCGGCCAGGCAGATACTGAAAAACCTTCAGCTGGAAAAAGACACTATCGGCCTGGAGGACACCGCGGACAATGTGAAAATTTTCGCGCAGACGCAGTTCAACGGCGACGGTATCATTACGCCGGCCAGCGCCGCTGACGAAGACACGGCCAAGCTCATCGAGACCATTGCCGGCATCGCATCGGCCATGGACCGCAGCGGAGTGCCCGGCATCACGACTGACCATGTGGAGGCGTTCTACACCGCCTGTGCGGATTACGTCGCCTGGCAGGCCGCCGGCACCAAGGAAGTGTTCCCGTACGGTGACAAGACCGCGGATGCCCTAGCTGCCGTAAATGCCGTCAAGGACAAGGTGGCCGACTATTTCATGCGTTGCAAACTCATCGGCTTCGATGCCGCATCGGCCGAGGCCGTGGGGGTGAGCGTGGACAAGATTGCCGCCATTGAGGGCAACCTGGCTGCCGCCGCGGACGAGATTGCCCTGCAGCCCCTGGCCAAGCCCGCTGCGGACGGCCAGCTGGACCTGAAGGCGGTGAACCCCGCCTGGAAGGCCGCCATCGACGCTGTCGTGGCGCTTGTGGACGTGAAGAAGGAGACCATCGGCGAGGCCGAATGGAACGCGCTCGTGGATTCATTCGCCCCTTATGTGGCCTGGATGGAAGCCAAGAAAGGCACCGAAGTGGAGGCCCTGGGGCTGGATTGCATCAAGACCATCCTGAAAGAGGACAAGAAAGCCGTTCTGCTGGACCTGCTGGAAAAAGACAAGGCGGAGGAAGCCAACGCCCTCTCCATCGAGGAAGTGGACAAAGTGTTGCGCCTCAACAAGTATTTCTACCGTTTCCTGAACAACTATGTGGTCCTGGCCGACTTCTATGCTCCGGACCGGGGGGCCATTTTCCAGGCCGGCCGCCTCTACATCGACCAGCGCAGCACGGATTTGTGCGTAAAGGTCGCGGGCCCTGCTCCGGAAATTTCCTCGCTCAGTGGCATGTACATCCTGTACTGCGCCTGCACCAGCGAGAAACTGGGCAAGAGTTTCAACATCGCGGCCGTCCTTACCGACGGTGACGTAAACGGCCTCCGCGAAGGGAAGAACGCCGTGTTCTACGACCGGGAGGGCAACGACTACACCGCCAAGGTGGTGGCCATCGTGGACAACCCCATCTCCATCCGTCAGGCCTTCTGGACGCCTTACCGCAAGCTGGCCCGCATGATTAACGACCGCATCGACAAGAAGGCGGCCGAAAAGAACGAGAAATCCATGTCCGGCCTCAATACGGCCACCAATACCGCCGCGGACGGGAAAGCGCCTGCCGCTCCGTTCGACATCGCTAAATTCGCCGGCATCTTTGCCGCCATCGGCATGGCCGTCGGCCTGGTCGGCGCCGCTTTGGCCGGTGTCGTCAGCGCCCTCAAGGGCATCACCTTCTGGCAGATTCTGCTCATCCTGGCAGTGCTCATGATTCTTATCTCCGCACCGTCCATGTTCATTGCCTGGCGGAAAATCCGCAGGCGCGACCTGGGCCCTGTGCTCAATGCCAATGGCTGGGCCATCAACGCCGCCGCGCTGGTACGCGCCAAGTTCGGCAAGACGCTCACGTCGCTGGCCAAGTTCCCCAAACTCACCGAGGTGGATGCCGAGGCCCGCAAGAAAGCGAGAATCCGCAAGTTCTGGGGCTCCCTGTGCGGTCTTGTCATCGTGGCTTGCGTTGCCTTGTGGCTATGCAATGTCCTGGCTCCTGTCGGCATTCACAGCCCGCTTTCCTGTTATAAGGAAGAGGTGGAGGTTGTTGAAGAGGCGCCGGCCGAGGCGGAACTCCCTGCTGCAGAAGAGACTCCTGCCGAATAATGGAAACACCTTTTCCATACGCTCAATATGTAAGCGGCAAACATTTCATTGGCCGGAAGGCCGACGTGACCCTTCTGGGAAGCCTGCTTTCCCAGGGGGAGCACGTGGCCATCTATGAGCCGCCCAAAGCCGGAAAAACGTCGCTTGTCCAACAGACGCTCTATACTATGCGTCTGGGGGGCAAGGCGTTTACGGTGGGGCAGTTTTCGGCCCTGAATATCCGTACGCCGGAAGATTTCCTGCTGCGCCTGGGCACCACGCTCCTCAAAATGGTGGCGTTTACCACCGAGGAATTCAAGAGCGTCGTACAGCGGTATCTGGACGGCACACACTTCGTGTTCGATCCGCTTGCCTACGCCGAGCGTAATCAGGTGATTTCCCTGAACTGGGAACTGGATGCGGAAGATGTCCTGGCCATGCTCCGGCTGCCGTTCCGTTTGGCGGCAGACCGCGGTGAACGCATGATACTCATCCTGGACGAATTCCATTGCCTCGGCTTTCTGGACGATCCGGATGCCATTCTGCGGCCATTGGATACCGTTTTGCGGGAAGAGCAGGCACGCAAACTTTTCTGCTATGTATTCTGCGGCTCGGGAGTCAATGTCATGAAGGCGATGTTCGAGGGCAGCCACCTCTTCAGCCGGGTAGTGGAACGCGTGCGCCTCTCTCCCATCGGGGAACGCGAGATTGTGGAGCATATACAGCGTGGCTTCCTGGCCAGCGGAAAGGTGGTGAACCAGGACCTCATCGTGGGCGTATGCCGCCTTTTCAAAGGGAACGCCTGGTACATCAACCAGTTCGCTTCCATCTGCGACGCCATGAGCCGCGGTTACATCATGGAGCCGATGCTGGTGGAGGCCCTGGACTGCCTCATCTCCATCCACGAACCGCATTTCATGAGCATTGTAAACGGCCTTACTACCCATCAAGTCAATTTGTTGCGGGCTACGGTCGAGGGTAATACCCGCTTCAGTTCCGCCGATATCATCCGCAAGTACGGACTCAATTCTTCGGCCAATGTGAAGCGCGTCAAGGATGCCCTCATGAAGAAAGAGGTGCTCTGCTTCGACGAGAACGACACCCCGACCCTCGTGGACCCGCTCTTCGAGTATTGGGTAAAAAAGTATTACTTTGAGATTCCGGCGTAATTTTTATGAAAAAACACATTGTAGTATTGACGGGGGCCGGGGTGTCGGCCGAGAGCGGTTTTGCCACGTTCCGGGATACGGGCGGCCTTTGGGAGCAGTTCGACGTGAATGAAGTGGCTTCCATCGAGGGCTGGTACCGTAACCGGAAACTGGTGCTGGATTTTTACAACCAGCGCCGGGCGCAGCTCAGGGACGCCAAGCCCAACGCGGCCCATGTGGCCATCGCCGAGCTGGAAAAGCAGTACAAAGTGTCGGTGATAACCCAGAATGTGGACAACTTGCACGAGCGTGCAGGTTCTTCCTACGTCCTGCACCTGCACGGGGAACTCACCAAGATGCGTCCGGAAAACGGCATCTACGACCGTACGGCTTCCGAGGCGGAGGTGGTGGACGTGGGCTACAATGCCGTCCGACTGGGCGATTTGGCCCCGAACGGCAGCCAGCTGCGCCCGCACATCGTCTTTTTCGGCGAGGCTGTGCCCAATATAGAAAAGGCCATCAATCTGGTGGAAAGTGCCGATATCCTGCTGATTGTGGGTTCGTCCCTGCAGGTATATCCGGCAGCGGGGCTGTACCGGTACGCTCCGAACGCGTGTCCCATCTATGTGATTGACCCCAAGCCGGTTCCGCTCGCGGACCCGCGGGTTACGTTTATTCAGGACGTGGCCACCAAAGGCATGGCCCGTTTTAAGGAACTTCTGGCCGCCATGCTTTAAGCAAAAGCGGCCAGAAATCTTTAGTCAATCCGGTCAAAACCGGTGTAAGGCCTGAGGACTTCAGGGATTTCTATGTACCCGTCTTTCTGGTTGTCTTCCAGCAGGGCGGCCACTACGCGGGGCAGGGCCAGCGAGCTGCCGTTGAGGGTGTGAACCAGCTGGGTTTTTCCGTTCTCGTCCTTGTAGCGGCACTTGAGGCGGTTGGCCTGGAAGCTCTCGAAGTTGGATACGGAGGAAATCTCCAGCCAACGACCCTGGGCGGCGCTCCAGAGTTCAAAGTCATAGGTGATGGCGCTGGTGAAGCTCATGTCGCCGCCGCACAGGCGGAGAATGCGGTACTTCAGACCCAGGGCATTCACCAAGCCTTCCACGTGGGCGATCATCTCGTCCAGGGCGGCATAGCTGTTCTCCGGCTTTTCGATGCGTACAATCTCCACCTTGTCAAACTGGTGCAGGCGGTTGAGGCCGCGCACGTCCTTGCCGTAGGAACCGGCTTCGCGGCGGAAGCAGGGGGTATAGGCCGTCAGCTTCTGGGGGAATTGCTCCTCGGAGAGGATGACGTCCCGGAAGATGTTGGTGACCGGCACTTCTGCCGTGGGAACCAGATAGAACTGGTCCTCGTTGCAGTAGTACATCTGGCCTTCCTTGTCCGGGAGCTGACCGGTGCCGAAGCCGGAAGCGGCGTTCACCAGCACGGGCGGCTCCACCTCCTTGTAACCGGCTGCGGTGTTGCGGTCCAGGAAGAAATTGATGAGGGCGCGCTGCAGGCGGGCTCCCTTGCCTTTATAGACCGGGAAGCCGGCGCCGGTAATCTTGACGCCCAGGTCAAAGTCGATGATATCGTACTTCTTGGCCAGGTCCCAGTGGGGGAGGGCGCCTTCCGGAAGGTTCACCTCCGGGCCGCCCATCTTTACAACCACGTTATCCTCGGCGCCTTTTCCTTCGGGAACCTGGTCGCAGGGGATGTTGGGAAGCAAGGCCAGCAATTCGTTCAGCTTGTTGTTGTTGTCGTCGGCCATATCCAGCAGTTCGCTGGAGCGGGCCTTGAGTTTGGCTACCTCCGCCTTGGCGGCTTCGGCTTCCTCTTTCCTGCCTTCCTTCATGAGCTGGCCGATGGCGGCCGCCGCCTTCTTCTGTTCTGCCAAAAGGGCGTCGCTCTTGGTCTGGAGGGCTTTGCGGTGGTCGTCCAGGACGATGATTTTGTTCACGATGTCCCGGGCGTCAAAGTTTTTAACAGCGAGTCTCCGGATTACAAAATCCGGAGACTCACGTAAAAGTTTCAGCGTTAGCATGTCTTAGTTCTCCAAGGGAAGTACGGAAACATAAGATTTGTTTTCACGCTTGCGGGTGAACTTGACAGTGCCGTCAATAAGGGCATAGAGGGTGTGATCCTTACCCATACCCACGTTCAGGCCCGGGTTGTGAGCGGTACCGCGCTGACGCACGATGATGTTACCGGCCTTTACGACTTCTTCGCCGAACTTCTTGATACCAAGGCGTTTGGAATGCGACTCACGGCCGTTCTTGGAACTGGATTGACCTTTCTTGTGTGCCATAATCTGTTTCTCCTTTAAAAGTTAAGCGATAGCGTCGATGTGGATTTTGGTGAGCTTCTGGCGATGGCCGTTGAGCGTCTGGAAACCCTTGCGACGGATTTTCTTGAACACGAGCACTTTCTTTGCCTTGGCGTCATCGTCCACGACGGTGGCGGTAACTTTGGCGCCTTTCACATAGGGAGTACCCACTTTCACTTTGCCCTCGTTGTCGATGAGGAGCACTTTGTCGAACTCGACGGATTCTCCGTTCTTGGCCGGGAGGCGGTTTACGAAGATATCCATGCCAGCTTCAACCTTAAACTGCTGGCTTGCAATGTCAACGATTGCGTACATTGTACAAAAACTTGTTAAAGTTTCGGGCCGTAAGCGCCTGCCCTCTGCGGCAGGTCTTGCTTGAGCTTAGCGGTCATCTCAAAAAATGGACTGCAAAGATACGAATAATTCTCAGATTCACAAATTTTTCCGCCGGAAAATCTATCGGTCTTCTCCGGGCAGGCGGCCGAAGAGTTCCTTGTAGCATTTGGAGAAATAAGAGGGGGTGCCGAACCCCACGGCATAGGCCACTTCGGCCACGGTTTTGTCCGTGGTCCTCAGCAGTTGCTCGGCCGCTTTCAGGCGCGTAATGCGCACCAGTTCGACAGGGGAGTAGCCGGTGAGGGCTTTCACCTTCCTGTACAGTTGTACGCGCGAGAGGCCCAGTTCGGAGCCCAGCTGTTCCACGCTCAGGTCTTCGTCGCCCAGGTGCGCCTGCACTTGTGTGCGGAATCGTCCCAAAAAGTCGTTTTCCTGCGGCCGGGCGGCGCTTTCTCCGGTCTCCAGATAATGCTCCTTGAGCAGGATGCGGCTCTTCAGCAGGTTGCCGATACGCGCAAGCAGCACTTTTTCGCTGAAGGGTTTGGAGATGTAGGCATCGGCACCGGAGTCATAGCCCTCCGCGCGTTGGTCGTCCAGCGACTTGGCGGTGAGCAGGATGACCGGAATGTGGCTGGTGGCCAGCTGCTCCTTCAGCGCCTTGCAGAACGCCAGCCCGTCCATGACCGGCATCATAACGTCGGAAACCACCAGGTCCGGCAGTTCACGCGTGGCTTTTTTCAGGCCCTCCTGCCCGTCACAGGCGCTCAGAATGCGGTATTCGCCCTCCAGGAGCGTGCCGATGAAACTGCGTACGTCGGCATTGTCGTCCACCACCAGGACGGAGGGACGGTCGTTTTCGCTGACGCGGCTGGCAGCCTCTTCCAGGGCGGTGTCCTCCCGGCCGTTGGTTTCTTCAAACTGTTCCGTGTAGGCCGATGCGTCGTGCCCTTCCGATACCTTTGCGCCTTTTTGCACCAACGGCAGGCGCAAGGTGAAGGTGGTGCCTTTGCCCACGGCACTGTCAACCCGGACGCCGCCTTTGTGCAGTTCGGCGACGGCTTTTACCAGCGCCAGGCCGATGCCCGTGCCGCTGCCGGTATCGGACCCTTTGTAAAATTCGTCGAAAATGTAGGGCAGGTTTTCCTGCGGAATGCCCTCGCCGTCATCGGCAATGGACAAAAAGGCCGTTGCCCCTTCCTGCCCCACGGAAACGGTGATGTGGCCGTCCGGCTGCGTGTGTTTGATGGCGTTTCCCAGAAGGTTGAAGAGCACCCTTTCCACCAGGCGCATGTCGGCCTCTACGGTGAGGGTTTCCAGGCCGTCGTAGGAGAGCGTACGGGTGGTGCTGCTGAATCCGCCCATCCATTCGCGGACGGCGGCCGGCAGGTCAAAACGGGACACGCTCAGCGGCATGTTTCCGCTCTCTATCTTCCTGAAATCCAGGATGTTGTTCACCAGCTGCTGCAGTACGCTCACGTTGCGGCGGGCCAGCGACAGGGTTTGCTGCTGTTCCGTGGACAAGGGGCCTTCCAGAACGTGCTGCAGGGGCCCTGCCACCAGCGTGAGGGGCGTACGCAGGTCGTGGCTCACCTGGGTGAAGAATTTCAGTTTGGCGGCCGTGCTCTCCTCCAACTGGCGCTGAAGCTCCTGCATTTTGACATAACTCCAGTAAGTCTGGGCGGCGATGATGATGAACAGCAGCGCGAAGCCGATTACCAGCCACATGACGAGGCGCTGCGCATTGTACTGCATCAGGAAGGTGTCCAGGCGGGCGTTGATGTTTTCCACTTTGGCCCGCTGGGTGGCCACTTCCGCTTCCTGCAGCTGGAGGATGCGTGCGTTGCGGCTGTCCACCAGGGCGCTTTCCAGCAAGTTTTCCCGCTGATAAGCTGCTCCGTTCAGGATGTTCATGGCCAGTTCCATCACCCGGTCGCCGCGGGTGGGGTACAGGTAGGAGGCCGTGAGCACGCCGTCAATCACTTCCTGCAGTCCGGCATCCGGCAGGGCGTCCACGCCGAAGAAAGCGACATCGGCAGGGGCTCCCAGCGCTTCCCGAGCCCCGAGGGCCATGCGGTCGTTCTGGCCGAAGACGGCATCGGGCCTGACGCCATGCGAGAGCACTTCCTCCATGGCGTCGTAGCCGCCTTCCTGCAGCCAGCCGCCGTACGGGGCCGTTACCAGCGTGATGCCGGGATATTGCTGCAGGGCCTCGGCAAAGCCTTTGTGGCGGTCATAGGCAGGGGAGGAACCCTCCAGGCCCGGAATTTCCACCACCAGGCCTTTCTTGTCCAGGAAATCGGCCATGTAGTGCCCCATGATGCGGCCAATTTCCACATTGTCCGCCCCAATGAAGGCGGAGTATTTGTCGGAGTTGATTTTCCGGTCGAACAGAATCACCGGAATGCCGGCATCGAATGCTTCTTCCACGGCAGGCGTAATGGTGCTCACCTGGTTGGGCGAGACGATGAGCAGGTCCACGCCCTCGGCCACGAAGCGGCGGATTTGCGCCATCTGCTTCTGGCTGTTGTCGTCGGCCGATGATACACGCAGGGTAACGCCCTCTACGCGGGCCGCCAGGGACAGTTCGTCGTTGAGTTTGCTGCGCCAGATGTCGTCGCTGCACTGTGATACGCCTATAACCAGCGACTTCTTCCCGCCGGAGCAACCGGTGAGAAGAAGTACTGCCGATATGATGAGAAGAAGCTTTCTTTCCATTTACTTGAGATTATCCGGAACGATGGGCATGGCACCGCTTTGGGTACACACGAAGGCCGATACCTTGACGGCGGTCTCGTGGGCTTCCGTGACGGATTTCCCCGTGAGGAGGGAGCCTACGAACGCACCGGTGAAGGAGTCGCCGGCGCCGACGGTATCCGCCACCTGCACCTTGGGGGTGTCCAGGAACGACATGCCGCCTTCATAGAAGACGTAGCTGCCGTTCACGCCGCAGGTGAGGATGAGCATCTTGAGGTTGTATTCCTTGATCAGGTAGCGGCATTTCTCTTCCAGGGCCAGGCCGGGCAGATTGAACAGGCGGGCCATCACCACCAGTTCCTCGTCATTGATTTTCAGGATGTCGCAACGACGGAACGAGGCATCCAGCACTTCCTTGTTGTAGAAGTCCTGGCGCAGGTTGATGTCAAATACCTTCAGGCAATCCTCGGGCACGGCATCCAGGAACAGGCCGATGCTCTCCCGCGAGACGGGGCTGCGCTGGGCCAGGGAACCGAAGCACACGGCCCGGCACTGCCTGGCCAGGTCGGCCAGCTCCTTGGTGTACGGGATGTTGTCCCAGGCCACGCCGGTCTTGATTTCGTACTGCGGCACGCCCCGGCTGTCCAGGCTTACCTGCACGGTGCCGGTAGGGTATTCCACGCGGTCCAGGTGGTAAGGCAGATGATGCTCGTCCAGGGCCTCCACAATCTCCTCGCCCAGTTTATCCTGGCCGATGGCGCTCACGGCCATTCCTTCCAGGCCGAACTGGCTGGCATGGTAGGCGAAGTTGGCGGGTGCGCCGCCCAGTTTCTTTCCCTCGGGGAGCATGTCCCACAGCGCTTCCCCAATACCTATAACAAATTTACCCATAATTAGTTACGAATTTTAGAGAAATAGTAGAACAGATATGCTACGCCGACGGTCATGACGGCGACGGCGCCGGCCTGGCCCACGGCATCGGAGGCGAAGCCCATCAGAAGCGGGAATACGGTACCTCCGAACAGGCCCATGATCATGAGGCCGCTCACTTCGTTCTGTTTCTCGGGAACGGCCAGCAGGGCCTGCGAGAATACGATGGAGAAGATGTTGGAGTTACCGAAACCTACCAGGGCGATGGCCACGTAAAGCATCAGCTTGGAGGTGCCGAAGAACATGCCGCACATGGACAGGGCCATCATGACCACGCTCACCAGGAAGAATTTCCGGTGGCTGAACTTGGACAGGATGAACGAGCCGCTCAGGCAGCCGATGGTACGGAAAATAAAGTACAGGCTGGTGGCGAAGCCGGCCTCGGTGAGCGTCATGCCCACGCGTTCCATCAGGAGCTTGGGCGCCGTGGTGTTGGTGCCCACGTCAATGCCCACGTGGCACATGATGCCCAGGAAACTCAGCAGGACGATGGGTTTGCCCAGCAGTTTGAAGCACTCCACGAAGCCGGAAGCCTTGTCCGCCACCTGCTCCCGCTCAATGGGGGAGATGGCCAGGAACAGTGCGGCCAGAATGCCGATTACGCCGTAAACCGGGAACAGCACCCGCCAGCCCAGGCCGAAGGACGGCATGGCGGCGGTGGCGCCCCACATGGCGATGTACGGCGCCATGAAGGAAGCGATGGCCTTCACGAACTGGCCGAAGGTCATGGTGCTGGCCAGTTTGTCACCCTTGATGATGTTGGTGATGAGCGGGTTCAGCGAGGTTTGCATGAGCGCATTGCCGATGCCCAGCAGGGAGAAGGCGGCCAGCATGAGGCCGTAGCTTTCGCCGAAGATGGGCAGGACAAGAGAAATCACCGTCACGGCCAGGCTCAGGAGTACGGTATTCTTGCGGCCGATCCGGTTCATCAGGATGCCCGTGGGAACGGAGAAGATGAGGAACCAGAAGAATACCAGCGACGGGAAGATATTGGCGGCGGAGTCTGTGAGCTGCAGATCCTGCTGCACGTAATTGGAGGCGATGCCCACGAGGTCCACGAACCCCATGGCAAAGAAACAGAGCATCACCGGAATCAGTTGCAGTTTCTTGTTCATTTCGCAAGCGGATAAAGGGTTACGTCGGCCTTGGTGTTGCCGTACATTTTAAGGATATTGTAGGGTGAGGCGGGGAACACCAGGTTGGTCATGCAGAAGTCCGGGCCGAAGGCCTCGATGCTGGCGCTGTCCACCAGGAGGCGGAGCTCCATCTTGCCGCCCACCACGGTGGGAGCGGTGGTTACGGCCGCGAAGGACTTGGAGAACTTCACGGTGCCGCTGCCGCGACGGTCCATGGAGAAGGTCTGCACGTCGGCATTGTAGGACATGACAACCTGCTCGCCGGCCTCGTTGGACAGCACGAAGGTGGCGTCCTCTTTCTTGGCCAGGTTGAAGCGGATGACCAGTTCATACGCACGCTGTGGCGTGTCGAAGAGCTCCACCGGGGCCGATGACAGCGTATACTGCACCGGATTGCCGCGCAGGGCTTCCACCTCCGGGGACGGGGTGCTCTTCAGGAGCACTTCCTTGCCCTTGCGGATGAGGCTCAGGTCGCGCGGAACGGAGTTGGCGCTACGGAACTGGATGGTGGGTACGGAATTGGCGTACTGCCAGTTGCTCATCCAGGCAATGGCTACGGTGCGGTTATCCGGAGCGTTGCTCCAGGTAACGGTGGCATAGTGGTCCTTGCCGTAGTCCATCCAACGGGTGACGGTGGGAAGGTCGTCGCACTTGAAGGTTTTTCCGTCGTAGCTGCCCACGAAATACTGCGTTGCGCTGCCACCGAAGGGACCGCCGGGGTTGATGTTGAGGATGAGCACGTACTTGTCCTTGCCCTCGAAGGGAAGACGAACCAGGTCCGGGCACTCCCAAACGCCGTTGTGGTTGCCATAGGCAAGGCCAAAACTGCTGTCGTAGGTCCAGTCCTTGAGGTTGTCGGAGCTGTAGAACTGCACTTCCTGTCCGGCGGCCAGAATTACCTTCCACTGCTTGCTCTGGGGGTCCCAGAACAGCTTGGGATCGCGGAAATCCCGGGTGTCTTCCGCCATGATGACCGGGTTGCCGGCATATTTGGTGAAGCTGCGGCCGTTGTCGTTACTGTAAGCAATACTCTGGGTCTGGCTGTCGCCGTCGGAGGTGTACATGGCAATGATGGCATTGCGGCCGAAACCTGCCACATTTTCTTTGTCCACAATGGCGCTGCCGCTGAAAATGGCGCCCAAATCGTCCGGAGCCAGGGCAATGCCCAGGTTCTCCCAGTGCACCAGATCCTTGGAAACGGCGTGTCCCCAGTGCATGTTGCCCCAGAAGCTGCCGTACGGGTTATACTGGTAGAAAAGATGCCATTCTCCGTCCTTGTACACCATGCCGTTGGGGTCGTTCATCCAGCCCCAGTCGGGAGAGAAGTGGTAAGTAGGACGGTATTTCTTCTCCTTGTTGGCAAAGTTGAAAGCGGGGGCTGTGGTCATCTCGCTCCAGCACACATCGTCCGAAGGATCCCGGCGCACGCCGCGGCCCTGTTTCATGGTGATGTCCAGCAGGATGCTGCTGCCGTTCCACTCGCCCAGGTCCAGCGGAACCAGGTAGTCGGTTTTGTCAATGGCCAGGGAAACATTGGCCTTGAGGACCACTGTTCCATTGGACAAAACTTTTACAACAGCCTCCTGGGCCGTCTCCTGCACAGGGAGCAGGATGTAGCGGTTGTGACCGCTCACCTGCACCATGCTGTGCGTTTCGCTCAGATGGGTGATGGTAAGGCTCTGTGCCCCGGCAAGAACCGGGAGCAGCAGAGCCAGAATGGTTAGGAGTTTTTTCATGCTTCAAATATAGCTAAAAATCTCCTGAATTAATACTGGGTAACGGCCAAATCGGATACCGTGATGTTACCGCCGTAGTTGTTGATGCTCCAGCCGTTCTTCTGGATGCCGTAGATGCGCTGGGTGTAGGCACAGGCGTCGTTGACATACATCACCACCACGGAGTTGTCCGTATAGATGTCAATGTTGTACACATTGTCGGCCGGACGGGCAAAGATGTAACCGTCGATGCCCTCAATGAAGCCCTTGCCTTCTTCCCCTTCTTCTTCGAAGTTCACCTTGCGGGCCACGGCATCGTCCCATTCGGGATTGAGCACCATGGTGTAGTACTTTTTGGAGTCGGTACCGCGCACCAGGGAGATGCCGAATTTGTCCCGCTGGTTGGAGGTGGTCACCTTGAAGGAAATGTGGTTGTGGGCGCCCAGGCGGTTGTAGAGCACGTAGGCATCGTCTCCGGAGAGCTTGCCGTCGGCGTAGCCGTTGGAAGCCATGACTTTCAGGGTCTTGCTCTGGTTGTACTTGGCGGCCATGGCAGGCACTTCACCCAGGGTGAGGGTGCCGTCGGCCTTCTGGAGAATCTTGTGGCACACCAAGGCGCCGGACCAGTTGGGCTCGGAGGCGGCGCCTACGTTGACGTTCCGGTCATAGATGGTGGCACCGGTGCGGGTAGGGCACCAGCCCCAGATGAAGCGGTCGGTTCCGTTGGAAGCGGTTTTACCGGCATAGAAAGCGCGGCTGTCCAGCACGCCTTCGTGCATGTCCTGCGGCCAATGGGCGCCCGGATCGCCGAAGCAGTCCTTCAGCCCCTGCCAGGAGGTGGCCATCATGTATTTGACCTTGCGGCTCCAGGGTGCGCGGTAGCCTTCAGAGTAGATGAAGTACCACCAGTCGCCCATCTTGAACACGTCCGGGCATTCGCACATGCGGTCCCATACCATGTTGAAGGAGCCCGCGTGAGACCAGGTCTTGAGGTCGTCGGACACGAAGTCAGCGAACTTGAGGTTGCTGGAAATCACCATGTGCCATTTGCCGTCGTCGGCCTTGAACACCTGCGGATCGCGGAAGTCTTCCTTGGAGTACCCGAAGTCATCGCCCTTCATGGCCCAGAGGAGGTCCTTGGTCCAGGTCTTGAAGTCCGGGGAAGTGGCGCGGAGAACGACTTCGCGGTTGGTGCAGTTGCCGTTGTGGCCGGTATAATAGAGATAGTACAGGCCGTCGGCCTCATTGTACACGCAGCAGCCCGTGCCGATGGCCGCATCCTGCTCCCAGATGGAGGCGCCGCAGGGAAGGACCTCCCCCAGCGAAGTGTAGGAAGCGCCGTCCTGGGTGCTCACGCCCCAGATGGGGTGGAAGTTGTAAGTGGCGTTGTTGTCGAACTCCTGCAGGTACAGCACCTTGAACTCGCCGGCCTTGCTGTCGTAGAACGGCATGGGGTCGCCCACGCGGCCGATGGCGGGAGTGTAGTAAGTGCTGAAGCCTTTTTCGTCGGCCGATGCAAAGTACTCGCCGGTCTCGTCCCAGTCTTTGGGCGCGTCACCATAGTTTTCCTTGGTGCAAGCCAGGGTGGCCGCAAGGGCCACGCCGGCCAAAGTGATATAGTGGAAAAATGTGTTCATAACTTCTACTTGGTCAGATAGTTAATAGCGTTCTGCGTCATAATGGCGATGTTCTTGTGGAAGTGCTCCTCATATTCGGGCTCGAACATGTAGGAATACCAGTCGTAGCAGCCGGAGCCGATGCAGATGATGCCGCCCTTGCCGTCCTTGGCAGGATACTCCCAGGCCACGACGGCCCTGTCACCGCCTACGCCCAGAATCTTGGCGCCCGTGCGGGCTTCCCAGGCTGCGTGGTCTTTGTAGTCGCCCCAGTCGGTACCAATATGGTACTGGGCCGTGGAGTTGGTGATGTGATAGCCGTTGTCGGTGCAATAGACCTTGTTGGCATCATCACCGGCGATGAGGCCGCTGTACAGCGGATGGTCGTTCTGGCCACCGAAGATGTTGAAGTCCCAAGGACCCCAGCAGCGCTCTGCGCCGTCTTCGTTCTGGCCCCAGCAGTTGTTCGGGGTGGTCCACTCGTCATCACCGGTGGCGCCGATGAAGGACGGCAGGTTGGTGGCATAACGGGTGAGGAAGAACGCACCGCCGTTCTCATAGTAAGCGCGGAGCTGGTTCACGGCCTCCAGGGCATAAGGAGCCTTGGCCACAAAGTTGTCGTGGCCGTCCACACCGCCGTCCATGTGGTAGTGCCACCAGATAATCTGGCATTCATCGAGCTCCACGGTGCCGGCCTGGAAGTCGGCAAAGCTGGTGTACAGGGCGCCGGGCACGTTGGACAGCATCCACTGGCAGGCTGCGCCGGCCTCGGGATCCAGGTCGTTCATGTTGGCGGGCTCGCCGATGAACAGGGCCTTGGGCTTGTCGATTGCCGTCACGTTCACCGTGTACACGCTCTTGGCAGAGTTGTTGGTCACGGTGTACTGCACGGGCTCGGTGAAGTCCTGCGGCACGCCGGAAAGCGGCGTGATGGTGGCGTTCTGGCTGATGACGATGGTGGGTACCAGGGCATTGATGCCTTCCGACTTGGGAACAAAGGCGGAAATGGTCTTGGCTTCCTGGTCGATGGTGCCGGTATAGATGTCGTTCAGGACAAAGTGCAGGATGCGGGCTTCGTCGTGCATGACGCTCAGCGTCCAGTCAATGGCGGCGTCGCCGTTGGTCACATGGATGCCTTTGGCGGCGTCCATGTTCAGCTTCTGGCCCTTGACCACATTCGCGGTGGCGCCTTGGGACAGGGTGAGTTCCGTGATTTCCATCTCGGAGGTGGCATATACTTCCGGAAGCCGTACCACAATGGTTCGGGTGGGCAGGTCCACAATGCCGGTGAAGTTATCCAGGGCGATGGACTGAACCAGGCAGTCGCCGCTCAGTTTGAGGTCGCTCACGGATTTCTTGGCGCAGCCGGCAAGACAAAGCACGGCCGCAGCGATATAGAGTAATTTGTGTTTCATGGTATGCATCGATTATCACCAGTTACCAATGTTCTGCGTATAATGGCCGTTGGATGCGGCAATCTGAGAGGCGGGGATGGGCAGGTACTCATCCTTGTCGGCCGTGAACCTGGCATCGCGGTAGATGGTGCAGTTGTCGGCCTCCTCGGCGAAGTATTTGTTCAGGACGGTAGCGGCGTCGCCCCAGCGCACCAGGTCGAAGAAACGCTCGCACTCCATACCCATCTCCAGACGGCGTTCCATCTTCACAATCTTGATGGTGGTGGCGTTGTTTGACGCCGTAGCGGGAAGGATAATCGGAGAACATCTGGGTAGAGGAAGCGGCACGCCTGCGAATCTGGTTCACCAGATCGATGGCCTTTCCGCTTTCGCCCAGCTGGGCATACGCTTCGGCACGCTCCAGGAGCACATCGGCATAGCGGAAGACGATGCGGTTCATGGAAGAGGCCCAGTAGGAACCCTTGATGAGGTATTCACCCACGAGGGCGGGATCCACGTTCTGCTTGAGGCTGATGTAGTAGCCGTACAGGCCGTTGCCGCGGCTCCACTGTTTGGTCTCGTCCTGGATGAAGTTCTTGTTGAACATGTAAGGAAGGCCGGGCATGCCCACGGTGAGGAACAGACGGGGGTCTGCATTGTCACCGAAGCTGTAGTCCTTCTCATTGAAGCCGTCCAGGAAAGGAAGACCGTCGGCACCGGTGCGGAAAGCGTTCACCAGATTCTGGCTGGGCTTGTAGAAGTCGCAGGCTCCGTCGGTAACGTTGTCGATGCTGGGGCCGATAAGGCCGTAGCTCCAGTTCAGGTTGCCGTAGGTGGAACCGTCGTTGCGGGAGTACTGGATAGCCCAGATGCTCTCCTTGCCGTTCTCGTACATCTCTTCCGGGCGGAAGTTGTTGTGGATGTCGTCTTCCAGGTCATAGTTGCCGTAAAGGGAAACGTCGGTGTATTCGATGACCTTCTTCAGGTCTTCCTCATTGATGGAGGTCACCTTGTTGGTGGCAGGGTCGTCCTGACGATAGGCCTTGTACAGGTACAGCTTGGCCAGGAACGCGGCGGCAGCGGCCTTGGTAGGACGGCCTTTGTCGGCCTGCACGGCCGGCAGCACGTCGTAGGCGGCTTTCACATCGTCAATGATGAGCTGCCAGCCCTGGTCGTTGGTGTAGGTGGTGTTGGACAGGGCGTTGTACTCGTCGTAGGTGAGGTTGGGATTGATCACGAACGGGATGTTCTTGTACAGGCGCTTGAGGAGGAAGTGGCCGTAACCGCGCAGGAAACGCATTTCGGCAATACGCTGTTCCTTCATGGCGAAGCTTTCGTCGCACTCGTTCAGGAGGGCGAGGGCACTGTTCACGCGGGAAAGGCTGTTGTACAGGCGGACCCACATGTCGTTGATGTTCCAGTTGGTGGTGAGGACACCCTGCTGGATTTCCAGCTGGTGGAAAACGTCGCCGTCGCTGGTGCCGTTGCCGCCCTTGTAGGCGTCGTCGGAACGCACGTCGAAGTTCCACATGGAGAAGGAGGAGTTGATATCCTCGGCCGAGGTGAAGATGGCGTAGGCGGCCACCACCATGCCTTCCGCATTGGCGGGGTCTTTCACCTGCTCGTCGCTCAGCGTCGCCTGGGGAACCTGCTCGGAGAGCATCTTGTTGCAGGAAAGTGCCATGCAGCAAGCCAGGCCCATATATAGGATGGAAATATACTTTCTCATAATCGGTAGTGCATTAGAAGGAAACATTGATACCCATCGTCACGTTGGTAGAGATAGGATAGCCGAAGTTCGGGTTCTCCGGATCCACGCCGGTGAACTTGCTGCTTCTGATGGTGAGCAGGTTCTGGGCCGATACATACAGTCTCAGACGGGTCATGTGCAGGGTTTCGCAAATCCGTTTGGGGAAGTTGTAGCCCACCTGGATGTTGCGCAGCTTGGCGAAGGAGCCGTCTTCCACGAAGTAGGAGGACACGCGCTTCTCGTTGTTGTTGTCCATGGTGCTCACGGCGGGGATGTTGGAAGCCATGTTGCTGGGGCTCCAGGCATCCAGGATGCGGCGGCCCTTGTTCAGGTTGGAAATGTTGAGGCCGCTCCAGATATCGGTCTGCTTCTTGAAGTCGCTGATGACATCCACGCCCTGGACACCCTGCCAGAACATGGTGAGGTCAAAATTCTTGTACTGCAGATAAATGTTCAGGCCCCAGGTGAAGGCCGGAACGGGGGAGTAAATCCATTTCTGGTCCTTTTCGTTGATGATGCCGTCGTTGTTGAGGTCTTTCCAGCGGATACGGCCCAGGCCTGCGCCGTTCTGCACGGCGTGGTTGTCAATTTCCTCCTGGCTCTTGAAGATGCCGTCGTACACATAACCTACCTGTGCGTCCCTGGGATGACCTACCACGCTTTCCACGCCGTTTCCGCCGAAGGTGCCGGCGGCGGCGATGGTGTCAGGCAGTTTGGTCACTTTATTATCATAGGTGCCGATGTTGCCGGCCAGGTCGTACTGGAAGTCGCCTACCTCACCGCGGTAGCCGATGTTGAATTCCAGACCCTTGTTGTCCATGGCACCGGCGTTGATCCACTGGGAAGCGCCTTCACCCATGACACCGATACCGGGCATGTACACCAGAATGTCGGTGGTCTTCTTGTAGTAAGCTTCGAAGGAACCGTAGAGGGCGCTCTTGAACATGGCAAAGTCCAAACCCACGTTGGTCTGGGTGGTGGTTTCCCACTTCAGGTTGTCGTTGCCCAGCTGGTTGCGCTTGAAGCCGCTGGGCAGCGTCTTGCCGCCGTTGGTGCCTTCAATGTCGTAGCTGGTACCATAGCTCTGTCCGCCGAAACCGGCCTCGCCGTAGTTGCTCTCGTACAGTGTGTAGCGGGCTACGTTGGCGATTTCCTGGTTACCGGTCTGGCCCCAGCTGGCGCGGAGCTTCAGGTTCTCCAGCCAGGTGGCGTCTTCCATGAAGGACTCTTTGTCAATTCTCCAACCCAGGGAGACGGAAGGGAACAGACCGAAGCGGTTGTTGCGGCCGAATCGGCTGGAACCGTCGTAACGGACTGTAACGCTGGCCAGGTAGCGGTCTGCGAAGTTGTAGTTGGCTTTTCCGAAGAAGGAAACCAGGGTGAATCCACCGCCGCCTCCATAGGCTTCTGCCTCGCCTACAGCAGCGCTGGGCCACATGTAGTCGGGATTCAGGACGGCGAAGTCGTAGGCCTTGCCGCTGAACCAGGTATCCTTTTCACGGTTGATTTCCGTACCCACAAGGAAGTCGGCGCGGTGCTTGCCAATCTCCATGTTGTAGGTGGCGATGGCGTTCCACATCCATTTGAGCCAGTGTTCCTGCTTGCCTTCCACGGCATTGGTAGGGTTGGCTACCGTACCTTCCGTTACCGGATAAGTGAAGATGCGCTGCTCTTTCTGGGCGTAGTCGATACCGAAGGTGGTCTTGATGTTGAGGCCCTTGAGCGGGTTGATGTTCAGGAAGGCGTCACCAAAAATTCTCCAATAGGAGTAACGGTTGTCAGCGTTGCGTTTGAGGCGCGCGAGGGGGTTCTCACGGTCGGCATAGCCGCCCACGGGACCGGCGAAATCACCGTCGGTGGTGTACACGGGGATGGACGGGTTGAACTGGAGCACATTCTCCAGGAATCCGCCCGGGGCCTGCACCTCGGAGGTGCGGTTTACCGTGAAATGCTCGCCGATGGTCACAATGTTGCGATCGCCGATTTTCAGGAGTTTATAGTCTGTGTTGATACGGGCGCTCAGACGGGAGAAATCGGAGTATTTGATAACACCGTCATTCTTGTAATAACCTAGGGAGAAGAAGGAATTGCCGCGTTCGGAGCCATTGCTCAGCGAGAGGTTGTACTGTTGAATGATACCGGTACGGGTGGTTTCCTTGAACCAGTCGGTATCGCTGGCGGGCGTTTTGCCGGCGGCGTCCAGGTATTTGTTCATGCGGACGCTGTGCAGGGCAGGGTTGCCGTTGGCATCGTAGCCCCAGTCGTACACATAACCCAGGGCGTTCATGTTGGGATTCAGGCCGTCGTTCACGTAGCCCTGCCACATCACGCGGCCGAATTCCTCGGCGTTGAGCACCTGCATGCGGTTCATGTAGGTCTGGGCGGCCACGCTGGCGTCAAAGTCCACTTTCACCTTTCCTTCCTTACCGCCTTTGGTGGTGATGATGATGACACCGTTTGCTGCCCGGCTACCATAAATGGAAGCGGATGCGGCGTCTTTCAGCACCTGGATGCTCTCGATATCGTTACCGTTGAGCTCGTGCATGCCGGCTTTGGTGGGAACGCCGTCGATGATGTACAACGGGTCGTTGTCGTTCAGGGTGCCGATACCGCGGATGCGGACCGTCGCTGCACCGGAAGGAGAACCGTCGGCCGTGATGTTCATGCCCGGGACGCGGCCCTGGAGGGCTTTCACGGGGTTGTTCTCGTTCTGCTTGGCCAGGTCTTCCGTATTCACGGTGGAGATGGCGCCGGTGAGGTCGGCCTTACGCTGAACGGTGTAACCGGTGACCACCACTTCATTCAGAAGCTGGCTGTCTTCCTCCATCACCACGGCCATCTGGGCTTGGGCGGGAAGTTCCAAGGTGGTGTAACCGATAGAAGAGAAGACCAGGACGGCACCTTCTTTCACCGTGATGGTGAAGTTGCCGTCAAAGTCCGTCGTAGTACCGTTGGTGGTTCCCTTTTCCATGACTGCGGCGCCAATCACGCCGTAGCCGTCGGTCGATGAGGTCACCACGCCGGTGACCGTAATCTGCTGGGCAAAGGCGGTGAAGCCCGTCAGCAGAAGGACCGAAAGTAAAATAGACTTGAGTTTGAACATATTATAATGGTTAGTAGTTCCGTGTCCGGGAGCGGTGGTTTTCGCTCCCGCAAATATAAGGTGGAAAATCGGCAAGCCCAGCAAAGGGATGTTTCATTTGATGCAACGGATGTTACCATGTTACATTTTTTATACGATTTGTACGGATAATCAAGCCCTTGCGAATCCCGGTGCAAAATAGTATATTTGCAGCGCTTTTATGGAACGCGTCATACTCGGCATAGACCCGGGCACCCAGTTGCTGGGCTTCGGAATCATCCGCGTGGAGGGCAAAAAGGCCTCCTACGTGGACATGGGCGTACTGGATTTGCGCAAGGAGGCGGATGCCTATGCCAAGCTCCAGTCCATATACGAGTGCATCGGCGAGGTGTGCAAAAATTACCACCCCACGGAACTGGCCATCGAGAGCCCCTTTTACGGGAAAAACGCGCAGGTGGTCCTGAAACTGGGCCGCGCGCAGGGAGCCGCCATCCTGGCCGCCAAGGAGTATGGTGTGGCCGATGTCACCGAATACGCCCCCCGGAAGGCCAAGGAGGCCATCGTGGGCAATGGGGCCGCCTCCAAGGAACAGGTGCAGCTGATGCTGGAAAAAACGCTGGGCGTCAAACTGGAAAGCAAGCACCTGGATGCCACGGATGCCCTCGCCATCGCCCTGTGCCACCATTTCGAGACCTCCCGCCCCGTATCCGTTCCCAAAGGCAAGGGCGGATGGGAGCAGTTCCTGAAAGATCATCCGGAAAGAATTTCCAAATAGGATTAAACTTGAGTCCCTTTGCGGTGTCAAAGGAGAGCTAGTATAAAAGAATTTATGGTTAGAAGATTTGCAGCGGCCATTGCAGGCCTGCTCGTGGCCTTTGCCTTGAGTGCGCAGAATCACAAAATTACACTCCAGTTGCAGGATGCCGCCAATGCGGACCCGGTAGGGTTTGCGACGGTTTCCCTCATCCCGGAGAAGGGACAGGTCAAATATACGCTGTCGGACAGCGACGGAAAGGCCCTGCTGGAGAAAGTCAAATCCGGAAAATATACCCTCCGTGCGGAAATCATGGGTTACAAAACCTATGAGCAGGCCCTGGACGTCAAGGCCGACATACACATGGGCGTCGTCAAGCTGGAGCAGGACCGGCAGGTGCTGGATGCCGCTTCCGTGAGCGCCGTGGGAAATCCGGTGGTCATCAAGAAGGATACCGTGGAGTACAACGCCTCGTCGTTCAAAATATCCGATGACAACATGCTGGTGGATCTCCTGAAGAAACTTCCGGGCATCGAGGTGTCCGAGGACGGCACCATCACCTCCAACGGGGAAACCGTCTCCAAAATCACCATCGGCGGAAAAACCTTCTTCCTGGACGACCCTCAGCTGGCCTCGCAGAATATCCCGGCCAAGCTGGTGGAGAAAGTGAAAGTGGTGAAGAAAAAGAGCGAGCAGGCCGAGTTCACCGGCATCGACGACGGGGAAGAGGAAACGGTCATCGACCTGTCCGTTAAGAAGGGCATGATGAACGGCCTGTTCGGCAACGCCATGGCGGGCGGTGGCGTGGACCTTCCTTCCACCGGCAATGCCTACACGCCGCGATGGCAGGCTGCGGCCATGGGCGGCCGTTTTGCCGAGGACAGCCAAATCAGCATCATTCTCAACGGAAACAACACCAACAACCGCGGTTTCAACGACCTTTCCGGCTCCATGATGAACTCCATGATGGGCGGTGGCGGCGGTATGGGCCGCATGGGCGGCGGTTGGGGGCGCTCCAACGGCATCACCACTTCCTGGATGGGCGGCGTGAACGGCAACTGGGACCTCATGGGTGACAAGATGGATCTGGGCGGCAACTACCTGTACAACGGCTCCATCGTGGACGTGACGCAGGACGCCTACAAGGAAACATATCTGACCGACGGCAGCACGCTGTACTCGGACACCGACGGCAAGAGCCACCGCTTCTCGGACGGTCACCGCTTTGGCATGCGCCTGGAACACAAGTTCAGCGAAAACACCTCCATCCTTTTCCAGCCGCAGGTGAATTTTGGCCGCGGCAACTATCTGGAGCAGACGGTGTTCGACACCTGGAAAGACAGCAAGGACAGCCGCACCAACAACGGCTTCACCAACAATTCCGGCAACAACAGGAATTTCCAGACGCGGGGCTTCCTGCTGTTCCGCCAGCGCCTGGGCATGCCGGGCCGCACCATCAGCGCCAATGTGGACTGGAACATTTCCAACAACAGCCTGGCCGGCTATAACCAGTCGCTCACCAACACGGATTTTGTGAGCGGAGCCCCCCAGGTGACGGATTTGGTGAACCAGCGGATAGACCAGACGTCCAGGAGCCGGAGCGTGGGAGGACGCCTGGTATATACGGAACCCCTGGGCGGCAATTTCTATCTGGAGGGCAGCTACACCATCCGCTGGGCACAGAGCGAAACGGTGAAGGACGTGTACAACAGCGCCTTGCCCTTCGATTACTGGAAGGATTTCCCTTCGCTCAATGACATCTTCATGAAATACGAGACGTCGGCCCAGGATCCCCTTACCGGCGATACCGTCGTCGAAACATACGATGCCAGCTACAGCAACAAAATTACCAACCGCAGCCTGACGCAGAACATCGGGGCGGCGTTCATGTACCAGAACGACAAACTGCGCGCGCAGCTGGGTGCATCGGCCATTCCTACCAACACCTATAATTATACCAACGGCAAGGAATACACGGACAAGCGCTGGAATTTCTCGCCGCGGGCCATGCTGTTCTACGATTTCACGGAAAACGCCAACGTCCGTTTGTTCTACTGGGGCCGCAGCGCACAGCCGTCCACCAGCCAGCTGATGCCGGTCCTGGACAATTCCAACCCGTTGAGCATGGCGCTGGGCAACCCCTATCTGACCCCGTATTTCAGCCACAGCGTACGCTCGGACATCGAGTTCTCCAATAAGAAAACCTTCTTCACCGCCCGGGTTCACCTGGAGGGCGGCGCCGTCCAGAACCCCATTGTGAGCGCCCTGTGGTACGATATGAACGGCCGCCAGTATTCTTTCCCCGTAAACGGAAACAACTCCTACAACGCCAATGTGCGGGTGATGATCAACGCCCCTATCGCCAAGAGCGGTTTCTCCATTTCCAACATGACCAATGCCAGCTACTCCAAAAGCGGCAGCTACATCGGCGCCTCCCAGCTGGACATGACAGGATATTGGGATGGAGAGAACTTTGACTATGCCAAGTTCCACCAGTATTATTTTGAGGACAACAAGGCGCAGTGGGCGACGGATTTCCTGTCCAACGACACCCGTGCGCTCAGTATCACCGAACGTCTCAGGGCCACGTACCGCAACGACAACATCGAGGTCATCGTGAGCGGCCGCACCCGCTTCAGCAAGCCCTGGTACACGGTGCAGAATGCCGTGGCTGCCACATGGAACAACCAGGTGAGCGGTTCCTTCAAATGGACCATCGGCCAAAGCGGCGTGGAGCTCTCCACCGATGCCGACTATAACTGGTATAACGGCTACACTTCCGCTCCGCCGGCACAGTTTATCTGGAATGCGGGTGTCTCCACGCCCCTGTTCAAGCGCAGGGCCACCCTGTCCCTGAAGGCCTATGACATCCTGGACCGTGCCAAGAACCTCACCGTAAGCGATACGGCCAACTACCATCAGGAAGTGCTCAACAACACCCTGGGCCGCTATATCATGCTGTCCTTTACCTATCGTTTCGGCAATTTCGGCGAGGCCGGCCGGCAGATGCGCGCCCGCATGGGCCAGGGCGGTCCCGGTGGCGGTCGCCGACCTTTTTAGAATGTCATTCTGAGCGGAGCGAAGAATCTGCGGAGCGAAGAATCTACATGGAGGTTGTGTACAGCCTCCATTTTTCAATCAATGCGGAGATATCGGCGGGAAGGGGCGCCTCAAAGTGGAGGCGCTGTCCGGTGACCGGGTGCGTGAAGCCCAGCGTACGGGCATGGAGCGCCTGACGCGGACAGAGGGTGAAACAATTCTGGATAAACTGCTTGTATTTGGCGTAGATGGTGCCCTGGCGGATTTCGGAACCGCCGTACCGCTCGTCGTTAAAGAGAGGATGGCCGACAGAAGCCATGTGAACGCGAATCTGGTGCGTGCGGCCCGTTTCCAGCCGGCATTCCACCACGGTGATGAAGCCGAAGCGCTCCAGTACCCGCCAGTGCGTCACGGCCCATTTCCCTTTTTCCGGCTCGTCATATACGCGAAAACGCAGACGGTCGTTCGGGTCCCGGCCGATGGTGCCGGAAATGGTTCCTTCGTCCTCGCTTATATTGCCCCAGACCACGGCCGTATATACGCGGTCGATGGAATGGACGAAGAACTGGTCGGCCAGGTTCAGCTGTGCCGGCGGATTTTTGGCCACCACAAGCAGGCCGGAAGTGTCCTTGTCGATACGGTGTACAAGCACCCCCATGCGTTCGTCTTCCACATCCGGAGACAGGTGCAGGTAATAGGCGAGGGCGTTCACCAGCGTGCCGTTGTAGTTGCCGTGGCCGGGGTGCACCACCATGCCGGCCGGCTTGTTCACCACCAGCACGTCATCGTCTTCGTAAACGATATCCAGGGGAATGTTTTCCGGCAGAATCTCCGTGCCGCGCCGCTCGTAGGGCATGACGAATTTCACTACGTCGCGCGGACGGACAATGTAATTGGCCTTGACCGCTTTGTCGTTCACCAGCACATAGCCCAGTTTGATGGCCTGCTGCACACGGTGACGGGATGTATCCTCCTGGTGGGCGGCGATGAATTTGTCTATCCGCAAAGGCTCCTGGCCTTTGTCCACCAGGATGCGGAAATGTTCGAACATTTCATCGTTCCCGACCGTCTCGGGCATATTCTCCCATATCGTCATTCCGAGCGAAGCTATTTGGCCGGCACTTTCCCGGGGTCCAGCGTGAGGTAAATGTTGATGGCGCTGCCCAGGCTCCTCGTTTCTCCTGCCGCATCCTGTTTGTACACCACGGCATTCACCGAATCCGCGTAGGAGCGGATTCCTTCGTCGAAACGTACGCGGCCAGCGTTCAGGTAGTGGTCATGCAGGGCATCGACGGCGGGCACGTACTTCATGCCGATTACCCGGGGGACCAGCGTTGCGTCGTCGTCTTTGTTTACGCCCACCTTCAGGTCGATGAAGGAGCCGCTTACCACCAGGTCTCCGGCCCTGACCTCCTTCCCTTCACAGGACTGGGCCAGTACCGTATTGGTGGCGATATCTTTCACATACCGGAGATTTCCCAGGTTGAGGCCGCGGTTCTTGAGTTCCGTGCGGGCCTCCGTGATGGAATAGCCGTACAGATTGGGCATGACTACCTTGCGGGGCACCACCGAATTGATGGTCAGGAAAATGCTCCGCCCTTTTTTCACCAGGGCTCCGGCTTTGGGTTGCTGGCGATAGACCACGCCGCCGGGCAGCCGGCGTACAAATACGGAATCCACCACTTTCACATGGACCTCGCTCTGTGCGGCTACATTTTTTGCCTCCTGTATGCTCAGGTTGGTGAAGTCCGGCGCCGTCACCGTTTTCCCGTGGCGGGTGATGATGCGAAGGCTTACGCTGGTCAGTACCAGCAGCACTGCGACAAACACAACGGCGCCGATGAGGTTTTTCCATATCCACCGGTCCTTCTTCCCTGTATTGATATCTTCGTTTTTTTTCTGGGCCATACGAAAAATCGCTTTATCCCCGCGAAGATACAAAAAAATCTTCATACCTTTGCAGGGTATGCGCAAGCGTTTCGGCATATTTGCAGGCCTTACCCTGGCATTCGCCGTCCTGATGAGCCTTCCGTGGCTGGTGCCGCACTGCGGATGGACGGCGCTGGCGGGTATGCTGCCGCTTCTGATTCTGGAGCGGCTGGCCACGGAATACAAGGTGAAGCACTTCTGGCTGTGGCATTACGGCAGTTTCGTGCTGTGGAATGCGGCAACCACCTGGTGGGTATGGAACGCCACCGCCGGCGGCGCCGTCTTCGCCATTCTGGCCAATTCCCTGCAGATGAGCGTGGTATTCGGCAGTTTCCGCTGGGTGAAACGGCGCATTGCCGGCGTGCTGCCCTATCTCTATCTGGCGGCGGCATGGCTGGCGTGGGAACGCTTCTATCTGACCGCGGCGGAAATCTCCTGGCCCTGGCTCGTGCTCGGAAATGCATTTGCCCAAACCACTTCGCTGGTGCAGTGGTATTCCGTGCTGGGCACCCTGGGCGGCTCGCTGTGGGTGTGGGCCTCCAACCTCTCCCTTTTCGGCCTCATGGTGGCGCTGAGCGACGGCCGTATGGCCCGCTGGAACGCCAAGGCCCGCGTGGCTGCGTTCGCCGCTCCGCTACTGCTTCTTTTCGGCCCGATGACATGGAGCGCCTGTCTCCAGTTCCGGGAGGAAGGGACGCCGCTGAAGGTGGTGATAGGCCAGCCCAATTTAGACCCGTACGAGAAATTTGACTCGATGACGCAGGCGGAGCAGGATGCCCTTCTCCTGGGTTTGCTGGAGCGGGCGCAGTGGACCTCCGACCCCACGCTGGTCCTGGCCCCGGAGACGTTCACCTCGCGCGTATATACCAACGCCGTTCCGGCACATGAGACGTCCGTCCGGCTGCAGCAGTTCCTGCAAAGGCATCCGTCCGCCAGCATCCTGTACGGCGCCAGCACTTATGAGCCCCGTTGGGGAGCCCTGCCCCCGGACCCCTGCGCCTATGACATGGGAAAACAGGCCGACGGCCGGCATTTGTGGATTCTGGCGCACAATTCGGCGCTGGTCACGGATACCACTGGCCGCTACAGCCTGTACCACAAATCCAAGCTGGTGGTGGGCACGGAACTTACGCCTTATCCCAAGGTGTTCATCCCGCTGGAGAACTGGCTGGGCGGTGGCCTTATGGCCAAGGACGTAGGGCAGGAGGAGATTTCCTGCCTGCCGGTAAACGGCGTGCCGGTGGGTGCGGCCGTATGCTACGAGTCCGTGTACGGAGAGTTCTGCACGGGATATGTCCGGAAAGGGGCCCAACTGCTCGCCGTCATTACCAACGACGCCTGGTGGGGGAATACGCCCGGGTACAAGCAGCACCTGAGTTACAGTCGTTTACGCGCCATCGAAACGCGCCGATGGGTGGCCCGCTGCGGCAATACGGGCGTGAGCGCCCTCATCGACCCGAACGGCCGTATCATCCGGCGTACACCCTGGTGGGAACCGGCTGTCCTGGAGGGCGAGGTGCAACTGCTGCAGGGCGAGACCTTCTTTGTCCGCTACGGAGACATGGTGGGCCGGGTCGCCGTCTTCCTCTTCCTGCTCGTGGGGGGCGCCGCCCTCTTCCGCCCGCGCAAATAAAAAAGAGAGAAACTCTTACTCGAGCTTCTCTCCTTTCTCATTGTACATTTCATTTTGCAAGACGGAGAAATCGGTCACTTCTACCAGTTCTATCTTCGCTTTGTAGCGTTTCCGCCAGCGGACGAGGAAGGAATTGAAAATGCCGCGTTTCAGATAAGCGCCCAGGATGGGGCTGGTCTTCAGCGTAAAACTTCTGACACCTTTTTCGATGACGTAGAAAGCGATCTTGCGCTCTATCTCCTCATCGATTACAACACTGGAATGGATTTTTCCGGTGCCGTGGCACACGGGGCATTGTTCCATGGTGTTGATTTCCGTTACAGGGCGTATCCGCTGCCGGGTTATCTGCATAAGCCCGAATTTGGTGAGCGGCAGCACGTTGTGCTTGGCCCTGTCTGCTTCCATAAGCTCCTGCATCAGTTTGAACAGTGCATTCTTGTGCTCATTGCTCTCCATATCGATGAAGTCCACGATGACAATTCCGCCCATGTCCCGCAGCCGCAGCTGCCTGGCAATTTCCTCGGCCGCGATTTTGTTTACCTCGAAGGAATTTTCCTCCTGGTCGGCCGTCTTGGTGCGGATGCCGCTGTTCACGTCGATGACATTCAGCGCTTCGGTGGTTTCGATTACCAGATATGCGCCCTGCCGCATGGGTACTACCTTTCCGAAAGAGCCCTTGATTTGACGGGTGACCTCAAAATGGTCGTAAATAGGCTGTTTCCCTTCGTACAGGTGTACGATTTTCTCTTGTTCCGGAGAAATCAGCGAAACATACTTCCGGGCTTCTTCGGCCACATGCGCATCGTTGATCCAGATGTTGGAGAACGAGTCGTTGAGGAGGTCCCTCAGGACGGTAGTTGTTTTGCTGTATTCCGTAAAGAGCAGCTGGACATTCTTGTTCTTGGCAATCTTTTTCCAGGAGCTTTCCCATTT
Organism: uncultured Bacteroidia bacterium; assembly: GCA_902788095.1. Taxonomy (GTDB): domain Bacteria; phylum Bacteroidota; class Bacteroidia; order Bacteroidales; family UBA932; genus Cryptobacteroides. The sequence goes on along the minus strand of CADAIT010000001.1, from coordinate 198,688 downwards.
TTCAATGAGCGATTCCGTCTCTCCCACCAGCGTGGCGGCGTTTTTGCCTTCTGCCGCGGTGCGGATGATGGCGCCGTAATTCTTGGGGAGAATGCTCCTGACCAGTGTCTCCAATCTACGTTTCTCTTCCTTCGAGCCAATCTTCTGGGAGATGGACACTTTCTCTGCGAAGGGGAGAAGTACGATGTTGCGTCCTGCCAATGAAATTTCCGCAGTCAGTCGTGATCCCTTTGTGGAAATGGGTTCCTTGACAATCTGAGCCACAATCAGCTGGCCGGGTTTCAGGTATTCTTCAATGCGTCCTTCCTTGGGAAGGGGCGTGCCGATGGCAATGCGCGAATACAAGTCTTTGAGATTCGTGTTGCCGTTGGACTCCTTGACAAATTGGTCGAAGGCGTTGAAGTACAGTCCCAGGTCCAGATAATGGATGAAGGCTTCTTTTTTGTCGCCGATGTCCACAAAGGCAGCATTGAGATTGGGGAGAATTTTTTTCACCTTTCCCAGGTGAACGTCTCCCACGGTGAATTTGTTCCCAGTGCTGGACTCCGTGTTGTACTCTATCAGCCGGTGATTTTCCATCAGGGCGATATGTACCTCAGTTGAACTTACGTCAACAATCAGATCCTTGTCCGGTTTCTCTGACTCCATGTGGAAATGTTGGTTTTACAAGACAAGGGCTCGCGAATCCCTCCGCAAGCCCTTAGCATTTAAGAAGACTTACTTCTTCTTGTGGCGGTTCTTGCGCAAGCGTTTTTTACGCTTGTGCGTCGCCATCTTGTGTCTCTTATGCTTTTTACCGTTGGGCATAATTAAATGGTTGTTAATGGTTTATTTCTCTTTCACGGCGGTCATGAAGCTCTTGGCGGGCTTGAAGGCCGGGATGTCGTGAGCAGGGATGGTGATGGTGGTTTTGCGGGTGATGTTGCGGGCGGCCTTCTGGGCGCGGTGCTTGATGATGAAGCTGCCGAAACCACGCAGGTAAACCGGGTTGCCGGCAATCAGGGAACCTTTTACCACGTTGGTGAATCCTTCAATAACAGCCAGAACCTGGGTCTTTTCCAGACCGGTAGTTTTGGAAACTTCGTTTACAATCTCTGCCTTAGTCATAGCTTTTATAGTTTTATACGTTTGGTTTTCACTACTGAAAATCAGCGCAAAATTAGACTTATTTTTTCACAATTCAAAATGTTAGCGGTAAAAATCTGCCAAATAAGACATTGGCACGGAGATTGACCTAATATGGACCGGGGAAATTGTGCCCCGATTTTATGACAAAATGGCAGATTGATATGAAAAATCTACAAGATATGATGATGCCTTCTTCCGTGGAGGTGAATATTATGCCCGTCGTGGGGGAGGCCGCGTCCATGAAAGTGGACATGGCCGAGTTGCCGCCTGTCGTCCCCATCCTGGCGCTTCGCAACGCCGTGGTTTTTCCCGGAACGGTGTTTCCCGTCACGGTGGGGCGGGAAAAGTCGATAAAGCTGGTGCAGGAGGTGGAGTCCGGCGCCGGCTGGCTGGCCGCTTTTCCGCAGACTGACGTGACGGTGGAAGACCCCCGGGAGGGGGATTTGAATCCCTACGGCACCGTCTGCAAGCTCATCAAGACCCTGGAAATGCCGGACGGAACCGTTACGGCCATCCTGCAGGGCGGAACGCTGGCCCGCCTGGAGGAGGTGGTCTCCTACGAGCCCTACATGACCGGCCGCGTCCGCTACATGGAAGAGGACGTCCCCGCCGATGCCGACGAACGCGAACTCCGCGTCCTGGGCGAGTCCCTGAAGGAGAAGGCGGCCCTTATCGTGAAATCCTCGTCGTTCGCACCGAAGGAAGCCATCGGCGCGCTGCGGAGCATCGAGAATTTCCACTTCCTGGTGAATTTCATCGCCACCACCATCGAGGTGGAGAATTTTGCCGAGCGGGCGGCCCTGCTGTCCGTCACGGACATTCACGAGCGCGGCCTGGCCCTGCTCAAGGTGCTGGACACCCAGACGCAGCTGCTGCAAATCAAGCAGGAAATCAACCAGAAGGTGAAGACCGATATCGACCAGCAGCAGCGGGAATATTACCTGAACAACCAGCTGCGCACCATCCAGGAGGAGCTGGGCATGGACGAGGGCGAAGAGTTTGAAAAAATGCGCCGCCGGGCGGACGAGAAAAAATGGTCCAAGGAGGTGCGCGCCATCTTCGACAAGGAAATGGCCCGGCTGGAAAAATACAACCCCACTTCGCCGGACTACAGCATCCAGTACGCCTACATCCAGTTCATGCTGGACCTGCCGTGGGGCGAGCTGTCGGACGACAACCTGGACCTGCAGCACGCGCAGGAAGTGCTGGACGAGGACCACTTCGGCCTGGACAGCGTGAAAGACCGCATCATCGAGTACCTGGCCGTCCTCAAGCTGAAGGGGAACATGCGTTCGCCCATCCTGTGCCTGTGGGGGCCTCCCGGCGTGGGAAAAACGTCGCTGGGCAAGAGCATTGCACGCGCGCTCGGGCGCAAGTATATAAGGATATCGCTGGGCGGCATGCACGACGAGGCCGAAATCCGGGGACACCGGAAAACGTACGTGGGAGCGCTCCCGGGCCGTATCCTGAGCGGTATCCAGCGTGCCGGCACCTCCAATCCGGTAATTGTCCTGGACGAGATTGACAAGTTGTCGTCGGACTTCAAGGGAGACCCTTCCAGCGCCCTGCTGGAGGCCCTGGATCCGGAGCAGAACACCACCTTCCACGACAACTACCTGGACATAGACTATGACCTGTCCAACGTGCTGTTCATCACCACGGCGAACGGTATCGGCACCATCCAGCCGGCCCTGAAAGACCGCATGGAGATGATTAACGTGAGCGGTTACCTGGCGGAAGAAAAGCTGGAGATTGCCCATAAGTACCTGGTTCCCAAGCAGCTGACGGAGCACGGCCTGCGTGCCGACGAGCTTTCCATCAGCGACGCCGCCCTGCAGGAAATCATCGACAAATACACCCATGAGTCCGGCGTGCGCGGCCTGGAAAAGCAGATTGCCAAAATTGCGCGCGTCACGGCCAAGAAGATAGCCTTGTCGCAGGAATTCCCCAAGGTGGTGGAACCCTCGCATCTGCGTGAGTATCTGGGACTTCCCACCGCTTTTCACGACGATGTGAAGGGCAATGAGGGCCCCGGCGTCGTCACCGGTCTGGCGTGGACGGAAATGGGGGGCGAGGTCCTCTTTGTGGAAAGCCAGGTGAGCGACGGAAAGGGCAATCTGTCCATGACCGGCAACCTGGGAGACGTAATGAAGGAGAGCGCGCAGATTGCCTGGCAGTATCTGAAGGCCCATCCGGAACTGGCCGGCCTGTCTTCGGAGGAATTCATGAAACGGGACATCCACATCCACGTGCCGGAGGGCGCCGTTCCCAAGGACGGCCCGTCGGCGGGTATTACCATGGTCAGTTCCATGGTGAGCGCATTGCGCGGCCAGGCCCCCAGGAGCCAGGTCGCCATGACGGGCGAAATGACGCTCCGCGGCCGTGTGCTCCCGGTCGGCGGCATCAAGGAGAAAATCCTGGCGGCCAAGCGGGCGGGGGTCCACACCATCGTTATTTCCGAGGAAAACCGCAAAGATGTGGAAGATATCAAGGAAATTTACATAAAAGGTCTTATCTTTGTCTATGTGAAAACCATCAAGGATGTCATAGACTTTATTTTCTGACGTCCTTCATGTCATTCTGAGCGAAGCGAAGAATCTATGGACGTAAAGATTGAACAGAGCTGGAAGAACGCGTTGGCGGGCGAATTCGGGAAACCGTATTTCGCGCAGCTGGCGCGCTTCCTGCATCAGGAAAAAGCCGCCGGAAAAGTGATTTATCCGCCCGGAGGGCTCATTTTCCGCGCGTTCGAACTTACGCCTGTGCCGCAGGTGAAGGTGGTTATCCTCGGCCAGGACCCGTACCACAATCCCGGGGAGGCCATGGGCTTGTCCTTTTCCGTGCCGGACGGCGTGCGCATGCCTCCGTCGCTGCGCAACATTTTCAGGGAGATAGAGACAGACCTGGGTGTCCGCATGAGCGGTTCTCCCAACCTGGAGGCCTGGGCACGGCAGGGCGTCCTGCTCCTGAACAGCATCCTTACGGTGGAGGCCGGCCAGGCCGCGTCGCACCGGAACATCGGCTGGCAGGAGTTTACGGATGCGGTCATCCGCTTCCTGAATGAGCACTGCGAGGGTATCGTCTTCCTGCTCTGGGGCAATTTCGCCCGCGCCAAGGCGTCCCTTATCGACACGTCCCGGCACCATGTGCTGGAGGCTGCGCATCCTTCTCCGCTCGCCGGCGGGGCCTTCTTCGGCTGCCGGCATTTTTCCAAGACCAACCAAATCCTCGTTTCAGAGGGCAAAACCCCTATTAACTGGCAGTTATGATAACCAAAGCGCTTTTCCCCGGCTCCTTCGACCCTTTTACCGCAGGTCATCTGAATATCCTCAAACGCGCCCTGACCATGTTCGACGAAGTGGTGGTGGCCGTGGGTATCAACCAGGACAAGCGGGGATTCTTTGACATGGAGAAGAAACTCGCGATTATCCGTAAAGCGACAGAAGGGATGTCCGGCGTCACCGTCATTTCGTACGACAATCTCACCATCGACGCCTGCCGACAACTGGGTATCCGCCACATTGTGCGCGGCGTGCGAAACATGATTGACTTCGAGACGGAGCGCTCCATCGCGGACGCCAACCGCCGCCTGGCGCCGGAGATTGAAACCATCATTATTCCTACGGCCCAGGAGTTTGCGCACATCTCTTCTTCCGCGGTGCGTGATATCCTGTGTCACGGCGGGGATTATTCGGCCTTTATTCCGGAGGGGATTGTGTTATGAAAAAGCTGCTGCTCAGTCTTTTGGCGCTCGTTTGGAGCCTGGGGGCCGCGGCGCAGGAACCGTATCCGGAGCTGGGGGCCAAGCTGAACGAGTACTTCACGGCGCTGGCAGGGGAGCCGGCATCGGTCCAGAGCAAGGAATGTGACTACCTGATTTCGTCCTGCCGGGATTCGTTGGTGCGGCAGTATGTCGCGCTCAAAATTTACGACCATTACCTCCGGTCCAAAATCATGGGGGACGATGCCGTGGCGGTGCATGTGGCCAGAAAGTGGCTCCTGTCGGGCGATGTCGCCATGCATTCGGACATGGATTTGCTGAATGCCCGGGTGTTCGTGACCTTCAACGAGTCTTCGCTCATCGGGATGCAGGCTCCGCAGCTGAGCGGTTTCGGCCCGGATGGCTTGCATGTGAGAATTCCGGGCGAGGGCTATTGTGTGCTGTATTTTTACGACACCGGCTGTTCGACCTGCAAGGTGGAGACGGCCCGCCTGAAGGCCTTTGTCCGCGAGGGGAAGTATCCCGTGAGCGTTTACGCCGTGTACATCGGGCAGGACGAATCTTCCTGGGAAGAGTACAGGGCCGATTTTGAAGGGGTTACGCATTTGCGCATGTCCGATGAGACGGACTGGCAGCGCCTGTACGGCGTGCTGCAGACACCGCGGATGTTCCTGGTGTCGCCCTCCGGAGAAATCCTCGGCCGCGGGCTGGATACGCCGGCCTTGCAGCTGCTGCTCAACCGGGAGCTGTCGGCAGACCAGTTCGTTTACGGCGAAACGTCGCAGATGGCGGCTCTGGACCAGCTTTTTGCGGCCTATGGCGACACCCTGAAGGTTTCCGACGTGATGGATGTGGCCGATTATATGGCCGCCCGGACATTCGGGGAGGGGAACATGGACGCCTTCAAGCAGAACATGGGCGACGTGCTGTATTATCTCTCGTCCCGGAAAACGGAGGTTTTCCGTGCGGCCGCCGTTCCCTTCGTGGAAAAATACATCCATCTTCCGGATGTGTGGAACACGCCGGAAGACCAGGCCCAGGTGGTTTCCCTGGGGGATTTGTTGCTGAATCTGTGTTCCCGTACGCCGGTGGACGCGCCGGTGCCCGACCTGAAGCTGCCCGGCGTTCTGCGTCGCAAACCCTGCCTGTTTGTTCCCGCTTCCCGGTCCGGGGAGTTTGCGCTGAGAAAACTCAAGGGCTCTCCGGCGTATGTGGTGTTCTATTCGCCCGATTGTTCCTCGTGCCGGGACATGCTGGCGGCGGTGGAGCGGGTGGTGCAGGAGAACCGCCGTGCGCGCGTGCTGCTTGTGGACATGGATACTTTGATGACCGACGCTCCTGAACTGGGGCAACAGCTGCTGGATACCGTTGACCTGTCCGGCCTTCCCATGGTGCTGGAACTGGACAAGAAGGGTGTGGTCCGGCACAAATACGTGGATTTGACGACTGTTGCCGCTCGTTCGGACGAATCCGGGGAAACGCATTAGTATGGGCAGAAGAAAAAAAATTCCCGGCGTGGATCCCGCCTACCTGGAAAAGCAGCGCGAACTGCTGCTGCGCAGGAATCGCTATGTCCTCTATTTCAACGACAGTGAACTGGCCGCCATCGATGAGTATTGCTCCCGTTTCAAGGTGCATGCCAAGTCCGTCCTCTTCCGCGAGGCCATCATGAGCAAAATCCTCTCCGAACTGGAAGAGAATCACCCCACGTTGTTTTAAGTTTATTCAGCGGATTACCAGCCGATGGATGCGGCGGGGCACGGAGACCAGAATCTCGTAGGGGATGGTGCCCAAGATAGCTGCCAGCTCGCTGGCGGTAGGGTCTTCGCCGAAGATGGTGACGGTGTCTCCCACGGCGCACGGGATGCCCGTAACGTCCAGCATGCACATGTCCATGCAGATATTGCCGATGGTCGGTGCGCGGTGCCCGTTTACGCTGAAGGAGGCGTTGCCACGGCCCAGGTGCCGGTCCAGGCCGTCCGCATAGCCCACCGGGATGGTGGCGATGACGGTGCCTTCTTTGGCATGGCCCCATCGGCCATAGCCGACGGTGTCATTCGGACCTAAGGTTTTTACTTGCAGGACTTTGCACTTGAGCGAGGCCACGGGAGCCAGCTTCTTGTCCGGCAGGGCGCTGATGCCATAGACGCCGATGCCCAGCCGCACCATGTCGAACTGGTACTGGGAGAAGCGCTCGATGCCGGCGGAATTCAGGATGTGGCGCATCGGCATGTAGCCGATACCGTCCGCAATGTAGTTCACATTGTCCCGGAAAAGGTGAATCTGGCCCAGGGTGAAATCGTCCTCGGCGGGGTCCTCCGCCACGCACAGGTGGGAGAAAACGGCTTTGACTTTGACCTCCGGCGTTTTTTTCAAGTATTCCACGAGCTCCGGCAATTCTTCCGTCATGAAGCCCAGGCGGTGCATGCCGGTGTCCAGCTTGATGTGGACGGGATAATCCCGGATGCCCCGTTCCCGCAGGATTTCCACCAGCTTCTCAAGGGAGTACAGGTTGGGGATGGAAGGCTCCATGCGCGTGTCGATAATCTCCGGATAGAAATCCGTACCGGCGGTGAGCACCAGGATGGGCAGGGAGATGCCGTTGCGGCGCAGTTCAAGACCCTCCACGGGATAGGCGACGGCCAGATAGTCCGCCCCGGCCCGCTGCATCATGGCGGCGAATTCCACCCCGCCGTGACCGTACGCATTGGCCTTCACCAAAACCAGCAACTTGGTTTTGGGGTCCAGCAGGGAGCGGAAGTAACGGTAGTTGTCCGTCGCCGCTTTCAGGTTCAGCTCCAAACGGGAGAAATCGTCTTGCAGTTCGCGCATGCTTTCCAATTTAGCGTACAAAAGTAACATTTCTGACCGACATTTTGTCATAAAAATTGTATTTTTGCAGTCGGGGTGCAATTTTTGTGAAGCACTTCCTTGGAAAAAACAGTTTGCATTATGTCGTCAACAGGCATTTGGATACTCATGATTGTGGTGATGGTGCTCAGTCTCCTCATCCAAAACCGGCTCAACAGCCGCTTCTCAAAGTATTCCCAGGTTCCGCTGGGGCTCACCGGCGCAGAGGTCGCCAACCGCATGCTGCAGGCCCACGGCATCCGGGATGTGAAAATCGTGTCGATTCCCGGCAAACTCACGGACCACTATGACCCTACCACCAAAACGGTGAACCTGAGCGAGAATGTGTACTTTGGCAAGTCGGTGGCCGCTGCTGCTGTGGCCGCCCATGAGTGCGGACACGTGGTACAGCATGCTACAGGCTATCCCTGGCTCCGGATGCGCAGCGCACTGGTGCCGGTGGTCTCCTTCTCCAGCAATATCGTCTCCTGGGTGCTGCTGGCGGGCGTTATCTTTATCAACACCTTCCCTTCGCTGCTTTGGATAGGGATAGGCCTGTTTGCCCTGACCACGCTGTTCAGTTTCGTCACGCTTCCGGTAGAAATCAACGCCAGCGCACGGGCCGTATCCTGGCTGGAAAGTGCCGGCATCGTCAGTTATGAAACCAAACCCATGGCCGTGGACGCCCTCAGGTGGGCCGCCTACACGTACGTGATTGCCGCCCTGGGCTCCCTTGCCACCCTGCTCTACTACATTTCCATCGGCAACAGCCGCCGCAACTAGTTGGGTTGTGACAGCTAAGTGTTTGATACACAGTTAGATGTTGAATAATCCTCGTTCAAATTTTGAACGAGGATTGTTGTGTAACATGCTGGATGACAATGATTTAGCTGTCACGGATCACTGCCGTGAGTATAACCATAGTGATCGCTAACTATTTGATACACAGCGAGATGTTGAACAATCCTCGTTCAGATTTCGAACGAGGATTATTGTGTAACGGCATGTGAATCAATAATTTAGCTGCCACAAAGCAATGTCCCGTCCTGAAAAAAGTTTACCAAAAAAGCCAGGCGGAGGGGCCTGGCGGAAAATCCGTTGAACTGCAGCGATTCGAACGCTGACTGAGGGAACCAAAATCCCTAGTGCTACCATTACACCACAGTTCAATTCGGACTGCAAAGATAAAACATTTCTTTGGAAAAAATAGTATCTTTGACTAAATTTGAAAACCTTTTAGCGTGGCGAGGCGAAATAGATTCTTCACCTTCTCCGGACTGACAGACGCATGTCTTTCCGAGGTGGCATGCCAGCAGAAAAATCTGCCTGTCGGTGAGTGCCCCTTTCAGGGAGGGATTATTTCCCGGAACCGGAGGGCCTATCTTGAGGGAGGAAGCGTGGATTATCTCCTCTGGAGGAGAAAACGCGGAATGCTCCGCGAAAGCCGGATGGATGCCTTCTAGGGGAGGTGTAGAACAGTCCCCGGAAACGCAGAGCAGAACTGCCTTCAAGGGGAAGGGAACCACCTTCAAGGGAAGGGAACCGCCTTCAAGGGGAAGGGAACCGCCTTCAAGGGAAGGGAACCGCCTTCAAGGGCAAGGAAACGTAGAACATTTTAATAGATATGAAAGGTATTAATATTTTTCTGGCCGATGGCTTTGAGGACATGGAGGCCTTGGGAACGCGGGACGTGCTGCTGCGCGGGGGCGTGGCGGTAAGGACGGTTTCCATTACGGAGGATTACATGGTGGAAAGTTCCCACGGGCTGTCCGTTTCGGTGGACACCAACTGGGCGGACCTGGAGGTGATGGAGCCGGGCACCGACGAAACGGACATCATGATTTTTCCGGGGGGCATGCCGGGCAGCAAAAACCTGGCCCGGCACGCGGAGCTGATGGAAATCCTGCAGGACCATTGGGCCCGCGGGGGTGCCGTGGCGGCCATCTGCGCGGCGCCCGGACTGGTCGTCTCCCAACTCCCCGGCCTGGAGGGGAAGAAGTTTACCTGCTTCGACGGCTTCGAGCAGGCGCTTCTGGACAAGGGGGCCGTCTTTACTCCGGAAAGCACGGTTACCGACGGAAAACTGATCACCGGACGGGGTGCGGGACACGCCGTGAACTTCGGCCTGGCCATTCTCCGCTATCTGAAGGGAGACGAGGCGGCAGAAAAGGTAAAGGCAGGCCTGATGCTCTGATTATCCCCGTTTTTCGCGGAAAAAGTCCAGCATGAGCGCGGCACATTCCTCTTGAAGGATGCTGCCGACGGCCTCCGTGCGGGGGTGAAGCAGGGAAGGGGAGAAAAGGGAGTAGCCGCGGCGTTGGTCCGGAGCCCCGTACACGATACGACCCATCTGGGCCCAGGCGAGGGCGCCGGCGCACATGGGGCACGGCTCGACGGTTACGTATAAAGTGCAGTCACTGAGGTATTTGCCACCCATGGACTCGGTGGCGGCGGTGATGGCTATCATCTCGGCATGGGCCGTGGTGTCGTGCAGCCTTTCGGTCTGGTTATGCCCCCGGCCGATAATCCGTCCTTTCCACACCACGACGGCGCCGATGGGGATTTCACCTTCCGCAAGGGCGGCCCTGGCTTCGGCAAGCGCCTCGCGCATGAATTTTTCGTCTTGCTCCATGTGGCAAAGATAGGAATTTATTCGTATATTTGTGGAGTAATTAGGAGGAGGTTATGAAAATCACCAAGGCGGAATTTGCCGGAAGCAGCACAAGGGTCGCACAGAAACCTGCGCGCAAGGCGCCGGAGTTTGCCTTTATCGGTCGCTCCAACGTGGGCAAGAGTTCGCTCATCAACATGCTTACGGCCAATTCCAAGCTGGCCAAAACCTCCCAGACGCCCGGAAAAACCCAATTGGTAAACCATTTCCTCATCAACGACAGCTGGTATCTGGTGGACCTCCCGGGTTACGGCTACGCCAAATTGCCGGACAAGGACCGCGCACGCCTGCGTCACATCATCTGGGACTATATCAACCACTCGGAAGAACTGGTGATGCTCATGGTCCTCATCGACTCGCGCCACCCCATGCAGGAAGTGGACCTCCGCTTCATCGGCGAACTGGGAGAAAGGGGCATCCCCTTCGGCATTATTTTTACCAAAGCGGACAAAATGGGCACGGAGGCCCTGCAGCAGCAGCTCGGCGAGAACAAGGAACGCCTGCTGGAAGACTGGGAGGAACTGCCGCCGTGCTTTGTGTCATCGTCCGTAAAAGGACAGGGAAAGGAAGACATTCTCAACTATATAGGATCTATTCTTCAAACATTATGATAAACGATGTCCATAAGCACCGGATGGCGCTTTTTACATGTGATGCCTCCCGCTATTTCGCGGAGAAGGTAGTGGAAGCCATGAACCGTATGAAAAGTCCGGAGGACCCCGATGTGGTTCTTGGACCGTTGGAATGTACCCATTTCAGCGACGGCGAATTTCAGCCCTCGTATCAGGAAAGTGTCCGTGGCGCCACCTGCTTCATTATCCAGAGCACTTTTCCCAGCAGCGACAACCTGATGGAACTGCTGCTCAGCATCGACGCAGCCAAGCGTGCATCGGCCAACAAAGTCATCGCCGTCATCCCGTATTATGGCTGGGCCCGCCAGGACCGCAAGGACAAGCCGCGCGTCTCCATCGGCGCAAAGCTGGTCGCCAACATGCTCAAGGTGGCCGGAACCGACGCCCTCATGACCTGCGACCTGCATGCGGACCAGATCCAGGGCTTCTTCGATTTTCCGGTGAACCACCTGTATGCCAGCTATGACTTCCTGACCATCCTCAAGAAGCTCCAGAAAGAGTGCAAGGACACCCTCACGCTGGCCGCTCCGGACATGGGCGGCGCCAAGCGCGTGAACGCCTATGCCAAGAACCTGCATACGCCGGTGGTCATCTGCCACAAAACCCGCGCCCGGGCCAACGTGGTGGAACGCATCACCCCCATCGGCGAGGTGGAAGGACGCGACATCGTAATCATTGACGATATCATCGACACCGCCGGCACCCTCACGGAGGCCGCCAACGAGCTCATCAAGCGCGGCGCCCACAGCGTCCGTGCTTTCGCGACGCATCCGGTGCTTTCCGGCCCCGCGTACGAGCGTATCGACCAGAGCGCCCTGTCGGAGGTGTATGTTACCGATACCATCCCGCTGGACCCTTCCAAGAAGGAATTCCAGAGCAAGTTCCGCGTGGTTTCGCTGGCCGACACCTTCGCCCGGATGATTCTGCGCGTGTACAATTACCAGCCCATTTCCTCCGAGTTCCCCTTGTAACCCAATGTTCCTTCCCAAAGGGAATCATTTAATTTTCATAAAATGAAAACCTTGTTTGCCGCCATTTTGTTCGTAGGAGCAGCCGTGCTGCTCCTCGGGGTGAATATTTTCTTCTTCCACCGGCCTTTCCCGGACGGGGAGATATCCACCAATCCGGAAATGCGCAAGCGGGGGATCAAATGCGCCAAGCAGGAGGAACTGGAACTGCTGCGCGCGCAAAAAGGAAAGAAGGTATGCGACGGCAATTATTCGGATGCCTGCGCATCGTGCGGCCTGTACAATAAGGAATAATTTTAATAAAAGAGTTTATGGCACTTGTAGCGATAGTCGGGAGACCGAACGTAGGAAAGAGCACGCTGTTCAACCGTCTGGTGGGCATGCGGCAGGCAATTGTGGACGAGACGGCCGGCGTCACGCGGGACCGCCATTACGGAAAATGCGAATGGTGCGGCCGGGAATTCTCCGTGGTGGACACGGGCGGTTACACCTCTAATTCGGACGATGTCTTCGAGGATGCCATCCGCCGCCAGGTGGGCATCGCCATCGAAGAGGCGGACGCGGTGCTGTTCATGTGCGAGGCCGCTACCGGCATCACGGACTATGACGCGGAAATCGCAGACCTGCTCCGCCGCAGCAAAAAGCCGGTTATCCTGTGTGTAAACAAGGTGGACAGCGGCGAGAAAATGTATGACGCCTTTGACTTCTACGGCCTGGGTCTGGGAGAGGTCTGGAGCATATCGGCCGCCAACGGAAGCGGCACCGGAGACCTGCTGGACGAGATTCTGAAGGTGCTCCCGGCCGATGACGGGGCCGATGACGACCACGCCGACCTGCCGCACATCGCCATCGTGGGCCGCCCCAACGTGGGCAAGAGCTCCCTCACCAACGCCCTGCTGGGAGAGGAGCGCAATATCGTGACGCCCGTTGCCGGCACCACACGCGATTCCATCTCCACGTACTACAACAAGTTCGGCCATGAGTTCATGATTGTGGACACCGCGGGCATGCGCAAGCGCGGCAAGGTGACGGAGGACCTGGAATTCTATTCCGTGCTCCGTGCCATGCGCACCATCGAACATTCGGACGTGTGCATCCTCATGATTGACGCCACGGCGGGCCTGGAAGCGCAGGATCTCAACATCTTCAACGTGATTCAGAAAAACCGCAAGGGCTGCGTGCTGGTGGTGAACAAATGGGACCTTTTCGAGAAGGATGTAAACACCATGCGGGACTATACGGAAGGCCTCAAGGCCCGCCTGGCTCCCTTTAACGACATCCCCATCATCTTCACCTCGGTGCTGAACAAGCAGCGCATCCTGGATGTGCTGGATGCCGCCGCCCGCGTGGCGGAGAACATGTCCCGGAAAATTCCTACCAGCCAGCTGAACGATGCCATGCTGCCGGAAATCGAGAACTATCCGCCGCCGGCGTGGAAGGGCAAGTACATCAAGATAAAGTACGTAACCCAACTGCCCACCCGCACGCCGCAGTTCGCCTTCTTCTGCAACTTGCCGCAGTGGGTGAAGGAGCCGTATAAACGCTTTTTGGAGAATAAGTTACGGGAGCATTTTGACTTTGAGGGCTGCCCCATTGAGGTTTACACCAGGGCGAAATAACAAAAACGCATTCGGTCATTCTGAGGCCGCAGGCCGAAGAAAAGGTAAATAGATAGTATTATGTTCGATGCAGTAAAAGTAAAGGACGCGTGCGTCCAATGGATCAGGGACTGGTTTGAGGAAAACGGAAAGGGCTGCAACGCCGTGCTGGGCATTTCCGGCGGCAAGGACAGCAGCATTGCCGCCGCCCTGTGCGTGGAGGCGCTGGGCCGCGACCGTGTCATCGGCGTAACCATGCCCAATGGCGTACAGCCGGATATCGACGATTCTGTCAAACTTATCAAGCACTTGGGAATCAAGCGCTACAATGTGAATATCGGCAGTTCCTTCGAGGCGCTGATGAAGGAAGTGGAGGCGCAGTTGGGACGGGAGGCATCGGCCCAGACGCGCATCAACATGGCGCCGCGCCTGCGGATGACGGCCCTGTACGCCGTCTCCCAGAGCAACAACGGTCGCGTGGTGAATACCTGCAACCTGTCGGAAGACTGGGTGGGCTACAGCACGCGTTACGGAGACGCCGCCGGCGATTTTTCGCCCCTGGGCGGCCTGACGGTGGCGGAAGTGCTGGCTGTCGGCGAGGTGCTGGGCCTGCCGGAGGAGCTGGTGCACAAGACTCCTTCCGACGGCCTTACCGGCCTCACGGACGAGGACAACCTGGGCTTCACCTACGCCGTCCTGGACAAGTACATCCGCACGGGTGTTTGCGAAGACCCTGAAACCAAGGCCCGGATAGACCACAAGCACGTCACGAACCTGTTCAAACTGAAACCCATTCCTCATTTCGAGCCGGAAATTTAGTTGATGAAACCGCGGATTTTCCGCGGTTTTTCCGTATCTTTGTGAAGTTATGGAAGCGCATGATTATATGGACCTGCTGGAGCTCCAGCTCCGCATCAAGGAAGGGGTGGCTCAGGCCTTTCCGGGTCGGTATTGGGTAAGGGCGGAAATAGCCTCCTGGAGCCCGCGCGCCAACGGACATTGCTACCTGAGCCTGAGCCAGAGCAAGGGAGGAAAATCCATTGCGGAAGCCCGCGCCATGATATGGAACTGGCTGTTTCCGCGCGTCAGACAACGCTTCGAGCAAGCCACCGGCCAGCCCCTCCAGGCCGGCATCACCGTGCTGGTGCGTGTGCAGGTGAATTTCAGCGAGCTGTATGGCATCAGCCTTTTCATTGACGATATCGACCCTGCCTTTACTTTGGGAGAAAAGGCCCTGGAGCGCAAGCGGGCGGTCGAGCGGCTTACGGCGGCCGGTTACATGGAAATGCAGAAGGAACTGGCCCTGCCCGATATCCCGTACCATTTGGCCGTGATTACGTCCAAAACCGCCGCCGGTTACCAGGATTTCCGGAACCATCTGCTGCACAACCCGGAGGGCTATATGTTCCGGCTGGACCTCGTGGAAGCCCTCATGCAGGGGGAACAGGCTCCCGCGTCCATCCGCGCGGCGCTGCAGGAAGCCGGGACTCAGGCGTATGACGCCATCCTCATCCTGCGGGGCGGCGGCAGCGAGCTGGACCTGTCCTGCTTCGACGATTACGACCTCGCCGTCGCCATCGCCACCTGTCCCGTGCCCGTGGTCACCGCCATCGGCCATGACAAAGACGTGCATATCGCGGACATGGTGGCCCATGCCTCCGTGAAAACGCCCACCGCCCTGGCCGATTTGTTCCTGCAGGCGTACAGAATGCAGGATGAACTGCTGGACCGTTCCCGCGGCCGTATCGGCCTGGCCGCCACCCGCCTGCTCAACCGGGAGGAGCTGCGACTGAAAACCCTGGACGCCCGCGTACAGCAGTCCGTCCAGCGCCGCATCGGGGACATGGACCGGCAGTTGAACGCCGTACAGGCCCGCATCCGCCTTGCGCTCACCCGGAAGATGAGCGTGCAGGAAAATGCCCTCCTGCGCGCAAGCGGCCGCATTTCCCGCGGACTCGGCGAGAAATATGCCCAGATAGCCCGCCTGAAGGACGTGACCCTGCATCGGCTTCAGTTTGCCGCTACAGCCCGCGTCAGCCACGAGGTCAGCGCCCTGGCGCTCAAGGAGGCGCGTATCAAGGCTACGGACCCGCGCAACATCCTGGCGCTGGGCTATGTCCTGGTCACGGGCAAGGACCGCCAGGTGCTCAAAACCGTGGACAAGGTGGCCGTAGGAGACCGCATCGGCGTCCGGTTCACGGACGGCTCCCTCACCGCCAAGGTGGACGAAATATACAGTGAGAAAAGCGACAACAACAAAGTGAACATAGCATGAACGAGAAGTTTGATTATGCGAAGGCCATAGCCGAACTGGAGGCCATCGCGGCCAAGGTGGAAAATCCGGAAACCAAGCTGGACGACATTGACGCCCTGGTGGGCCGCAGCAAGGAACTGCTCAGGCAGTGCCGGGAGTATTTGCGCACCGTAAAGGAGAAGATAGATTCTCTGGACAAGGAATAGATTCTTCGCTGCGCCCTTCGGCAAGTTCAGGGCAAGCTTCAGAATGACATAATATACCGATTGATATGCAACGCATCTACGAAACCGATCCCTGGCTCATGCCGTATAAAGACGCCATTGACGCCCGGCACGAGCACATCTGGCAAACCCTCAGGCACATTGCGGGCGACGGCCGGCTCAAGGACGCCGTGAACAACCACATGTTCTACGGCCTGCACAAGTGTGAAGACGGCAGCTGGGTGTTCCGCGAGTATGCTCCCAACGCCAGCAAGATATACTTGATCGGCGATTTCAACAACTGGAAGCGTACGGACGGGTATGCCCTCAAACCGCTCGGCGGCGGCAACTGGGAGCTCAAGCTTCCCGCCATGTTCCTCCGGCACGGCCAGCTGTACAAACTGTTCATCGAGTGGCCCGGCGGCGGTGGAGAGCGCCTGCCCTCCTATGCCACCCGGGTGGTTCAGGACGATGCCACCAAGGTGTTCTGCGCCCAGGTCTGGGACCCGGAGCAAAAGTATGTCTGGAAGCACGGCCACGCGGGCAAACGCCCCAATCCGTTCATCTACGAGTGCCATATCGGCATGGCGTCGGAAAAGGAAAAAGTAGGAACGTTCGAGGAATTCCGCAAGGATGTGCTGCCGCGCGTGAAAAAACTGGGCTACGACACCCTGCAGATCATGGCCCTGCAGGAGCATCCGTATTACGGCTCCTTCGGCTACCAGGTGAGTAACTTCTTCGCGCTGAGTTCCCGTTTCGGCACACCGGAAGAGTTCAAGGCCCTGGTGGACGACGCCCACGGCAAAGGAATCGCCGTCATCATGGATATCGTCCATAGCCACAGCGTGAAAAACACCCTGGAAGGCCTGTCCGAGTTTGACGGGACGGACTACCTGTACTTCCACAGCGGACCCAAGGGAGACCATCCTGCCTGGGGCTCCCGCTGCTTCGACTACGGCAAGGACGCCACCCGGTATTTCCTGCTGTCCAACGTCAAGTTCTGGATGGAGGAATACCACATTGACGGATTCCGCTTCGACGGTGTCACCTCCATGCTGTACTGGGACCACGGCCTGGGCAAGGACTTCGGCAATTACGGCCTGTACTTCGACGGCGGCGTGGACGAAGACGCCGTCATCTACCTGGCCCTGGCCAACATGCTGGTGAAGGAAATAAGCCCGAACGGATTCTGCATTGCGGAAGACATGTCCGGCATGGCCGGCCTGGCCGCCCCGTTCGAGGCCTTCGGCGTAGGCTTCGACTTCCGCATGAGCATGGGTGTGGCAGACCACTGGATCAAGTGGATCAAGGAAAAGAGCGACGAGCAGTGGAGCATGGGCGAGGTCTGGTGGGAACTTTCCAACAAGCGTGCCGATGAAAAGACCATTTCCTACGCGGAATGTCACGACCAGGCGCTGGTGGGGGACAAGACCATCATCTTCCGCCTCATGGACAAGGAAATGTACTTTGCCATGCGCAAGGACAGCCAGAACGGCATCGTGGACCGCGGCGTGGCCCTGCACAAGATGATACGCCTGGTCACTGCCGGAACCGCCGGAAACGGCTACCTCAATTTCATGGGCAACGAGTTTGGCCATCCCGAGTGGATTGACTTCCCGCGCGAGGGGAACGGCTGGTCGTTCAAATATGCCCGCCGCCAATGGTCGCTTGCGGACAATCCGGACCTGCGCTACGGCATGCTGCGTAAATTCGACGAGGACATGGTGCATCTTTTCCGCTCGGAAAAACTCCTGGCGGAACGCCCGGAGCTGCTGGTGGCGGATGAAGAGAAGAAAATCTTGATTTTCAAACGGAAAAACTGTATCTTTGCACTGAATTTCTCGCCCACCGGTTCTTTCGCGGATTATGGCTTTTCAGCCCCGGCGGGGGACTATGTGAACGTACTGGACAGCGACCGGTCCGTATATGACGGATTCGGACGTCTGCAGCCGGGAGAACGGCACACGGCCCTGCCCGAGAGATGCCCTAATGGCAACCAAGGCTACGATCACACCCTCAAGGTGTATCTGCCGGCCCGTTGTGCCATGGTTTTGAAGCAAGTATAAATTCATACATATGGCTTTTTTGAAATTCAACAAGTCTGAACTCGTCAATCTCGAGTATTCCCTGAAACGCGAGATTATCTTGGCGAACAAGACCGGTGCGTACTGCAATACGTCCATCGTCACTTGCAACACGCGGCGATACCATGGCCTGCTGGCTGTCCCGGTGGAACAGTTCGGCGGCCACAGGCACATTCTGCTGAGCGCCCTCGATGAAAGCCTTACCCTTCGCGGCAAGCGGTTCAATCTGGGCATCCATTGCTACGGCGATATTTACGAACCGCGCGGACACAAGTACATCGTGGACTTTGATGCGGACCCCGTTCCCACCGTCATCTACAAAATCGGGGAGATGGTGTTCCGCAAGTCCATCGTCCTTTGCCCCGACGAAAACCAGCTGCTCATCAAGTATGAGCTGGAAAAGGCGCCCGCCAAGGTGAAGCTGGAGCTCAAGCCGTTCCTGGCTTTCCGTAATTTTCATGCCCTCACCGGAGAAAACGGTCAGGCCCGCACGGAGTTCGAGCCCCTGCAGCACGGTGCCGCATTCTGCATGTATCCCGGTTTTCCGGACCTGAACCTGCAGCTGAGCACATCGGCCAGTTCATTCAAGTATGCCCCGGCCTGGTATAAGGGCGTTACCTATTCGGACGAAATGCGCCGCGGATATGACTGCCGCGAGGACCTCTGGGTGCCGGGTACGTTTGAAACGGAGCTCAAGCCCGGCGACGCCATCGTGTTCGCCGCTACTGCGGGGGAGCCGGCCAACGCCACATCCCTCAAGCGCAAGTTTACGGCCACGGTGGACAAAATCGGTCCTATCACTTCCTTCCACGACCAGCTGGTACGCCAGTGCAAGTCCCTTATCCGGGAAGACGGCGGCAAAAAGCGCGTGGTAGCCGGTTACAGCTGGCTCTATACGGGCCTGCTGCGGGAAACCCTTGCGTCCGTAGCCGGCCTGACGCTCTATGCCACGGGCAATGTCAAGGAATTCGAAGAAATCCTGGACAACCTTATCGCCGTGGAACAGGAGCGCCTGTCGCGCCGCACCACGCAGGTGGAAGCGCCGCTGTACATGGCCATCACCCTGCAGCAGTACATTGCGTTCGGCGCGGATGAAAAAGCCGTCTGGGAAAAATACGGCCCCGTGCTCAAGCGCATCATCGAGAGTTATCTGCCCGGCGTCCGTCAGGAGGTGGCCATGCAGCCCAACGGCCTCCTGTGGGCCCAGAAAGACGGCGTCGCCCTCACCTGGATGAACGCGTACATCGGCGGCCGCGCCGTGACGGAACGTGCAGGTTATCAGGTGGAAACCAATGCCATGTGGTACAATGCCATTGCGTTTGCCCTGCAGCATGAGCGCAAGAACACGGCTTTCTATAAAAAGTGGGCGCCCGTGAAGGAACGCATCGAGCAAAATTTCCAGCCCCTGTTCTGGAATGCGGAACTGGGCTTCCTGGCGGACTATGTCGATAACAGCGGACAGCACATGGAGCTGCGTCCCAACCAGCTCTGGGCCGTTTCCCTGGACAACCGTTGCGTAGATGACGAGGTAATCGGCGAGGTTATGCGCGTGGTGAATGCGGAACTCCTCACCCGCCGCGGCATCCGCACGCTGAGCCCGCGGGATGTCCGTTACAAGGGGGTTTATGAAGGTACGCAGCAGCAGCGGGACGAAGCCTACCACAACGGCTGTGCATGGCCCTACCTGCTGGCCCAATACTGCTACACCAGTTTCAACATGATGGGCAAGAACTTCATCAAGCGGGCCGAATGGCTCACGGAAGGTTTCTACGAGGACCTGTCCAAGCACGGCGTGGGCTGCTTCAGCGAACTCTACGACGGAGACCCGCCGCACGAACCGCACGGCGCCATTTCGTCGGCTATGACCACCGCCGCCCTTCTGAATATCAACTGGCTTATTGAAAAATACAGGGAGGAATAAGTTATGAGAGTATTAATGTTTGGCTGGGAGTTCCCTCCCCATATCGCCGGCGGTCTGGGTACGGCCTGTGAAGGTATCGTAAAGGGCCTGGCCCACAACGGCGTGGAAACGCTGTTCGTGATGCCGTCGGCCTCCGGCGATGAAGACCAGAGCGCCACCACCATCATCAATGCTTCGGATGTGGCCGTGGACACCATGGCGGAGACCGTGGACGAATTCCTGGACAAGGTGAAATTCATCCACATCGGCTCCAACATGGTTCCCTATGCAGACCCGGAGGAGTTCGGCAAGCTGGTGGAAGAAGAAAAGAAGCGCCAGGTAAAGGATTTCTCCATCAGCTACGGACAAAAATTCAAGTTCTCCGGCAAATACGGCGCCAACCTGATGGAGGAAGTGGCCCGCTACGCCATGGTGGGCGGCACCATCGCCATGCAGCGCAAGGACGAGTTCGACGTTATCCACGCCCACGACTGGCTCACTTACTATGCAGGCATCGCCGCGAAGGAACTGACGGGCAAGCCGCTGGTGATTCATGTGCATGCCACTTCGTTCGACCGCGGCAGCGTGGACAACATCGACACCCGCGTATATGCCATCGAGAAACGGGGCATGGAAATCGCGGACCGTGTGGTTACCGTGAGCGACCTCACCCGCAACATCGTCATTTCCCGCTACGGAATAGACCCCGCCAAGGTGGTCACCGTACACAACGCGGTGGATTTCAGCGGCCGGGAGAACCTGCAGGTGGAGCGTGGCGTCAAGGAACCCGTGGTTACGTTCCTGGGCCGAATCACGTATCAGAAAGGTCCTGAATACTTCATCGAGGCGGCGGCCAAGGTGCTCAAGCGCACCAAGAACGTACGTTTCGTGATGGCCGGCAGCGGCGACATGATGAACCGCGCCATCCGTCACGCCGCCCGCCTGGGCATCAGCGACCGCTTCCATTTCACCGGCTTCCTGCGCGGAGCGGACGTCCAGAAGATGTTCGCCCTTTCGGACGTTTACATCATGCCGTCCATTTCCGAGCCTTTCGGCATTTCGCCGCTGGAGGCCATGCGCACCGGTGTTCCGTCCATCATCTCCAAGCAGTCGGGTGCGGCGGAAGTTCTCAAATACGCCTTCAAGATAGACTTCTGGGATGTGGACGCCATGGCTGACGATATCCATGCCCTCCTCAGCTATCCTGCCCTGGCCGACTTCAGCGCCCGCATGGGCTATGACGAAGTGAACGCCCTCAAATGGAACGGCGCCACCGCCAAACTCAAGAAAGTTTATGAATCAGTTGTAAAATAGTCAATTATGGCAACAAAGAGCATTTGCCTGTATTTCCAGGTTCACCAGCCCACCCGGCTCCGCCTGTACAGATTTTTCGATATCGGCAAGGATTCCCATTACTATGACGACTTTGCCAACCGCACCATTCTGCGCCGCGTGGCCCAGAAGTGCTATCTTCCCATGAACCGGCTCATGCTGGAACTCATCGACAAGAACAAGGGCAAGTTCAAGATTGCCTATTCCATCTCGGGAAGCGCCCTGGAGCAGTTCCAGCGCTTCTGCCCGGAAGTTATCGCCAGCTTCAAGGCCCTGGCCGATACCGGCAAGGTGGAATTCCTGGCGGAAACGTATTACCACTCCCTGGCATCCCTGGCCAACGAATCGGAATTCCGCGTACAGGTAGAGAAGCATGCCGCCAAAATTGAAGAGCTCTTCGGCGTAAAACCCACCGCTTTCCGCAACACGGAGCTCATCTATTCCAACGGCATCGGCGAAATGGTATATGACATGGGCTACAAGACCATGCTTACCGAGGGCGCCCGTCACATCATGGGCTGGCAGAGCCCTAATTACGTATATACCGGTGAGACACAGCCCAAGCTCAAGCTCCTGCTCCGCAATTACACCCTGTCGGACGACATCGCTTTCCGCTTCGTCCAGAACAAGGTGACGGCCGAGCAGTATGTGGGCTGGATGAAGGAAAACGCCAAGGAAGGCGATATCGTGAACCTGTTCATGGATTACGAGACCTTCGGTGAGCACCAGGGTGCGGAAAGCGGCATCTTCGAGTTCATGAAGGCCCTGCCCGCCGCCGTGCTCAAGGACGGCACGTTCAACTTCGTGACGCCCTCGGAGGCCACCAAGAAGTACAAGGCCGTGTCGGATATCGCCGTCGAGGACCCCATTTCCTGGGCCGACGAAGAGCGCGACCTCACCGCGTGGCTGGGCAACGAACTCCAGAACGAGGCTTTCAAGAAGGTGTACGCCATGACGGAAAAACTCTCCATCGTGAACGATCCCGAACTCTGGGATGACTTCGGCCACCTTCAGGAGAGCGACCACTTCTATTATATGTGCACCAAGTTCTTCTCGGACGGGGAAGTGCACAAGTATTTCAATCCGTACGACACTCCGTACGAGGCTTTCATCAATTACATGAACGTGATTTCCGACTTCCAAATTCGCCTGGACGAGAAACGGGCGGCCCTTGACGTGAAAGCGACAGTTGCCGAGGAGTTGGGCGCAAAGAAGAGGAAGAAAAAATAATGGATTATTTATTTGAAGTTAGCTGGGAGGTATGCAACAAGGTCGGCGGCATCTATACGGTAGTCGCCACCAAAGCCCTCCATCTGAGCGAAGAACTGGGAAGACATCACATTTTCATCGGACCGGACGTGTGGATGCACCGGGCCGGCAATCCGGATTTTCTGGAGGACCCGATGCTGTACCGTTCCTGGAAAGCCCAGGCGGCCGGTGAGGGCCTCCGTTTCCGTGTAGGACGCTGGAACATTCCCGGTAAGCCCATTGCCATTCTGGTGGATTATAAGCAGTTCCTGCCGCATGCGGACGACATCCTGGGCAAACTGTGGGAAAGGTATGGCGTAGATTCCATTTCCGGTAACTGGGACTACAAAGAATCGGCCGTGTTCGGCATTGCGGCGGGCCGGGTGATTGAAAGTTTCTGGAACTACAACCTGAAGGGGGGCGAACAAGTGGTCGCCCAGTTCCACGAATGGCAGACCGGAGCGGGCATCCTGCACCTGAAGCATGCCGGCATTCCTGTCGCGACGGCTTTCACCACGCACGCCACCATGATGGGCCGCTGCATCGCCGGCAACAATTTGCCGCTCTACGACCGGCTGAGCAGCTATAACGGGGACGAACTGGCCGCCCGTTTCAACGTAAAGGCCATTTATTCCCTCGAGAAGAAGTCGGCCGAGAATGCCGATGTCTTTACCACGGTGAGCGACATTACCGCCAAGGAGTGCGCGCAGTTCCTGCGTCCGGTGGACATGGTGACGCCGAACGGTTTCGAGAACAGTTTCACGCCGGCGGACGACGAGGAATATGACAGGCAGCACGATGCGGCCCGCAAGCGCCTGGTGGAGGTGGCATCGGCCATGAGCGCGGAGGCCGTTCCTTCCGATTCCCTCTTCATTTGCATCGGCGGCCGTTATGAGTACCGGAACAAGGGAATCGATGTGTTTATCGACGCCCTGGACCGCGTGAACCGCGGGGAAGATACCGGGCGCAGCATCCAGGCGTTCATCATGATTCCTTCCGGCCACCATGGCCCGGACAAGGGCCTGCAGGCCAAGCTCTCCGGTAACGGCGACGAGCGTTATCAGTGCCAGTGTTCCCATTATCTGCAGAATGCGGAGTTCGACACCATTACCCGCCGCCTGCGCGAGGTGGGGCTGAACAACGCCCTGGGGGACAAGGTGAAGGTGTATTTCATTCCTTCCTACCTGAACGGGGACGACGGCATTTTCAACCTGTCCTACTACCAGCTTCTCTGCGGCATGGACCTGGCCGTGTTCCCGTCCTATTACGAGCCGTGGGGCTACACGCCGTTGGAGGCCCTGGCTTTCCGTATTCCTACCCTGACCACCACACTGGCCGGTTTCGGCCTGTGGGTGCGTTCCCATTACAAGAAGAAACACCCCGGCATCACCGTACTGGACCGCAATGACAGCAACTACCAGGAGGTCGTCGAGGGCACCGAGGCGCGCATCCGCGAGATGGCGTCGTTGGACAAGAAAACACGCAAAGCGTACCGGGAAAACGCCCGGGAAGTCGCACAGATCGCCCTGTGGGACAATCAGATTAAATATTATAAGGAGGCGTATTCCCTTGCCCTGTCCCGTGTACAGGGCCGTAGTGATTCTTATCAAACAAAGAAGAAGACAATGCAGTATTTCAAAGCAGACGTAAACACTCCCAGCTGGCGCAGCATCCTGGTGACCCGTCACCTCCCGGAAAAGCTGTCCCGGCTTGAGAAACTGTCCAAGAACCTGTGGTGGTGCTGGAACGAGAGCGCAAAGGCCCTGTTCCGCAGCATCGACCCGGATGTGTGGCACAAGAGCGGCCATAACCCGCTTGCTGTGCTGGATACCGTGAGTATCAAGCGTTTCCAGCAGCTGTCGGAGGACGAGGAGTTCCTTGCCCAGATGAAGGCTGTCCTGGACGAATTCGACACCTATATGGCCGCCAAGGCCCAGCGCAAAGACCCTTCCATCGCATACTTCTGCATGGAGTATGGTCTGGATACCTCCCTGAAGATTTATTCCGGCGGTCTGGGTATCCTGGCCGGCGACTACCTCAAGGAAACGTCCGACATGAACGTGAACCTGGTGGCCGTGGGCTTGCTGTATCGTTACGGTTACTTTAACCAGGTGCTCAGCGCCCAGGGTTATCAGGTGGCCGGCTACGATGCCCAGGACTTCACCAAGATTCCCGCCGTGCCGGTGCTGGACAAAGACGGCAACTGGGTAACCACCTCCGTGGCATTCCCGGGCCGTAACCTGACCGCCCGCCTGTGGAAGGTGGAAGTGGGCCGTACAGACCTGTACCTGATGGATACGGACTATGAAGCCAATATCCCGGAAGACCGCGAGGTTACCTATCACCTCTATGGCGGCAACTGGGAGAACCGCCTTAAGCAGGAACTCCTGCTGGGCGTGGGCGGTATCCGCGCCCTCCGCAAGCTGGGTCTGGATCCGCAGGTGTACCACTGCAACGAGGGCCACGCCGCGTTCATCGGCATGGAGCGTCTGCGTGAGTACATCGAGAAAGACAACCTGGACTTCACCGAGGCCCTGGAAGTGGTGCGCGCCAGTTCGCTGTTCACCACCCATACGCCGGTTCCTGCAGGCCACGATGCCTTTGACGAAGGCCTCCTGCGCCAGTATATCGGCCACTATCCGGAGCGCCTGAAAGTGGACTGGGAAACCCTCATGTCCCTGGGTAAGGACAATCCGCTGGATGTGAACGAGAAGTTCTCCATGAGTAACCTCGCCGCCAATATCTCGCAGAACGTGAACGGTGTTTCCATGCTGCATGGCAAGGTGTCCCAGGAGATTTTCGCCCACATGTATCCGGGCTATCTGCCGGAGGAACTCTTTGTGAGCTACGTGACCAACGGCGTGCACTATCCTACCTGGTGCGCTCCCGAGTGGAAGCCGGTACACGCCAAGGTGTTCGGCCCTCAGTTTGCCACGCATCACTATGACAAGTCCTGCTTCGAGGGCATTTATGGCGTGGCCGACAAGGAGGTCTGGAACGTGAAAAAGCAGCTGAAGGCAAAATTGATTGACTTCATCCGCGAGCGCCTGCAGGACAACAGCATCAGCAACCATTACAGCCCGTCCGAACTGGTGACCATCCTGGAGAACCTCCGCGACGATGTCCTGACCATCGGCTTTGCCCGTCGTTTTGCCACGTACAAGCGCGCGACGCTGTTGTTCCGCGACCTGGACCGCCTGGACAAGATTGTGAACAATCCGTCCGAGCCCGTGCAGTTCCTCTTCGCCGGCAAGGCCCATCCGGCCGACAAGGCAGGCCAGGACCTCATCAAACAAATTGTGGATATTTCCAAGGATCCCCGCTTTATCGGAAAAATTGTGTTCATCCCCGGTTACGACATCACGCTGGCCAAGCGTATGGTGCAGGGCGTGGATGTGTGGATGAACAATCCTACCCGTCCGCAGGAGGCCTCCGGCACTTCCGGTGAAAAGGCTGCCATGAACGGCACCATGCACTTCTCCGTGCTGGACGGCTGGTGGGTGGAAGGTTACAAGGAAGGTGCCGGCTGGGCGCTTCCCATCGAGCAGGCCTACGAAGACAACAACTTCCAGAACGAGCTCGACGCAGCCACCATTTACCAGATTCTGGAGAATGACATTGCTCCGGCCTATTACAATGTGGACCGTACCACCGGACGCAGTTCCGAGTGGATTGGCTATATCAAGAACACCATCGCCCAGGTGGCCTGCAACTTCACCACCAACCGTATGCTCACGGACTATGTGAACCAGTACTATGAGCCGCAGTCCAAGGCTGCCGAGGCTTTCAAGGCCAAAGACTTTGCCAAGGCCCGTGAACTGGCCGCCTGGAAAACACACGTGCGCCGCGAGTGGGAAAATGTGCAGCAGACCTGGCGCTCCACTCCGGAGACTTCGTACGACATTACCCAGTCCAAGCCGTACAAGGCTTCCATGAAACTGCAGCTGGGCGGGCTGAAACCCGCGGATGTGGCTGCCGAAGTGGTATTTGCGCAGACCGACAAACACGGCAAGATGCACATTGTCGAGGTGCAGCCGTTCGAGTTTGTTTCCTGCCAGGACGGTGAGGCTTTGTACGAGGTGACCCTGTTGCCGGAGAAGACCGGTGCCTATCTGGTGGGCGCCCGCATCTTCGCCACCAACCCGCTCCTGCCGCATCGTCAGGCTTTTGAGTGCGTGAAGTGGCTGTAGGCCCTCATTGTCATTTCGAGCGAAGTCGAGAAATCTCATGAGCGTCGTAACCACAGGTTTTTTTGACGGTGTCCATCTCGGGCACCGTCATGTGCTGTCCGCAGTGGTCTCCTCCGCCCGGGAACGGGGCGAGGAGGCCGTTGTGGTTACATTCTGGCCGCATCCGAGGACGGTTTTGCAGCAGGATGCAAGGGAGTTCAGGATATTGACGACGCTGGAGGAGAAAAAAACGCTGCTGGCGGCAGCGGGGATAGACCGCGTGGAGGTGTTGCCTTTCACGCGGGCGTTCGCTGCGCTTACGGCGGCAGAATATCTGGCGCTGCTCCGGGAGAAGTTCGGCGCCACGCTGGTAGTCATGGGTTACGACAACCGGATAGGCAGTGACAGGTTGACGGCAGTGGAGATATGTGGTTTCCCGACCGTCGCTTCGCAACCCCTCCCAGCCAGTGGCTGGGCCCCTCCCTCTTATCTGGCCGAGGGGGACCATGGGCCAGGAAATCACATATCTCCACTGCCTGTTATTGCGGTGGAGCCCTGTCATTCTGAACGAAGTGAAGAATCTCCCATCTCCTCCACCAAGATTAGGAAAGCGCTGGAGGCGGGGGATGTGGAAAGGGCCAACGGGATGCTGGGGTATGACTATGAACTGTATGGCGTGGTGGTGGCCGGGAACCGGCTGGGCCGCACCATCGGCTTTCCCACGGCGAACATGCAGCTGTATGAGCCCCTGAAGCTGGTGCCCGGGAATGGCGTGTATGCGGTGGACGTAGAGGTGCTGGGCCGCCGGTATCGGGGCATGTGCAACATCGGCACGCGCCCTACGGTAAGCGGTACGGCACGGACCATCGAAACGCACATTCTGGACTTCGACGAGGATATTTACGGGCTGCCGCTGCGTCTGCAGTTCCTTCGCCGCATCCGCGACGAGCGGAAATTTCCCTCGCTGGGCGCCCTCAAGGAGCAACTTGTCCGGGATGCGGCTTCCGCAAGAGGAGCATTTTTCTGTCAACGCGGCAGGCAGGGTTTGGCCGATTGACGGGAATTCACTATATTTCATCACCAGTGAGAAGAACGGCCTTTCGTTGTTCTTTGCGGCTGCGGGCTCCTACTACAATGGCTCCCTGTACGATGAGGGTGACGGCGGTTTCCCTGTTCGCCCCGTCCAGAATAAATAAAAGTAAAGATACCTGTTATTCTGGTTGCCCTTGGCCTTGCCGGGGCAAGCATTTTTTTCCCCTTTGTGGGTAGCCGGAACCTGTTTGCGCCGCGCGGAGTGCACAGGTGCAGTTTGCGTTGCTGTTTAGCAGGCATTTGTTTGGATTTTCGCGGTTTTTTCTTATCTTTACACGCATGGATAAGTTTGTCTCCATCCTGAATGACATTGTCTGGAATCCCGGGCTGGTGGTTCTGCTGCTGTTCGCCGGCGTGTATTTCTCTTTCCGTACCCGTCTGGTGCAGGTAAGGCGATTCCGTCTTATGCTGCGCTCGCTTTTCGGCAAAAGGACGGACGGAAAAGACGGAATCTCCTCATTCGAGGCGTTCTGCATCGCCTTGTCCGGGCGCGTGGGAACGGGGAATATCGTGGGGGTGGCAACGGCTATCGCTTTCGGAGGCCCCGGGGCAGTGTTCTGGATGTGGGTCGTGGCGTTTTTCGGCGCCTCTACCGCATTCGTAGAGTCCACGCTGGCCCAGATGTACAAGTTCAAGCATGCCTCCAGTTACCGGGGCGGGCCCTTCAGCTTTATCGAGGAAGGGCTGGGAAAACGGACGCTCGGTATCGTATTTGCCGTACTCACCGTGCTCAGCTGCGGATTCTGCCTCCCCACGGTTCAGGCCAACGGTGTGTCCATGGCCATGAACAACGCCTTTCCTGTGCCCACCTGGGTGAGCGGGGTGGTGCTCGCTGCGGTCTTGGGTGTTGTGATTGTGGGCGGCGTGCAGCGTATTGCCAAAGTGGCTTCCGTGATTACGCCCATCATGGCTTTCGGCTACATCATCCTTTCCGGGGTCGTGGTGGCTCATCATATCCAGGATGTGCCGGCGGTGCTGGGCACTATCGTGCGCAATGCCTTCGGAATCAACCCTGTATGCGGGGGAATCCTGGGCTCCGCCATCGCCATGGGCGTCAAGCGGGGCATCTTCTCCAATGAGGCGGGGCAGGGGACCGGCGCTATCGTGAGTGCCGCGGCCGATGTCCCTCATCCGGCCCAGCAGGGCCTTGCACAGGCGTTTTCCGTGTATGTGGATACGCTGCTGGTGTGTACGGCCACGGCGCTGATGATTCTTACTTCCGGGACATATAATATCATCGGAGCGGACGGGGAGATGTTGCTGAACAATGCTCCGGAACTGGGCAACAACTATGCCGGCTATACGCAAAGCGCCGTGGATTCGGTCTTTGCCGGATTCGGCAGCCAGTTCATTTCCATTGCCATGGTGTTCTTCGCGTTCAGCACCATCATGGCCTATTATTTCTATGCCGAAACAGGGATTTTCTACCTGTTCCGAGGAAAAAATCCCCGTCGGGAGAAACTGGCAATCAGGCTGTTCCAGCTGCTTATGCTGGGGGCCGTGATGTTCGGCGCCGTAAAAGAGGCGGACCTGGTGTGGCAGCTGGGCGACATCGGCGTGGGTCTCATGGCGTGGGGTACCGTCGTCGCCATCCTGCTGCTTTGCCCCAAGGCAATGGCCGCCCTCAAGGATTATGAAAACAAATTAAGGAATCGGATATGAAACGTTTTCTGTTTTTTATCGCGGCAGTATTTACGCTCACTGCCACCCTCCGGGCCCAGACTGCCCAGGAGATTGTGGACAAGATGGACCAGGTCATGGCGAATGTCGATGCCGATGACGGAATGTCTATGGTGATGGAAATGAAGATGCCCATCATAGGAACCATCGCTACCCATGTGCTTTCGCTGGGAGGCAAGATGAGGATGGACATCGCCAAGGGCCAGGATACCCTGATTACCTGGGTCGATGCCTCTACGGAATGGACTTACGATTCTGACAAGAACCAGGTTACCATCAAGAACAGAACGGCGGATGCCCCTTCCAAGGCCGACGAGAATATGAAGATGTTCGACGGCATCACCGCCGGCTACGATGTGAGCATCCGGAAAGAGACCCCTGCCGAGTGGCATATCCGCTGCAGGAAAAACAGGGACAACAAAGAGAAGGACGACCCCAAAACGATGGACCTGGTGGTGGAAAAAGGCACATACATGCCCCTGAGCCTGTCGGCCAAGGTGTCGATGGTAACCATTACCATGCGGAACCTTGCCTATGGCGTCGTCACCGAGAAGGATGTCACCTTCGATCCGGCGTCTTACCCCACTGCCAAGGTGGTGGACGAACGCTGAAGGTGCGAAAATTCCCTCAAAACGTGCGGGAGTTTGAAATTAATTCGTATCTTTGTACCTGCACAGCAAAGCTCGACGACTGGTAACGGTCGTCGGCTCGTTTTTTTGACAAAGTAAAAAGGTAAATACTATGGCAATAGAAATGATGACACAGGCGGGGCTTGACAAGATCAAGAAGGAACTCGCCGACGCACTGGCCCAGCGGCCGGTAATCTCCGCAGCCATTGCGGAAGCCCGTGAGAAGGGAGACCTCTCCGAAAATGCAGAATACGACGCAGCGCGCGACGCGCAGGGTCTTCTGGAGGTGAAAATCGCCCGTCTGAAGGAAAAGGTGGCCAATGCCCGCGTCATCGACGAGAGCAAACTGAATGCAGATACCGTGCAGTTGCTTTCCAAGGTGAAGGTAAAGAACCTGGCCAACAAAATGGTGATGAATTTCCAGATTGTGCCGGAAAGCGAAGCGGACTTCTCCAAGGGACTGCTGGCCGCCACTACGCCCATCGCCAAGGCCCTGATGGGGCATGGCAAGGGAGAAACCGTGGAGGCGAAGGTGCCCAGCGGTATCATGAAGTTTGAAATTACGGAAATTACCCTCTAAAGTATGGCTACCATTTTTACCAAAATCGCCCAAGGCGAAATCCCTTCCTACAAATGTGCGGAAAACGAGGATTTTTACGCCTTTCTGGACATCTCGCCTCTCGCCGCGGGACACACGCTGGTAATCCCCAAGAAGGTGGAGGACGACTATATCTTCCATCTGGATGCAGCCACGTACGAAGGCCTGTGGGCCTTTGCCCGTAAGGTTGCGGTGGCGCTGAAAGAGGCCGTCCCCTGCAAGCGCGTAGGCGTGGCGGTCTTAGGCATGGAAGTGCCCCATACCCATATTCATCTGGTGCCGCTCCAGACGGAGGGCGACATGGATTTCCGCAAACCCAAGCTCCGGCTTGCACCGGAGCAGATGCAGGAAATCGCCGGTAAAATTTTTGCTGCTTATGAGAAGCTTTAAGCGAGTGATGGCCGTGGCAGCCTTGGCTGCCGCCGCTCTTTCCTGCGGGAAAAACACGCATCTGTCCGGTCACCTGCATGAGGGCGCCGGAGAGGAGGTAATCGTCAAGCTCTTGGATGTGAACCGTTTCCAAGTGCTGGATACCGTCAAGGCAGATAAAGACGGACATTTCACATACGCCCTGAACATGGAGGAGGGAAAACCGGAGTTCATCTATCTTTTCCATGGAGAGCGCCAGATTGCTTCGCTGCTGCTGCAGAAAGGCGACAAGGTGCAGGTGGAAACCGATACCCTGGGGGTGTATTCCGTAGAAGGTTCAGAGGAAAGCGACAAACTGCAGAAAGTGGAAAGCGCCTACCAGGCCTTCCAGCGGGACATGGCCCGTATCCTTTCGCAGGAGTCGAATCCGGACCAGGCCCTTTCCCGGCGCTATGTGGCTTACTACAGGGACCGTCTGGCATACGTGATGGGAAATTCTCATTCCCTGACGGTGATTCCGGTGCTGTTTCAGCAGGTAAATCCGTCGTTCCCGGTATTCAGCCAGCCCACGGACGGTATCCTGATGCAGAATATCTGCGATTCTCTCAAAACGACCTTCCCGGCTTCTCGCTATGTGAAGGCGCTGGAGAAGGAAGCGGAACGCCGGATGGGCGTGATGGAATTGAATACACGGCTCCGGCAGGCCGGGGAAGTGGGTTACATCGATATCAACCTGCCCGGCATAGACGGTAAGGACGTGAAACTGAGCGATACCCTGAAGAAGGTGACCATGGTGTATTTCTGGTCGGCCACGGCGGAGCAGAAGATGTTCAACCTTTCGTCGCTGGTTCCGCTGTACGAGGAATTCCACAAGAAGGGGTTTGAACTGTATGCGGTGTCCCTGGATGCCGACAAGAGCACCTGGGCGTCCGCGGTGCGCAACCAGCAGCTGCCTTGGATCAACGTGTGCGATACCCGCGGCGCGCAGTCGCCGTATGTGATGTCCTATGGTATCGGCAGTCTGCCGATGGTCTGGTTCATCGTGGATGGCAACATCGACACGGAGGCCAAGGTGCGTACGGCCGATGATATCCGCGGATACCTTCGCAAAAAGCTCTGATGGCCAGAATCCTCTGCATTGAAACGTCCGCTTCCGCCTTGTCCGTGTGCCTGGCGGAAGACGGCCGTATCTTGTCGGACCGCGTGTGTTCGGAGCCCCGGCAGCAGGCTGCGCTGACGGCGCCGCTGGTAAAGGAAGTGCTGGATGCGGCGGGCCTCACGGTAAAGGACTGTGACGCGGTATGCGTGAGCGCCGGTCCGGGTTCTTACACCGGCCTACGCGTAGGCGCTTCCACGGCCAAGGGCCTGGCGTTCGGCGCCGGCATTCCGCTGCTGGCGGTGGGAACGCTGGACGTTCTGGTGCAAGGGGCGACAGACGCTGCGGGGCCCTGTCATGCTGGTCGCTGCGAAGAATCTCCCTCCTTCATCGTCCCCATGCTGGACGCGCGTCGCATGGAGGTGTACACGGCAGTATATACGCCTGATGGAAAGCGGATTACGCCCATTGAGGCACATGTGGTGACGGCCGATTCTTTTGCGGCGCAGCGGGCGGAGGGCAAGGTGCTGTTCATAGGTGACGGCGCCCTCAAGTGCCGGGAAGTCCTGGGAAACGACGGCCTCTTTGTGGAGGCGCAGCCGTTGGCCCGGAACATGGTTCCGCTGGCTTTTGATGCGTACAGGGAAGGGAAGTTTGAAGACGTGGCCTACTTCGAGCCTTTCTACCTGAAAGATTTTGTGGCCACGGTGTCCAAAAAGCAGCTCTGGTAGCCGGCTACGCACCCAGGTGCAGCACCTGTTTCATGTAAGGAAATACAAAGTAACCGAAGTCCTTCAGGTGACCGTACAGCACGGAATCCTGGAGGATATTGCTTTTTACCAGCTCGAATTTCACGTTTACGGTGTCGAAGAGAATCACCAGCAGTCCCAGGACCAGGGCGGTGGTGAGGATGGAGAACAGGAAGCCCAGCGCTTTGTTGAGCCAGCCCAGCGTGGCCATTTCCACCACTTTGGTGATGAGCTTGGCCAGGAGGATGACGGCAATGAGCACGACGACGAGTGTAACCACGAATCCGAGAATGTGCAGGACGGTTTCCGACACCGTTATATACTTCTGGATGAAGTTGCAGGCATAGGAGGAAAAATGGTAGGCCGAATACACGCTGAGCACAATGCCGACCAGGGTGATGACCTGCTCCAGAAAGCCTTTGGTGATGCCCCGGATGATACCGGGGATGAAAAGCAGAAGGATGATGATGTCCAGCGTGTTCATGTTGCTAATCCCACTTAAAATGATTATCTTTGCACTCCTGATAAAGCGTGTGCAAAATTAGATAAAAAATATGATATTCAAAGAATACAAGGGGCTGGATTTAACGGAAACCGGCCGTAAAGTGCTGGAAAGGTGGAAACGGATGCAAGCGTTTGAAAAATCGCTGGCTCTCCGCGAGGGCGCCCCTCAGTTTATCTTTTTTGAAGGCCCGCCCAGCGCCAACGGCATGCCGGGAATCCACCACGTCATGGCCCGTTCCATCAAGGATGCCATCTGCCGGTATAAAACCCAGACCGGGTACCAGGTTAAACGCCGGGCCGGCTGGGACACCCACGGCCTGCCCGTAGAACTGGGCGTGGAAAAGAAGCTGGGCATCACCAAGGCGGACATCGGCACCAAAGTATCCGTGGAGGAATACAACGCCACCTGCCGCAAGGAGGTGATGAAATATACCAAGGAGTGGGTGAACATGACCGAGCGTGTCGGGTATTGGGTCGATATGAACGACCCTTACATCACCTATGACAACCGCTATATTGAAACCCTGTGGTTTCTCCTGAAGAAAATCTACGACAAAGGCCTGCTGTACAAGGGCTTCACCATCCAGCCGTATTCTCCGACGGACGGCACCGGGCTCAGTTCGCACGAACTCAACCAGCCCGGCTGCTACAAGGACGTGAGCGATACCACCGCCACGGTGCAGTTCCGGGTGGAAGGGGAGGAAAACCTCTATTTCCTGGCCTGGACCACCACGCCCTGGACGCTTCCGTCCAATACGGCGCTGTGCGTAGGCCCCAACATCGACTATGTAAAAGTGCGTTCCGCCAATCCCTACACGGGAGCCCAGGCTACATATATTGTGGCTGCGGCCCGTGTGGATGCCCTTTTCGGACCCAAGGTGGAGCACGAGGTGCTTCCCGGCACCATCAAGGGCAGTGAGCTGGTGGGCATGCGCTACAAGCAGCTCATCCCGTGGTTCCGCCCGGACGGAGACGCTTTCCGTGTCATCTCCGGGGACTATGTCACCACGGACGAGGGTACCGGTATCGTCCATATCGCCCCTACTTTCGGCGCGGACGACAAACGCGTGGCCGCTGCTGCCGGCATCGGCGCGGTGATGCCCGTGGACAAAGACGGCAACCCGCAGGCCCAGGTGGACCGTCAGGGCCGCTTCATGCGCCTGGAGGACATGGACCCTGCGTACGCCGCCACGGTGGATGCCTCGTACAAGGAATATTCGGGCCGCTATGTGAAGGCCGGTTACAAGCAGTACTTCGAGCATGTGGACGAAGAAGGAACGCTGGATATCGACCTTTGCGTGATGATGAAGGCCGACGGCCGTGCGTTCAAGGTGCAGAAGCATGTGCACAGCTACCCGCACAGCTGGCGCACGGACCTGCCCGTCCTGTACTATCCGCTGGACAGCTGGTTCATCAAAGCCAGCGCCGTGAAGGAGCAGATGGTGGCCCTGAACAAGACCATCAGCTGGAAACCGGCTTCCACCGGAACGGGCCGCTTCGGCCAGTGGCTGGAGAATATCCAGGACTGGAATTTGAGCCGAAGCCGCTACTGGGGCACACCGCTGCCCATCTGGCGTACGGAAGACGGCAAGGAGGAAAAGTGCATCGGCTCCGTGAAGGAACTGTACAACGAGATTGACAAGGCGGTCGCCGCCGGCATCATGGCCTCCAACCCCTTGAAGGACCAAGGATTCAATCCGGAGGACATGTCCCTGGAGAACTACGATAAGATTGACCTGCATCGTCCCTATGTGGACAGCCTGTATCTGGTAAGCGATTCCGGCAAAAAAATGGTGCGCGAGACGGACCTCATAGACGTTTGGTTCGACTCCGGTGCCATGCCGTACGCCCAGGAAGGCCTGCGCGGTCTCAATACGCCCGGTTTCGGCGCCACGGCGGACTTCATTGCAGAAGGCGTGGACCAAACCCGCGGCTGGTTCTATACGCTGCATGCCATCCACACCATGATTTCCGGAACGCCCGCGTTCAAACGCGTGATTTCCAACGGCTTGGTGCTGGACAAGAACGGCAACAAGATGTCCAAGCGCCTGGGCAATGCGGTGGACCCGTTCTGGGCCCTGGATACGTATGGGGCCGATGCCCTCCGCTGGTATATGCTCACCAACGCCGAACCTTGGGACAACCTCAAATTTGACGAAGGGGGCGTGGCCGATGTCCGTCGCAAGTTCTTCGGCACGCTGTACAACACCTACGCCTTCTTTGCCCGATATGCCAATATCGACGGCTGGGCGCCGTCCTGTCATTCTGAGCGTAGCGAAGAATCGCTCACCGAGCTGGACCGCTGGATTATCTCCCGCCTGAACACGGTCATCCGCGACGTCCGCGCCGCGTATGAGGACTACGACGTAAAAACCGCCGGCCGCATCCTGGAAACCTTCGTCTGCGACGATGTCTCCAATTGGTACGTCCGCCTGAACCGTGCCCGTTTCTGGGCCGGTGACATGACCGCCGACAAGCAGGCCGCCTACGGGACGCTGTATCGCGTGCTCAAGGATGTCGCCATTCTGGGTGCTCCCATCGCCCCGTTCTTCATGGACCAGCTGTACCTGGACCTGACGGCTTGTCATGCCGATTCATCCTGTCATTCTGATTCTTCCTGTCATTCTGAGCGCAGCGAAGAATCGGTTCACTTTGTGCTCATGCCGGAGGTGAACGGCGCCGTCATCGACGCAGACCTGGAAGAGCGCATGGCCCTGGCCCAGCAGGCAACTTCACTGGTGCTGGCCCTGCGTAAGAAAGTGAACATTCCGGTGCGCCAGCCGCTGCAAAAGGTGATGATTCCGGTTATCTCTGAAAAAGTCCGTGCCCGCCTGGATGCCGTCAAGGAGATTATCCTGTCGGAGGTGAACGTGAAAGAGATGGAATTCATTGCCGATACCACCGGCATCATGACGCTGCGCATCAAGCCCAACTTCAAGGTGCTGGGCAAGACATACGGCGCCCGCATGAAAGAGATTGCCGCTGCGTTCGGTGCGCTGGAGCAGCCGGTAATCGCCGCCATCCAGAAAGCGGAATCGGCAGGGGAGACCTACTCGCTGGCATTGCCTGCCGGCGAAGTCCTGCTGAACCCCGGCGATTATACCATTTCTTCCGAGGACATGCCCGGCTGGCTGGTGGCGTCCGAGGGCGCCCTTACCGTGGCGCTGGACATTGAGGTTACGCCGGAACTGCGCCGGGAGGGCCTTTCCCGCGAACTGGTGAACCGCATTCAGAATCTTCGCAAGAGTTCCGGTTTCGAGGTGACGGACCGAATCCATACGGAGGTCTATGCCGACGATCCGGATTTGACAGACGCCCTATCCGCCTTCGGGGCATACGTGAAGGCACAGACGCTGTCCCTCTCCATCGGCCTGCATCCTTTGGCCGACGCCCCGGAATCGGCCGTTGAAGTGGAATGGACAGAAGGAAACATCAAACTGATTGTAAAACGATAACTTATATGGAAGAAATCAGCAAAACCCGCTATTCTGACGAGGAACTGGAAGAGTTCCGCGGCATTATCAACGAGATGTTGGAGAAAGCCCGTGCCGAGTATAACACCCTCAGGGAAGCGATGACTCACGCCGGCGGAAACGATATCCTGGACACTGCTCCCACCTTCAAAACCGTGGAGGATGACGGCGCGTTCCAACTTTCCAAAGAGGAAGCCGGAGCACTGGCCCAGCGTCAGTACAAGTTCATCCAGAACCTGGAGGCCGCTTTGGTCCGCATCGAAAACAAAACCTATGGTATTTGCCGCGTAACAGGCAAACTCATTCCCAAGGAGCGCCTGCGCCTGGTTCCGCATGCCACTACCACCGTGGAAGGAAAGGCTATCCTGGAGAAGACCGGTCGTAAGTAGTATCTTATGAAGTGGTCTAAGGGTAAATCTTTACTTCTGTTGGGCGTTGCGTTGGTAGTGATTGACCAGGTCATCAAAGTCCTGGTCAAGACCAACATGACGCTCGGGGAAAGCATCCCTGTGCTGGGAAACTGGTTCCAGCTGCTTTTTGTGGAGAACAAGGGCATGGCCTTCGGCATGGCTTTCGGCGGGGTGGCGGGGAAGTACCTGCTCACCCTGTTCCGGATCGTGCTCTTCGGCTTCCTTTGCTGGTGGATTGCCAAGTTGCTCAAACGGGGCACGTTCGTTCAGGGCGATTCCTCTGCTGCTCCGGATGCTTCCGCCGCGAATGGCTCTGTCGCCGCGAAGACGTCTTCTGCTGCCTCGAAGAACTCTTCCGCCCCGAAGGCGTCCTCCTCCGCTCCGGGCAAGGCCGTGGGTGCGCCCGTCCCCACAGGTGTCCTGGTGGGTCTTACCCTTATTACGGCCGGCGCTTTCGGCAATATCGTGGACTGCCTCTGTTACGGCCTTATCTTCAGCGAGTCCACCTATGATACGGTGGCCACGCTGGGGTCTTACGCTCCCTTCATGCAGGGTAAGGTGGTGGACATGTTCTACTTTCCGCTTTGGACCTGGCCATCCTGGGTCCCCGGTCTGGGCGGGCACATTTTCTTTGAACCGGTATTCAATTTTGCCGACAGCTGTGTTACCGTGGGAGCCATCTATCTGATTCTCTTCCACTGGAAGTTCTTTGCTAAGGAATAATTTTTTACTACCTTTGCATTCCCTTTTGGAGGAATGGCCGAGTGGTCGATGGCGGCAGTCTTGAAAACTGTTGTGCTGCAAGGCACCGGGGGTTCGAATCCCTCTTCCTCCGCAAAGTGACGGAAAAAGTCTGTGCCAAGCTTGCTTGAGCACAGACTTTTTTTTTG
Organism: uncultured Bacteroidia bacterium; assembly: GCA_902788095.1. Taxonomy (GTDB): domain Bacteria; phylum Bacteroidota; class Bacteroidia; order Bacteroidales; family UBA932; genus Cryptobacteroides. Next base: position 160,440 of record CADAIT010000001.1, on the reverse strand, counting down.
GCACTTTGCAAAGCCCCGCCGCAGGCGGGGAGGGATGTTGCCGAAGGCGAAATCCCGGAGGAAGAGGGATAAATCCTGTCCACGTTACCCCATCCCCAACCCCTTCCCTCGGGGAAGGGGCTTAAGTCGCTTCGCTCCGACCTTAATCAAAGCCCCGCCGCAGGCGGGGAGGGATGTCGGAGGGCTTTAGCCCGACGAAATCCCGGAGGAAGAGGGATAAGAAGCTCACGTTACCCCATCCCCAACCCCTTCCCTCGGGGAAGGGGCTTAAGTCGCTTCGCTCCGACCTTAATCAACGCCCCGCCGCAGGCGGGGAGGGATGTCGGAGGGCTTTAGCCCGACGAAATCCCGGAGGAAGAGGGATTGTGGTCATGCCTTTCTCGAGGGATGTCGCCGCAGGCGAAATCCCGGAGGAAGAGGGAAGCAGGCTCACGTTACCCTCTCCAAAAAGGGGCTGATGTCGCCTTCGGCCCTCCCGGTCTCCCAACATTCTTCCGGCGGGCCGCGATTGCAGAAAAACGGCATTCTGTGCAATCTGTGTGCAAACGCGGCTGGCATTTGGTCCGTAATGTCGGTTTTCTTTGCCGCGATTGCAGAAAATCGGCCTTGCGTTGCGTTCTAACTGCAAACGCGGCAACATTCAATACGCCTTGTCAAAATTGTCCAAAATCTTTTGCATAGTTAACAAAAGTTTGTACCTTTGAAATGGAATCCCCGTGTGTCCCTGAGCAAGCAATCAAACACGCGGGTTTTGTCTTTTTAGAGGTCTCCATCTCTTGTTATTTGGCGAATTCACTTGCTATACTCGAAGATCAATTTCATATTTGCCTTGACGTTCTTTGACAATGTCGTAAGCTATTGATACAGAGATGAAAAACAAAAATGACTACTTTTAAAAGATATCGCAGAGTATGCACATAGTATCCCGACGAAATCCCTAGAGGAAAGAGATTCGGTCGTTTTGTCTTTAATTCAAAAATAATTACCTTTGCAAGCATGGACTTGGACAAGGTTAAATATTGGACGGAGTTATCCGACTATGACTTTGATACGGCTGATGCAATGTTTCGCACGGGTCGGTGGCTCTATGTTGGATATATGTGCCATCAGTGCATAGAAAAGATATTCAAAGCCTATTGGAGTAAGAAAAAGGAAGAACCTGCTCCATACTCACACAACCTTATTAACCTTTCACAAAGTTGTGGGCTTGGACAACTGCTCAGCGAGGAACAGAGGGTGTTCGTAGGAGAAATAATGCCTCTCAATATAGAAGCGAGGTACCCTTCCTACAAGCAAATAATAGGAGATGCTTTATCTGAGGAACGCTGTAAGGAATTGATGCAGAAAACAAAAGAACTTCAGCAATGGGTAAAAACGATGTTATAGATGTAGTCCGCAGATACAAGGACAAAGTGGTCTCAACAATGGGGCCCGCCACGGTGTATCTGTATGGCTCTTACAGCAAAGGGACTGCCCGTGAAGACAGTGACATCGATGTGGCCGTGGTTGTTCCTGAAGTCAAGGGTGATTTTTTGAAGGAATCTGCTAAGCTGTGGAGGATTACATGGGATGTAGATACTTTGATTGAACCTGTCTTGATTGACGCCCGGTATCCTTCTCCACTATACGAAGACATTCTTTCAACAGGCGTCGCAGTCTGACTTGATATTTCAAAATACGTATCCAATATTTGGTTGGTATCCCTCTCCGGCCGGCCCTCCCGGTCTCCCAACATTCTTCCGACGGGCCGCGATTGCAGAAAATCGGCCTTGCGTTGCGTTCTAACTGCAAACGCGGCTGGCATTTGGGCCGTAATGTCGGTTTTCTTTGCCGCGATTGCAGAAAAACGGCATTCTGTGCAATCTGTGTGCAAACGCGGCTGGCATTTGGGCCGTAATGTCGGTTTTCGTTGCCGCGATTGCAGAAAAACGGCCTTGCGTTGCGTTCTAACTGCAAACGCGGCAACATTCAATAAGCCTTGTCGGATTACACAGCCGTGAAACTCCCCTAGAGAAAAGAGACGAAAACCGGTAATGGCTTTTTCAAAAGCTAAATACCTTCAGCCGAATTTTTCAGCAAATTGGGCCGCGGTCGCATCCGCCTCGGAAAGGCAGACGAATTTGACATTTCGCCCGGCGTACACGCAAATGCAATTATATCAGTGAAATGAATATCCGGCGCGTCGGTGCCAGCGTGATTTCAGTGACGTTCGGAGCGGTTAAAATTCTGTTACAAATGATTTTGCCTCTTGAGAGATTCGGCATATCTGTGTATATTTGCATCCAAAATTCTGGTTATGCTGATTGTATTGAAACTGTTGGGCGCTATCGCCATTTTGATTTTCGGTATGAAAATGACCAGCGAGGCCCTTCAGAAAATGGCGGGTCCCCAACTTCGTCACTTGTTCGGGGCGATGACGGGAAATCGCTTCTCCGGTGTGGCCACCGGTGCCTTGATTACGGTGGCCGTGCAGTCCTCGTCGGCAACCACCGTGATGACGGTGTCCTTCGTGAATGCGGCGCTGCTTACCTTGACACAGGCCATATCGGTTATCATGGGCGCCAATATCGGAACCACGCTGACAGCCTGGATTCTTTCTGCCGGTTTCTCCTTCAATATCGTAAATATCGTCTGGCCGATCCTGTGCGTCGGTATCGTTCTGATTCAATTCGGAAGGCATCGGTATTTGGGCGACTTCCTGATCGGCCTGGGCTTCCTCCTCTATGCGATGGTCCTGCTGAAAACGACCGGGGCGGAGATGGATTTGGCAAGCAAGCCTGCGGTTGTAGCGTTCTTTTCCGGTTTCAAGACCAATTACGCCACCATCCTGCTGTTCCTGCTTATCGGCACGGTCCTGACCGCCGTCCTCCAGAGTTCCGCCGCGCTGATGGCCATCACGATGGTTCTTTGTGCCACGGGAGCCATTTCCATCTATCAGGGTATCGCGCTGGTCATGGGTGAGAACATCGGCACCACGTCCACGGCCAATCTGGCAGCGCTGAACGCGAACACCCAGGCCCGGCGTACGGCGATGGCCCACCTGGTGTTCAACGTATTCGGCGTCATCTGGATGCTCATCGTATTCTTCCCCTTTGTAAGGATGATCTGCGGCATCGTGGGGCTTGACCCCGATGCTCCACAGCAAGACAGCACACTGCTTTCCTTTACATTGGCGGCTTTCCACACCGGCTTCAACGTCGTCAACACGGCTATTCTGATTTGGTTCATTCCACAGATTGAAAAACTGGTTTGCGCAATTATCCGGCCCCGGAATTCCGACGTGGAGGATGAGTTCCGCCTTCAATACATCCGTGGCGGTATTATGAAGACCCCGGAAATTTCCGTGCTTCAGGCGCAGAAAGAGATTGTAGTTTACGGAGAAAAGACACAGCATATTTTCGCGCTGGTCCGGGAACTCTATGCAGCGAAGGAAGAGCAGGCTTTCTCCAAGCTCTTTGACCGCATCGAGAAAGGAGAGGAGGGCAGCGACCGGATGGAGAACGAGATTGGCCGATACCTGGGTGAACTTGCATCGGCTCATCTGTCCGACGATACGAAAGGAATGGTTCGGGCGATGCTTCGACAGATCGGGGAGCTGGAATCCGTGGGGGACAGCTGCTTCAGTCTGGCCCGCATCCTGCGGCGTAAAATGAGCAATAAAATTGAGTTTACCGAGGATCAGGATAAAGGTATCCAGGAAATGTTTTCGCTGGTCGATGAAGCGCTTTCCCGGATGAATACGCTTCTTTCCGGGCGCAAGGAAGAATTTGACTTGACGATGTCCGAGGACATTGAACGCAGAATCAACGCCTGCCGCAATGCGCTCAAACAGCAGAATCTCGACAGCCTGGACGACCATCTGTACGGATACGACAAAGGGACGGTATTCGCCGACCTTGTCAGCGAGTGCGAAAAGACCGGTGACTACATCATCAATGTCGTGGAAGCCAGGATTGGCGCCGTCCGTAACGGAATCCGTTATTTGGGCATTCAGATGGACACGGATGCCAAGACGGTGACCGTGGATGGCGTGGAGGTTCCCTTCACGAAGACCGAGTATGAGCTGCTGAAACTCCTTCTCGAGAACCGGGGAAAGGTGTTTTCACGTGAGCAACTGCTGTCGGCGGTGTGGCCTGACGATGTCATTGTCAATCCCCGCACGGTGGATGTGAACATTACGCGCATCCGCAAAAAAATTGGCAAATATGCCGATACGCTTGTGGCCCGGGCCGGTTTCGGATATTCTTTTCAGGAGTAACGCAGACGCTTCCGTGCCCGGCTTCATCTCCATCAACGGCACCGACAAGACAGCTGCCATCGAGTGAATCACGAACTTGGGCTCCGGTGAGCTACTCACCAATGACAAGTTTTTCGTAGGCTGTAACCATGGCGTTGAGATATACTATTAGTTGCTGTTCCTCAAATTGTTCCGTCTTTCCGTATTTGTTTGCGTGGCTTCCCATCCTTTTTGCAGCCTGGGCAGCTCCAGATAGTAAAATTGGAGTTTCGATGTCATGACATCTTCCGGCCACTTTTCGTCCTTCAGCCGATAGCGGAACAAGAAATCGTCAGCCGGGACAAGAGCGGGATGCGCTGCATCTCGCAAGGGAACTTTTCTACTTCTCAATGTGAAACAACATTTTTTTCCTGCCGATTCGGAAAAATCCCGGCTGCATTGGTAACGGCGCTCTTGCTCTCGCAGGTGCTATTGGCCGTGCTTATAAGCAGCGTGTTCCGTATCGCTGCCCACGCAGGCTACCCAAGTCCCTGGCGGTGCCCCCGTTTAATTCAAATAAAAAGAGCCGACGTACTGCCGACTCTTCTTTTCTGTAGGGACGATCGGATTCGAACCGATGACCTCTTCAATGTGACTGAAGCGCTCTAAACCAGCTGAGCTACGCCCCTGTTGGGGAATGCAAAGGTAGCACCTTTTCTCGAAATAGCAAAATTTATTTTCGAAAATCTTTTCTGATATCAATCGGGTCCAGGGAGTATGTCGAGATGGCGCCGACAAATCCCATTCCTCCATCTACGTTACTCCAGGTGAAATTGGCCGGAATCAGGCCCATGTTGGCCAGGAAGTCAAAGTTGCTCTGGTACATTGCCCTGGCAAAAAAGTAGAACTCCGGAGACAGCCTGCTCAGAGAGATGTGGTAAATGCTGCGGTGTGCGATGGGGGCAACTTCGCTTCCCCCCTGTGCGGCGCCTCCTTGCGAGGGCTTGATTTCACCGCTGACGATGCCGCCGCCGGCAACCCCCGTATTTCCACCCGGCATGCCGTCCCGAATCCTGTTCAGGATGGAGGCGTCGAACGAGTTCAGGTAGAAACTGTAGGTGTCTCCGTCGAACTGTTTGTTCGTAACGAGCGTAAGCGGCTGGTACTCACGTCCTCCCAGGAAATAATCATTGTAGTTGACCTGGACGAAGTCCGCCAGGTCAAGGCGGCCGATATCACTTACCGTAAGAATATACCCGGGCGTGAGATAACTCTCGTAATGCGTTTCGGTATTGTCCGGCCGAATCATCAGGTCCCAGCAATGGATGCGGACCCCGTAATACTCCTGTTCTCCCGGCTCATGGTCCAGCTTGATATGTACCTGGATGGCGTCTATCGTGTCCACCTGCACCCTTTCCCAGGAAACGTCCTCGACAGCCAGAACGGGCGGAAACGTGGTGGTGCCGCTTACCGGAGCGAGCGAACCGGACCGGACGGTCACCTTCACCTCGTCCCCTTCTTCGAGAAGCCGGTGGCTGGCGGAGTAGGAGATGGAGTCCTGAGCGTGGACCTGAAGAGGCTCGCCGTTCAGTTCCACCTGAATATCCATGGGGGCATCGGCAACGGGCGCTCCGGTGACGGGGTTGGCCACCATGGGGACAATATGCACATGGCCCCTCTTCACGATGGCCTGCATGTATATCTTGGGCTCTCCGTCCTGCTCCAGTTGGAACGGGATTTCGCAGGAGGCGGCCAGAAGCAGCATCGACAAGATATAAAGTGCTTTTTTCATCAGAACTTATAAGTAACGGTGAAGGTGGGAATGATGGGGATGAGGCCGTAGGCCATGCCGCTGAAATTGCCGTTCCGGTCCGTGCGCAGAAGGGCCATCGAGGCGTTCAGGTGGTTGTACGTGTTGTAGATGCTCAGGTTCACCTTGAGGCCGTGTCCGTTGCGGAAGGTGGTGGAAAAATCCACGCCGATGTCCAGCCGGTGATAGTCCGGCAGCTGCATGTTGTAGGGGCTGTCGTAGAGGTATCGGCGCTTGCCGTCCACCTCGATGTAATGCGAGGGGAAAGTGATGCGGTTGCCCGTATGGTAGTTCCAGTTGGCAAAGGCCTCCCAGCGCTTGGCAAAACGCCAGGACGCCACGAGGTTAATTTTGTGCCGGTTGTCGTTGCGGTCCGGATACCAGTTGGCAAAGACGGCCTCGAAGTGGCGCCGGGACCAGGACAGGGTATAATAGGCCGTCAGGGTGAGCGGGCCTTTGCTGTAAGTGGCTTCCAGCTCCATGCCGTAGGAGCGTCCGTGCCCTTCCGTAAAGGATTTCTCCCACTCGGTGATGGGCGGAACGAAGGTATTGCTGCCGTTGTATGCCAGCACGTGGTCCATGGTCTTGTACCAGCCTTCCAGGTTGAACTTGAACGGGCCGAAGCTGGTGTAAATGCCGCCGGCCACCTGGTCGCTGGTCATGGGACGGGCGTGGGCCGTGGAAGGCATCCAGCTGTTGGACGGCAGGTCCATGTACACGGCCGACACCAGGTGCGCGAACTGGCTCATGCGGGTATAGGAGAGTTTGGCCGATATGGAATTGTTGATGAGCCATTTGAAGGCTACGCGCGGCTCCAGCGACGGGTAGGTTTTGCCGGGCGTGGCGAACAAGGCGAAGCGCAGCCCCGCATTGAGCGTGAGGTTGTACCGCAGGAAAATCTCGTCTTCCATGTAAATGGCCGGCTCGAAGGCGCGATAGCCCTGCGACTCGTCATCGGAGCCCGCTCGTATGGGAATGCCGTTCTGGCTGGTGGAGGAGGTGAAAGTCCGGCCGGAGTGGTACCAGTGGTATTGGGCGTTGATGCCATAACGGACGTGATGGTACTGGTTGGGAAACCAATCCCAGTTGGAGGTGAGGCCCACTTCGCGTACGTAGGAAATGTCTTTGTCGTCCATGGTGGAACGCGTGACCACGCCGTCGTTCTCGTTGCTGAGAGCGAAGTCGTAGCCGGTATCCGAGGTGCTCTGCGTATAATACAGCACCGTTTTGGCCTTCAACTTTTTGGAAAACTGGTAATTATGGGAGACGGAGCCGGTCAGGCTGCCCCATTTTACGCCGAGCCGCATCCTGGACGTGTTGGTTCTCTCCAGGGAGGCGCCGAGGTCATCGGCACCGGTATAAAAGCAGGCGTTCAGGATGTTGCCGGGGGCGAAGCGGTGCGTCACGCGGGCGTTGATGTCCCACATGGCATAGTTGCCGCCTACGGTCTCGTCCGGTCCGTTGCGCCGGTTGGCATACCAGATGGCCGGAATGGTGACCACGTCCATCCAGGTGCGGCGGAGGCCCACATTGAACGAGGTCTTTTCCTTGACGATAGGCCCTTCCACCTGTACGCGCCCGTCGATGAGACCCAGCGAGACGCTGCCGTGATACTCCTTCATGTTGCCCTCCCGCGTTTCCACGTCCACCACCGATGACATGCGGCCGCCGTACCGGGCCGGGAAACCGCTCTTGTAGAAGTCCAGGTTGTCGATGATGTCCGTGTTGAAACTGGAGAACAGGCCGCCGAAGTGGCTGATGTTGTACAGCGGAACGCCGTCCAGCAGGAAGAGGTTGTCGTTGCCGTCGCCGCCGTGCACGTACAGCCCGCTCATGAGCTCGTTTCCGGCCGCGACGCCCGGCAGCAGCTGCAGTTTCTTGATGACGTCCGGTGTGCCGAAAACGGCGATGCCGGATGTGAGCTGTTTGCTCTCGATGTGCGTGAGGCCGGTCTGTGTGGTGTTGCGGGTTTTCTCCCGCATGACCGAAATGCGTGACGCATCCAGTGTATCCCGCACCTCCTGCGCCTGCAGAATGAGCGGAGCCAGCACAAGCAGCGATATGGCAAGTACCTTCTTCATAAGGAATGGCAAAGGTACAATTATTTTATTTAACTTCCGAAAAGGCGATATTCTATTTACCTGCAATGATTTGGCGGGCTTCTTCGCCGGAAGGGATACCAAAATGTTCATCCACGCGGGAGCGCAGGGTTTCCAGGCGGGAGCGGTGTTCCGCCACCTTGTTCTCCACATAGACGGCGGCGCAGGACAAGAAGTAATACACCACGGTCTGGATGGTCATGGCCCGGATTTCCGGGGCGATTCCCTGGAGGGTACAGCCGGCGGTGTTCAGGTTGATGAACGCACGGCAGCCGAAGGTGGAAGGGAAGAGGTAACTCACCCACTGCCAGAACGCCGGGATGGAGGTGGAGGGCCAGGAGAAGCCGGTGAGGAACAGGCAGATGGGTGAGACGGAGAGGAACAGCACAAACACCGTTTCCCGCTTCCAGATAAGGGTGGACCATGTGAAAGTGAAGAAGATGCAGTCCAGGATGTAGAACACCAGAAGCACCATGACGTCGCCCCAGAAGGCATGTTGCGGCAGGCGGAACAGCCAGGGGATGAGCAGGGCGATGAGCGTTCCCGTGACCATGTAGATGGAGAAGTACGCCGCGCCGCGCCCCAGCACCACACGGCCTACGCCCAGCCCTTGCAGCTGGCGCGGCAAGGAGGCGAAGCTCCGGTTCTGCTCCCGCAGCGTACCGGCCAGCAGCGACTCGCCGTAGAACATGGTTTGCTGAATCACCAGCAGCAGGGCGGCGGATATGAAGAAAATGGTATAGGAGAAAGGCCGGTTGTAGGGCATTTCCTCGTCCGAGAGCACCGGCTGCACCAGCTGGAAAGCGCTTTGTCCGTCCAGCCCCGCCGCCGTGTATCGCTCCGTCTGAATGGCGTGCATCTCGTCCAGCATGGTGAGGCTGGTCCCCATGGTAAGGCATTTGTAGTACAGGAAGCTGGACATGTCGGCATAGGTGGAAATGACGCCTTGCTCGCCGCGGACGATTTTTGTGTCGAAATCGGCGGGAATATAAATGATGCCATGCACTGTCTGCCGCTGCATCAGTTGTCTGGCTTCTTCCAGTGAGGTGCAGCTGATAAGGATTTCGCATTCGCGCGTGGCATTTACTTTCTGCAGATAGCGGCGGCTGTAGGACCCGTCGGAGAGGTCCACGACGGCGACGGGCATGTCGTCAACCGTGCCGTTCATGTAGATGAGATTGTAGAGCACGGGGTACAGCAGGCCGCCCACGAAGAAAATCACCAGCACGCCTCCGTCCTTGAAAATGAGCTTGAGCTCACTCACGAAGATGCTGTACCAGTTGCGCAGCCACAGCCCGATATAATTAGTCTCTTTCATAGTTTTGATTCACATAAGCATCTTCCAGCCTCCGCATGAACAGGGGAGGCAGCAGGAGGAACACGAGCAGGTGGACAATCTCCTGCCAGCAACCGGCAAAGCCGCTGCCCCAGAGGGTCTGCTGCACATGGAACAGGTAATAGTGCCTGAGCGGGAATATGGCGCTGAAGCCTTGCACGTAGGGCGGCATGGAACTGACCGGCAGTGAAAAACCGGCCAGCGAGAAGCCCAGGACACTGATGATGGCCCCCACGCTGATGGCCAGCCGCAGCACCGGGAACAGCTCAATAATGAGGAGTCCCAGCGCCTCCGACGCCGTCACCAGCAGCAAAATGTCCAGGAACATCCACCACAGGGAGCCCTGCAGCGGGTATTGCAGCCAGTGGAACAGCAGGAGTTCCAGGCCGATTCCCAGCGCCGTGAAAATGAGGTTGTACGGCAGGAGTTTTCCCAGCATCGCCTTGGCGATGGAACCGCCCGTGGTGCGCATCAGCTGCTTGGACGTGCCGTATTTGAGTTCGGAACCCAGCGCATAGATGGTGATGAGAATCACAATCATCTCCAGCACGCCCGGCAGGATGACGCCGTTCAGGTACACCCCGTAGTTGGTGGCCGGATTGCCAATCTGGTGCTGGTCCAGGACGATGGGCTGGATGCGCCCGCGGATTTCGCGCTCGTTCACGCCTTTGGCCCGCAGGACCTCGCGCTGGACGGCGCCGTTGGTGAGGTTGGCCATGGTGAGGATGTCTTTGTAGGCCAGGGCGCCGCCTACAAAGTACAGCGAATTCACGTAATAGGACAGGTGCGGCTGCCGGTTGGCCTGGATATCGGCGTTGAAGCCCTCCGGGATGAGGATGAAGGCGGTGATTTTGCCTGTCTCCATGTCTGCGCGGGCCCGGTGCAGGTCGTCGTAATAAATGACCTGGCCGAGCTGCGTGGCATCCAGCTGCGTGGAGAAGGAACGCGACGTGGAGCTCCGGTCCCGGTCCACAAGGCCGATGGGCAGGTCGTGCGGCAGGCCGTCCTGCATGAGGGAGAGGTAAAACAGCGTATTCACCAGCAGTACCCCTACCGAAGCAAGGATATACACCGGGCGTTTCCGGATGATAAGCAGTTCCCTCCGGACAACGTTGTAGATGGATTTCATCGCTCCTCCCGCGTCAGGATTACGCTCATGCCGGGACGCAGGCCTTCCACCGGGTGATTGGGCCGGGCCCGCACTTCGAAGGTCCTGGTGTCAAACTCGCCAATCTCGCGCGTGGCTTTCCAGGTGGCGTAGGACTCGCGGGCGGCCAGATAATAGACCGTTGCCGATACTTCGCGCATGTTCAGGGCCGGAATGGTGAGGAGAATCTGGTCTCCGGACTGCATGCCTTTCAGGCGGTCTTCGCGCACGTTGAAGGTGAACCACATGTCCGAGAGGTCCTGGATGGTCATGATGGGCGCCCCTTGGCCTACCAGTTCGCCCACCTTGGGGTAAATGTCGGCAATGATGCCGTCCGAGGGGGAGGTGAGACGGATTTCGTCCCGATAGGAATTCACCAGCTCGACGGCGGCGTTGGCGCGCTCCACCAGGGCGACGGCGGCATCCTTGTCTTCCTGGCGTGCTCCTTTCACGGCCATGGCGTACTGGCTGTAGGCGGCCTTGGTGGTGGCCTGCGCGGCGCGGTACTGGGCTTCCACTTCGTCGTATTTCTGGTCCGACACCACTTTCTGCTCATGCAGGGAGCGGATGCGTTCATAGGACTTGCGCATCACTTCCTCGCCGACCTTGGCCTTCTGCCACAGTTCGTAGGCACCTGTAATCTGCTCTTTCCGGGCTCCGTGCATGGCCTTTTCCTTCTGGGCGGTGGCGGCCGCCTTGGCAGCGTTGGCCTCGGCTATCTTGGAACGGATTTCCGGCGAGTCGATGATGACCAGCGTGTCCCCCTTGTGAACCTGCTGGCCTTCGATGCCGCGGAATTCCTCGATTCGGCCGGGAACTTTCCCCGAAATGCGGTACTCGGTGGCCTCCGCCTCGCCTTGGATGACGACGGGCTTGGGACGGGAAACGATGTATCCTACGATGGAAATGACAAGTAAAATGGCAATCAGTGCCGCAACCCCGATGAGGAGGTTGTAATTCTTTTGAGATTTCATGGTGTAAGTTTAATTTTTGTATCCGCCTTCCGCTTTTCGGAGACCGGAGGCAGTCATTTGCAGTTCAATGCCTGCGTCGATGTATTCGCTGTGTGCGCTCAGCCAGGCGGTATGGGCGGCCAGGACGGTGTTGGTGGCAATCACGCCGGCCTCCAGCCCTACCCGTGCGCTGCGGAGGTTGTCTTCCGCCAGGTCCAGGTTGGAACGGGCCATCTCCACCTTCTGCCGGGCTTCGTCAAAGAGTTTGCGCTGCTGGGTCACCTGCAGGTTGATTAACTCCTTGGCATCCTCCAGCCGGTCCTGATACAGGCGGGCTTCCGCCTGGGCTTTCCTGTATTTGAACAGGGCTTCGCCGCCGTGGGTGATGGGGATTTTTACCAGCACGCCGGCGCTCAGGTTGCCGCCCCGCCACTGGTTCTGGAAACCGTTGTACACATTGGGATTGGACACGGTGAAGGCGCCCATGAGGGCTACGGTGGGCATCATGTCGGCACGCACTACTTTGGCTTTCTTCTCGAAGATTTTGCCGGCCAGCGTGAGGCTGCGGGTCTCCGGACGTGACGCATAGATGTCATCCAGGCTCTTTTCCACCGGGCGGACGGGCTCCGGAATCACGTCCATGGTTTCGTCGGCAAGGACGATATTGCTGTCCAGGGGAAGGCCGATGCGTTTGCAAAGCAGCATCTTGGAAAGGGTGAGTCCGTTGGTGGCCTTGGTGAGCATCATCCGCGCTTCGTTGGCTTTTACGCGCACTTGGAGCAGGTCGCTTTCCGTGGATACGCCCGCGTTTACGGCCGTACGCACCTCCTTCTCCATCTCTTCCAGCAGTTCCGTGTAGCTTTCGGCCAGTTTCTTTTTGCCCGCGATGGAGATAATCTGCCAGTAGGCCTGGTCCACGTCTATCAGGACATCGGCCTCTTTCATGTCATACTTGGCCTCGGACAGTTGTTGCGCCAGGGCGGCCATCTGGTTGCTGTAGATGATTTTCCCGCCTGTGAACACCGGCTGCTGCACGGTGACGGCCCCCGCCATGATATGGTGAAGATCCGGGTGCAGGGTGGCATCGATTTCCTGGCCGATGGCGTTGATGGGCGTTGCGATGTCGGGCATGTTCGGGCTGTTGCGGAGCGCCTCCAGCAGGCGGGTGGCGGCTTCCCGGGTAACATTCCCCTGGATATTGGCCGCGTTGCCCTGCAGGTAGTCCCAAATGGCGTTTTCGACATTCGTCCCCGCGTTTCTGAGCCGCATGCTCTGGTCTTCGTTCACCAGGGCGATGTCCCGGTTGTTGTATATGTATGTGCCCGTGGCGCTGATTTTCGGGAAATAGTTGGCCAGGGCAATTTTGCGGTCATAGCCGGACATCTCCGTTTCAATGCGTGCCTGGTCCAGTGCGTTGCTTTCCTGCACGGCCATCTGGCGGCAGTCGTCCAGGGTGAGCACCTGACCGTGATAGGTGGCCGGATTCTGTGCCCACGCTGACAATGTGGCAAAAGGCAGGACCAAAAACAAAATACTTCTTCTCATAGCTGTCAAAATGTCTGTTCTAAAGAGTCGGCGCCTAATGCTGCAAAAAGTTTGCCACAGGGGGTGGGTGCGGGGCCGGAGCTTATCGGCCCAAAACTGCGGCACACTGTTGCCGGGCCTCTTCCAGCCGGTCGAATTTGCCCACATCCACCAGCCGCAGGTTTTCTGCTAAAATGCCTTGAATGGGCTCTTTATGACAGGTCTTCAGATAGAAGTCCATGATGGGGAAACGCCCGCTGAAGCCCCACTCCTCAAAGTGGGGAAAAATACGCGGTGAAAGATTGTGGATGCCGGAAAATGCGTATGGGTGACAACTTGTCAGGTCCAGGTCCGGGTAGGGGGAGCGGACCTCGCCGGTCTCCTTGTCTGTCCAGCCGACCAGGTGCATGTCGTCGTCGAACAGCAGGTAGCGGCGGGTTTTGCGTTCGCTGACCACCAGGGTGGCCAGGGCGTCCGGACGGGTCTGGCGCTGTACCCGGCGCAGGTCCAGGTCGGAGATGATATCGACATTGTGAACCAGGAAAGGTCCGTCCGTGGGAAGAAGCAGGTTCCGTGCGTGCAGGATGCCTCCGCCGGTCTCCAGCAGCTGCTCGCTCTCGTCGGAAACGGCGATGGGGATGCCCCAGTCGCGGGAGGCGAGAAAGGCCCGGATTTGCTCCGGGAAATGATGCACGTTCACGACGAGCTGCGTGTATCCGGCGGCTTTCAGCTTTTCGATGACATGGTACAGCAGCGGCTGCCCGCAAATGGGCACCAATGCCTTGGGCATGGTGTCGGTGAGGGGCTTCAGGCGTGTTCCCAGCCCGGCTGCGAAGATAAGGGCTTTCATGCTACAGCGTTTTTTCAAGGTTTCTCTCCCGGTGGGTCACCACAATCCTGACGTCGAATCGGGCCGCCAGGTGCGCAGCCAGCCGTTCCGCGCAATAAACCGAACGGTGCTGGCCGCCGGTGCAGCCGAAGCTGACTTGAAGATGCTTGAACTGACGTTCCCGGAAGCGCTGTACGTGGGCATCGACCAGTTTATAAACGCTGTCCAGAAAAACGCTTGCTTCCCCGTCTTCTTCCAGAAAGCGGATGACGTCCGCATCCATGCCGGTGGAATTGCGATACCGCTCGTACTTGCCCGGATTGTGAATGGCGCGGCAGTCGAAAACGTATCCCCCTCCATTGCCGGTAAGGTCCTCCGGAATGCCTTTTTTGAAGGAAAAACTGTATATGTGCACAAGCAGTTTTTCTTCTTTTTCCGTCCGGACCGGCAGGAACCGGGGCATGGCGGCCAGCTGTTCAAGCAAGCCGTTCAGGTAGGGATAGTCCGTGAAAGGCGTTTGCAGCAGGCTGCGCAGGTTGTCCATGGCCGGGGGAATGCTGGCGATGAACGGGGCTTTCCGTTCAAAATAGCCGCGGAAACCGTACGCGCCCAGCACTTGCAGGGTGCGGAACAGCACGAACAGGCGCAGGCGGCTGTAGAAATGCGCTTCGTCTGTCTGCCGGAATTGCCGAAGGGCGGCAAGGTAGGTGTCCAGCAGCCGTTTTTTGGTGTTTTCCGGGAAATGCGAACGCGCCTGCCATACGAAGGAGGCGACGTCGTAGTAGATGGGGCCGCGTCGGCCGCCCTGGAAATCGATAATCCAGGGGACGTTGTCCCGGACAAGCAGGTTGCGTGTCTGGAAATCCCGGTGCATGAACGTGTCGCTGTCCTCGAGCAGCAGGTCTGCCTTCAGCCGTTCAAAATCGTCCTGCAGGCGCTCCTCGTTGAATTCCAGTCCGGTGGCTTTCAGGAAGCAGTATTTGAAGTAATTGAGGTCGAAGTCCACCATGCGACCGTCGAACGCCTTGTACAGGCACTGGTTCCAGTCCAGCCCCTGCGCCCCCAGAAACTGCAGGCGGGGCAGCTGCTCCATGGCGCGGCACAGCAGGCGGGTTTCCTCCTCGCTGTAAGTGCCGTTTTCGCGTCCGGCCGATACCAGGTCGAAAAGCCCGTCACTGCCCAGGTCCTCCTGGAGGTAGGACATCCGGTCTTCGCTGACGGCCAGTATTTCCGGAACGGGCAGGCCTTTTTCCCGAAAATGGCGGGCAAGGTAAATAAAAGCGCGGTTTTCTTCCAGGTTGTTGCCCGCTACGCCCATCAGCGAAACCCCGCCTCCCTGCAGGCGGAAATAGCGGCGGTTGCTTCCGGAAGAGGGCAATTCCTGCATTTGTTCCGGCTTTTGTCCCGTATAAGATTCAAACAGAGGGATTAAAACGTATTCCGGCATGGGTATAGGCGTTGTGGATGCAAAGTTACCCACAAATCGACAAAAATGCAAAATGCGGTTTGGTGATTTGCATGGGATTCGCTATTTTTGTAAGCATGAATTGCAAATAAGGTATCAAATGAAAAAGATTATCCTCCTTCTTTCCGCCCTGGCAATCAGTCTGTCCGCCAATGCCCAGGGGCCTTTCAAGAAAATACTGGAAAGATTCGACGACCCTGACAGAGGCCATACGGTGTTCATCGAGAAAGGCTCACGGAGCATCGGCATTGCCGGTTCCTACCGGAACATCCGCGCCGGCGGTACGGAGAATGCCGACGGTTTCAGCATCCTTTCCCTGCTCAACATGGGCACGGGACAAGCGCATATCTGGCGGGTCGCGCCCAAATTCAATTGGTTCGTTGCCAACGACTTCGCTCTGGGTATTCGTCTGGAATACAGCGGATATTGGGTGGACTCGAATCTCCGCCTGGATTTGCGCGACATGCTGGGCGGATTGGTGGATGACCCTTCCAGCGAGGAAGGAAAAGCGGCCCTCGATGCGCTCAACGTAACCGTTTCCAACCGGCACTGGCATCAGCACTCCGGCGGCTTGTCTTTCACGGCCCGCAAGTACCTTTCCTTCTTCGGAAGCAAAACGTTCGGCGTCTTCGGTGAAGGCCTGCTGTTCGCCCGTTATGGGGCCACCACTTCTTATCCGCGTTCCGTCGAATTTGTAGAAGATGAAGTGGCCAAGCATCGTTTCAACCAAAGTATCGGCGTGGGCCTCAAGGGGGTTGTCGGTCTTGCCGTGAAGCTGCGTGACGGCAGCCTCATTACCGGCGGTATTCCCATCTTCGGAATCGAGTACGGCCATACTATCCAGAACAAGCAGGCTACGGCTTCCCAGAACAAAGCCACTATGTCCTCTTTCAGGATTGCCCGAGACTTGGACCTGATTGGCATCCAGATTGCCTATTCCCGCATTATCGGCCCCAAGAAGAGAAAATAATCCATGGATTATCAGAAGATTAACCTGGAGGACTATGTCCAGACAGGTGAGGGCGGTACAGCACTTACCTACAGTAAAAAGGACGGCCGCACCCTGGTAAAGCTGTTTATGCCGGGTTTCGGCGCACAGACGGCGGAGCGGGAATTCCTGGTCAATCTTGTGGTGTTTCGTTCCGGCCTTCCTACGCCCGAGCCCATTCGTCTGGTGACGGACGGGACTCGCTATGGAGCCGAGTATGAACTCATCGCCAATAAACGTTCCTTTACACGCATCATCTCAGAGGAGCCGGAGCAGCTTGAGCCGCTTTCCGTTCGTTTCGCCCGGCTGGCCCGTGAACTGCACCGGACGCCGGCAGATACGCGGCAACTTCCCGATATGCGGGAATTGGTGCGTGCCAACATCACCCGTTACGAGAAGCTTCCGCAGCCTGTCAAAGAGCGGCTGCTTTCCGTCCTGGACACCCTGCCTTCTTCCGCCACCAGCCTGCACGGCGATTTGCATATAGGCAACATTATTACGGACGGAACACGGGACCTGTGGATAGATGTAGGGGACTTTGCGTACGGCTGCCCGGAGTGGGATCTCTGCATGATGTATTACGCAGAACATTTCATGTCGGAAGAACGGGCGCAGAGTATTTTCCATTTGGATATGAATACGTTAAAAGCCCACTGGGACTTTTTTGCCCGTGCGTATTGGAATACGGAATCGGCAGAGGAAATCGCTGCCCATGAACGCACTTTCGCTCCTTTCATCGCCCTCAAACTTACCGCGCTGGTGAGCAAGATTCACGACGGAAAGGGGGCCGTTTCGGAGCCTCTCCTGAACATGATTGACAGACTTCTGGGATAATGTCTTAAAAACACGAACAGTATGAAACTTGATGGAAGACGCGAAAGCAATCACGTAGAAGACCGCAGGCGCCTCAGCGGCGGCGGTAAAGCCGGTCTCGGCCTGGGCGGTATTGCCGTCATCGCCGTCATCACGCTCCTGATGGGCGGGAACCTGGGCGACGTAGTCAAAAACGTCGCCTCCTCGGGCGGCCTGCAGCAGGTTACGGAATCCTCCTATGAGCCTACGGCGGAAAACGAAGCCCTTGCCAAGTTCTCCCGCCAGATTCTGGCATCGACCGAAGATGTATGGGGCAACTATTTCATGGACAATGGATTAGGAACATATAAAGCGCCTACGCTGGTCCTGTACACCGGCTCCACCAGCACGGCCTGCGGACAAGGCCAGGCGGCCATGGGTCCGTTCTATTGTTCTGCCGACGAGAAGCTTTACATCGACCTTTCCTTCTTCTCCAGCATGCGGCGGCAGCTCGGTGCCGACGGCGATTTTGCCTACGCGTATGTCATTGCACATGAGGTGGGACACCACGTGCAGCATGTGCTGGGGACGCTGGATCAGGCGCACAGCCAGATGGCGCGCATGAACAAGACGGACGCCAACCGTGTCAGCGTCCGCATAGAACTGCAGGCCGATTTCTACGCCGGCATGTGGGCGCATTACGAGAGCGCCTTGTTCGGCTCGCTGGAGGACGGCGACCTGGAGGAAGCCATCCGCTGCGCTTCCGTGATAGGCGACGACTACCTGCAGAAGAAGTCGCAGGGGTATGCGGTTGAAGAATCCTTCACCCATGGCACCGCCGCCCAGCGCATGCGCTGGCTCAAGAGGGGCATGCAAAGCGGCGATATCCGCCGTGGCAATACCTTCGAGCTGAGCGACAGCCAGTTATAAAAATCAGAATCCCATTCCGAACTGGAGCCAGTATTGCTCTTCAAGGGCTTGCCAGGCACGGACTCCTTCGTGATAAATGTACGCTGTGTAGGCGTTGAGCGCGAGGGGAGAAACGGTGTCCGGGAGGCCTTGGAAGGCCATGTCTTCCAGTCGGAGTATTTCCTTGTTGAAACCGTCTTTGGTTGACTGCCAGGCCAGCGTGGCCAGTTTGTTGGCACGCCGGAACTGCCACAGGTAACTGTCCGGAATATACTGCTTCTGGCCGCAGACCTCGAAGTTCTTCGGGAGGGCGGTCGTTCCGCAGAATACCGGGATACGGGGACTTTGGCCGGGATTGTCCACCGAAATCCAGCACACGCCGCCCACCTTGTCCGGCAGCCAGCTGCGGAGCTGGGTGATGTGGCTGTAGGCGCACCAGGCTACGGCTACGGTCCGGCGGAACTCCACGGTGCCCGGGGCGACGGTGTTAAGGGTGTTGCGCATGGTCGTGGTAAGCCAGGGATTGGCAATCGGGCTTACGACGGTATCGGCCGGTTGCATCTTGTTGGCGGGGCGCGCCAGTTTCACGTTCCGGGTCATGTCGAAGTCGGTGCCTTCGTAGGTTTCGCGGTAGAGGGCCATCACTTCACGGATATCCACCT
Source organism: uncultured Bacteroidia bacterium (assembly GCA_902788095.1). GTDB lineage: Bacteria > Bacteroidota > Bacteroidia > Bacteroidales > UBA932 > Cryptobacteroides. The sequence goes on along the minus strand of CADAIT010000001.1, from coordinate 141,710 downwards.
TCTTGTCGGGTTTTACGGAGAAGGGGAGTTCATCCATGTCGTATGTGAGGCCCAGCGACGGGGCCAAGTGACTCAGGATGAACCACTCCCGGTCGTTGAAGTTCTTGCCTTTGGCATAGTCCGTATTGAAGGCCTTCCAGAAAACGAAGTCTCCTTTTCCGTCCCAGAGGCCGTTGTCCAGGGCCACCTGTTCCACGTTGGCGGAGGCCATCATGTCCTTGTCGCTGCGCTTGATTTTTCCGATGCGCGGAATGTTGGCCGATACCCCCACATGGTCGTCGGGAATGCGTTTGGCTACCCATGCGGCGCCGATTTTTTGCTTGCCGACCCCCACGATTTCAAACTGCCAGACCTCGTTTTTGTCGGCCACCGTCAGACATTCGCCGCCGTCCCCATAGCCGTACTGCTCCGCCAGGGAGCCCATGAGGCGGATGGCGTCGCGGGCGTTGTCGCAGCGCTGTAAGGCCACGCGCTGCAATTCTTCAATCGTGAACCAGCCGGCGGTGTTGATGAGGGTATCCGGCCCGCCGAACGTGGTTTCGCCCATGGCCAACTGCTTCTCGTTGAGGCAGGGATAGGCTGTGTTGAGGTACGCATATGTGTGCGCGGCTTCCGGGATTTCTCCCATCAGTTTGACGCCCGTCGTGTCTCCGCGGAAACGGGTTTGCATGGTGCCTCTGAGCACCGGATGCATGGTTCCGAGGGGATGGTCGGCCGCCGGTTCCATCTGAACCCAGGTACGATAACGGCCGTCGCAGGTATGCGAGGTAATCACGGAACCGTCCGTAGAGGCTTTCTTGCCCACCAGGATGGCGGTACAACTTTGTCCGTCAAACTCCTGCGCGTGCAGCGGCAGGATAAAGGATACTGCAAGCAGTAAGGTGATGAATCGTTTCATGAGAGCAAATGTACATAAAAAAATCGTATGGTTGCCGTGTTTGCGCTATTTTCTCCTTGCAGACCAAATATTTTATCTTCCGGCGGAATTTCCGTACATTTGTCTCCTGACATGTCCTTATCTGTTGAAGAAAATGGTTGATACATATGAGTAAAGTTTTCAAAACACTGGTGGCGGCCCTTCTGCTGGGCTGCGTATGGGTTTCCTGCAAGGAGTCCGAGGTTCCTGCCTATGAAGGGACTTACCTGGACCAGGACCGATCAGACCCGAACCTTGTCATTACCCCCCGTGAGGACGGCCGGTATAGCGTGTACATCGGCATCTATCGCCTGACCACCTTGGACGACGGTATCGGCACCGTTACAAGCAAGGGCCTTGCCTTTACGGCCACCGACGCCGGCGGAGCGCCCATCGGCGGCTTGATTACCGTGGACAGGGATACGGCTGTGGTCACTTTTACGGACTCCACCTGGCCGCTGCTGGAGAACGGGGCCTCTTTCACCTATGTCCGTAAGCGCGAGGAAGACCGTTCCGCTGTCGTCCAGCCTCAAAAGTCGTTCACTACCGTCAAGGAACTGCCGATAACCAGCGTGAAGAACCAGTACCGCAGCGGCACCTGCTGGGACTACGCCACGCTGGGCTTTTTCGAGAGCGAAATCCTCAGAAAGACCGGAAAAACCTACGACCTCTGCGAGATGTTCGTGGTAAACAAGGACTATATGGACTGCGCCACGCACTATGTCCGTATGCATGGATTCAGCCAAATCTCAGAGGGAGGGTCTTGTGACGATGTGGCCGATGTAATCCGCAGGTACGGCATCTGCCCGGAAGAGGCGATGCCCCTGCCGGGTTCCCTTGTCGGAGAGCCGTATGCGAATTTCAAGACCTTTTTCCCGGAATTGGAACGGACGGTCAGCGCTGTCGTCTGGAGCGAGGGGAAACCGGAGCTGAACCGCTTTACCGCGGAGGAGCAGGCTCCGCTGCGCAATCCGAGGCCGGCGGAAAACTGGCAGGAGGGCGTGCAGGCCGTGATAGACAAGTATGTGGGAAAGTGCCCGGAAACGTTTGAATACGAGGGCGTTACCTATACGCCCCAGTCTTTTGCCCGCCACCTGTGCCTTAATATGGACGATTACGTGAGCCTGACCAGTTACACGCACCATCCTTTTAATGAATGGTTTGTGCTGGAGGCCCCTTACAAATGGCGCCTCAAACCCAGCTACAATATTCCCATCGGGGAACTGATGACCGTGCTCGACAAGGCCCTCGACAAGGGCTATACGGTGGCCTGGGGCGGCGACGTGTCCGGCAACTTCCTGCGGAAGGAGGGCCTTGCATACCTGCCGGAAGGCGTCGTGCCCACGCAGGAGCTCCGGCAGGAACAGTGGGACAAGTGGGAGTTCACCTACGACCACGTCATGCTCATCTATGGCAAGGCCGTGGACGAAGGCGGAGAGCCATATTATCTGGTCAAGAATTCCTGGGGGGAGGAGAGCGGCCCTTATGGAGGTATCTGGTATATGTCCCGCGATTACATGACCCTGAACACCACGTACATCTATCTCAACCGCGAGGCCCTGGACCGCGGCCTTCTGAAATGATAAGAAAAGCGGAACCGAGAGACCTGGAGGCCGTCAATGACCTCCTGCGGCAGGTGCTGGCGCTGCATCACGAGGGCACGGCCTTCTATGAGGCCATGGGCATGGCCCCGCAGTACCTGTCGATGGAATTGCTGTGCGAGTGACGGGGCGGGCTCCTGACCGTCGCAAATCGTGTTGTGATTCTTGCACTGCTGTCATCGTCCCATCCACTGGACCCATGACAGCATTTTTTGCGGTTTTTGCTGTCATCGTCCCACTTTTTGGACCCATGACAGCACTTCGGAGGCCGAAGGCCGACAAATGGCATAATCCTCACTCACCTACGGGATTTCGTCGCTTCGCTCCGACATCCCTTGACGGGGTCCTGCAAAGCATAGAATGCAGCTGTCGGTCCTTCGGACCAACAGGCTGTTTTCGGCTTCCAACGTCATTCAAGCAAGCTTGGCTGCCGGTGGAATCCAAAAACAGCCGGTCGCTTACGCGACCAGCTGCATTCCTTTTTGCGGTGGGGAAGGGATTCGAACCCCCGGTACGCTCACACGTACACCTGTTTTCGAGGCAGGCTCCTTCAACCACTCGGACACCCCACCAAAAGCGGATTGCAAAGTTACAAATAATTTTTTACTTTACAAGGGTAACGCCGATGCCGGGTGCATCCGGGAGCACGAGCTTTCCGGAAACCACCTGTACGCCACGGAAACGGTCGTTGGAGATGAGGAGGTTGCCGTCCAGGTCGGCAAAATCCACGGCGGGGGAGAGCTGGGCGGCGGCGGAAACGGCGCAGGAGGTCTCCGTCATGCAGCCCACCATCACCTTCATGCCCAGGGCACGGGCGGTGGAGACCATCTTCCAGGCCTCGCGCATGCCGGTGCATTTCATCAGCTTGATGTTGATGCCGGAAAAGGCCCCTGCCAGGGACGCAATGTCCTTGAGGCGCTGGATGCTTTCATCGGCAAAAATGGGGAGGGGACTGCGCTCGGTGAGCCAGGCCGTGTCGTCCAGTTGCGCGATGGGCAGGGGCTGCTCCACCATCACTACGCCCTGTGATGCCAGCCAGTAAATCTCGTCCAGCGCTTTGGAACGGTCTTTCCAGCCTTGGTTGGCATCCACGGCCAGCGGTACGTCGGTAACGGAGCGGATGGTGCGAATCATCTCCTCGTCGCTGTCCAGCCCCACTTTCACCTTCAGAATGTTGAAGCGTCCGGCGGCCTCCAGCGTCTTTTCACGTACTACATCGGCCGTGTCGATGCCGATGGTATAGGTGGTCGAAGGCGCCTTGGCGGCATCCAGGCCCCAGATGCGGTACCAGGGCTGGCCCATGAGCTTGCCCACCAGGTCGTGTAGGGCAATGTCCACGGCGGCCTTGGCGGCGGAATCGCCCTCTGACAGGCTGTCCACGTAGGTGAGGATGTCCTCCAGCCGGAACGGGTCCGTGAACTGCGACAGGTCCACCTTCTCCAGGAAGGCCGTCACGGAGGCCACCGACTGCCCCAGGTACGGCGGCATGGAGGCTTCGCCATATCCTGTAATGCCTTCATACTCAATTTCTACCTGTACGTCCGGCGTGGTTTTCCGGCTGTACGACGCCACGGTGAACGTGTGCGTGAGTTCCAGCTCGTACGGGAAGAATTTCAGGTGCATGCGGCCGTCGCCCTTGACGATATTGAACCGCTGCGGGCCGCCGGTGCATCCCGCGAGCGCCACTCCGGCCGCCGCCAGCGCCGAAGTCTTGAGAAAGTCGCGCCTATTCTGCATAATAGGGGTTGCTAAGTGTCGTTTGAATAAGGGGATCCGTGTCGATATAGGGCAAAACACGCGTGCCGAAGAGGTATCGGCCCGTATTGTAGGCGTCATAACAGGTATCGTCCGGGACAAAACTGCCGATTTTTACCAGCCCCAGCGAATGGATAAAACGGCCGCGTCCGAGGTAAAAGCCCACGTGGCTGACGGCGGCGGTGCCGTCCTCCTTCCACCGGCCGAAAAACACGAGGTCTGCCGGCTGCAGTTGATTCATGTCCGAGATGCGTTCACCCACCTTGCTCTGCGGACCGGCGTCGCGGGGGAGAATGAGGTCGTGCATGAACAGGACTGCGCGCACGTAGCCGCTGCAGTCCATGCCTTTGGGCGACATGCCGGCCCAGAGGTAGGGGAAGCCCAGCATGCTTTGGGCCGTTTTCAGGACGGCCTCCGGGCTGCGGCTGATATTTTTGCGCCAGTCGTCCTCCTTCCGGGCAATTTTACGTGAGAGGTATCCTGTCCGGCCGTCCGGGAAGGCTACCTTGAAAAACTTGCCGCATTTGCCCAGGTAGCGCAGCATGTCGCCGGCCACGACATCCGAGAGCGTGGCGGCGTGCTTGGACGCCTCCTTGTACACGAGGCCGGTGAGTGCCGTGACCACCACCTTGGGCGCCGCATTCCAGGCATGGTACGTTTCGTAATCCATTACGGTGATGGCATCCTTGTGTACCCAGCCGGTGTAGGTGTCGGGCGTCTGCACCTGGGGCCAGTTGTAGCTGCCGCCCGTCTGCAGGATGTGCACGGGCGTGCCCAGCAGGGCCTGCGACACCATCTCGGCGCTGTATGTGGGCGTGTCGCGCAGGTTGCATACGGAAATGTTCACGACGCCCCACTCCTGGGCGAGGGCGGAAAGGCAGACGAGCAGCGCTGCTGCCAAAAGACTCAGTTTCTTCATTCTGCTTGTAATAATGCCAAGGCTTCCTCCACGGAAAGGGCCTTGTCGATGGTAAATTCTCCGCTCCGGGAACGGATGAGCCCGCTCAGGTGCGCTCCGGAGCCCAGCGCTTCTCCCAGGTCACGGGCAAAGGCCCGGATGTACGTGCCCTTGGAGCACGCGATGCGGATGGTGGCCTCCGGCAGTCCCAGCCCAGCCGTATCCGCCACATGGATTCGGGACGATGCGGAATTGTTTGAGGATGGCATAGGGGTATCTGAACCGTCGCTTCGCGACCCCTCCCATTCGCAGCGTGCTTCGCACGGCTCTGGGCCCCTCCCTCTTACACGGCCGAGGGTGGCCATGGGTTCAGATACCCCTATGCCATCCTCTGTGAAATCCAGCAGCTCCAACTCGCTGATGGTGATTCGGCTACGGTGGAGGGTCTCCAGGGCGGCTGCGTCGATGGCTGCCGTGTTGCCGGCCTTGTAGAGCTTCCGGGCCAACTCATAAGCCCGGACCCCGTCCACACTCTTGGCGCTGAACAGCGGGGCCACCTGCTCCTGCTCGCCCAGGAAGGCGGGGAGGGCGGCGCGCACGGCATCGGCCGTAATGTGCTCGTAGGGGAAGCGGCGGTCCACCTCCTTCTCCAGGTCGTACGACGGCGTGGTGGCGCCAAAGCGGATGCGCGCAATGTACTCTTTGTCGTGGTCCTGCAGTTCCTGCGCCCGTTTGCACGCATTGCCGATACACACCAGCAGCACCCCCGTCGCCAACGGGTCCAGCGTGCCCGCATGCCCCACCTTCAGGTTCTTCTTCCCGAAGTGCCTGATGGCGGCATACTTGAGCTTGCGGATGACGTCGGCCGAGGTCCAGCGCCAGGGCTTGTCCACCGCCAGCACGATGCCTTCCGGATAGTCGGCAATGTCCCGGGTAAAACTCATTTGACGGGCATCTTGTCGATGCGCTTCTGGTGACGGCCGCCCTCGAACGGGGTGTCCAGCCACTCGCGCACAATGGCCGATGCCAGGCGGTAGCTGATGAAGCGGGCCGGCAGCACCAGCACGTTAGCGTTGTTGTGCTGCGCCACCAGATGGCCGATGGCGGTGCCCCAGGCCAGGCCGGCGCGGATGCCCTGGTGCTTGTTCAGCGTGATGGCCATGCCGTTGCCGGTGCCGCAAAGGGCTATGCCCAAATCCACCTCGCCGTTTTCCACGGCATAGGCCAGCTTATGGGCGAAATCCGGATAATCCACGCTCTCCGTGGTGTCCGTTCCAAAATTTACCACCTCGATGCCGCGCTTCTGCAGCATTTTCACAAGCTTGAACTTGTATTCCACGCCTGCGTGGTCATTGCAAATGCCAATTTTCATGATAGAATGTATTATTTGCACAAAGTTACAAAAGATTTGAAGAACACGCGCACATCGGGCCGCCTGTTCTTTGTTTTTCTGTATAATTTCTGTAATTTTGAGATTCCAAATGCGCCCGTAAACAAAGATATGTATTGTATGGAAAATATCATTGCTCCCGTAGATCCGGCCTTCCTGAAACAGGAGTTGGCGCGTGCCGAGGAATTGGCGGAGGCTTCTCACGGGGACATCAAAGTGTATTGCCTGGATTCCTCCTTTCTCCATGTCCTCCGGGAAATCGGACGGCTTCGGGAAATTGCCTTCCGCAAGGGCGGAGGCGGCACCGGGAAGGACTGTGACCTGGACGAGTGGGATACGGATCCCGCTTTCCGGTACAGGCAGCTGGTGGTCTGGGACGCTCGCAACGAGTGTATCGCCGGCGGGTATCGTTTCGTTTACGGCTGCAACGTCAAGGCCGATGCCTCCGGCCAGCCGATCATTCCCTCTGCCCATATCTTCCGTTTTACGGAGCGTTTCATGAAAGAGCAGATGCCGTTTACCATGGAGTTGAGCCGCTCATTTGTCGCGGAGGGGCATCAGCGGACCGACTCGGCCCGCAAGAGCATCTTTGTGCTGGACTGCCTTTTCAAGGGTATCTGCGTGGCAGCCCGGGAGGGCGGAATGACCGATGTTTTTGGAAAGGTAACCTTTTATCCCGACTATCCCCAGGAGGCTTTCTCGCTCCTTACGTCCTTTATGAAAAAGCATTGCAGCGGGGGGAAAAACGAGATTGCACCCATCTCGCAGTATCCTGTCTCCCTGGCAATCGACGCGGAAAACATTCTGAAATACAACGACTACCGGTCCGACTTCCGCGCCATGAATGCCGCTCTCCTGCAAAGGAAGCAGTATCTGCCGCCCATCCTGAAGTCGTACATGAACCAAACCACCACCCTGCGTTACTATGGTTCCGCAATAAACGACGCCTTCGGGAATGTTGTGGAAATGGGACTGAAACTGCACATTCCGGACGTGGACAAAGGGCGCTGGGGGATTTATTTCAAGGGAGACAAGTAGAAGATGGATATTATCACCGGCCTGCTCAGGTTGTTCCTGCATTACCGGGTGCGCGCCATCCGCCGCTATGCCGTGGAAGGTGACGCCATCCAGATGAAAATGCTTCTCAGGATCGTCAAAGCTGCCCGCAATACCGAATGGGGAAAGGAGCATGACTACCGCTCCATCCGCAGTTATGAAGATTTTGCGGCAAAAGTGCCCCTCGGAGACTATGCCTCCCACAAACCCTACATAAGCAGGATGATGGAAGGGGCTCCGGATATTCTGTGGAAGGGGGTCGTCAGGAATTATGCCGTATCTTCCGGAACCACGGCGGATGCAGTGAAATACATTCCTCTCAGCAAGCGCAACCTCAGACGCAGCCACTTGATGGGAGGCCGCGATGTGGCGGCCACCTATCTTGACAGGAACCGGGAGTCGCACGTGGCGCACGGTTATTCCCTGATTCTTTCCGGAAGCCTGGATTCAGGAAAGGATACAGGCCCGGGCAAGGTCGGAGACATATCGGCCCACATGGCGGGGAGCATACCTCCTCTGCTCCGGAAAATGCTGCACATCCTGCCTCCCGCGGAAATCTCGGGGATAAGCGACGTTCATGACAGGTTTGAGGCCATCTCGGAACTGATTTCCGGAAAAAAACTGGTTTCCTTCAGCGGCGTTCCCACCTGGAACATTATGTTGCTGGGAATGGCGGTTCAGAAAGCCGGAGCCCGGACGGCCGAAGAACTGTGGCCCCGCATGGAATTCTTCGCCCACGGCGGCATGTCCCTCCTTCCTTACCGGAAAAAGCTGGAGGCGTTGTTCCCTTCCGGGAAGTTGCGCTTCATTGAGAACTACAATGCGTCCGAAGGCTTTTTCGGTGTCCAGACAGACCCGGACGATCCGGCCATGACCCTGATGCTGGACTACGAAAACTTCTACGAATTTGTACCGATGAGTTCCTATGGCCGTCCCGACGCCAGGGCCCTTCCGGTATGGGAGGTGGAGCCAGGCGTCGAGTATGCCCTGCTGGTCTCCACGTCCTCCGGGCTCTGGCGCTACGACATGGGGGACGTGCTCCGCTTTACCCGCATCAAACCTTATAAATTCGTCATCGTGGGCCGGACGCACCAGAACATCAACATTTTCGGGGAGGATCTCTCGGCGCAGCAGGCCGAAAAAGCCCTTGAGGCGGCTTGCCGGAAAAGCGGGGTGGCGGTCAAGGAGTTCACGGTAGCCCCCGATTTTGACTTTATGGAAAGGGATGGGGTTAAAGGCCGTCACGAGTGGCTGGTTGAATTTGAAAAAGAGCCGGCGAATCTGGAGGAATTCGCGCAGGTGCTGGACAAGGCGGTTCAGGAGGAAGGCTTTGACTATAAACAGGCCATTGTCAATCGGGAAGGCAGCACTTTGATTGTACGCAGGGCCCGCCCGGGCCTGTTCTATGACTGGCTGAACACCAAGGGTAAACTGGGCGGACAGCACAAAATCCCGCGTCTTTGCCCCGGCCGGAAATACATGGACGAGCTGCTTGCCATGAACGGGCCGGTGGAAGAATAAATAATTTGGCAATTCGAAAATAAATCCGTAAATTTGCGGGCTAAAATTTTTAAAACTTTAAACTCATTGCATCATGGCAGAATATTTACAGCCTGAGAAAAAGCAAGAGATTTTCGCGAAGTACGGGAAGTCCAATAAGGACACCGGCTCTCCTGAGAGTCAGGTTGCTTTATTTTCCTACCGTATCGCTCACCTTACAGAGCATGTGAAGAAGAACAAGAAAGACGTGGTAACGCGCCGCAGCCTTCTTCGCCTGGTCTCTAAGCGCCGTCAGCTTCTGAACTACCTTCAGAAGATTGACATTGAGAGATACAGGGCTATCGTCAAGGAGCTGGGTCTCCGCCGATAACTTACAGGATAGGAAAAAACGGGGGCAGAGAAGTATGCAAGGCATATTCTCTCCCCCTTTTTAGTGAGAAACAAGCGGAATTGCGGAGCGGAATTTGGTTTTTTTCGCACCGTCGAAAAAAATAAATTCCGGCCGCAATAAAATAAGAAAAAGACATCCTCCATAGGGGAAGATGATATTGACGAAACAAAGACGTAATCAGATGAACATTATCAAAAAGACCATCACGTTACCCGACGGTCGGGTAATCGAGATCGAAACCGGAAAACTCGCCAAACAGGCTGCCGGTTCTGCCGTTGTGAAAATGGGTGGCACGATGCTGCTTGCCACCGTCACCTGCGCCACGGAGGTGAAAGAGGGAACGGACTTCATGCCCCTCACCGTGGATTATCGTGAAAAATACTATGCCGCCGGCCGTTTCCCCGGAGGATTCCTCAAGCGCGAAAGCCGCCCCTCGGACTATGAGGTGCTCATCGCCCGCCTTGTGGACCGCCCCATCCGCCCGTTGTGGCCGGACGACTTCCATCTGGAGGTCTTTGTGAACGTCATGCTTATCTCGGCCGAGAAGGACATCCAGCCGGATGCGCTTGCCGGCCTGGCCGCTTCGGCCGCCCTGGCTTCCAGCGACCTGCCGTTCGGCGGTCCCGTGAGCGAGGTCCGCGTAGCCCGCATCGACGGCCAATTCGTGATTAACCCCGGTTTCGAGGACAACAAGCGGGCCGATTTGGACCTGATGGTGGCCGCTACCGAGGAAAACATCATGATGGTTGAGGGTGAAATGAACGAGGTTTCCGAGCACGACATGCTGGAGGCCATCAAGTTCGCCCACGAGGAAATCAAGAAACACTGCCGCGTGCAGAAGGAACTGATGCACGAGCTGGGTACGGACGTGAACAAACGCGACTACCCGCACGACGAGGAAGACGAACAGCTCAAGAAAGCCGTGCGCGAGGCTTGCTACGACAAGTGCTACGCCCTGGCTGGCAGCGCCAAGCCCAAGCACGAGCGTGAGGACGGCTTCAATGCCATCCGCGACGAGTTCAAGGCCGGATTCTCGGAGGAAGACCTGGAGGTGAAGGGTGCCATGATCGACCGTTATTACCATGATGTGGAGAAGGAAGCCATGCGCAACCTGGTGCTGGACGAAGGAAAGCGCCTGGACGGCCGCGCCACCAACGAAGTACGCCCCATCTGGTGCGAAGTGGACTACCTCCCTTGCGCCCACGGCAGCGCCATCTTCACCCGCGGTGAAACCCAGTCCCTGGCCACTGTCACCCTCGGCACCAAGATGGACATGAAGGAGATGGACGAGGTCCTCATTCAGGACGACCAGCAGTTCGTGCTCCACTACAACTTCCCGCCGTTCGCAACCGGTGAGGCCAAACCGCAGCGCGGTACCGGCCGCCGTGAAATCGGCCATGGCAACCTGGCCATGCGTGCCCTCAAGCCCGTCATTCCTGCGGCTCCCGAATTCCCTTACGCCGTGCGTGTAGTTTCCGATATCCTGGAATCCAACGGTTCCTCTTCCATGGCTTCCGTCTGCGGCGGCTGCCTGGCCCTGATGGATGCCGGTGTCAAAATCAAGAAGCCGGTGGCCGGCGTGGCCATGGGCCTCATCACCGACGCCGTTCATCCCAACGAGCGCTACGCCATTCTCACCGACATTCTCGGTGACGAAGACCACCTGGGCGACATGGACTTCAAGGTAACCGGTACCAAGGACGGTATCACCGCCACCCAGATGGACATCAAGGTGGACGGCCTGTCCTACGAAGTGCTTGAGAAAGCCTTGGAGCAGGCCCGTCAGGGACGCCTCCACATCATGGGCGAAATGCTCAAGACCATCCCCGAGCCGCGTGAGGACTTCAAGCCCTTCGTGCCTCGCATGATTCAGATCGAGGTGGCTTCCGAGTTCATCGGCGCCATCATCGGCAAGGGTGGCGAGACCATCCAGGGCATGCAGAAGGAATTCGGCACCACCATCACCATCGAAGAGGTGGACAACGGCGACGGCACCACCAAGGGCGTGGTCGATATCTTCGGAACGGACAAGGCTGCCATGGATGCCACGCTGGAGCGTATCAAGGGTATCTGCGCAGTGCCCGAGGTGGGCAGCGTGTATCACGGAAAGGTGGTGAGCATCCTCGAATTCGGTGCTTTCATCGAGATTCTGCCCGGCAAGGAAGGTCTGCTGCACGTTTCCGAGATTGCCTGGAACAAGACCGAGAAGGTGGAAGATGTGCTCAAGGTGGGCGACGAGGTCGATGTCAAACTCCTGGAGATTGATGCCAAGACCGGCAAGATGCGCCTGTCCATGCGTGCCCTCACCGAGAAACCGGAAGGGTATGTGGAGCCCAAGCGCGCTCCCCGCGGAGACCGTGGCCCGCGTCGCGAAGGTGACCGCAAGGGTGGCAACGACCGTCGCTCAGACCGTGGCCCGCGCCGTGAAGACCGTCACGACAACAAGCCTCGCAAGCCCCGCTTCGAGGACGAAGAGCCCCGGCAGAACGAACCCGACGTGTTCTAAAAACTGAAACGGATGAGAGCCGGTCTTTGTGACCGGTTCTTTTTTTATTATCTTTGTACATGCTTATCGTTTTGGAAGGCCTGGACGGGGCGGGGAAGTCCACTCAGGTCAAAAAATTGAAGGAATATCTGCAGCAGCGGTGCGGAGCCCTGGAGTACATCCACTTTCCGCGCTACGATGCCCCTGTTTACGGAGAGCTCATCAGCCGTTTCCTTCGCGGAGACTTCGGTTCCAATGAAACGGTGCATCCCCAGCTGGTGGCATTGCTTTTTGCGGAAGACCGCCATGGTGCCGGCCCCGTTATCCGCAAGTCCCTGCAGGAGGGAAAAACCGTCCTGCTGGACCGCTACGTGTATTCCAACATTGCCTACCAGTGCGCCAAACTGTCGGATAAGGAACAGCGCAAACAACTCAGGGACTGGATTTTCCATACGGAATACGGGGCGTTTCAGCTTCCGGTTCCGGACCTGAACTTGTTTCTGGACGTTCCCATCGGTTTTGTGGAGCAGAGCCTGTCCCGGCATCGTGCAGGCACGGACAGAAGTTACCTGGAAGGCGCTCAGGACATTCATGAGGCATCCATCGCTTTCCAGCGGGAAGTCCGCTCGCTTTACGTGGAACAAACGCAGTCGGACAGCAAGTTTCTGCGTATAGACTGTGCCGGCGCCTCCGGTGAAATGCTGCCGCCCAATACCATCTTCGACAAAGTTCGCAGCATTGTAGAACCTTATTTGTAATGAAGACTACGTATCAACGCTTCCGTCGCTTCGCAGCCGTGTTGGTGGGCATCGTTTTCCTGGTGTCCGGCCTGCTGAAAATGATTGACCCGGTGGGGACCATGCTCATCCTGCAGGAGTATTTCCGCTTTTTCCGGCTGCCGGGCCTTTTGCCCGCCGCCAAGGTGCTGGGTATCGCGCTCTCGGTCCTGGAAGCGGGCGTGGGTATGTCCCTCATTACGGGCGTCTTCCGGAAAATAGCTGCCGTGCTCACGTACATCATGCTGGGCTTCTTCACCGTGGTTACATTTGTCCTGTGGGTGCTCAATCCCGCCATGGACTGCGGCTGCTTTGGCGAGGCCATCCACCTTACGCACGCCCAGAGTTTTTGGAAAAATGTGTGCCTGTTGCTGCTGAGCGTCATTGCATTTACGCCGCTCAGCGAACTCGGCCGTCCCAAAGGAAACCGCATTGTGGCGGCGTCCCTGGCCGCTTTGTCGCTCCTCTTCGTGGCAATATACAGCAACCTGCATCTTCCCATCGTGGATTTCACAGCCTTTGACTGGGGGGCGGAGCTGTACGCTTCCCTGGACGACGACGTGGCCGCCGACAACCATTACAAGTCGGCATACGTTTACGAAAAAAACGGGCAGGAAGGCGTATTCGACCTTTCCGCCCTGCCGGATTCTACCTGGACGTTCGTACGGGTAGATACCGTTTTTCGCAAAACCTCAAGCCTCTCGGACGAATATCCCATCTTGAGTTTCAGGGATGCTTCCGGCATCTATTGCGACCGCATGGCGGCGGAGGGGAACGTGGTGGTACTTTCCGTGTACGACGCGCCCAAAGCCCCCTGGGAGCTGGTCAGGGAGCAGTATTACGCTGTGCTGAATGCCGGCGGTACGCCCCTGGTGCTGGTGTCGGCCGTTCCCGGGGATGCTGCCCTGCCGCAGGATTTGCCGCTGTATTACGCAGACTACAAAACCCTTATCACCCTGAACCGCTCCAATGGCGGCGGCACCTATTTCAACGAGGGGGAGTTGGTGAACAAATGGTCGGCCCGTCACATGCCGGAGAACCTGCAGGAGGACTTCGCGGCGGACCCGGTGGACCTTTCCACCCATTATATTATCCGCAGACGTTTACGCACACAGGGCTTTTGCGTATATCTGGCAGCCCTGTTGCTGCTGATATAATTGCAAAAGCCCTGTAGGGTGCTTTGCCAAGCGCAGTCTTTACAGGCTGCGCTTGATTTCTACAATCTGGAAGGCCTCGATGATGTCTCCGGGATGGATGTCGTTGTAACGCTCCAGTCCGCAGCCGCATTCCATGCCGGCAGGTACTTCCTTGGCGTTGTCCTTGCCCCTTTGCAACGATGCCAGTTCGCCGGTGTACACCACGATGCCGTCGCGAATCAGGCGCACCTGCGCTTTGCTGGTGAGTTTGCCTTCTTTTACCAGACAGCCGGCGATGGTGCCCACCTTGGAAATTTTGAAGGTCTGTTTCACTTCCGCGGTGGCAGTGACCTCTTCCTTCTTTTCCGGTTCCAGCATGCCCTCGATACCTTCCTTGACTTCGTTGATACAGTCGTAAATCACGGAGTACAGGCGGATTTCGATGCCTTCCTTTTCCGCGGAACGGCGTGCCTCGGCGGAAGGACGCACCTGGAAGCCGATGATGACGGCGTCGGAGGCCTCGGCCAGCAGGACATCGGATTCGCTGATGGCACCCACGGCCTTGTGAATCACGTTCACGCGCACTTCCTCGGTGGAAAGCTTGATGAGGGAATCGGAAAGGGCTTCCACGGAACCGTCCACGTCACCTTTTACAATCACGTTGAGCTCCTTGAAGTTGCCGATGGCGATACGGCGGCCGATCTCTTCCAGGGTGAGGTGCTTCTGCGTCTTGATTCCCTGGATGCGGATAAGCTGCTCCCGTTTCTGGGCAATGCTCTTGGCCTCTTTTTCGTCGGCCATGATATTGAACTTTTCACCGGCGGCCGGGGCTCCGTTCAGACCCAGCAGGGAAACCGGCGTGGAAGGACCGGCACTTTCCACCTTCTGTCCACGCTCGTTGTACATGGCTTTTACACGGCCGTAGTAGGCACCGGAAATAATGACGTCGCCCACGTGCACGGTGCCGTCCTGCACCAGGACGGTGGCCAAATAGCCGCGGCCCTTGTCCAGGGAGCTTTCAATCACGGCACCGCTGCCCATCTTGTTGGGATTGGCCTTGAGCTCCAGCAGGTCCGTTTCAAAGAGCACTTTCTCCAGGAGTTTGTCCACGTTGAGGCCCTTCTTGGCGGAAATTTCCTGACACTGGTACTTGCCGCCCCAGTCTTCCACCAGGATGTTCATCTCTGACAGCTGGCGGCGGATGGTGTCCGGATTGGCGCCCGGTTTATCTATCTTGTTGATGGCGAAGACCATGGGCACGCCGGCTGCCTGGGCATGGGCGATGGCTTCCTTGGTCTGGGGCATCACGGCGTCGTCGGCCGCCACGATGATGATGGCCAGGTCGGTCATCTGGGCACCGCGGGCTCGCATGGCCGTAAAGGCTTCGTGACCGGGGGTATCCAGGAAGGTGATATGACGGCCGTTGTCCAGCGTGACGCTGTATGCGCCGATGTGCTGGGTAATTCCGCCGGCCTCACCGGCAATCACGTTGGAATTGCGGATATTGTCCAGGAGGGAAGTTTTACCATGGTCCACATGGCCCATTACCGTAATGACCGGCGGGCGCTCCACCAGATCTTCTTCCTTGTCGGGCTCCTGCTGTTGGATTTCTTCCGAAAGTTCGGCCGTGACGAATTCCACCTTGTAGCCGAATTCCTCGGCCACCAGTACCAGGGTTTCCGCATCCAGGCGCTGGTTGATGGAAACCATCATGCCCAGGGACATGCAGGCCGCGATGACTTTCACCACGGGCGTATTGTTCATCAGGGTGGCCAGGTCGTTGACCGTCACGAATTCGGTCACTTTCAGGATTTTGTTCTCCGCGGCGGCGGCTTCCATCTCTTCCTGCGAACGGATGGCGGCAATTTCGCGCTTTTCCTTGCGGTGCTTGGCGCCGAAATTGTTCTTGTTCTCGTTCATGCGGGCGTAGGTTTCCTTCACCTGCTTCTGAATCTCCTTCTGCATTTCTTCCTGCTCGGCTTCTGTCATGGCAGGTTTGAAGCGGTCGCCCTTCTTGCCGGACTTGGCTTTCTTGTTTTCTTCCTTCTTCTTGGGCGCTTTTTCGGCCTGAACCTTGGTAACGTCCACTTTCTGGGAGCCGCTGCTCTTGATGCGCTCGCGCTTTTTGGTGCGTTTGGGGTCGAATTTGGACAGGTCTATCTTGCCCAGCACCTTGAAAGGAGCAGCACCTTCCTGGGCCGCAGGGGTTTCCGCTGGGGTCGGGGCGGATTCCGGCTCGGCTACGGGTTCAATTTCTGCTGCCGGTTCGGGCTCGGCGACAGCTTCCGCGACAGGTTCGGCGACAGGCTCCGGTTCAGGCTCTTCCACGGGTTCGGGTTCCGGTTCCGCTATGGGGTCCGGCTCCGGTTCGGGCTCGGCCACGGGTTCCGGTTCCACGACGGGTTCCGGCTCGGGTTCGGCCACGGGTTCCGGTTCCACGACGGGCTCCGGCTCGGGTTCGGCCACGGGTTCCGGTTCCGCCACCACGGTGCGGGACAGGTTGTTGCTCTTGATGACCGTTATCCGTTCGGGCTCGAACTCGTCTTCTTCCTCCTCCTGCTTCCTGGATGCCTTGTCCAGGATTTCGGTGAGTTTTACGTCCACTTTCTCCGCCTGTTCCTTCAGTTCCAAGTCCTTGCCGAACTTCTTGTGCAGTTCCGGCATGTATTCGTCGGAAATTTTCAGGTTCGGATTGGCGTCTTCGATGCCGGCGCCTTTGGAATTGAGGAACTCCACCAGGGTGTCCAGCCCGATGTTGAATTGTTTGATAAGTTTCGATAATCTGATTTCTGCCATATATAACCCCCTATGTTTTCTAAATTAGTCTTCAAACTCTTCGTGCAGGATACGGAGCACTTCTTCCACGGTTTCGTCTTCCAGGTCTGCCCGGGAGGCGATGTCGGCGGGAGCCAGCGCCATGACGCTGCGTGCCGTGTCGCAGCCGATGCTCTGCAGGCGCTCGATTACCCAAGGGTCGATTACGTCCGTGAACTCGCTCAGCAGCACGTCGTCCTCCTCTTCCTCGTTCTGCGGCAGCTCGCGCCAGACTTCAATCTCGCGGCCCACCAGCATGCCGGCCAGTTTGATGTTCACGCCGCCCTTGCCGATACCTTTCTTCACTTCGTCCGCCTGCATGTACACTTTGATTTTCTCTTCGGGGCTGCTGCCCAGGTCTATACGGGAGATGCGGGCCGGGTTGAGGGCACGCTGAATCATCAGCTGCGGGTTAGAGCTCCACTGAATCACGTCGATGTTCTCGTTGCGCAGCTCGCGTACGATACCCATGATGCGGGAACCCTTCACGCCGATACATGCGCCGATGGGGTCGATGCGGTCGTCATAGGATTCCACCGCCACCTTGGCACGCTCGCCGGGGATGCGGACAACCTTCTTCACGGTGATGAGGCCGTCGTAGATTTCCGGGACTTCCATTTCGAAGAGCTTCTCCAGGAAACTGTCGGACGTGCGGGAAAGCACGATATACGGCGTGGTGTTGTTCTTCATCTCCACGCTCTTGATGATGGCGCGCACCGAATCGCTCTTCTTGAAGCGCTCGCCGGGGATCTGCTCGCTTTTGGGCATGCGGAGTTCGTTGCCCTCCTCGTCCAGGATGAGCACTTCGTTCTTCCAGGTCTGATATATCTCGCCGGTGAAAATTTCACCGACACGCTCCGAGTACTTCTTGAACACATTGGCCTTCTCAATGTCCATGATACGGCCCTGCAGGTTCTGGCGGATGTTCAGGATGCCGCGGCGGCCGAAGGAGGCCAGGGAGAGCTTGCGGGTGAAGGTGTCGCCGATTTCGTAGTCGTCGTCGCCGGTCTCCGCGGCGATTTCCTCCACGGTGATTTGGGTGACAGGGTCTTCCACTTTTTCCACGACCTCGAAGTTCTGGTAGATTTCGCAGTCTCCTTTGTCCACGTTGATGATGACGTCGAAGTTGTCCGCGCTGCCGTAGGTCTTGGCCAGCTGGGTGAGGAATACATCCTTCAGTACACCGAGCATCACCGGACGGTCGATGCTTTTTTCTTCCTTGAAGTCCTTGAAGGCATCAATCAAGGTTACTTCTTTCTCTTTTTCTTTTGCCATGTTTATGTATGTATTACTTTATTGTCATTCTGAGCGCAGCGAAGAATCTACTTGAACTCCACGTACGGAGTAACGCTGTTGATTTCCGACAGGGGACAGGTATCCGTATGCTCCACTTTTTCCTTCTTCTTTTTCCCCTCTACGGCCTCCAGGGCCGTGTAGCGGAGCGTCACGCTCTCTTCCGTGGCGCTTTCCAGCGTGGCGACCAGGCGTTTCCCGCCTTTGAACTTGACATCCACCTGTGTTCCCACGGCCTTCAGGAATTGCTTGAATACCTTGAACGGGCGGTCCAGTCCGGCCGATGACACCGTAAGGGCATAGTCTTCGTCGTCCTGGCTAAAGGCGGCATGCATTACTTGGTCGATGGCAGCGCAGTCCTCCCAGTCCACAATGCCCTCCTCCTTCTCGATGACAATCTCAATGTCGTTCTCCGCGCTTACGCTTACTTCTACCAGGAAGCAGCCCCGCTGCTCCACGGCCGGCGTTACCGCCTGTATGATTTGTTCTTTGTTCATGCTCCTGTCATTCTGTGCCCCTCCTGGGGGCGAAGAATCTAAAAAAAGATAGGGGACCGACGTCCTCTATCTCGTTCACAGGTGCAAATATAGGAATAATCTTGTAAAATTCCAAACTTTACAGGCGCTTGAGCCACGAAATGCTGTCCGGCCCTTCGTTGAAAAGGAGGTCGAGGCCGCTCAGCCGCGGGACAAAGCCGCCCATGCGGTCACGAAAAACCTGATAGTAAGGTCTTTCCAGGCGCAGCATCTCCAGCACGCTGTCCGGATGCTTGGGGTGGATGGCAAAGCGGTAGTCGTCGGGCTGGCTGTCCGGTGCGGCAAAGGAAGAACTGGGGGAGAGCGTGCAGGCGATGCCTGTTTTTTCCAGCAGCAGGCCGATGGTGGCGAGGTTCAATTCCCACAGCGTTTCGGGCCTGGCATCCAGGACGGCAAAAACATCGTCCCGATAATACGCGTAGTAAGCGGCCGTTTCATAGGCCGTATCCAGCGCCCGCTTCGTGCGCGTCACCCAGGGTGTGGAATAGTCCACCCGCACATCCCTGATGGCGCTGGATGCATGTTTCACGGGAACCTGGAGCATTTGCACGCCGTCGCCGGCCAGGATATAGCAGCGGTTTCGGTAGCTTTGCTTCTGATAGTTCTCGCAGGCTTCCAGCTGCACGGCGGAAGGGAGAATCCGGTCCGGGGACAAGGTGAAATCGCGGGCTGCAAGGGCCAGCCAGCTCAAAGGCGGAAAATATGCGCTTGAAAGCAGCACTACCGGACAGGACGCGGCTTGGGGATGATGCCGCGTTTGGATTCGTGGATGAAACGGAGGATGGTATCGCGCTGTTCCGTGGCGGGGAAGTTGGCCTCGATATGGGCTACCGCCTGGCTTACGTTCATGCCCTGGAAGTAGATGACGTCGTAAATGGCCTTGATTTCGTTTACCTGTTCTTCGGTGAAGCCGCGCCGCAGCAGACCCACCCGGTTCACGCCTTCGAACACAATGGGTTCCCGGCCGGCCAGCGTATAGGGGGGGACATCCTTGGTCAGTTTGGCCTGAGCCGCCACGAAACCGTGTGTGCCCACCCTTGAAAACTGGTGGGAACCGGATTGTCCGCCCATCACGCCCCAGTCGTGGACGTCTGTTTCTCCGGCCAGTCCGGCATAGCTTACGATAATGCAGTGATGGCCAATCTGGCAGTCGTGTGCGATGTGGGCGTACGACATGATCAGGGTGTCGTCGCCGATGCGGGTAACGCCTTTTCCGCTGGCCGCGGTCCCGCGGTTGATGGTGGCGCATTCGCGGATGGTTACGCGCTCGCCGATCTGCACCCAGGACTCTTCCCCCTCGTATTTGAGGTCCTGCGGGATGCCTCCTACCACAGCGCCGGGAAAGACGGTGCAGTCCCTGCCCATCTTCACATGGTTGTAGATAGTGGCGCCGTTCAGGATGCGGCAGCCGTCGCCGATGTCCGTATCGGCATCGATGAAGGCGAAGGGACCCACTTCGACCTGGTCTCCCAGTCTGGCAGCAGGGTCCACATAGGCCATGGGATGGATTTTGTTCATGCTGCTCTTATTTTAACATTGCCCTGACAGCCTTGGCTGCCCGGGTGTTGATACTGTGGCCAGGCTTGTAGGCAGTAACCCGTGCGTTCATGTAGCCGCCGACAAGACGGAGGTCTCCCAGCAGGTCCAGCAGCTTGTGCCGGCCACATTCGTCCGGAAAGTGCAGCTGCAGGTTGTTCAGGTAGCCTTTGTCCGTTATTTGAAGTCCCGGCAGGTTGAACAGCTTGGAGATGCTGCTCAGCTGCTCTTCATCTACCGCATGCTCCACAATGACGATGGCGTTGTCCACGTCGCCCCCTTTGATGAGGTTGTTGCGGAACAGGTATTCGATTTCGTGGAAGAACACGAAAGTCCTGCACGGGCCGATTTCACGGGCGTAGTCTGTCCGCTCGTCCCAGCGGGCGTTCTGGATGCCCAGAATGTTGGAATTGAAATCTACGGTAACGTCCGCCTCGGGCGCATCCGAGGGCTCTATCCGAATCCAGGAGCCGGAGCGTTCGTCGTGGACCTCCAGCGTCTGCGGTATGTCGATATACTGCCGCGGGACGCCCTGGTCCTCCAATCCGTCCTTCAGAATGGGGATGATGAAAGGGCGGGCGCTGCCGTCCAGGATGGGAACTTCAATGTTGTCCAGCTCGATGAGCGCATTGTCCACGCCCATGCCGGCGAGGGCGCTCAGAAGGTGCTCGACGGTGACCACCACGGCTTCGTGGCTGGAAAGGGTGGTGCTGCGGGCCGTGTTGCTCACATTCTCCGCCAGGGCCTCGATGACAGGTTTGGAGCGGAGGTCCGTCCGGCGGAACCGAATGCCGGAATGGGCAGGAGCGGGCATGAGCTTCATGTGTGCATAGGTGCCCGTATGCATGCCTTTTCCTTGGAAATAGTATGCTTTCTTTACGGTATGCTGGTTCCTGCCCATGCCCGGAGGTTCAGTCTTTGGCTGCCCGCCTGAACAGGGCGTAGGCTTTCATATATTCGCCGGCGGGAATGGCGGGGGAGCCCAGCAGCGTCTGTCCTTCCGTCCTGATGTTCCCGATGACGCCGCTCTGCCCCATGAGGGTGGTATGGTCGGCAATTTTGACATGGCCGGCAATGCCCACCTGTCCGGCGAGAATGCAGTATTTCCCGATTTCGGCCGATCCGGCAATCCCCGTCTGGGCCGCCATGGCGGTATGGTCGCCGATAATGACATTGTGCGCAATCATGCACAGGTTGTCAATGCGTACGCCGTTGCCGATGACGGTGGATTCCATCTGCGCCCGGTCCACGGTGGTGTTGGCGCCGATTTCCACATCGTTGCCGATAACCACGTTGCCCAGGTGCTCAATCTTCTCCCAGCTGCCGTCCGGCCGGGGAGCGTTCCCGAATCCGTCGGCCCCGATGACTACGCCGCTGTGCAGGATGACGTTGTCTCCAATCACCATGCCCGGATAAATGCGCACGCCGGGATAAAAGATGCAATTCTTGCCGATGGTGCAGTCGTCGCCGATGTACACCTGCTCATGTATAATGGTATTGTCGCCGATGCGGGTGTGTCGTCCCACGTAGGAAAATGCGCCCAGATAGACCCGTTTCCCGAAGCGGGTGCTCAGGAACCAGCGGGCGCGCAGGCTGCGGTGCCGCTTGGCCTTCTTCTTTTTGTCGGCCGTGTATTTCAGGAGGGCGGCGACGGCGGAATAGGCATTATCTACCCGCACCAGCGTGGGCGTCACGGCTTGTTTGGGGACAAAACTTTTGTCCACGATAAGAATGGACGCCTTGCTGGTATATACATAGGACTCATACTGGGGATTGGCAAAAAAGGAGAGCGTGCCCGGCCTTCCATGTTCGATTTTGGCGAACTGGGTGGCCGTGGCGTTCTCGTCTCCTTCTACCGTACCTTTCAGTAAGCGGGCTAAATCCTGGGCGGTAAATTCCATACTAAATAAGCGGCTCTGCAGTCATGGCGGCAGGCTGGGGGATGCCCATAAGCTTCAGGATGGTGGGCGCCACGTTGCACAGCGCTCCGTCCTTCACGGTTTTTACGGCATCGCCTGCGTTGATTACCACAAACTGGACCGTGTTCAGGGAGTGCGCGGTGTTGGGCGTTCCGTCTGCGTTCACGGCAAAGTCTGCATTGCCGTGGTCGGCCGTGAGCAGCACCACATAGTCGTGGGCGACGGCCTCGTCCACCACTTCTTTCACCAGGCGGTCGATGCACGTGACGGCCTGCGTAATGGAATTGTACACGCCGGTATGGCCCACCATGTCACCGTTGGCGAAATTCAGGATAATCATGTCCTGCTTCTCCGTACGGATTTGGGCGATGAGTTTTTCGGCCACTTCCGGAGCGCTCATCTGCGGCAGCAGGTCATAGGTGGGCACCTTGGGGCTGTTCACCAGGATGCGGTCTTCGTTCTCGAACACGGTCTCGCGGCCGCCGTTGAAGAAGAACGTCACATGGGCGTATTTCTCGGTTTCAGCGATGCGGAGCTGGTGCTTGCCGGCCTTGGAAACGGTTTCTCCCAGGGTGTCCTGGACGAGTTCCTTGTCGAACAGGATGTGTACGCCCTTGAAGGAGGCGTCGTAGGGGGTGAGGCAGCAGTAATACAGCGGGAGGGTGTGCATGCCCTCTTCCGGCATGTCCTGCTGGGTGAGAACGGCGGTGAGCTCGCGGGCGCGGTCGTTGCGGAAGTTGTAGAAAATGACGGCGTCGCCTTCCTCGACGGTGGCTACGGGCTTGCCGTTTTCGCTTACGACGATGGGCTTGATGAATTCGTCCGTCACGTCCGCGTCGTAGCTGGCCTGGATGCCGGCCTGGGCACTTTCAAATGCGGCGCCCTTGCCTTCGACCAGCAAATCATAGGCTTCTTTTACGCGGGACCAGCGTTTGTCGCGGTCCATGGCATAGAAACGGCCGCATACGGAGGCCACCTTGCCGGTGGTCAGGGCCATCTTCTCCTCCAGTTCTTTCACGAAACCCAGGCCGCTGTGCGGGTCCGTGTCACGGCCGTCCATGAAAGCGTGGACATATACTTTGTCCAGTCCTTCCTCCTTGGCTACGCGCAGGAACTCGTAAACGTGGTCCAGCGAACTGTGTACGCCGCCGTGGGAGGTGAGGCCCATCAGATGCAGCTTCTTTCCGCTCTGCCTGACATAGTCATAAACGGCTTTTATCTCTTTGTTTTCCAGTAATTTATGCTCGCGGCAGGCGATGTTGATTTTCACCAGGTCCTGATACACCACGCGGCCGGCGCCCAGGTTCATGTGACCTACCTCCGAGTTGCCCATCTGGCCGTCCGGAAGTCCCACGAATTCACCGCAGGCCTGCAGGTGACCGGAGGGGTATTGGGCGCGGATGGCGTCGATGTTGGGTGTACCCTGGGTCCAGATGGCGTTGGAATAGTCGTGACGGCCTTCACCCCAGCCGTCCAAAATCATGAGAAGTACTTTTCTGTTCATATAATGTTGCGATAGTAATCAAGTCAGGAGCAAAAAGGGGCGTTTTTGCCCCCTCCGTGGGGTGCAAAGTTAACCATTTTTTGCGGAAATGCGAAGAATCCGGCGGGTGGCGGCGGTGACGCGGACGCCGTGGTCGATGCAGAAGGGGATGACGGCCAGTACGTGATGCGGGTCCGCCGGGCTTTTGAGCAGGGGTACAAACGGCTTTTCGTCGGCCGGAATGTGGTGGTCCGTGAACCAGTCCTGCAGTTTCTTGCGCCCGGGTGCGCCCAGCGGTTTAATCCAGTCGCCGCTTTCCCATGTGCCCGGGACCGGACGGGCCCCTTCCGGGAAGCCGGCCTTGTCCGCATCCAGAATCAGCACCCCCTCGGGCTGCTTCACTGCCTCCGTCCCGTCCCACATTTCCTCGGTGATAGAATACGCACGAGAGGAGGCACATACCTCCAAACCCTTCGTCGCTTCGCTCCTCGTCCCTCCCGATGCGTCGTGCCCTCCGGGCACTGACTGCGGGCCCCTCCCGTTCCGGGATAATTTTTCCCCCTGTAATCCCCCCGGGGATAACTGCCCTTGCGGGGCACGGCCGAGGGTGGCCATGGGTTTGGAGGCATGCGCCTCCTCTCGTCCTGAAATTGGGCCGTTTTTGAGGATGACACCTTGGTTTTCGGCCTCTCGTCCTGAAATTGGGCCGTTTTTGAGGACGAGAGCTAGTTCTGCGGCGAAGCGGGCCATGTTTCGGTTCAGGGTGTGGATGAACGAGGGGTTGATGGTGGCAAAGACGGGGAACACCAGGTTGCGGAGTTTGTTGCGCTTATAGTCGCTTTGCGCATTGGTGCTGTCTTCGCGCCAGGACAGGCCGCGCCCGCGGGCGTATGTCTCAATCTCTTCGCGCGTCATTTCCAGCAGCGGCCGAAGCAGGGGAATGTCCCCGAAGTCCGGCTCCGGGATGAACCCTTCCGCTTTCATGCCCGTGATACCCTTCAGTCCGGTTCCACGTAACAAATTCAGTATCAGTGTTTCTGCGTTATCGTTGGCATTGTGTGCCACGGCCACCGCTTCATAGCCGTATTCCCGGCACAGGCGGCCAAACCATTGGTAGCGCAGCCGGCGGGCGGCCATCTCGATGGAAATTCCCCGTTCCCGGGCGTATGCTTCCGTGTCGAAGCGTTTTACATGGCAGGGAACGCCGAGCCGGGCGGCTTGTGCGCGGACGAAAGCTTCGTCTCCGTCGCTCTCGGAGCCCCGCAGGCCGAAATTGCAGTGTGCAACGGCAAAAGGCCCGCCTTCCTCGCGGACCTTTTCCATAAGGCACATGGAGTCAATGCCTCCGCTGACTGCAAGTAAAAGCATTATCGCTGACGCGAGAAGCTGTAGGTGAAGCCGAATTCCAGGAATTCCTTGAATTGGACACCCTTGGCGTTAGGCGTTGTGCTTCCGTTTGTCTTGCGGACCATCACCAGCGGATCGTAGATGAGATTCGTGGAGAGGGTGAGGGCAAAGAATTTGGCCAGTTTCCAATATACTTTGTTGTCCCAGGTAATACGCGGTTCCACAGCGGGTTTCAGATAGTTGTAAAAGAGCGTGAGCTGGGTAGTATAGGAGAAATTGTCGTTAATCACCCAGGAGGCGTCGGCCTTGATCTGGGCACCGAATTCCATACGGACGGCGCGGAAAGAATCGTAGTAGCCGTTGTCCTGCGCGAATTTCCGGACGTCTGTTCCGGCCGCGGCGGCATCGGCCGCATAATCATCGGCATTGTTCAAATCCATACCATAGGTGTAGCGCAGCTGGGGAATGGTCACGAATACGGCGCTGCCGGTGAGGGGGGCGAAGTTGAGGGAGAACCACGGCGCGGGGGTCCACAGGATACCGATACCCAGATTCATGTACGCGGGAGCCAGGAAGCCGGATTTAAGTTGGCGCGCGTTCAGCCAATCTTTCGAGGTGGGCTCGATGACATTGCCGTCGGCGTCTTTTTCGGTAGCGGGCGTCTTATAGTCGTAGTTGCGACCGAACTGGTTCAGGAAGTCGAAGCTGGCGGAGTAGGCCAGGTTGCGGACCGGCGTTTCGTATCCCCATTTGGACTCGAGGTACATACGGTCCTTGTTGGTTTGCAGGATGGGTTTGTCTGCGCTCCAGAGGAAACCGTAGTCCAGCTGGATGCGGTTGAGGCCGGTGAGTTTGTCTTTGGCGTAAGCGGAGCTGGCGTCCACGTTGGCGGCCAGGGAAACGTTGTTGTAACCACCCGCGGCCCACTGGCTCAGGAAGGTCTGGCCCAGGTTGATGTTGGTGAGGATGGTGTTGGTCCAGTATTTGGGTTTTTCAACTTTTGCCGGCACTTCGTCTGCGGCGCTCAGGGCGGCGGCGGCCTCTGCGGCGGCCTCCTGGGTGTTCTGTGCCCGGGCGGCCAGTACGGTGACGGCCGCCAGGGCAAGGGATACAAAAATCTTCTTCATAAGGTAATATTAATAGGAACGGGCAAAAAGCACTCTCTGGTGAGAGGGTTTGCCGGTGTAAACGCATTTTCCTTCCTCCATGCACACGGCGCTGTCCACGGGGATGCAGCGGATGGTCGCCTTGGTTTCTTCCTGGATTTTGGCTTCGGTTTCCGCGGTGCCGTCCCAATGGCAGAGCAGGAAGCCGCCCTTTTCAATCTCCTCCTTGAATTCTTCCCAGGTGTCCACTTTGCGGATGGAAGCGTCGCGGTAGGCCAGGGCCTTGTTGTAAATGTTTTTCTGGATGTCGTCCAGCAGGCCGATGATGCGTTCCTCGAGACCTTCCAGCGGCTCGGAGATTTTTTCCAGGGTGTCGCGGCGGGCCACCTCCACGGTGCCGTTCTGAAGGTCGCGCGGGCCCATGGCAAGGCGGACCGGAACGCCCTTGAGTTCCCATTCGGCGAACTTGAAGCCGGGGCGCAAGGTGTCGCGGTCGTCGATTTCCACGCTGTGTCCCTTGGCCTCCAGCGCCTTTTTCACTTCGTACATCTTGTCCAGTACGGCATTGTGCTCTTCCTCGCTCTTGTAAATGGGGACCATCACCACCTGGATGGGTGCCAGGGCGGGGGGAAGAACAAGACCGTTGTCGTCTCCGTGGGCCATGATGAGGGCGCCCATCAGGCGGGTGCTGACGCCCCAGGATGTGGCCCAGACATAGTCCTGCTTGCCTTCTTTATTGGTGAAGGTGACGTCGAAGCTCTTGGCGAAATTCTGGCCCAGGAAATGGGAGGTGCCGGCCTGCAGGGCTTTTCCGTCCTGCATCAGGGCCTCGATGGTCATGGTGTCCAGGGCGCCGGCGAAGCGTTCGCCGGGACTCTTGTGGCCCACCACCACGGGCAGGGCCATGGTCTCCCGGGCGAATTTTGCGTAAACGTTTACCATCCGGGTTTTCTCGGCCTCGGCCTCCTCTGCGGTGGCATGGGCGGTGTGGCCTTCCTGCCACAGGAATTCGGCCGTTCTCAGGAACAGGCGCGTACGCATTTCCCAGCGTACCACGTTGCACCATTGGTTGCAGAGGATAGGGAGGTCCCTCCAGCTGTGCACCCAGTTTTTATAGGTGTTCCAGATAATGGTTTCCGAGGTGGGGCGTACGATGAGTTCTTCCTCCAGTTTGGCCTCCGGGTCCACGACGATGCCGTTTCCATCGGGGTCGTTCATGAGCCGGTGATGGGTGACTACGGCGCACTCTTTGGCGAATCCGGCCACGTGTTCCGCCTCCCGGCTGAAGAAGCTCTTGGGAATGAAAAGGGGAAAATATGCGTTTTTGTGTCCGGTTTCCTTGAACATGCCGTCCAGGATATGCTGCATTTTTTCCCAGATGGCATAGCCGTAGGGTTTGATGACCATGCAGCCCCGTACGGCCGACTGCTCGGCTAAATCTGCCTTGACTACCAGGTCATTGTACCACTGAGAGTAGTTCTCGGACCGTTTGGTTACCTCTTTTGCCATATTGTTTGCTTGTTTATTTTTGTTTTTATGCGTAATATTGCAGGACCAAAGGGATTGTGCAGGTATAAAAATTGCATGTACACGCCCAAATGCCTTTTTAGGGCACAAAGATACTTATTTTTATTGGATAAAAGGAGGTACTGACGATGAAAAAGAGTTTTTTGGCCTGTGCCGTCGCGGTATTTGCCGCTCTGGGCTGCTCTTCCACGAGCCAGCTCCAAACCCAAGTGTACGACGACGGGGTGTACTCCCGTCCTTCTGTCGCTCCCGCCACGCCCGTAACCATTACGGCGGCAACGGAGTCGGAACTGGATAATCTCCTTGCAGAAAGCAAGCAGTCGCAAGCCTATATCGTGAACAGTAACGGCGACACCCTCGTGGTGCCTGCCACCAAACCGCTACGGCTGAATACGGAAACGACCACCCTTGTGGTTGTTGACCCGGTGTGGCTCAACGACCCTTGGTATTACGGCTATTCCTGGTATCGTCCCTGGTTTTGGGATCCCTGGGATTATTGGTACCGCCCCTGGCATTTCAGGTCTCCGTGGTATTACGGTTCCTGGACCTACTGGGACCCCTGGTATCGTCCGTTCTACTGGCATGGCCCTCATTTCCACTGGCACTGGAACCGGTGGTACAGCTATGGTCCGGGCTTCTATTACGGCCCTGCGGGAGGTGTCTGGTACAGGCGCGGTCATTACAACGCTCCTTATGCCGGCTCGTACGGTGCCCGCGGAGGTGCCTACCGTTCAGAAGGCCGCAGCATAACTTCCGGCAGGGTGGGGACTCCTCGCAGTTCTTCCCATGCAGGCGCCAGTTCCCGTACGGTCCGGACAGGCCGCGTCCTCTCTTCGGGCAGCACCGCCGGCAGCCGTACGCTTACGGGCAGCCGCAGTTCCCGCGCCACCTCGGTGTCCCGCGCCGGCAGCGCCGTTACGTCCCGTAGCGGAAGCCGTTCTGCAGCCAGCGTCGGCCGTTCGTCCGACGGCAGTTCCCGTTCCGGCAGCGTCAGCCGTTCGTCCGGCAGCAGCTCCCGTTCCGGCGGCGTCAGCCGTTCTTCCGGCAGTGGTTCCCGCTCCAGCAGTTACCGTTCTTCCGGCAGCAGCTCCCGTTCCGGCAACTATCGCTCTTCCGGAAGTTCCAACTACCGTTCGTCCGGCAGTTCCCGCTCCAGTGGCAGTTACCGTTCTTCCGGCAGTTCCACTTATCGCTCCTCCGGCAGCCGTTCCAGTTCCGGCAGCAGCTCCCGTTCCGGCGGTGGCAGCTACTCCGGCAGTTCCCGCTCCAGTGGCGGTTATTCCGGCGGCGGCTATTCCGGTGGTGGTTCCCGCTCCGGCGGTGGTTATTCCGGCGGTGGAGGAAGCCGTTCTTCCCGCCGATAAATCAGACTGAGAATATGAAAAGAATCATAACTTTAGCGTTGGGAGCGGTCGTTGCAGTGACGGCCGCTGCCCAGAATTGGCAGGATGCCCTCTATTTCTCTGAAAACAGTTACCTGGGCACCGCGCGGAGTGTCGGTATGGGAAACGCTCTCACGGCCATCGGCGGAGACCTCGGGTCCATCGGCCTGAATCCGGCCGGTTCGTCCGTGGCAGGGTATTCCCAGGTGGTCATTACCCCCGGCCTGAGCATCTCCGGCGTCAATGCCACGGGCGTAGTGCCGAACAACGCTACCTCGGCCATCGGCCTGGGCGACGCCGTCCATTCTTCGTATGCCCGCGTGAAACTGCCCAATATCGGCTTTATCATCAATGCCGAAAACGGTCGCCGTACGGGTTGGAAGCGTTTTTCCTTCGGCCTGGTATCCAATGCCACCAATAATTTCACCGGCCAGACGGTAGGTTCGGGCGTAAATGCCGACAACTCGTTTGCCGCTTCCCTGGCATCCTCCGCTGACGGATATACGGAAAACGTTTTGGGCACGGAAGACTGGTGGTACGACGGCAGCGACCGGTCCCGTATGCCGGCCTGGATGGACATGGTCGCCTATCGCAGCGGCATGTTCAACGGCATTCCGGGAAGCGCCAACAAATACCAGGCGATAACGGAGGTCCGCGACGCATCCAACACCTGCTGGCTGGCTGCACCCCTTTATCAGAAATATGGACAGCAGACGCGCGGCTACAAACAGGATTTGTACCTGAACATGTCGGCCAACTACAGCGACATCCTGTATTTGGGCTTCAACATGGGCTTTTCCATGCTCAGCTACAGTCTGTCCGAGTATTGGCAGGAGGCGCCGGAAAACGCGGAGGAATTCCCCGATATCGAATATACGGACGGCACCAGTGGCCGTTTCGCCAGCCTCATGATGAAGCACAATTACTCCCTGCGGGGCAGCGGCGTATATGTGAAGGCCGGTGTGTTGTGGCGTCCCGCCGCCGGATTGCGCCTGGGCCTGGCCGTCCAGTCGCCCACCTGGACCAACCTTCGTTCGCGGCAGGCCTACTCCGGGGAGGTAAGACTCAGCGGAAAAACACTGACTCCCTCCACCAGTCCCGAGGATGAATGGACGTACCGCCTCCGTCAGCCCTGGCGTCTGAATGCCGGCGTGGCATATACCTTCGGCACCGTGGCGGTTCTGAGCGCAGACTATGAACTTACGGATTACGGCAGTGCCCGATATGGCGGGAGCAATGCCAGCATGCCCAGCTACCTGGCAGACGCAAACGACGAGATCAGGAACGTCCTTACCGTAGGGCATCAAATCCGTGCCGGGCTTGAGGTGAAGCCGCTTCCTTTCCTGTCCGTCCGTGCCGGCTACAACTTCGTCACGTCGGCCCAGAGGAATTGGCTCAATGCAGACTGGACCACCACTCCGCTCAGCAGTGCAGAGAGAATCAAGCAGGCCAAACACAATGTGTCGCTGGGCCTGGGCGCCACTTTTGGCGCGTTCTTCCTGGATGCCGCGGTGCAGGTGCGCTTCCTTCCCGTCAATTATATCCTTACCTATAATTATTACACCTACGACAACGACTACCTGTCCAAACGGGTGGACGACTCCGTGCTGACGCCGGAACTGGAAGTCCGTTCCCGCATCTGGGATGCCCTGCTCACCTTCGGGTGGCGGTTCTGATGTCCCATAAACTGCCATTTTGTCAGCAGAAAAACACTGGCACGATGTTCGATAATTTCATGGCGTCGCTCCTTTCGGGGCGGCGCCTTTCCGGTCATTCTGAGCGATGTCCTGCTGGACGGAGCGAAGAATCCCGGGAGGCGGAAACAAGAACAAAAATTAAAAACAAATAGACTATGGGTAAAATTATCGGTATCGACCTGGGAACCACCAATTCCTGCGTCGCAGTGATGGAAGGCAATCAGCCTACTGTCATCATCAACAACGAGGGGCAGCGTACTACCCCTTCCGTAGTGGCTTTCACCGACGGCGGCGAGCGTAAAGTCGGCTCTCCTGCCAAGCGTCAGGCCATTACCAACCCCAACAACACCGTGTTCTCCATCAAGCGTTTCATGGGTGAAACCTTCGACCAGGTGAACACCGAGGTGAGCCGTGTCCCTTACAAAGTGGTCCGCGGCGAGAACAATACGCCGCGCGTGGACATCAACGGAAAACTGTACACGCCGCAGGAAATCTCCGCCATGATTCTGCAGAAGATGAAGAAGACGGCCGAGGAATACCTCCGTCAGGAAGTGACGGAAGCGGTCATCACCGTTCCGGCCTACTTCTCCGACTCGCAGCGTCAGGCCACCAAGGAAGCCGGCCGCATTGCCGGTCTGGATGTCAAGCGTATCATCAACGAGCCCACGGCGGCCGCGTTGGCATACGGCCTGGACAAGAAAGACAAGGACATGAAAGTGGCCGTGTATGACCTGGGCGGCGGTACCTTCGATATCTCCATCCTCCAGCTGGGCGACGGCGTGTTCGAGGTGCTTTCCACCAACGGCGACACCCACCTGGGCGGTGACGATTTCGACCAGGTCATCATCGACTGGCTGGCCTCCGAGTTCGCCGCAGAGAACGGCGGAATCGACCTCAAGAAGGACCCCATGGCCCTGCAGCGTCTGAAAGAGGCTGCCGAGAAAGCCAAGATTGAACTTTCCAGCCAGACTTCCACGGAAATCAACCTTCCGTACATCATGCCGGTGGACGGCGTGCCCAAGCACCTGGCCAAGACCCTGACCCGCGCCAAGTTCGAGCAGCTGTCCGACGCCCTGTTCCAGCGCAGCATCGCTCCTTGCCGTCAGGCACTTGCCGACGCTCACCTGAATCCCTCCGACATTGACGAGGTCCTCCTCGTCGGCGGCAGCACCCGTATCCCTTACGTACAGGAGCTGGTGAAGAACTTCTTCGGCAAAGAGCCCAACAAGAGCGTCAACCCCGACGAGGTGGTCGCCATCGGCGCCTCCATCCAGGGCGGTGTGCTGGCCGGTGACGTGAAGGACGTGCTTCTGCTGGATGTCACCCCGCTGAGCCTGGGTATCGAAACCCTCGGCGGTGTCATGACCAAACTGATCGAGTCCAACACCACTATCCCCGCCAAGAAGAGCCAGATCTTCTCCACGGCGGCCGACAACCAGCCCGGTGTCGAAATCCGCGTCCTGCAGGGCGAGCGCCCCATGGCCAAGGACAACAAGCAGATCGGCATCTTCCACCTGGACGGCATTGCTCCCGCACCCCGCGGCGTGCCTCAGATCGAGGTGACCTTCGACATCGACGCCAACGGCATCCTGAACGTGAGCGCCGTGGATAAGGCGACCGGCAAGGAGCAGCACATCCGCATCGAGGCTTCCAGCGGCCTTTCCGACGCCGAAATCCAGCGCATGCGGGACGAAGCCAAGGCCAACGAAGCCGCCGACAAGGCCGAAAAGGAGCGCATTGACAAGATCAACAACGCCGACGCCCTCACCTTCCAGGCCGAAAAGTTCCTGAAGGAAAACGGCGACAAAGTGCCCGCCGACGTCAAGAGCGAAGTGGAGCAGAACTGCAACCTGCTGAAGGAAGCCGTCAAAGCCCAGAACATCGCTGACATCGACCGCTATTCTGAGGCACTGAACAAGGCCTTCGAGAAGATGTACCAGGCCGGTCAGCAGGCCGGCGGCCCTCAGGGCGGTCCTCAGGGTCCGTTCAACGGCGGTCCTCAGGGTCCGTTCAACGGCGGCCCTCAGCCCGGCGGCCAGCCCGAAGGCCCGGACGAGCAGTAATTCAGGCAGCTCATCCCGAAAATAATTCAATTCGTCAGCAAAACGGCTTGGGTGTCCAGGCCGTTTTGTTCGTTATTATTAAAGTATTGTTAACTTTGTTACATGCTTACGGATGAAGGAAAGATGATTGAACGGCTCTCCCAGGGGGATGAAGAATCCTTCCGGAAACTGTTCGAATACTATTATCCCAAAGCCGTATCATTTCTCCTTGCGCTTATTCAGGATGAAAACGAGGCGAAGGACCTTGCGCAGAATCTGTTTGTAAAAATCTGGCTCATCCGCTCATCTTTGGGCAAGATCCGTTCTCTTGGCGCCTATCTCTATCGGATGTGCCGGAATGCCGCCATCGATTATGGCCGCACCTATAAAGTCAAGATTCCGTTGGAAGAGCATACCGACGACTCCCAATCCTATGATTTGGATGAAGAATACTTTGCGCGCGAACGCCAGTATCAGATAGACCGTATGGTGGAACGGATGCCTCAGAAGCGGAAACAGGTCTTTCTCATGTCCAGAAAACAGGGGAAAAGCAACGATGAGATCTCTGCAGAGCTGGGGATTTCCAAGAAAACCGTGGAGAATCACATCAATGCTGCACTGAAGGAATTGCGTAAAATCACTTCATGCATCGCTTTTTTTCTATAATCTCTTAGGGGCTGACGCCCCTTTTTTCGTCTTTATTACGTAAACGCTAAAACTATGACACCTTTCGATCATTTCCCGGGGTGGGATCAGATTGAACCGTTTTCCATGTCTTCGGAGGAACTGGACGCCGCTTTTGAAGAGGTGATGAAGCGCTCCCGGACGTTGGAAGCCTATCTTGCCAGGGAACGGAGCATCCGCAGGACAAAGTACCTCCGAGTCATCTTCTCGGTTGCGGCTGTCTGTGCCCTGATTCTGGTACCGGTCTTTTCTGTCCGCTATGCACGCCGTACTGCGCCGCAGAACCAGGTCGCAGCCGTCAATTATATCCAGCGTTCCACATCTTGCGGAGAAACCGCCGAGGTTATTCTTCCCGACCATTCCCGTGTCCTGTTGAATGCACAGTCGGTACTCATTTATCCGGAGACTTTCCAATCGGAACGCACGGTGTTCCTTTCCGGGGAGGCTATTTTCGATGTGACTGCTTCTGAGGAGGATGCTTTTTATGTGCAGACCTCCGACCTGGTGGTGAAGGTGCATGGGACCCGCTTTGATGTGAAAGCCTATTTCGACGATCCCATGGTTACCGCAACCCTGAACAGGGGCGCCATCGCGGCCTGGCCGAAGAACGCGCCTGAAAGGGTGGTGGAACTGGAGCCGGAACAGTACTGCGCTCTGGAGCGTTCCACCGGCGCCCTTGTCCATGGGCGTGCCAATTCCTCTGAATCCATGTCCTGGGAAGGGGGCAATCTTTGTTTCCATTCGGAGTCTATCCATGAGATTATCAGGATTATCCAGCGCCACTATGGCGTCCAGGTTTACCTGACCACCTCCAAATATGACAAGGCCAGGATCAGCGCACGCTTTATCCACGGAGAAACCGTGGACGAATTGCTGGACGCCATATGTTCGGTAGTCCCGTCCATGCGGTACAGCCGCACTGATGATGCCATTTACATCCGTTAATCATTTATCATTATCTAATAACCAATCCTCGTTTCTATGAGAAAGACTATTATGCTTACATGTTGTATGCTGCTGATAGGCCTGCTCATCCCTAACCTGCTCCAAGCGCAGGAGGAACCGGTCATCAACTTTTCCAAAAGTCGCCTGACCCTTTCCGGAGCGTTGTCGGCAGTTGAACAGCAAAGCGGCTATTCCATCGCATACAATGAGAATCTGCTGGATCTGAAAAAAGTAGTAACAGCTCCCAGTGGAAAGAGACTCTCGCAGGTCCTGGCCTCCCTTCTGGAAGGAACCAATTGTGAAGCCCGTATCAAAGACAAGATTATTCTGATTGTCAAGAAAGAGAAGGGCGCAGTGAAGGTTTATTCGGGAAAGGTCCAGGATAAAGATGGCCCTGTCATCGGCGCCGTTATTCAGGTGGAAGGTATGTCGGCTGTCGCCATGTCCGACAACGACGGCTCCTTTTCCATTCAGGCTCAGAAAGGCGATGTCCTTCTTGTGAGCATGCTGGGATACAAGGAAGTCCGTTTTCCATTGGGCTCCCGGACAGATGGCTTCATTATCATGCTGTCGGATGATATCACGCTGCTGGAAGAATCCGTTGTTGTGGGTTACGGCAGCATGCAGCGCCGGGATATCACATCGGCCATCGCAACATATAAGCCGGCCGAGGAAGGCGAGCGTCAGGTGCTGAGTCCCGATGCCATGCTGCAGGGCCGTGTGCCCGGTGTAAATGTGACGGCGGCCTCCGGCACCCCGGGTGGAAAAAGCCGTGTGAGTATCCGTGGTATCGGCTCCCTGACTGCCGGAAACGAACCCCTCTATGTGATTGACGGTGTTCCCATGAGCAATACCTCGGGTGATACCGGCGCATGGGGAGGTGAATCCCTTACCGGCCTTTCCGATATCAATCCTGCCGATATCGAATCGGTGCAGGTGCTGAAGGATGCCGCATCGGCGGCCATCTATGGTTCCCGCGGTACCAACGGCGTCATTATTATCACCACCAAGAAAGGTGCGAAAGGCGCTCCCAAGCTGTCGGCCGATGCAACTTTCGGCCTGAGTTACCTGCCCAACCTTTCCAAGCTGAAGGTGGCAGACGCCGACCTGTACCTGGAAGTGCAGAATGAGGCCATCGACAATTACAATATGCAGACCGGCAGTTCTATCGCCCGTCTGGAGAATCCGTATCCCGGCAAACCGCAATTCAGCTGGCTGGACATGGTGTTCCGTGTAGCCAAGAGCTGGAGTACCAATATTTCGGTTTCCGGAGGTTCCGAAAACAGCAATTATTATATTTCTGCCAACGCCAAACAGAATGAAGGTGTGGGCATGGGGAGCCTGTACCAGAAATACGGCATTAAAGCCAATGTCAACAGCGATGTACGTCCCTGGCTTTCCGTGGGTGCTTCATTGAATTTCAGTTATACCAACGCCAACCGTGTGCCCGATGGCAATATCGGCACATCCATGTTGACGCATGGCCTTGAGCACCGCCCTTGGGATACTCCCTTCAAACCGGACGGCTCTTATACCATCATCAATGCCGAGCTCCTTCACTACAACCTTGTCCAGGCTATCAATGAACAGAATGTATACAACAAAAGCTACCGTATGTACGGGAACGCTTTTGTCCGCCTGAATTTCTCCAAGGATCTGCATTTCAAGACAAGTTTCGGTGGCGACTTTATGGCAGCCGAAGACCATGTGCAGTATTCTGCCGAGCACATGTACGGCAACTCTGTAGGCGTGCTCATCGATTCCCGCAAAAACTTCACGTCCATCGTCGTAGACAACATCCTCGACTACAGCCATGCATTCGATGGCCTCTCGTTGGACGTCATGCTGGGCCATTCCTTCCAGTTGGATAATAATTCCACTGCCCGCCAGAAGGGCCAGGGTTTCCCCTCCAAGTCCTTTGACGTGAACTCCGTTGCAGCAGAATTCCCGGAAGTTACCTCTGGCCTTTCCTCCTGGGGCCTGCAGTCCTTTATGTTCCGCACTACCGTTAACTGGAAGAATCGTTATCTGGCAACTGTGAACGCCCGATATGATGGTTCGTCTAAGT
Organism: uncultured Bacteroidia bacterium; assembly: GCA_902788095.1. Taxonomy (GTDB): domain Bacteria; phylum Bacteroidota; class Bacteroidia; order Bacteroidales; family UBA932; genus Cryptobacteroides. Next base: position 105,427 of record CADAIT010000001.1, on the reverse strand, counting down.
TCGCCCCGGAACATCGTTACGGTTTCTTCCCGTCCGTTTCACTGGGTTGGAACATTACCGAAGAACCTTTCTGGACATTCACCGGAACCAATGCCAAGCTCCGCGTGAGTTACGGCGCCACCGGTAACCAGGGCGGTATCGGCAGCTATGCCTACCAGTCGCTGGCAAACGGCGGTTACAATTACATGAACAAGAACGGTCTGGCTGTGATGACGCAGGGCAACCGCGACCTCGAATGGGAAAAGGCTGACCAGTATGATATCGGCACAGATCTTTCATTCTTCTCCGGCGCCCTTACCATTACGGCCGATGCATTCTTGAAAGATACCCGCAATCTGCTATACTCCAAGCCTACTGCAGCTACCACTGGTTTTACCAATTATACCTGCAATATTGGCTCCATGCGCAATAAGGGTCTCGAATTCGCCATCGGCGGAAACCTTGGCAAGCACGACTTCCACTGGAAAGGTGATTTCAACATTTCCTTCGTCCGCAACCGTCTCACTGGACTTATCGGAGAGGATGAGATTCTGAGGACGGATGACTATCACGCCTTGAAAGTTGGTGAGGAAGTGGGAAGCTTCTATATGATCAAGATGACCGGCATCTATCAAAGCGATGATGAGGTCCCCACTTATCTGCGCGACAATTACGGCGTCCGTGCCGGTGACTGCATCTATGAAGATGTTTCCGGCCCCAATGGCGAGCCCGACGGCGATATCAGCAGCGCCTATGACAGCCAGTTCGTCGGATCGGCCAACCCTAAATTCACGGGTGGTCTGAATAACTCCTTTACCTATAAGGGTTTCGATTTCAATATTTTCTTCACTTTCTCGTACGGTGCCAAACTGTATGAGTACTGGACGGGTGGCCTTCGTCTGGGTAACGGTAACTGGCCTGCCCAGGAATCCGAAGCCCTGGCCCGCTGGACCGGTCCCGGAACTACCAATACCACGCCCCGTGCCATTTATGGATACACCTGGAACTCCACCATGTTCAAAAACACGCGCTTCCTTCACGACGCTTCCTATCTGCGTCTGCGTACGGTCACCGTGGGTTATACCCTTCCTGCAAACCTGACCAAGCGGATTGGTGTTGAAAAACTGCGTGTCTATGTCCAGGGTGACAATGTGTGGCTGCTGGCTCCATTCCGTTTCCTGGATCCGGAGGTGAACACCTCGCTGGATGCTACCAAGATGGGCCTGGACTGCATGTGGATTCCCCAGCCCCGCTCTTTTACCTTCGGCGTCAATCTTAAATTCTGAGCGTCATGAAAAAGTATATTTATATTATTGCAGCAGCACTGGCCCTGGTTTCTTGTGGCAAGTTTCTGGACCAGTATCCGCATAATGCCGTCTCCAGTGACAATCTTACGGAAGACGATGCCGAAATGCTGATGGTTGGCGTATACAACATTGCCCAGTATAAACCTACATTCAACGGCTGGGCCATGTTTGACATCATCGGCGGTGACCTCATCCGCCCGGGTGCTACATCTACCAATACACCGGCTCTGGTGATTCAAGGTGCCATCGGCCCTGACAACTCTATGGTTGGCGGACCTTGGAATGGTTACTATGCCGGCATGTATCAGATCAACAACTTCATCCGTTCCATCGAGAAACTGCCGGAATCGGTTAAGAAAAACGAGATGCTGGGCGTGGGCCATTTCTTCAGGGGCCTGTACTACTACAATATCGTGGCCCGCTGGAGAGACGTTCCCATCGTGGACAAGATTATCACCGAGGATATTGCCCAGACTCCGGAGGCCGATGCCTGGAAATTCGTCGAATCTGAATTCCAGCAGGCCGTGAAGCTGGCTCCCGATTTCACCACCAAGAATTACGTGTCCAAGGATGCTGCAAAGGCTCTTCTGGCCCGAACCTATTTGGCCATGGGCAGGAAAGCCGAAGCCGCGGAACTGGCCGAAGAACTGATTACCTGCGGCCGTTTCGCACTGGCCGATTTCACGGATATCTTCCGCGGTGTGGCCAACAAGGAAGAGATTTTCACTTTCTCCAACCTTCTGGAGGAGGGAAGCTACAATATCGGCTCGTATTATTATACGAAGGAATCCCCGGTGGGCGGCAGCTATACTTTCTGCCCCACGCAGGAGGCCATGGACATGTTCCAGCACATTGACAAGCGCCGTACGGTGTCTGTAGATATCCAGGGCAGCAACAATGTAGTAAACAAATACTGCATGGGCGATGCCGGTCACGATCCTATCTATATCACCCGTCTCGCCGAGATGTATCTGATCAGTGCCGAAGGAAAGGGGCTTGCCCTGGGAATCGACCGTCTGAATGAACTCAGACGCTTCCGCGGCCTGCCCGATGTGTCACCGGCCAATGAGGATGCTTTTCTGGACGCTGTCCTGAATGAGCGCCGTCTGGAACTGTTTGGTGAGGGATTCCGTTGGTTCGATCTGGTTCGTACCGGGAAGTACGAGAAGGTAGTGGGCGTAGACCACAAGTATAGTGTACAGCCCATCCCTTCCCGTGAACTCACCCTGAACAAACTGCTGAAACAGAACCCACTCTGGGTTGCAACACCCAATAACAATGAGGAGGAATAGCCTTATGAAGAAGAAAACATATATACTGCTGACTCTCTTGCTGCTGCCGTCAGTCCTGGCCTGCAAGAAACTGCCTGCCGGACCGGAAGATATTCCGGATACCTCCTATGTCCCCAGGACGGAATTGGGAAAACAGGTGGCACTGGCCGCCTCGGTAGGTCATGTCTATGCCGACACGACTTTCATGATCGCTGCCGGCGTGGACGAAACGGATATCCATCTGCAGACTTCACTGGCAAAAGTGGAGCACGTTTTCATCCTGCGCATCAAACTGAATACGCCTGGCGTGAAAATGAAGGTGGGAATGCCGTATGATTTGGATTCCTATGTAATCGGCAGCCGCCAGACCCCTTCCGACATGATTGAATATGTGGACAAGCCCGGACGTCGCGTGGTCGCCGTGGTAAACGCCGACTTCTGGGATACGTCCAACGGAAAGATCCGCGGCCCCATCCACAGAAACGGTCGTGTCCTCAAGAATACCTTTGTGTATTCTCCCACCCTGACCGATCAGGCCATCAGTTTCTTCGGCCTGGATTTCGACGGGAAGCCGGTTATCCGCGATACCGTCACCTACCGTCAAATGGCATCGGATCTCAGGGATGTGACAGGCAGCGGCGTAATTGTCCTGAGCAACGGTGAGGTCCCGGGCGACTTCTCCGGTTATTCCACCAACCGTCATCCCCGTAATGTCGTAGGATATACCGAGGACGGGAATACCCTGTTCTTTATGATCGTAGACGGCCGCCAGGCGCTCTGGTCAGACGGCATGCTTTATTGGGAGATGGGTGAAATAATGAAGAGCCTGGGCTGCAGCTGGGCTTCCAACCTGGACGGCGGCGGCAGCGCACAATTGGTGATCCGTCATCCATCGGCCAATATCTATCAACTCCGCAACCGTGCTTCCGACGGTGCCCAGCGCCCTGTCGTCAACACCTGGATGGTAACCGTCAATGAACCGTAATTATGAAAAAGAGTCTGAAATACATATTATTGGCAGTTGCGGCTGCAATGGTCTCCGCTTCCTGCCAACACGACCCTGTGGCTCCCGAAGTGGTAAAGCCCAAGGTGCTGTCCCTCCTTCCCAAGGCAGGCTATCCCGGCACTTCGGCTGTGATTTCCGGCTATGGCTTCACTGAACCCGCCACCGTTTCCGTAGACGGCGTCCAGGCCAGTGTGACTTCTGTCACCATCGACAGGATATATTTCAAGATGCCGGAACATGAGCTGGGCAATGTGGCCGTCAGCGTGACTACCGGCGGCGAAACGCTCACCGGCCTCACCTTCCGCTATGCAGAACCTGTGGAGGAAGAAAAACTGGCTATCTTCTCCTATACTCCTGCGTCCGGTATCGAGGGTGACCAGATCACCATCAGCGGACAGCTTTTCTCCAACAAGAAGGAGAGGAATACCGTAAAGATCAACGATCTTCCGTGCGAGATAGTTTCTGCCAACGATACCCGTTTGGTGGTCGTTCTTCCCGACAATCCGGAAGGTCAGTATCCTTTCGTGGTTTCCGTTGATGGAGAAACGGTCAGCGGCCCTAATTTCACTTATGACAAGAAACCGGAACTGACGGTATTCAGCATCACACCCAATTCCGGCTCTGAGGGTGATATCGTGGAAGTGGCGGGCATCTGCTTCAGTGAGATTCCTGCCGAAAACCAGGTAAGTTTCAACGGCGTGCCGGCCGAAGTCCTGTCGGCCACCACCACCAAACTCAGCGTGAAGATTCCTTCGAATCCCAAGGGTTCTTATCCCATTGTCGTCACGGTGGGTGAAAAGACCGTTGAGGGCCCTGTCTTCATGTATGTGGCCAAGACCTATACATACACGGTAAAGACCATGTCCGGCACCGCCGGCCGCGCCGCCGATGCCGTAACTATCGTGGACGGCGGCCCTACCGTTGCCAAGTTCCGTCAGCCCCGTGGCGTCGCATTCCTGTCCGACGGCCGTCTGGCCATTTTGGATAATGGCAACAATGCCATGCGTTTCATGGATCTGAACACATGGGATGTTACTTCGAGTAAGAAAACAACTTCCATTTCCAACGCCGGTTGGCGCGGAGCAATGAAGGGAGACTGGTTCTACTATGCCAGCAAGGGTAACAACAAGATCATCCGCTATAATTATAAGACCGATGTCGCTGAGGTGGTCGCTGCGTCGTTTACAGGTACATCCCCCATGGATGTTGCGTTCGATGCTGCAGGCAATGCCTATGTGCTGGTCCGCGACGGCTCCAAGGCTATCTTCAAAGCTACCGGTGATGACCTTTCCACCTTGCAGTCCTTCGTTACTTTCGACGACGGTCCTCTTGCCATGGAATTCGATCCCGAAGGAAACCTGATTGTCAGTACCAATGGCTGCCAGATTATCGGCGTGAAACCCGACGGCACCAAGTTCGTGATTGCCGGTATCCGCAGTGGCAAGGCCGATGATCCCGGCGAACCCGGAAAACCGCTGACAGCCAAGTTCGGAGCCAACCTCTTCGGCCTCACTTTGGATAAGGATGGCAATATCTATCTGGCCGATGACTCCTTCAAGGTCATCAAGCTCATAGCCCGTGGCGAGAAAGGCTACGAAGATGCTGTTATCAGCACCGTGGCGGGCACTTCAGGTCAGAGCGGCAAGGTAGACGGCAAGGGCGCCGAAGCCCGGTTCAACTCTCCGGGTGAAATCCGCATGGATCCCAGCGGAAAACGCCTTATTGTAACAGAATACAATGCTTTCCTCATTCGTGAAATCGTTATTGAATAAGCCATGAAAAAGATCCTATATTTTCTGCTTCCGCTGCTTTTGATGACAGCCTGCCATAAGAATTCTTACGTGGCTCGCGTTACGGACGTCCGCTTGGTATCGGTAGATCCCAAGAATGGATATCCGGGAGATTTGGTCACCCTTTTGGGCAACAATTTCTCCACCGATCCCGAAAAGAACATCGTGATGCTGGGCGGAGAACGTGCCAGGGTATTGGAAGCCTATTCCAACCGTTTGCTGGTCATCCTTCCCGACCATGAGCCCGGCCAATACGAGTTCTCGGTGGAAGCCCCTGCCGGCAAGGCCGAGGGTGTCCAGTTCAATTACCTGAAGATTCCCGACCACGAGTACCTGGTTTCTACGATCGTGGGCCAGCAGGGCGTACGCAAGTGCATCGATGGCGTGGGTACCGGAGCTGCCACTTATATGCCCACAGGCATTAACAAGGCTGCCGATGGAACGCTTTGGTTCACGGACCGTGGCGGGAACAAGATCCGTCACATCGCTCCCGATATGACTGTGACCAGTGAAGCATCTGTTGACGAAAGCGGCGCTGCCATATGGCAGGGCGCATTCGATGCCCAGGGTAATTATTGGTACAACGATAAGGCGAAAGGCAAACTGTATCGCTTCAATCCGGGCACGAAGAAAAACGAAGTGATGGCTTCCGGTCTGAATAACCCGATGAACGTGGCCATCGATGCTTCCGGAAATATCTATGTTCCTTGCCGCAATGCACAGAAAGTGTACAAGTTTGCCGCCGGGACCATGGAAAAGAGTGAATACGCCACATTTGAAACGGGCGGTCCTTCTTTCATCGGCTTCGATCCCAAGGGGAATCTGATTGCAGCTCTCTGGAATGGTTATAAACTGGTTTCTGTAGCTCCCGACGGTACTCAGACTGTGATTATGGGTACGGGCGAGAAAAAAGACGAGAAGGACGACGGAGACGGCGATCCACTAAAGGCTACGGTACGCTCCTGCCAGGGATTCGACATCGCTCCCGACGGCACCATCTATGTGGGCGATGCTGCATATCATTGTGTGCGGAAACTTACTCCGGACGAGAATGGCGACTACTCCAAGGGTACGGTTGAAACCATTTTGGGCGGCACCAAGGGATATGCCGATGGAAAAGGCCTCAATGCCAAGTTCAACGAAGTGGACGGCATCCTGGTGTACGATGAGAGTACCCTCTACATCTGCGATTCCCAGAACTGCCTGATCCGTAAAGTGAGCATCCGATGAAAAGAGTCCTTGTTTTGGCCGCGACCCTGATGCTTGCGGCATGCAGTCAGATAGGTCCCCGGCAGAAGGCCGGGGAACCTTTCCGTCTTCTCTTCTGGAATATCCAGAATGGAATGTGGTCGGGGCAGGGAGAGAATTACAACAGTTTTGTGGATTGGGTAAAAGCCCAGAATCCGGATGTCTGTGTCTGGTGCGAAGCGCGAACCATCTATTATGACGGGACACGTGACAAAATGCCTGTGGAGCAGAAGTATCTGGTGGACCACTGGCCGGAACTGGCAGCCCGCTATGGCCACAAATACGTGTATGTGGGCGGCATGCGGGATAATTATCCGCAGGTGGTCACTTCCAGGACCCCTATACATGGAATGGCACAGATGGTCGGTGCCGAACCTGACAGCGTGGTCTCGCACGGCGCTCTCTGGGCCCAGGTCCAGGCCGGAAAACGCGTGCTCAATATCGTTGCTCTGCATACCTGGCCTCATCCCTACGCTTTCGGTGCAGAGGACCAGGAAGCCTCCACGGCTGCCCATGGCGGAGATGCCTATCGCAAGATGGAAGTGGAGTACGTTTGCAAGCACACGATTGGAAATGCGACGGAAGGAAACTGGCTCATGATGGGAGATTTCAATTCCCTTTCCCGTACAGACAATGCTCTTTACGGTCTTCCTGCCGATGATCCGAAATTCCAGGCGCAGGATTACATGCATGACCATACTCCGTACTGGGATATCATCAAACGCTGGAATCCGGAGGATGTGATAATCTCTACCGTCGACAATACCCGTTACGATTACGTTTTCTGCACGCCGGATTTGTTCCCCACGATAACGGATGCACGGATTGTGGGTGACGGGTACACAAAGCCGGTTCGCGATGCCAATATCAGGGGCTTCTGCCATCCCTCCGACCATATGCCTATCATAGTGGACTTTGAATTCTGATTATGAAACGTTTTTTCTATCTGCTTCCCATATTGCTGCTGGCGTCATGTCACGGCGAACCGCTTGTACAGGATTCAAAAGTGGAGCTGACGGCCGTATTCTCAGAAGCTGTTACGAAAACCGGTTTTGACGGTGCGGTGTTCCAGTGGCGCACTGGTGACCGTATCCGTGTGGCACTGCAGGATGGATCGACGCTGGACATGCGATACGGTGGAGCAAACACAAGCGGAGCGGCTGTCTTCTCACAGACGGAATCTCCTTCTTCCTCCATTGTATTCGGTGAAGCGGGTTATGCCTTGTATCCTTCTTTGGCCGCTGGGAATATCCATCAGATAGGAAGTACGCTCACCTTGACCTTGAAAGACCAGTATTATTGGTCCGACGGAAATGTGGAGGCTCCCATGATGGCGCCTGTCCTGACCGGACAGAAGCTGGCCTTCTCGCACCTGGGTGGAGTACTCAAAGTGTCTTTGACCAACATCCCTTCTGCAGCGGCCCGTCTGATTGTATGTACCCCCGGTTATGCGATTACGGAAAACCTGCCAGTCCAGGGATGGGAAGGACGTTTCGTCCTGGAAAAACCTTTCGTCCAGGCAGTGGCGGGGGAGGACGGTTGCATCGGCCTGTCCTTTACACCCGGCTCTTCATCGGCCAAGGTCTTCTATGTTCCGCTTCCGGTAGGCCCCGGCAACGGGCATGTCTATCCGAAGATTAAGGCTTATCTGGTGGACGGTTCCGGAAATCTCATTTCGGGGACCATGGTTGAGGCAACGGATATCAGGATTGAACGGGCGACCATCAAGCCAATGCATGAGTTGGATTATCCGGAGCTGAAGACCCCGGGGCAGGTGACTACCCTATTTGGAAACGGTACGGTTACCAACGCGGTTGGCAGCAAAAAGGGCGGGGATAAAGCCGATGCCGTCCTGGGTGCCGTCCGTGGATTGGGATGGATTGTTCCGGATAAAAAGGCCTTCGTGCTGGAGCAGGCGCAGACCGTCCGAATCTGGGATGTGGAGACCGGGACACTGTCCGATCCGTATACATACGGTGATGCCAGTCATGTCCCCTGGCTGGGCGTCGCAAAAGACGGGCTGGTATGGTTCGCAGAGAAAGCCAAGGCAAAGGTTTATACCTTTAATCCGGATACCAAGGCAATCACACAGATTGCTGCCCAGACGGGTTGGAGCGGAAAGAGTGTGATGGATGTGGCTTTTGACGGCGAAGGAAATGGCTGGGTGGCCGTCCGTGACTTGAATACGATTTACAAGTATTCCGGAGGCGATTTTACGGCTTCTCCTTCACTTACGGTAAACCTGGGGAAATGGCCCAATGCCATGGCCTTCGATGCCGACGGCAATCTGATGGTAGTTACAAATGGTTGCCAGTTAATCAAAGTGAATCCTACTACGGGTTCTTTTGAGGCTGTCGCCGGTATTCTGAATGCAAAAGCCTTTGATGACGGAACGGCAGGATCTCCGCTAACCGCTAAATTCTCTGCCAACCTGGCCGATCTTGCCATTGCACCCAACGGTGATATCTATGTGGCCGATTCGTACAAAATCCGTCGTATCCGGAAAGGAGCCTCCGGCTATGCCGATGCTGTCGTGACAACTGTGGCGGGCGGCTCCCAGTGTGCTGCCAGTACTCCCGGTACCGATGGCGTAGGAACCAGTGCCACGTTCCGCCAGTTGGGCGGTCTCCTTCTGAACAGTACAGGGACGGTATTGTATATTACCGATCAGGGACTGGGCCAAATCCGGGAACTCTATCTGGGTAATACAGAAACGCCTGTCGTTCCTTCAAGTCCCAAGATCCGCGCCGCGACTTTCAATATCCGCTTTGAAACCGATAAGGATACCGAAGAGCGAAGCTGGACTTCCCGGCGTACGGGTGTAGTGCAGCTCATCAAGGACTATGGATTCGAGGTTGTCGGTTTCCAGGAGAGCCGTCCGGCCCAGAGGACATATCTGAAAGCCAATCTTCCGGAATACACCTTCTTCGAAACGCCGGAGGAGCCTTGCCTCGCATGGAATACGGCAAAATTCGTTGAACTGGGTAAAGGCTGTTTCTATCTGTCATCAACGCCGGATGTACCCAGCTCGCCATATCCGGGATGGGTGTCCACTGATCCCGGCCGCAAGCGCCTTTGCCAATGGGTGAAACTGGAAGACCGTGCATCGGGTTACAAAGTGCTGTATTTGAATACGCACTTGGAGGTGAAAAGCTCCGGGACTTCTATCTCTGAGGAAGAGGCCGTCACCATCAGAACCAAGTCTGCCGAACTCATCTGCAACCGGATTGCTTCGCTGAATGCCGATGGAAACTTCGCTGTAATTCTCGGTGGGGATATGAACAGCAGTACTACGGAATCTGCTCATGTCGACTGGTTCAAATCCCAACTCACCGATTCATATTATCGCAGTGCAGACCTGGGCGTAAAAGAGGGCCCTGTTGCAACCTACAATGCGTACAGCTATGATGATGAACAGCGCAGCAAGTGGTATCACCGCATTGATTATCTGTATTTCAAGGGCAATATGGATGTCTTGAAATACAAAGTGATCGACGATAAATATAACGGGTATTTCCCCTCCGACCACTGGCCGCTGATGGTGGATTTTACATTGAAATAACCAACTAATAACTCAATACTCATGAAAAAGAAAGAATTATATGAGCAGCCTCTTTCTCAGCAGATAGAGCTGCAGCAGGAACAACTGATCTGCGCCTCAGACCTGACTTCCGATGAGACTCAGGGTCTGGAAGGCTTTGTCATTGACACTGAAGGCCTGTGGAAAGGGTTATTGTAATGATGGGAGGACGCACAATGAAAAGAATCAAGAATTTTGCCCTTGTCGTTTTGGGCATTTCTGCCATTTCCTGCAGTAAGGTACAGGATTTCCCGGAAAACCAGAAGGCTCCCGTCCAGAGCCTCACGGCTACTATCTCCGATGATGATGCAACGAAAACAGCTTTTGTCGGAGGTGTGTTCATGTGGAAGAAGAACAACAACATGGTTGTCCGAAGCAACAATGCAAATGGATTCTCCACATTTACATATAAGGGGGATGATACGGCTGGAAGTGCTACTTTTACCAATGCTTCCGAAGATGTGATAGTATACGGAAATAACTCTTTCGCCTATTATCCTGCCAAAGTCAACACTACTGGGACCACCAAGTATCCCTGCGAAGAGGATGGCTCTCTTAAGCTGGTTCTGAAGGATTCTTACACTTGGTTTGACGGCAATGTGGAAGCTCCCATGCTGGCCAAAGTAGAGTCCGGACAACCCCTGGAGTTCAAACACCTGGGTGGTGTCCTGAAACTCACTTTCAAGAACGTGCCCCCCAAGGCTGCCAAAGTGGTGGTAACTGCTCCGGTAACGGATGCGACGCTCTTGGGTGAAGGAAAGAAGACATACAAAATTTGCCGGACGATGAACAAGACCATCAACTGGGAAACGGCCCAGGGAGGTTTTGGTACGGAAACGCCTTATGTTCAGGCGTATGCTCATACGGATGAATATTCCATTACTGAGAATATCGCTTCTGCAACCGCTGCCCAGCGTGCTTCCGATGACGGTCTCGTTGTATACGTCCCGCTTCCGGTGGGTCCCGAGACAGACGGCTCCGGTAATCACATTTATCCCAGACTGGAAGTGAGAATGATCTTTGCCGATGGAACGATGGCCCCCGGCGCCGGTTTCTATGCAGAGAACGTGATCATCGAGCGTGGTCACATCAAACCCATGCCGGTCAGGACGCTGACGAAGTACAGAGTGGAAGTCGTGGCAGGAACGGATGGATCCAATGGCACTGTAAATGGCACGGGGACCGCCGCCAAACTGAATCAAGTACGCGGCCTTGCCTGGCTGGATAATACCAATTTATTGCTGACGGAGTCCAACGGAAGTAAGGTGCTCAGGAAGTTTAACAAGAGTACCAAGGACGTTACTTCTGCAGTAACTCTGGGCGGCAACGCACCTTGGCAGGGCTGTATGAAGGATGGCTTGTTCTACTTCATTGATAAAGGAAATGCTCAGATCCGTACTTGGAATCCTTCGACCAATGAAGTGGCTACCGTTACCTCTTCTGTCGGCAACAGCCCTATGTGCATCCGTTTCAAGGGTGACGATGCCTATGTCGCCAGCCGTAATGATTCCAAGATTTATAAATTCACCGGCGGCCCGACGGGTACGAAATCAGAGTTCTTCGATTTCTCCACGCTGGATCATGGAGATGATACCAACTGGCCTATCGCTTTGGTCTTCGATGGGGATGGTAACGCCATTGTCACTGTGGGTAGTTCAAAAGGCACATCTGGCTCTGCTTATAAGATTTATGTCATTGCACCGGACGGTAGCGTTGTTACCACTATCGGAAAGGCTGTCAAGGCTACATCTTGGGCTGTCACCTATGACGGCGCCCCTGCCAATGCAACGTTCTCTTCCAATATGAACGGTATCGTGCTGGGCCCTGACGGCGCTCTTTATATGGTTGACAGTTATGCCGTCCGCCGTATCACCAAGGGGTCCTCCGGATGGTCAGATGCCACGGTGACGACTATTCTTGGTGGTGGATCTTCTTATACAACAGCCTTAGGTCCTACTTGTCAAATAACAAATACGCCGCAGGATATCATCTTCGATCCGGAGAACAGCAAGGTGTTCTATTTCTTTGACTGGCGTTATACTCTTCGTAAAGTCACCATTGAATAATCTTGTTGGTTGATAATTCGTGTTCGGGGCCGGTCTGGGTTAGTGGGCCGGCCCCTTTTTAAATAGTTCAGATATGAAACGACTGATTCTTGCCGGGCTGGCCCTGACCTTTGTCTGGAGTTTATCGGCCCAGGAGTATAAATATGTGGAGGCGTCGGATCTGACCCTTACCGGGCAGGTGTTTCCGGATACCCCCAACCCCTATCACCGGATGGATACGGCCCGTTACAAAGGTTTTACGACCGAGGAAGTGCGCCTCCTGCTGGAGCCTTCCGGCACGGCTGTGGCTTTCCGTACGGATTCCCCTTCCATCCGGGTGCTGCCTGTTTATGTGCGTCCGTACTTCGGTGGCGGGACCACCGGTTTTGCCGGACGTGGCTTTGATCTCTATATCAAGGAAGACGGGAAGTGGCTGTGGGCTGCAGCCGGCCTGCAGAATGACAATGCCCTTGACAAACCTGTGAAACTCATCCAGGATATGGAAGAGGGGGTTAAGGAGTGCCTCCTGTATCTGCCTCTCAGAAGCGAATTGTCCTCGGTGAAGGTGGGTGTGGAAGAGGGCCGTCTCCTGGAGCCTCTCCAGCAGCCTTTCCGTCACAGAGTGGCCGTTTTCGGCTCCAGTTTCACCCAGGGAGCCTCCACTTCCAAGGCAGGAATGGCTTACGCCTCCATCCTTTCGCGCGAAACCGGTATCCAGTTCCTGAACTTGGGGGTTAGCGGCCGTTGCCGCCTGCAGGACTATTTTGCTGCAGCTTTGGCCGATGCCCCCGATGTGGACGCTTTCCTCTTCGACACCTTTTCCAACCCTACTCCTGACGAGATCCGTGAACGTCTGTTTCCTTTCATTGAAGCCATGCAGGCTGCCCATCCTGGCAAACCGCTGATTTTCCAGCAAACCATCTATCGGGAGCGCCGCAACTTCAATAAAAAGGCCGATGCATACGAGCGTGAGCGTATGGAGCTGGCGTCTAAACTGATGAAAGAAGCCTGCCGGAAATACAAGGACGTATACTATATCACTACCACCAATGCCACTTCGCCCGATCACTACACGTCCGTGGACGGTACGCATCCCGGCGACTATGGCTATACCCTCTGGGCACGGAGTGTCCGTAAGCCCGTTCTCAAGATTCTGAAAAAATACGGTATCCGATGAAAAAATGGATTCTTTTCGCACTGTTCACAGCAGCGGTGCTTCCTGTCTTTGCCCAGGAGATTACTCCGGCCCATCGTGAACGCGCCGCGGCCTTGACGGCACAGATGACCCTTCAGGAAAAAATCACCTTCGTTGCAGGTTTCCGGGATGGCTTCCATATAGCTCCCATCGAGCGGCTGGGCATTCCCGAAGTCCGTCTGGCCGACGGCCCCCAGGGCGTACGAAACAATACGCGCAGTACACTCTTTGCCTGCGGTGTTGCTGCGGCTGCTTCTTGGAACCCGGAACTGGTAAATAAGATGGGCATTGCCCTGGGCCAGGATGCCCGCGCCCGCGGAGTCCATGTATTATTGGGCCCTGGAGTTAATATATATCGCAGCCCGCTCTGCGGCAGAAACTTCGAGTATTTTGGCGAGGATCCTTTCCTGGCTGCCGAGACGGCTGTCGCCTATATTCAGGGAGTTCAGTCACAGGGCGTGATGGCAACTGTCAAGCACTTCGCCCTCAATAATCTGGAGTACGACCGTCATCATACCAATTCCATTGCAGACGAACGCACCATAAACGAAATCTATTTCCCTGCCTTCAAGGCTGCCGTGGAGCGCGGCCATGTGGCTTCTGTGATGACCAGTTACAACCTGGTGAACGGCGTTCACAGTGCAGAGAATCCCTATCTTATCGGCGAAACTCTCCGGGGAAAATGGAATTTCCAGGGCTTTACGATGAGTGACTGGACGTCGACTTATTCTCCCGTGCTCCTTATGCAGGACGGTGTAGACCTAGAGATGCCCCGTGGCTTTTGCTTCAACGAAGAGACTTTGTCGCCCCTGCTGGAAAGGGGAGTGGTGACCGAGGCGCAATTGGATGCCAAGGTGCAGCATATCCTGCAAACCTATCTGGCTTTTGGTTTCCTGGATCGTGATCAGCTGGATTCCTCTATCCCGGAAGACAACCCCTACTCCCGCGAAGTGGCCTATCAGTTGGCGGGAGAGAGCATCGTCCTTCTGAAAAACGATGGTATCCTTCCTTTGGACCGACGTCAGAAGATTGCTCTTTCCGGTCCGCGGGCCGACAGTATCCCTTGTGGTGGAGGAAGTGGTGCCGTGGATCCTCTTTATGCTGTCTCTCTCAGGGATGGCCTGAATCAAATTGGGGCCAGGATTCAGGAGGATGCTCCGGTGGAGATCCTGGCACTGGGCTTTGACAGTAATACAGAGAAAGAGAACAGTGACCGCAGCTTCTCCCTTCCGGATGGACAGGAGGCACTGGTGGATGAAGCCCTGGCAAAGGGCCATAAAGTGGTTCTGGTGGTGAACGCCGGTGGCGCGGCCGATCTCTCGCGCCTGGAGAGCAAGGCTAATGCCATCCTATGGGCTTGGTATCCCGGGCAGGAAGGCGGAAAAGCTTTGGCAGAGATCCTGTATGGCCGTATCAATCCATCCGGCCGTTTGCCTATGTCTTTTCCCCGCGCCCTGGAAGATAATCCTTCCCAGCCATACTACCTGCCGGCCGACCCCGTTTCCAAACGCGGACATTCCGTGAAACCTTCCGTATATGCAGAAGGCGTTTTCGTGGGATATAGAGGATACAAGAGTGTGCTTCCGCTGTATCCTTTCGGTTATGGGCTCTCCTATACGGAGTTCTCGTACGGACCGCTGACGGTCCAGCCTTCCGGCGACGGTTTTGATGTGACGTTGGAGATTCGAAACACAGGAAAAATGGATGGAGCGGAAACCGTACAGCTTTTTGTTCACGAGGACCATCCGCTTGTGCCTCGTCCGGAACGCGAACTCAAGGCTTTCCGGAAAGTATTCATAGGAAAGGGCCAGACACAGAAAGTGGTCCTTCACCTGCCTCGGGAGGCTTTCGCCTGGTACGACAGCTCTCTCCACGGCTGGCGGGTGGTGCCCGGAACCTTTACGCTGGAAGCGGGAGCATCGGCCACGGACATTCGTGGCAGTGTAATTGTGACAATAACAGAATAAAGATCGATGACATCAGAAGATAAAAGATATACCCGGCTTCGGTGGCAGGTGTTCCTCTCTGCCACCGTAGGCTATGGAATATACTATGTATGCCGGCTTAGCCTGAATGTGGTTAAAAAGCCTATCGTGGACTCGGGAACACTTACCGAGACAGAGCTTGGAATCATTGGATCGGCCTTGTTCATCACTTATGCAGTGGGCAAGTTTGTAAACGGTTTCCTGGCTGATCGGGTGAATGTCAGACGTTTCATGTCGCTGGGCCTGCTGGCCGCCGCACTGGTGAATCTGATCCTTGGATTCAGTGTGCCGTCCGGAGTATTCATTGCCCTGTGGGCCATTAACGGCTGGGTTCAGTCCATGGGGGCCCCGGCAGGTGTGGTTGCCCAATCCCGGTGGATTCCGGACAAGCAGCGAGGCCGTTTTTACGGAGTTTGGTCGGCGAGCCATAATATCGGCGAGGCGCTCACATTTATTCTTGTCGCGGCGGTCGTTTCTGCTGCGGGGTGGCAATGGGGTTTTCGCGCTGCCGGTCTGCTTGGCCTGGCAGGCGCTGCCATGCTGGCATTGCTCCTGAGAGATTCCCCTCAAAGTTGCGGCCTTCCCGCTCCTGATGCTGCACAACACGCCAAAGAAGAAGAAAAATCTGTCTGGGAGCATCAAAAAGAGGTGCTGCGTAAT
This sequence comes from uncultured Bacteroidia bacterium, assembly GCA_902788095.1. GTDB lineage: Bacteria > Bacteroidota > Bacteroidia > Bacteroidales > UBA932 > Cryptobacteroides. Next base: position 89,361 of record CADAIT010000001.1, on the reverse strand, counting down.
CCCGCCATCTGGATGCTTGCCTTAGCCAGCGCTTTTATGTATATTTCCCGTTATGCTGTAAACAGTTGGGGCGTTTTCTATTTGGAAGCCCAAAGGGATTACACGACGCTCGAAGCCAGTTCCATCATTTCTATCAGTTCCATCTGCGGTATCATCGGGACCATTGTATCAGGCTTTGTGTCCGACTGGTTCTTCAAAGGCAGCCGCAATGCTCCTGCCGTGATTTTCGGCGTGATGAACGTCATCGGCCTGGGCCTCTTCCTTTTCGGCCCGGCAACTCATGTCTGTATGATTATCTCCATGGTGGTGTTTGGCCTGGCTATCGGCGCGCTGATCTGTTATCTTGGTGGCTTGATGGCCGTGGATATTGCATCGAAGAAGGCTTCCGGTGCCGCCTTGGGCGTGGTTGGTATCGCCAGTTACGTTGGCGCCGCCCTTCAGGATCTGGTTAGCGGAATGACCATTCAGGCAGGGAAGACCGAAGGAGTCGGTTATGACTTTTCCGTAGTCTCATGGTTCTGGTTGGGCGCGGCCATCCTCTCCGTGCTTTTTACACTCTTAGTCTGGACGCTCTCGGTGCGGCGCAAGTAGTTGATTATCAAAGTAATAAGAAAGTCTCTTTAGGCTCATCGGCCTAAAGAGACTTTTATAATATGCTATGCTTCAGAGAGTTAGCTTCGAGCGAGATTATGCGGAAGGATTGGTTTCGGGCAGGAGCCAGCGGCGGACGTTGCAGCCGACGTAGTTGCCGATGACGATGATGGGGTAGAACCAGAGGAGATCGATATCCCACTTCCAGGCGCCAAAGATGTAAACGACATCGGCGATGGAGTGGTAGAATCCGCAGACGATGAACAGCGGGATGCCGAAGAGAACGGGAACCAGCGATTTGCTGCTGCGATAGAACCAGACGGAAAGATCAATGACCAGGCCGCAGCCGACGGCACGGAGGAAACTGCGCCAGGGGCCTTGCGCCACATGGGCCGCGACAGTGTTATAGGCACTTTCGGCCAGACTTCCACCGATGGCGGCGACGACGAGGCCCACTGCCATGGCGCCCACAACATTCCACCACCACACCTTGATAATACCCGGGATGCTGGTCATGACACCAGCGCGGCCGGTATAGAGCGGAATGCCCGTGAGAACTACGCCGATGAGGCCGAACGCAAAAATGATGGCGCCGGTAAGCCCGCCGAGGGCCAGGAAACCGCATGCTCCCAGGCCGATGAGGATGCCGGCCATGATGGATTGTCTGTCTGTGAGGTTCATGAGTGTGTTTTGGTTTTCCAAATATAAGGAAAAATTGTAACTTTGTGGGCTTTTAATTGATTATATGGGACGAATTATCTTAACAGGCGACCGCCCTACCGGCAAACTTCATCTGGGACATTATGTGGGTTCCCTCCGCAACCGCGTTCTGCTGCAGAACGAAGGCAATTATGACCGCATGTTCGTGTTCATCGCAGACGTGCAGGCTCTTACGGACAATGCCGACAACCCGGAGAAGGTGCGTCAGAATATCATCGAGGTAGCCCTCGATTACCTTTCCTGCGGCCTGGATCCGGAGAAAGTCACCATTTTCATCCAGAGCCAGATTCCGGAACTGCACGAGATGACGCAGTTCTTCTCCAACCTGGTGACGGTGCAGCGCCTGCAGCGCAACCCCACCGTAAAGTCGGAGATGGCCATGCGCGGTTACAACGGTGAGTCCGAAGACAACAACCAGCGCGGCCTTCCCGTCGGCTTTTTCACCTATCCCATCTCCCAGGCGGCCGATATCTGCGCCTTCAAGTCCACCACCGTTCCGGTAGGCGAGGACCAGGAGCCCATGATCGAGCAGTGCCGTGAGATTGTCCGGAGTTTCAACGGCACCTACAAGTGCGACGTGCTGGTGGAGCCGGAGATTCTCCTTCCCAGCAACCTTGTATGCCGCCGTCTTCCCGGGACGGACGGAAAGGCCAAGATGTCTAAGTCCCTCGGGAACTGCATCTATCTTTCCGACACCCCCAAGGACATGGAACAGAAGGTCAAGGGCATGTTCACGGACCCGGGCCACCTCCGCGTGGAAGATCCCGGCAAGGTGGAAGGCAACTGCGTGTTCACCTATCTGGACGCATTCTGCGAGGCCGATGACTTTGCCAAGTTCTGGCCGGACTACAACAACCTGGACGAACTCAAGGACCATTACCGCCGTGGCGGTCTGGGAGACATGAAGTGCAAGAAGTTCCTCATCAATGTCCTCAACGACCGTCTGGAGCCCATCCGCGCCCGTCGTCATGCCTATGAGCAGGACATCCCCGAGGTGTACAACATCCTCCGCAAGGGCTCCGAGGCTGCCCGTGAGGTGGCTGCCCGCACCCTCCACGAGATGAAGGATGCCATGAAAATCAACTACTTCGACGATGCCGCCCTCATTGCAGAGCAGGCTGCCAAATATCGTAATGAGTAATACCAAAAAGAGAAACTTTCCCGTACAGGGCATGGGATGCGCCGCCTGCGTAGCACGTGTGGAAAGCGCCTTGAAGAATGCCAAGGGCGTGCGCAGCGCTTCCGTGAGCCTGGCCTCCAACAGCGCCCTGGTGGAGTATGACGCTGCCGTCACCAGCCCCGGAGAACTGCGCCAGGCGGTGCAGGATGCCGGCTACGACATGCTGGTGGAGGGTTCCGAAGACGAAGCGGACCTAGAAGCGGAAGCCGCCCGCGCCGAAGCGTTCCAAAAGCTGAAGACCGACACCGTCATCGCCGTGGCCGGTGCTGCGCTGGTGATGCTGGTGGGCATGGGCTTCCGTGATTTCCCCTACAAAGGTTTTGTCCTATGGGCGCTGGCCACGCCGGTCGTTTTGTGGTGCGGCCGCCGCTTTTTCAAGGCCGGTTTCTCTGCTGTCCGCCACGGAAGTGCCAATATGGATACGCTGGTGGCGCTTTCGGTAAGCATCTCCTACCTGTTCAGCATTTTCAACCTGTTGTTCCCGCAGGTCTGGACCTCCCGGGGCCTGATGCCGCACCTGTATTTTGAATCGGCCACCATGATTGTGGCGTTCATTCTGATCGGCCGCCTTCTGGAAGAAAGGGCCAAGCACAGCACGACGGCTGCCATCCGCGGCCTCTTGGACCTGCAGCCGGTGCGGGCCGTACAGCCCGGCGAAGTGCTGCCCGTAGGACCCGGTGAACGGATTCCTGCCGACGGCATCGTCCTGGACGGCCGTTCCGTAGTGGATGAAAGTATGCTCACCGGCGAATCTGCACCCGTGGAAAAACGGCCCGGCGACCGCGTGTTTACGGGCACCCTGAACAAAGGCGGCGTACTCAACGTGAAAGCGGAAAAAACGGGCAGGGACACCATCCTGTCGGCCATTATCCGCATGGTGCGGGACGCGCAGGGCACCAAGGCCCCCATCCAGCAGCTGGTGGACAAAATTGCCGCCGTGTTTGTGCCGGTGATTATCGGCATCGCCCTCCTGACCTGGGCCTGCTGGAGCATTTGGGGCGGCGCTGACGGCATTACGCTGGGCCTGCTGAACATGGTGACGGTGCTGGTGATTGCCTGCCCGTGTTCGCTGGGACTGGCAACGCCCACGGCCATCATTGCGGCGGTGGGGAACGGTGCCTCCAACGGTATCCTCATCAAGGACGCGGAGAGCCTGCAGACGGCGCATCAGGTGCAGGCCGTGGTGCTGGACAAAACCGGCACCCTTACGGAAGGTTTTCCGGCCGACAAACTCCGGGACACCGCCGTGACCGCCGTGCAGGAATTGCAGCGGATGGGCCTGGAGGTCCATCTGCTGAGCGGCGACAAACCGGAAGCGGTACGGAAAGTGGCCGAAGCCTGCGGAATCAGCCACGTGAAATCCGGTGTCTTTCCCGCCGATAAACTGGACTATATCAAGAACTTGCAGGGTGCCGGCAACAAGGTGGCCATGACCGGCGACGGCATCAATGACTCCGCCGCGCTGGCCCAGGCGGACCTGAGCATTGCGATGGGCGGCGGCTCGGACATCGCCATCAACACCGCGCAGGTGACCATCGTCTCGGCGGACCCGGCCAAAATTGCCGGCCTCATCCGCCTGTCCCGCCGCTCCGGACGTATCATCCGCGAGAACCTCTTCTGGGCCTTCATCTACAACGCCCTGGCCGTGCCGGCCGCCGCTTTCGGCCTGCTGAATCCCATGGTGGCCGCCGCCTGCATGGCCCTCTCTAGCGTTTGCGTCGTCACCAATTCCCTCCGGCTGAGGAGGTAGTCCCCGCCGCGATTGCAAAAAAACGGCGCTGTGGGGCAGTCCAGCTGCAATCGCGGCAAGCTTTTTCCCGAAAAGGACCGTTTTTCCCGCCGCGATTGCAAAAAAACGGCGCTGTAGGGCAGTCCAGCTGCAAACGCGGCAAAAAAAGAACGGGCACCCAGCGGTACCCGTTCCGTGATATGCGTTAAAGCGGATTATTCGGCCTTGCCGTCGGAGCCCAGTACGTTCACAATCTTGTGGATGTACATCTTCTTCATTTCCTCGCGGGCCGGTTTCAGGTACTGGCGAGGATCGAAGTGGCTGGGATTCTCGGCCAGGTGCTTGCGGATGGCAGCGGTCATGGCCAGGCGGCTGTCGGAGTCGATGTTGATTTTGCAGACGGCGCTCTTGGCGGCCTCACGCAACTGCTCCTCGGGAATGCCGATGGCATTGGGCAGATTGCCGCCATACTGGTTGCACATGTCCACGTATTCCTGCGGAACGGAGCTGGAACCGTGAAGGACGATAGGGAAGCCGGGAAGCTTCTTCTCAATCTCGTGCAGGACGTCGAAAGCGAGGGGCGGAGGTACCAGCTTGCCGGTTTTGGGGTCGCGGGTGCACTGCTCGGGCTTGAACTTGTAAGCGCCGTGGCTGGTGCCGACGGAGATGGCGAGGGAGTCGCAACCGGTGCGGGTGGAGAAGTCAATCACTTCTTCCGGACGGGTGTAGTGGGATTCCTCGGCGGAAACCTCATCTTCTACGCCGGCCAGCACGCCGAGTTCTGCCTCGACGGTGACATCATACTGGTGGGCATAGTCGGCCACTTTCTTGGAGAGGGCGATATTCTCCTCGTACGGGAGGGAGGAAGCGTCAATCATCACGGAGCTGAAGCCCATGTCCACGCAGTCCTTGCACAGCTCGAAGCTGTCGCCGTGGTCCAGGTGGAGGCAAATCTGCGGATGCTCCCAACCCAGTTCCTTGGCGTATGCGACGGCGCCTTCCGCCATGTAGCGGAGGAGGGTGGAGTTGGCGTAGTTACGGGCACCCTTGGAAACCTGGAGAATCACAGGACTCTTGGTCTCCGCAGCAGCCATGATAATGGCCTGGAGCTGCTCCATATTGTTGAAATTGAATGCGGGGATGGCGTAACCGCCTTTGACGGCCTTGGCGAACATTTCGCGGGTATTGACAAGGCCCAGTTCTTTGTAAGAAACCATAGTTTTTTATTGAATTAGTAAAATTTCTAACAGCCTGCGAATTTACGCATTTTTAAAATATTTTCAAAGGTCTATGCCTTCAAGAAAGCATCCACCATGGCCTCGGCCTCGCGGAAAGCCGTCTGCAGGTCGTCGTTCACCAGCACGCGGTCAAAACGCGGAGCATAGGTCATTTCCTCCTCCGCCTTGGCCACGCGCTGTTCGATGGCTTCCGGCGTGTCGGTGGCGCGGGCGACAAGCCGCCTGCGGAGCTCCTCCACAGACGGTGCCTGGATAAAAACGGAGAGGGCGGCGTCGCCGAAGTATTTTTTGAGCGAGACGCCACCTTTTACATCAACGTCGAAGATAATCACGTGCCCTTTTGACCAGATGCGGTTCACTTCGCTTTTGAGGGTGCCGTAAAAGCGGTCCGGATACACTTCTTCGAATTCCACGAACTTGTCTTCCTGCACCAGGCGTCGAAAGGTGTCGGCACTGTAAAAAAGGTATTCCACGCCGTCCTGTTCCGTTCCGCGGGGCAGGCGGGAAGTGGCCGATATGGAAAACTCGATATCCGCTCGCAGGCTCAGGATATGATTGACGATGGTGCTTTTGCCCGAACCGGAGGGCGCCGAGAAGATAAGTACTTTGCCGGACATGTTAACTGCGCGTTTGAATCATGCAAATATACGAAAAATATTCGTATCTTTGGCAATGTATGAAGATAGCCGTGTACAGCGGGTCGTTCAATCCGCTCCATAAGGGCCACGAAGCCATTATCCGCTTCCTCACCAGGAAGGGCGGCTTCGACAAGGTGTACCTGGTGGTGACGCCGCAGAATCCGTTCAAGGACCGGCACAGTCTTCCGGCGGGGAAAGACCGCTTCGATGCCGCCCTGGAGGCCGTCGCGCGCCATCCGGACCTGGACGTCCAGGTGGAGGACGTGGAGCTCCACATGACCCCGCCGCAGTACACCATCCGCACCTTGGAGGTGCTGCAGCAGCGGGAGCCGCAGAACCGTTTCACCCTGGTCATAGGGGCGGACAACCTGGCGGTATTCGACGGCTGGCGCTACTATGAGCGCATTCTCACGGAATTCGGCGTGGCTGTATTCCCGCGGAAGGGCTATCATCGCGGCCATGCCTGCGCCCGTTTGAAGAAAAAATGCCCCGGAGCGCGGATTGTCCTCCTCAGGGCGCCGCTGGTCACCATTTCCTCCACGGAAATCCGGGAAGGGCTGGCTGCCGGCAAAGACATGTCCAAGTGGCTGATGTAATGCATATAGAGACCGAACGTAAATTCCTGGTCAAGGACCTCAGTTTCAAGGACCTGGCCATTCGCTCCTACGAAATCAGGCAGGGGTATGTCGCCCACGACGGCGGCAATACCGTACGTGTGCGCATCCGTGACAAACAGGGATTCCTGACCATCAAGGGCCCGTCCCTGAACGGTATTTCCCGCTATGAATGGGAGCGTGAAATCTCCTTGGAAGATGCCCGGGAGCTCTTTCTGCTGTGCCGCGGCGGCTCCATCGAAAAAACGCGGTACATCGTACCGGACGGGGAGAAGTTCTTCGAAGTGGATGTGTTTTATGGAGAGAATGAGGGGCTGGTGATGGCGGAGATTGAACTGGAACGGCCCGATGAGCCTTTTGAGCGCCCAGACTGGCTGGGCAGGGAAGTCACCGGAGACCGGCGTTTCTACAATTCCCACCTGCTGCGGAATCCGTTTAAATTGTGGCGTGAAACGCTTGATAATTTGGTATAAACACCGCCTAATAAACCGTGTTTTTGTGCCTGGAATCTATTTTATAGGTTCCTTTTTTATTATTAAGACGGGAAATTCGTGGTTGTTTTTCAGAATTTTTATTATATTTGCATGATAGTAACACAAAGATTATGTATATTAAGGGTAGTACATACTTTGACCAATTAAATACACTCCCTAAATTTGCGTTGGGGGGGGTACAAAACTATCCGATAATCTAAACCTTTCCATAACGTCCTGCGACGCGGCTCCAAACCGGAGTCCGCGTGTCTTTGCGTGTCTTCATCCAAACAAACGCTTTTTCATGAAAAGATTTTTTACGGCGGTCCTGACCGTCCTGACCGTATTGTCATGTGCCGCACCCACGAGCTCCACGAGTTTGGAATCCCGTGCGGCGGCCATCGCGGCCCACATGCACAATCCTTCCTCCAAGTATGTGGTCGTAGCCGTTCACCGGGGCGACTGGCGCAACTGGCCGGAAAACTCCATCCCCGCCATTGAAAGTGTCATCGCCATGGAGGCGGACATCGTGGAAATTGACATCCATCGTACCAAGGACAGCGTGCTGGTGCTGTGCCATGACAGCAACGTCCTCCGCACCACCAACTTCAGCCGCGTTTTCAGCGAGCAGCCCGGAAAAAGCGCAAAGGTCAGCGACCTTACCCTTGAGGAAATCAAAATGCTCAGCCTCAAACGGGCGCACGGGGTTGCCATCGACTCTCTGAGAATGCCCACCCTTCGGGAGGCGCTCCTGTGCACCAAGGACCGCATCTGCGTCAATATCGACAAAGGGTACGATTACTACGACGAGGTCCTTGCCCTTACGGAGGAACTGGGCGTTACGGACCAGGTGCTCATCAAGGGCAAGAAAAGCATCGAAACGGTTGCGGCGCGCGAGGCTGCCTATACGCACAACATGATGTATATGCCCGTGGTGGATATCCAGAGGCCCGCCGGAATAAAACTCTTCCAAAGCTACCTGGACCAGAATGTCGTGCCCATGGCCTACGAAGTATGCTGGCAGAGCAATGAAGACGGCGCCTTCGAAGACGCTTGCCGGAAAATCAAGGCCCAGGGCTCCAAAATCTGGGTGAATACCATTTGGGGCAGCCTTTGCGGAGGAGAAGGGAACGACGATGACGCCGCTTTCCAGGCGAAGGACCCCGGGGAAGTTTATCAGCAGTACATAGACAAGGGAGTTTCCCTTATACAGACAGACCGTCCGGAACTGCTTATTGCCTGGCTGAAAGCCACCGGACACCATACCTTATAATATAAAACAGGTTACACCATGAAGAAAATTTGCTTGTTTCTATCCATTACCGCGGCCTTCCTCCTTGGCTGCGCAGAGCAGGAAGAGAATACCGTGACCCGGGAGGAAGCCCGGTACCTCGGCAGTTTTTCCATGAAGGTGGAAACTGTCACAACCAAAGCCAACATCGATTTCTCCACGGGCGCTGTCACTTGGAACGACGACGACCGTGTACTGGTGTACGTCCCGGAAACGTCACAGTCGGCCGAATATAAATACGAGGCGGGCGTGTTTGTCCCTGCAGATTCCACGCCGCTGGAGGTAGGGGACGCGCTGGCCTATGTATATTATCCCGCCAGTGCCTTTTCCATCAGCGCCGGAACGGTGACCCTGTCCATGCCCGTTTCGGTCACCGCAGATCCCGGCAATAAACTGCCGATGGGCGGAATCATTCCCGCGGGACAGATCGCGGGAGGCAAGTCCCGCCGCGAGGGCAGCTTCAAGAGCCTGGGTTCCATGATTTGGCTCAAGCTCCTGGCCGTGGAAGGCAAGGAGGGCACCGTTACCAAGGTGCGCATGGAGAACAGCTCGCTGGCCCTCACGGGAAGCGCCGTGGTAAGCTGGAGCGGAGAAACCCCCTCCATGGCGGCGCTGGACGGAGAAAAGGCCATTGAAGTGACCTGTTCCAAGTCCCTCACAACCGCTGTTCCGGCCGAATTCTACCTCTTTGTCCCTGCCGGAGACCAGGAAAACCTGAAGCTCACCCTCAGCCTGCAGGAAGTGGCCGGATATAAGTCGGAGGTCAAATATGCCCGTACCGGCACCCTCGCCTTGGCACGGAACAAAGTGCTTCCCATCACGCTGGATGTGAATGGCAAACAGCCCAAAGGCATTGCTACGGCAAGCGATTTCATGGCTTTCGCCGCCGCGGTCAACGCCGGTGAATCCACCGCGGAATGGGAGAATGCCGAAGGGTGGGTCAATTTGCTGAACGACATTGATTTTAATGGTGTAAGTGATTTTGTCCCTGTAGGTTATGTTACCGCTCCCTGGGTTTCTTCAGTGCCTTCCATCAGCAGCGGAAACCCCTTCTCGGGCAAGTTCGACGGCAACGCCTACCATATCAAGAACCTGCACTTGGTGTGCAATGAAACCGTCGCCGGCAAGCATTACGGCATGTTCGGCTACCTGGCACCGGGCGCTGTCGTACAGAACTTCGTGATCGAGGACAACTGCTCCCTTACGGTATCGGGTTCCGTCTCCCTCAGTGCCGGCATGATTGCAGGCGTGGTGGACGGTGCAGAGGTAAGGGATGTCACCAGTTATGCCCCCATGACCTACAATGGCGGTGCTGCCGGATTGGTACACATGGCCCTGGTGGGCGCCTGTTATGCCAACACCAAGGATGTCACCGTTGACAGCGTGCACAACAGGGGAGAGATTACCGTCACCAATACGGCCAATACGGTGGGCAACGCCAATGCCATCCACGCGGCGGGCATCGTGGGCTTTGCCAATGCTTCTGCCGAGAGCACCAAGCGGATTGTCATCGCCTCCTGCAACAACTACGGAGGCCTCACCTCCCAGGCAGGCCGTACGGCCGGTATCCTGGGCGCCGCCAACCGCAATACGGATATCAACGACTGTGAGAACCATGGTGACCAGCTCAATACCATGCCCACTTCCGGCGCCGGGCGCCTGGGCGGCATTGTGTGCTTCATTACCAACAATTCCAGCATGTCTGCCTGCAAGAACTACGGCAACATCACTTCCACCACCAACGCGCCCGCGGGCGGCATCATGTGTCTGCCCAACGCCGGTACCTACAAAAACCTGGAGAACTACGGCGAGATTGTCACGGACCACGCCAGCCGCGGTGTCTTCTTCGGTTACGTGAACCAGGCCGCGGTGTTCAACGGCGGCTATGCTTCCGGCCGCGTGGGAGCCTACAATAGTGGTACCACCGTTTGGGATGTCTACACCGAATCTAATAAAGTGGGCTACCTTGGCGTTCAGCAGAACAGCAACGGTACGGGCTACAACACCATCACCATTGACATCGCTACCGGCGCCGCCCCGGCCGACCCTGCCTTCGACGTGCCGGCCAACCTGCGCATCTTCTTCATCGGCAACAGCTTTACCAAGGATGCCGTAGAGCACCTGCCGGGTATCCTGGCCGCTGCCGGGATTGACGACGTACAGATGGTGCACATGTACTACGGCGGCCGCACGGTTCCGGAGTACAACAGCGGTTACGGCACGGCAACGGATTTCCACTGCTATATGTGCAATCCCGGTGAGACAAGTTGGACCGACGTCTCCGGCAAGAGCCTGGAGGTAGTGGCCAGCAGCGCCAAATGGGACATCATCACCATTCAGGAACATACGGGCCGGCAATTGGCCTGGGGCTGGACTGCGGCGGAAAAGACGGCCGTCAGCGAACTCATGGCCAAGCTCAAGGCCACGCAGACGGCGCTGGGCGGTTCCCCGGAGTTCCACTACATTCTTTCCCAGGCCTATCACGACCTGAGCAAGGCCCAGAATGTCTCCAAGCCCTTCACGGATACGGACACCATGTGGCCGGTCATTGCCGCCCAAGGCAAGAAGGCTGTGACCGAATGTGGCTTCGACGGCGTCATTTCCACGGGCGCCATGCTGCAGAACCTGCGCACCAGCTGGGCCAACAACAGCATGGGCCTCAGCCGTGACGGCTATCACATGGACCTGGGCCTGGCCCGCTACGGTGCTTCCTGTACCGTGTTCGAGAGCATCATCGGCCCCAACCACGGCGGTGAACTGCTGGACGGCAATACCTATTATCCCAATGTGGGCACCCCGGTGACGCAGTACAATGCGCCGCTGGCCCTCAAGGCGGCACGCTATGCCATCGCCAAGCCTTATGAGGTAACGGATATGAGCGCCGAGGTAGATCCCACGCCGGATTATGTCATCAACATTTCCAACGCGACGGAACTGCTGGACTTCGCATCCCGGGTAAACAGCGGCGACGAAACAGCTTATACCGCCGCCGTCACCCTTACGGCCGACATCGACTGCTCCTCCGTGAGCGAATGGACGCCCATCGGCAATGCCACCATGTCCACCTGGACGGCCACCAGCCTGACCCTGAGCGGATACACCTTCAAGGGAACCTTCGACGGTGCCAACCACAGCATCAAGAACCTCCACATGAGCTTTGCTCCTACCACCGCGGCCAAGTGCTGGGGCTTCTTCGGGGTCATTGGCGACGGCGCCACGGTGAAGGACCTCACCTTCGACAGCAGCTGCTCCCTGAACGTTTCTACAGGCGTTTCCGGCGTATTCGGCGTGCTGGCGGGCCTCATCCAGGGCGCCACCGTGGACAATGTGAAGAACTACGCGCCCATCACAGGCGGCGCCACTTCTTCCATTGCCAACAATACGGCCGCAGGCCGCGTGTTTACCGGCTCCATGGCGGGAATGGTCATGCCTTCCTCCGACGCCAGCCTGAAGAACCTGCTCAACGCGGGCCAGATAGGCACGGAAGCCAGTCCTTATTCCTGCGGCGCCAACACCGGAAACGGTGGCAACGGAACGCACCTGGGCGGTATTGCAGGCTTTGTGACCAACGCCAACAACCAGGTGCTCACAACGCTTACCTCCTGCCGTAACACCGCCAATATTTATAGCACGGCGGGCCGTACGTCGGCCATTGCAGCCGCCCTCAACCGCTATGGCCACCTGAAAAACTGTGAGAATACCGGGAATGTGCTCCACAGCGGCACCAATACCAATTACCGCCTGGGCAACATTACCTGCATTGCAGGGCAGAATTCTACGCTGGATGGCTGTATCAACCGGGGAGACCTGGTGTCAACGGCCGGTTGTTCCGTCGCCGGCGTCGTGTGCCTGGTGAATCACAATACCGTGCAAATCAAGAACTGCTCCAGCCTGGGCGCCAGCATCATCTCCAATGCGGTGAATCCGTCCGGCGACCAGACCTACAACGGCGTCCTTTATGGCCGTTGCGCACAGAACACCGCCACCTTCAGCGGCTGCTCCGTGAGCGGTAAAATCGGCCAGTACGGTCAGACGCCCGTCACCCTTACGGCCGGCAACTACTTCCAGTATGTCGGAGAAAAGAACGCAAGCAATACCTCGCTTAACACAACGAACATAACCTTTGCAGAATAGTTTATGAAAAAGATTGCTGTATTTATTTCTTTGGCTGTGCTTCTTGTGGCAGCTTGCACAAAAGAAGCGGCCAAACCCGGTCCTGAGGACAAGTGGGCCGACTGGGATGAGGGCCGCTATCTGACCGGTTTCAGCATGCACACCGAGCAGGCCGAACAAACAGACACCAAAGCCACTATCAACTTCTCCAACGGCGCCATCACCTGGAACAGCGGAGACAAGGTGCTGGTGTATGTACCGGCAAGCGGAAATACAGCCCGGTACAACTACAACGGGACCTATTTCGAGCCGGAAGCAACGCCGCTCGAGATAGGAGCCAACGAGGCCTATGCCTATTATCCTGCCGATGCCTACAGCATATCGGCCGGAAAGGTAACCCTCACCATGCCGGAGTCCGTGACGGCCGATCCCGGCAACAAACTTCCCATGGGCGGATACATCCCCGCCGGCGGCATTCCTTCCGGGAAAGAACGCCGGGAAGGCGCGTTCAAGAGCCTGGGATCCATCATCTGGGTAAAACTGACCGCCGTGGCCGGCAAGGAAGAAACGCTGTCCGGCGTGGTAATGGAAAATACGTCCCTGGCACTCACCGGCAAGGCCCAGGTGACCTGGAGCGGCGCCACGCCTTCGCTTTCTGCACTGGACGGTGGAAAAAGCATCGAGGTGGCCAGCACCAAAAAGCTCAGCACTTCCACGCCGGCCGAGTTCTTCCTCTTTGCCCCGGCCGGCAGCATGGAGGGCCTCACCCTCACGGTGAACTTCAAGGAGGAAGCGGCCCATTTCAAGCCTTTCACGCAAATTACCAGAAGCAGCACCCTGGCATTGGAGAGGAACAAAATCCTGCCCATTGCCTGGAATGTGGACGGGTACAATACGGGCATTTCGGCCAAAGGCGACCCCATTTCCGTAGAAGGAGGCAAAGTGCTTTTCTTTGTGGAAATTCCCGCGGAGGGCAGCGCCATCCGGGAAGCCCTGGGGTATGCCGGAGACAGTTTCAGCGGATATTCCGTCTATGTGAACGGCACCAAGTACGACATCCTCACCAACAAGGGAGGGGAGAACTACATCCAGGTGGCCCAGGCCGCCGGCGACAAGTACGAGGCCTATCTGGTCACGGACGAGAGCCAGGACCTCTACGGTACCCTGCCTACCAAGGATGTGGTGCTGCCCTTCTCCCAGTTCTATGGAACCACCAAGGCCGATTTCAAGAACTACCCGCGCTACGCCCGCTACACGGCAGCCACCGGCAACGTTCTCTCTTTCAAGGAGGCCGTCGCCCTGATAAACCTCAAAATGCTGGGTTCCGTGAAGCTGGCCTCCGTGAAAGTCCGTGCCCTTGGCGGAGAAACCCTCAGCGGCCGGGCCGACTATTCCTACACTTCCGGCGCTTTCTCTCCCAAGGAGTCCCTGTCAGAGGCGGTCGTCAACTGCACCTACAACGGTAATTTTGTGCCGCTGGGTGCCGAGATTCCCATCTTCATCGCGCCCGGGACCTTCACTTCCGGTCTCGAAATTACGGCCGTCACGGACAAGCACCTGGTGATGCACAAGACCCTGAGCCCCGGCACAATTGCCGCCGGCGGCGTATACGCGCAGGATTTGACCTTTACGCCCGACGAAAACGTCCTTTTCTTCGAAGGGTTCGACAACTTTGTATGGGGCGGCAACATCATGGGCGGCAGCAGCAGTTTTGGCTATGCCCCGGATGCTTCGTCCATCGGCACAACCGATGGACGCTCCCGCGACGGTTATGCCCGTGCCTACACCAAGGTTGCATACAATGTGGCCGGAACCGGCTACATGCAGTCTGACACATGGAATGATGTGAAAGATGCCACGGTGGCCAGCTCCCATGTTCTCACGGACTCCTACTTCACCAGCCGTAACCTCCACGACTGGATTATCCTCTATCGTGGCCAGGAGTACCAGGGCGTACTGTCGCTCGGCACGGCAGAAACCAAGCGCGGTGTCATGAAGACGCCTTTCTTCAAGAACGTCCAGGGCACCTGTGACGTGAAGCTCAGCTTTGATGTATGCATGCAGACAGGCAACACCAAGGGCATCCAGTTCCAGATTCACAACGGCGGTCATTTCGATTCCTGCACTATTGACGGTGCAGCCAAGGTTACCAAAGCTTATCAGTACAAAAACACCTATGCAGAGGCCGTCTTCAATGACAATCTGATGACTCCTGCAAGTTCTGCTGACGCTGCGAAGACCTGGCACCGGGTGGAAGTGACCATCCTGGGAGCCACAGACGCCACCACGGTGGATTTCCGCAGTGTGACGGCCTCCGGCGCAACCGTGGGCATGTGGGTAGACAATATCATGGTTACGAAAGTGCCCGGGACCGAGAAGAAAGGAAACCTCCGCATCCTGTACTGGAACATCCAGAACGGCATGTGGTGGGACCAGGGCAACAACTACGACAACTTCATGGCCTTTGTAAATAAGTACAATCCGGACATCTGCGTCTGGTGCGAGGCCGAGAGCGTTTTCCAGACAGGTTCGGACACCTATATATCCAATACCAGTGATAGACCGGTACGTGCCGGCACCTGGGCGGCCCTTGCGGCGCGTTATGGTCACAGTTATGCTGCAAGAAGCGGCCGCACGGACGACTATCCGCAGGAAGTCACCTCCAAGTACAAAATTACCCGGGTTCAGGAATTGACTGACAACCTCACTCACGGAGCCGGCCATTTCCAGATAACGGTGAACGGGACCAAACTCAATATCGTGACGACGCATCCTTATCCGCACAAATCCAGCGTGGGCAATCACACGACGGACGAACAAATTGCGGCGGACAACACGCGTCTGGCCGAGATGACCTACCTCCTTAACCATACGGTGAACAAGAGCACATACGCTTCCGAAAATAACTGGGTGCTGATTGGAGACTTCAACAGCAATTCTCCCCAGGACTGCTGGTTCACGGGTGCCACGCCGTCCAATATTGCATTTGCCCCCCAGCGGTACCTCCTGGAAAAGACCGACCTCAAGGATGCCGTCTATGAGTTCTGGAATGCCGGTGAAGCGGATACATTCTGCTCTACCACCAAGAACGCCAAAGACCGGAAAGATCACGTTTATGTCTCTCCCGGGCTCATGTCAAAAATTAAACGTGTCATCATTGTAAACGATATCTGGACGTACAATATTGTGGAGACGGGTATTTCCACTTTCAAGAGCCCGTCGGACCATCGTCCCATCCTGGTGGACATTGCCCTTTAACATGAAATAACTATTAACAACCAAAATCACATAACACCATGAAAACAGAGAAAGAACTTTATCTGGCTCCGACGGCCGAGACCCTGAAACTGATGGGGCCCCAGCAGATTCTTGCCGGCTCAACCGGATTGGAATCCAACGTGGATCCTCTTGACATTCTGAGTGATGACTTCATGAATTGGGGAGGGTTGATCTAGTATGAAAACGACAGTAAAACTGATGACCTTCCTGGCGGGCATTTCCCTACTTGCCTCTTGTGCCAAGGAGCAGAATGTTCCTGTGGACATTCCCTCCGACAAACAGGAGTGGGATGCTTCCAAGTACCTTACGAGCTTTGGCGTTTCCGTTGAAGAGGTGACCAAGGCGGATATCAACACTTCCACCGGCGCCGTTACCTGGAATACGGGCGACAAGGTGCTGGTCTATGAACCTACAGGCGGCTCTTCCGCCGAATATCAATGGGACGGAAGCGGTTTTGTCCCGGTGAGCACCCCCGTGGAGGTGACTGACGGACTGGCTTACGCCTATTTCCCGGCCGAATTCTTCACGGTCGATGCAGGTACGGTATCCATTACCATTCCTTCCGCCATCGCCGCAGATTCCGGCAACAAACTCCCCATGGCGGGTATCCTGCCCGCCGGACAGATTGCCGGCGGCGCATCCTCGCGTACCTGCCTGTTCAAGCAGTTGGGTTCGGTGGTTTGGGTAAAGGCCAAGGCCTCCCGCGCCAACGGTGAAACCCTCACCAAGGTGAGAGTGGTGAATTCCGGCCTTTCCCTTTCCGGAACCGGCACGGTTACCTGGAACGGTACCACCGCAACTTCGCTGCCTCAGTTGGGCCCCCTCACGGTGAAGGACGCGGAGGACAACGACGTCCCTTGTTATGAGGCGGCCAGCTATGCCAGCCATAAGCTCTCCAATTCGGCCGATGTGGAGTACTTCGTTTTTGTCCCCGCCGGCACGCTGACGGACATGGAACTGCAGTTCGTGTACGGCAAGGGCATGTGGGAAGACGTCCTGTCCGTTCATGAGTATGAGCCTTATCAGAGCATGAAACGCAATGCTGCCTACACCATGACCCGTGGCAAAGTGCTTCCGGTGCACGGGGTAGTGCTCACCGGCTTCTTCTCCGGCGGCGACGGTTCCGTGACGTCTCCTTACCAGCTTTCTTCCCTGGAAGACCTTCAGAAACTGGCGGAACTTTCGGTTTCCTCGGAGCCGAGCAGCGGCTATTCTTCCGGCAAGCCCTCCGCTTTCTCTGCCACCTGTACCCATTACGAGCTCACCACGGATGTGGATTTGGACGGTGTGGACTGGAAGCCCATCGGCTTTGATCCCAGTGGAACAGCCAATACGGGCAATGATATCAGGGCTTCCAGTCCCGGAAAGCAATTCCGCGGTACATTTGACGGCAAGAACCATGTGATTAACAACTTCAAGCCCACCGTCACCCTGGCCAACGGCAAAACCTATGGTTTTTTCGGAGCCCTTCGCGAAGCCACGGTCATGAACCTCAAGTTCACCAATGTGGATGCAAGCTATGGGGCCGGTGATGGGGCTAGCGCAGATGCCGGCATCCTGGCCGGAACCCTCTCCTTTGGTTCTCTTGTAGAGAATATCACCATCTCGGGCAAGATGACCAGTACCGGAACGGCTACCGACAACAAGCGTCTGGCGCTGGGCGGCATTGCCGGATTCGCCTTTGCGAAACCGGGATACAATACGTTTATCAAGAACTGCGAGGTTACCCTGAACATTACCGGTGACAGCGGAGCAAATACCAAAGCCGGCGCGACTGCCGTTCAGGCTGCAGGGCTGCTTGGTTTCTCCACGGTCAACGCCGATGACAGCGAAGCCAGGGTGAGCATTGAAAAATGCACTGTGAAGGCATCAACTATTGACATCTCCTGCGGCCGTGCATCGGGATTGGTGGCCGCTGCCAATATTGGAACTGTCCTGACTGGCTGCGTCAATTATGCTGAAATCAAAAACAATTTCGTCAACGCCCGTATCGGTGGCTTGGTTTGTATGCAGGGTATTAATTCCGCCCTTGTGAACTGTGAGAACCGTGGCAATGTAACCACAACCAATAACAAGACCACTACAGGTGGCATGGTTGCCCTTATCCAGGGTGCCGGCGCCTATATCCAAGGTGGCGGCAATTACGGAAATGTCACCTCCAATTTCGCAACGGACGGCAGCGGCCGCGACTTTTACGGCCTTGTCGGCGCCAACTTGAATACGTTCGATAAAATTGACGGTGTCACGGTGAGCGGCAGATTGTTCAAATACAATGGCGGCAGCCCGGCTGAACAGGCTGTTACATCTCTCAACTTCATCAGCGCCCATTTCATCGGCTGGTGGAAAGACGATGAACACAAGGCTAAAATCACCAACTGTACTTACGTTGCACCTTAAACCTCTAAACATAGGAAAACAAGCATGAAAAAAATATACATGACTCCTCTCTGCGAGCCCGTTTCGGTGCAGACTGAGAGTACCCTTCTTTCGGGCTCCAGAAAACATGTTTTTAGCGGAGAAGGCTACGGCAACTCCGAAGATGATGATTCTAACTGGTAGCAGGCTATGAAAAAGATTATGAGATTTGTCGCTTTTACGGCGCTGCTTGCCGTATTGGGCGTTGCCTGCAATAAAGAACAGGCGAATGAAGATCCCCGTCCTGTTGTTCCGGAGGAGAAAGTTCCGGAAGAGACGGTTGAATACGATCCGGTCAAGTACCTGACCGGCTTCGGTGCGGACATGGAAGCGACCAAGGCCGATCTGGATGATGTCAGCGGCAGCCTGTCCTGGACCGATGGAGACCAGGTGAAAATTATCCGTTCCGACGGTGAGACGGCCCTCTATGCATACAATGCGGTAGAAACCAAGTTTGAGCCGGTGGCGGAACCGCTGGAGAAAAACGGCAACCCCATGCACGTGTTCTTCCCGGCCGGCAACTTTGTCTGGGATACCGACCATGTGCAGTTCACCATGCCCGCCGCCTTCGAATCCCTGACGGGCATCATGAACCCGATGGCCGCCGTCGTCCCTGCCGATGCCACCGCCGAGACCAGCATTGAGCTCAAGAATCTGGGTGCCATCTACGAGATCCGTGCCTATACGGACAATGCCCAGGGAGAAACCCTTACAAAGGTGGAACTGAGCAACTCAGAGGTCTATATTACGGGCTCTGCCACGGTCAGTTTCTCTGAAGGGATCCCTTCCATCGGCGCTTTGGACGGAAACAAATTCGTAACCTGCGAGCTGGCTGCACCCGTTACGCTTTCATCTACGCCCAAGAGTGTCTATTTCTTCCTGCCGGTTACCGGAACGGATGAGTTTGACGCCATGACCGTAAAACTGGTGTACGGAAAAACAGTCGGTTCCGTGGAATATGAGCCCTTCGAGTTCAAGACCCGCAACTCTGCGATGACTGTCACCCGCAGCATGCGCAAGCACATGAATTTCAAGGCCAAGGGCTTCTTTTCCGGTGGCGACGGCTCCGAGGCCAATCCCTACCTGATTGCTACGGCCGACGACTTCAAGGCCATCAAGACCAAGATGGAGAGCACCTTCCCCACGGAAGGCGGCGTCTCCGGAGAAGGAACCTTCTTCGGTTCCACGGCTGTTTATTACAAGCAGACTGCCGATATCGACTTTGGTAATGAGGCGCTTCCCTCCATTGGCATCTATAACGCTATGCTTGCCGACGCTACCCCTTTCCAGGGAACGTACGACGGCAACAACAAAAAACTGGAGAAATTCACTGTCTCCGGTGATGTAGATGACAGTGTGGGCCTTTTCGCCTATGTGAACAATGCCACACTTAAAAATATCAAGGTAGCCAATGCCGCTGTAACCGGAACCAATACTACCGGCATCCTTACCGGACGCTGCATCGGTACGACAACGATTGAGAACTGTTCGCTCGAGGGCGGACAGGTTACCGGCCGCAATTCCGTAGGCTTCATCGCCCATGTCAAAGGCGATGCAACGGTAAAGGATTGCAGTGTAAAAAATATTATTGTCACCACTGCAGATAGTGGCGCTGATGCGAACAACCAGGGCGGTGTAGTAGGATATGCCGGCGAAAACTCCTCCATCAAGTCCTGCGCTACTTCCGGAACCATACAGTTTACCGGAACCGCTTCGGGAGTTGCCCGTGGCGGTATTGTTGGCAAGTTCGACAGCACTGGTGAGGTAAATGGCTGCACCAATGGCGCTGTGGTAACCAATTCTCTAGTCAATCAGACTGGCGGCATTGCCGGAAACTTGGCCAAGGGAACCATTCTTTCTTGTGTAAATACAGGCAATGTGACCGGGACCTCGATGGTAGGAGGAATTGTCGGTTTCTCCGGATCGACCACTAATAATGGAACCGAAACAAATATTTGCTTTATCACCTCCTGCAGAAATAGCGCGGACATCACGGGCTCGGCCAATTGCGTGGGCGGTATAGCCGGCAAATTACAGAATGGAAATGTCGTGAGTGTGTGCTATGCAGAAGGTACTGTAAAAACATCGACCTATGATGTCGGGGGACTGACCGGGTTTATCCAGCTCAATAATAATCATGCCTCCTCCAGAACCTACGTTTATGACTGTCTGGCCAACATGAACGTAACTACAGAACGCACTTCCAATGCTTGCCGAACAGGTGGTGCTGTAGGTAATATAACCACGACGGCAGGACAGTATGTCGCGATTGACAACTGTGGTGTCCTGGATGTAACCATAACTGCCGGTGGAGAATATGTAGGCGGTTTTGCAGGCTGGATTACCGGTGATGCTTCAAACAGCAACCGTGCCCGTATCAGAAATTCTTATACGCTGGTGAGTTCTGTCCCCGGGTCTGCCAAGAAGGGCGGATTCGTTGGTGTGGTCAGCAATAAGGCGGAGCTTCGCTTTGATTATTTTGTCGCAGGCGATTCGTCTGACATTTCCACAGGCACAGTGAAGGCTAATTATGAACAGAAAACAGCGGTTGACATCAAGAGCAGCGGTACATGTACGACATTCAATGGTAATAATTTCTCGTTGACGGTTGGATCTACTTATACTTCAGCTCTTGGCTGGGCCATCCCTGCCGGGGTGGATTATCCTGTTCCGGGGGCTTTGATTGCTCTTGGTGAAGAATACTACAAATAATAACATAAAATTTATTCGATGAAACGATTTCTATTAGCATTCCTCGTGCTGCTCATCCCGGCCGTTGCGCTGGCGCAGAGCAGCCTCCGCGGCGTGGTGACGGACACCGACGGGGAGCCCCTTATCGGGGCTTCCGTCCAGGTGACCGGAACTACTCAGTATGCACTGACAGACGCCGACGGCGCATTCTCCATCGGCAACGTCAGCTATCCCGCTCAAATCACTGTCTCCTTCATGGGGATGGCCGACAAAGTGCTGCATCTCACCGGTACGGAGCCCATGCCTCTTTCCGTTGTCCTGGAAAGCGACAATGTCCTGGAAGAGCTTGTAGTGGTGGGTTACGGTACCCAGAAAAGGGTAAACCTCACCGGTGCCGTGTCCGTCATTGACGGCAAGGAACTCAACTCCCGTCCTGTCACCAACACGGCCATGGCCCTGCAGGGCGCCGACCCTTCACTGGTGCTTACCACTTCTTCCGGTTCCATCGACGGTACCAACTACAGCGTGAACATCCGCGGTAAACTCTCCATCAACAGCGGTTCCCCGCTCATCCTGGTGGACGGTATCGAGAGCTCCCTTACCCTGGTGAATCCCAACGACATTGAGAGCATCTCTGTGCTCAAAGATGCATCTGCCTGCGCCATTTATGGTGCCAAGGCATCGGCAGGCGTGATTCTCATCACTACCAAGAGCGGTAGCGAGGGAAAGGCCCGCGTTACGTACAACGGCCGTTTCTCCATCTCCGACAACACCACCTCTACGGACTTCATCACCAGCGGTTACGACTACGTAAGTCTCACCAATAAGTTCTACGAGACCTTCAAAGGGTACGGCGCCTGGACCTATTCCTCCGAACAGATGCAGATGCTCTACGAGCGCCGGAACGACGTCACCGAGAACCCCGAGCGCCCCTGGGTGGTGCCTGATGCGACCGGAACCAACACTTATGTGTACCTGGGCAACTTCGACTGGTACAACTACCTGTTCAACAAGGTGCGTCCCGAGACCGAGCACAATGTTGCCGTCCGTGGCGGTAACGATAAGGTAAAATACTATGCCTCAGGCCGTTGGCTCTGGAGAAACGGTTTCTTTGGCGGCTTGGCTCAGGACACCTACAACGGCGCCTCCCTGCGTACCAAACTGGACGCCAAGATTACCAATTGGCTCACGTATTCCACCAACGTTTCCCTGGAGCGCACCAAATATGACTGGGGAGGTTTCTGGGAACTGGACGGCAGTACCCAGCTGAACAAAACGCAAAACTCTGCCGGTCAGGGTATCATGTGGAACATCACCCAGAATGTGGGCCCCAATCTGGTCCCGTTCAACCCGGACGGCACCATTGCCATGGTCCCCGGTTTCATGGCCGAAGCCACCTCTCCGCTCATGAGCGGCCGCGGCGGCGTATTCATGGACGGACGCAACCACAATTCCAATACCAATAACTATTGGACCTGGACCAACCGTTTCACGATCGATATTGTGAAGGGCCTCAAGTTCATTGCCGACTACACTTATCGCCGCAGAGACCGCATTGCCGGCTACCGCAGCGTTCCCACCGCCAATTCCTACGACAACGTGAACAAACGCATGTACGAAGGTAACGGCCTTACGGGCGGCAACTTCTCCAACGGCTCCGTGTACGACTTCTACCAGGAGGTCCGCTATATGCAGGACGGCAGCGTGGCCAATGCCTACTTCTCCTATGACAATACCTTCGGAAACGGTCACCACCTGGCGGCTACCCTGGGTGCCAACTACGACGACTATCATTCCACCCAGCTCACCGTAAAGCAGGCGGGCTCCCTCAGTGAAACCCTTTCCTATATCGACATAACTGCGGCCAAGAAGGACGAAGAGGGTCACCTGGTGGGCATTGAAGCCCTTGAGGGATCCAATTCCGCCTACCGGACGCTGGGCTTCTTCGCCCGTGTCAACTACGACTGGAAGGGCCGCTACCTCCTGGAACTGAGCGGCCGTTACGACGGCTCCTCCCGTTTCCCCAAGGGTCACCGCTGGGGCTTCTTCCCTTCCGCATCGGCCGGTTGGAGAATCTCCGAGGAACCCTTCTGGGAGAAAATTCGTCCTGTAGTATCCAATGCGAAACTTCGTTTGTCTTATGGTACTCTGGGCAACCAGCAGGTGAGCAACTACTACTACTGGGACAAAATATCCACCGAGCCGCTTTCTTATACCTTTGACAATAAAAAGGCGGACTATGCCTATGTCTCGGCTCCTGTTTCCAGCAACCTGACCTGGGAAACCGTGATTTCCAAGAATATCGG
The DNA here is from genome assembly GCA_902788095.1 of uncultured Bacteroidia bacterium. GTDB lineage: Bacteria > Bacteroidota > Bacteroidia > Bacteroidales > UBA932 > Cryptobacteroides. The sequence continues at coordinate 66,083 of CADAIT010000001.1, read as the reverse complement.
CCTGGATTTGGGCTTCTTCCGCAACCGCCTCACGTTGAACGCCGACTTTTTCATCCGTGACACCAAGAACATGCTCACAACGGCCATGACCCTCCCTTCTGTGTATGGCGCCGATGCCCCGAAGGAGAATGCGGCCGACCTGCGCACTTATGGTTATGAGCTGGCCCTGAGCTGGAAAGACAATGTGATGGTGGCCGGCAAACCGCTCTACTATGGTGTTACTGCCACCCTGGGCGACAATGTGAGCTACATTACCCGTTACGAAAACCCCGACAAACTCATCAGTGACCACTTTGTGGGCAAGCGCCTGGGTGATATCTGGGGCTATCGTACGGACGGTTTCTTTGCTACCGACGAAGAGGCTGCAGCCTATGAGGCGGCGATCGACTCCAAAGTGGTGAATGCCGACATTTACAATTCTGCGGCTCCGTATAACCACCTGATGGCCGGTGACTTAAAGTACAAGGACCTGGACGGGTCCGGTACCATCAACACCGGCAAGAACACCCTGGACGATCCCGGTGACCGCGAAGTCATCGGCAACAGCCGTCCGCGTTACAACTATGCCCTCAAGACGGACTTCAGCTGGGCCGGTCTGGACATCAGCATCTTCTTCCAGGGGGTAGGCAAGCTGGACTGGGCTCCAAGTGCCTACAGCAGCTATTTCTGGGGCCCTTACGGCTACCAGCGTCCCTCCTTCATTCCCAAGGGATTCGAGACCCTGTGCTGGGATCCGGCCGAGGGTGCTGACAACTCCAAAGCGTATTTCCCGCGCATGAGGGGCCGTCTGATTGCCAACTACAAGACAAACGACTACTATCTGCAGAACGCAGCCTATCTGCGTCTGAAAAACCTCACCGTGGGCTATACGCTCCCGCTGAAGAAGAACAAGGTGGTGGAGAAAGTGCGTTTCTACTTCTCCGGTGAGAATCTGTTCTATCTGTCTCCGCTCACCAAGATTTCCAAGTACGTGGATCCGGAGGTGGCAACTGCCGGAGGCGATACGCGAGACATCACTTATCCTTATTCCAGAACATTCTCCTTTGGTGTGGACATTACATTCTAGTGGCTTATGAAAAAGAAGATTATACTCTTGATATCTGTACTGGCAGCCGCTTTTGGTGCTGTGTCCTGCCAGGATTTCCTGACCAAGACTCCCGAGACGAATTTGTCTCCAGGTACGTTTTTTTCTTCAAAGGCAGAGCTTGACCTTTGGACCAACCGTTTTTATCAACGGAACTTCAGTTCGGCCGAAGACATCGCTGAACTGACGGCCGATGACATCGTAAGCGCAACCAGCCTGTCGGGCATCCAGAAAGGCACCCGCAATCCCAGCAGCACCTGGAGTTCCGGCACCTGGGCTCCGCTCAGGGACATCAATTACATGTTGGAGAACAATCGCTGTAAGGATGTGTCCGTCAAGAACATGTACGACGGCGTGGCCTATTTCTTCCGCGCACTGTATTATTACAAGAAAGTGCGGGTATACGGCGATATGCCCTGGTACGACCATGTTATTGGTTCCGGCGATACCGAAGACCTCAAGAAACCCCGTGACCCGCGTGGTTATGTGATGCTCAAGTGTATGCAGGACCTGGACAAGGCCTATGAACTGTTGCCGGAAAAATGGTCTTCCGCGCCGGTGTATCATGTTTCCAAGGATGCCGCTTTGGCCCTGAAGGCCCGCATCGCCCTGTTTGAAGGAACCTTCCGCAAGTACCACGCCGGTACGCCTTATGTTCCCCAGGACGAGCAAACCTTTGACGATGTGACCATCTCTTCCGAGTATTTCCTCCGTGAGGCGGTCGACGCTGCCGGCAAACTCCTGGGCAAGCGTTCCCTGTACAAGGGCAACACGATGGGGCTGGCCAGAAAGCCGGTGGATGCCAGCTATCGCGAATACTTTATCCTTGAAGATGCAGAAGCGGACGAAACCATTCTTTCCCGCCGTTACAGCGTGGATGCCCTGGTGCGTCACGGCATCCAGTTCGACTTCAAATCCAAGAGAATGAGTGCCACCACCCGCATGGTGAACCATTACCTGCAGAGCGACGGTACGCCCATTCAGGACCGCGCCGGCTGGGAGACCCTGTCTTACCAGGAGGCTTTCACCAACCGCGACCCGCGTATGGCCCAGACCCTGCATAGCCCTTCCTACAAGGCTTTAGACGGTACTGAACACGAAGAATTGGCCTTTGACCGTACCTTCAATGGCTATCGTATCATCAAATATATTTCCGATTCTTCCCATGAAACGGCTACCACCTCCACCACGGACTACCCGCTTTTCCGTTATGCCGAGGTGTTGCTGAACTACGCAGAAGCGAAGGCTGAATTGGGAGAACTTACCGACCCCGATGTGGTTGCTACCATTGACGTCATCCGCGCCCGCGTGGGCATGCCCGCCATGGGCACCGTTCCCGCCACCGTGGATCCGCTGATGGAGGAATACTATCCCCATGCCAAGGGTAGTCAGAAGGCTGCTATTCTGGAAATTCGCCGTGAGCGTGCCGTAGAACTCATCGCAGAGGGCTTCCGTCAGTGGGACCTGCTGCGCTGGGGTGAAGGCAAGTGGCTTACTCCCAAGAGCGTAGGCGGTTTTGGCGGTTGCTATTTCCCCAGCCTTGGCGAGTTTGACATGGACGGTGACGGCAAGATGGATATCTTGTTGTACGAAGGGGAGAAACCCACCACTTCCGTGAAGGCCACCAACCAGATTGAACTGGGCTCGAACTATACACTTTCCGAAGGGGATCACGGCTATCTCACTTACTTTGCCAGCGAGGATTACGACTGGGTGGAAGGCCGCGACTACCTGTGGCCCATTCCGGTTAGCGAGCGTTCTATCACCGGTGGCGCCCTGACGCAGAATCCGGGCTGGAATGACGGTTATGATTCTACTTCCAATGAATAGGTATTTGCTTAAAAGTGTTATTCTGACGGTTTCGGCCCTCTTCCTCGTCGCATGCGGCGGGGAAGAGAAGCCGGCGTCGGAGGCGACATTCACGGTTACACCCACCTCCGCAGAGGTGATTGCACTGGGCGAAAACAAGGCATTTACCGTCCTGTCTTCAAGCGACTGGTATGCCCGGAGTTCGGTTGCATGGATTAAGATGTCCACCGCTTCCGGAAAGGGCTCTTCCACGCAGGCCTCCACCCTCACGGTCTCTGTAGAGGAAAATAAGGAGACCGCCGAACGTACAGGTGTGGTCACTGTTTCCACGCTGGACGGAAAGAAGGCCGAAATCACCCTGAAACAGGCCGCCGGCAGCGGGACCGTCAAACGGGGAATCGGTTCTGCAGAAGACCTGCTGGGCTTTGCCCGGGCCGTAAATGGCGAGGCCGGATACTCCATCAACCAGTACCTGATAGACGGCGAAGTCAAGTTCACCGCCGACATCGATGCTTCTTCCATCAAGGAATGGGTGCCAGTCGGCACGGCTTCTTCTCCGCTGAAACACAATGTGGATGGTTCCCGGTTCACCATCAAGAACATTTCCTGGACGGTGGACCTTGCCAAGTACCCGGATGCCGGCCTGTTTGGTTGTGTGAATGGGGCTACCATCCGCCGCCTCAATGTAGGCGAAAGCGGCAATAAGGTGGTCTTCACAGGCGCACCTTCCGGCAATATTGCCGTTGGCGGCATTGTCGGTCGGGCTATAGGTGTCACTCTGGAAGGGGTAACCAACAATGTGTCCATTACCTTGGACGGCAGTTTCTCGTCCGGAAGCAACCTGTTCGTGGGCGGCATTGCAGGCCGTACCGACGCAGCTTGCCTGTTGGGCGGCGACACCGCCGCCAAGGGATGTACCAACAACGGCGATATCAGCGTGAAAACCGCTTGCCGGGAAGGCGGCCTTGTCGGATACAATATGGGAACCGTAAGCCGCTGCGTCAATCGCGGCGCCATTCTGGGGCCGTATTCGGACGACAGGAAACTGGGCCCGGGCTGGGGATGCTCCTACAACCAGACCGCCGAGAACTTCATCGGCAATACCGGATACGGTTTTGTGGCCGACATGGAGCACCCTGCCATGCTGGTGAATGCCGTGGTAGAGCCCCTGAACAACTTCAACCTGTATGACGACGACTCCGTGAATCCGGGCATGAACAACAACGTAGACTGGACCCTGGACGCCTATTACGACTGGACCGTAATGGAGACCCGGGAACTGGCCTCCGGCGCGGTGTATACCAAGTATTCGTTCACGAATGTTCCGCGCACCATGCATGTGCTGGAAGTGGACCTGAAAAACGCGAACGTGGAGGTTGTCGGGGCCCTGGCCGGTGACATGATTCCCAATCCCAACGGGAACGGGAACAACAACAACGGCTTCAAACTGCGGGAACGTCTGTCCGATGTGTGCAACCGCCGCCGCGCTGCGGGGGAGAAGATTCTCTACGGCGTCAACGCCTGTTTCTTTGACTCCAACGACGGCATCTCCCGTGGCTTCCACGTGGAAAACGGCGAGCCGGTGTACATCAACAACCCTTCCGTCGTGAAGCAGTTGAGCAATCACCAGTGGGGCTTTGCCGTTTACGCAGACGGCACGGCGGCCTCCGGCAAGAAACAGTTCACCGGAAAGGTGAAGACCGCTGCCAAGGAGTACAACTTCTACAGCGTGAATGATACTACGCTTCGCCATGCCAGTCCTACGGCAGCACCCATCAACCTTTACACGAAGTACTATGTGCAAAAGCCGTATGCCAGTACGCCTGCTCTCACCAACCCGTTGGCTCCCAACGTACTCTATGTAATCTGCGAGTACACGGGATCCCCGATGAAGGTGAACACCGGCTATGCCCGGGCCCGCGTGATTTCTATCCATGACGGACGGTTCACGAATGTGACACCGCCCTACGTTACGTCGGCCAGCCGGGTGGGTATCGCCCTTTCCGGCACTCCCGCAGCCGAGTGGGCCGATGCGGTGAAAGTGGGGGACACCATAGAACTGTCCTGTACCATTTCTATCGACGGCGACAGCTCCAAACCCATGCTCACGCTGGATTCGACCATGTATGAGATTATGGTTGGCGGAGAAGACCGGACCTCCTCCATTCCTGCCGGCGCAGCTCCGCTGGTCAAATACGACCCCATGACTTTCCCGGTGTTGTCGGCCGACGGCTCCCGGCTGTGGCTGGTGGAAATTGATGGCCGAAAGGGCTGGAAAGGCATGGGCGTAAAAGCCTATGAGATGTACCGGATAGGAAAGAAACTGGGTGGTGCCAACATCACCCGTCTGGACGGTGGGGGAAGTTCCACGGTATGGCTCTGGGATGGTTCCAAGGGCGCCGTGGTGAACCAACCGTGTGATTCCCGGGGCGAGCGCAGTTGCCTTTCCTACATACTAATCAGAGAAAAATAGATCAATCGAAATATGAAAACCTTGCAAAAAAGCCTTATCTTGCTCCTGGCCGGAGCGACTTTGGCGCTTTCCTGCAAAAAACAGGAACAAACCAAGACGTATACCATTTCCTCGGACATCACCAGTTTCACGGAAGTGGCGGCGAACAATCCGGGCAGCCAAACCGTTGTCGTAACAACGGATGCCCCTTATTGGATTGCCATGGGTCCGGACTGGATTACCATCGAGCCCAATATGGGTGTGGGGGGCGGAAAATCTACCGTAGTAACTCTGACCTTCCAGTCCAATTACAAGAATGAGAGCACGGACACCGCTCCCCGTAGCGGCGAAGTCAAGTTCTCCGGCGGCATGACCTCCTTGATGGTTTCCGTGAGCCAGCTCGGCCATGTGGGCTACATCGACCCCGATGCTTCCATCGGCGGTATTCCCGACGAGGATGAGTTCATGGACTTTGTGGCAGCCATGGCGAACGGCGACCCCATTCACCGCTGGTACAACGACAAGCAGGAGATTGAACTCCTCGCCGACCTGGACCTCAGCGAGTTCGACCTGAGCGAATGGGTTCCTATCGGCAATGTGGAAAAGACCGGCAACGGCAATAACGCATCGTCCCCCGAAGGGGGCTACTTTACCGGCGTGTTCAATGGCGGCGGTCATACCATCAAGGGCTTCAAGGTCTCCAAGACCGATGTCGCCGACGGCGGAACATTCGGCTTCTTTGGGGCCATTTCCCGCTCAACCGTGAAGAACCTGAACCTGGAGGCCGATTTCACCGTCGGCGGTGAAGCTACGGCCGATGCCGGTGTGCTTGTAGGTACGGTATATGCCTCTACTATCGAGAATGTGAATGTAACTGCGACCATCAAGATGGAAGGCACCAAGACCGACAACAAGCGTTTCTCCGTGGGCGGCATTGCCGGTTTCGTATATTCTTGTTCCAATGAGGGCGATCTCCTGGAAAGCAGTATCAAAAACTGTGAAGTGGAGGTGAAGGTTACTGGTAACGGAGGCGAGAACACCAAGAATGGCGCTACTGCCCCCATGTTTGGCGGTATCGCCGGCTTTGTAACCGGTGACAAGAGCACAGCCCGCAACACCATCGAGAATTGCGTGGTCCGCGGAACCATTACTGCCGACCTGGGCCGCTGCAGCGGTCTGATCGCGACAGCCAACAATGCGGCCATCGTGAAGGATTGCTCCAACTACGCCAGCCAGGTGAATAACTTTGTCAATGCCCGTATCGGCAATCTGGTATCGCTCCTGAATCTGGATTGCAGCCTGATTAACTGCACCAACTATGGCGATTTGACCACCAGCGCCTCCAATACCACTACGGGTGGTATGGTGGCCCTGCTGAACGACAACAGCTGCACCATAGAGGGCGGAGGCAACTATGGCAACATCCGCACTGGGAATACTGCCGCCAACGGCCGCGGTCTGCTGGTGGCCAATTTCTCCAAATATACCTACGTCAAGGATGTGGTTGTCAGCGGTACGCTGGGCATGAATGGCGGTGAGGTCTTTGACATCAATGCCGGGAACTTCATGGACTACATCGGCGGCGGCTCCAAGGACAAAGTTGACGGCCTAACCTATGTAGCGCCTGCCCCATGAGACGCTTTTTAGTTCTTTTCATTTGCTTTCTAACCCTGTCCTCATGTGCTTGGGGGCAGGGTAAGGAAGTAAAGATTCTGTACTGGAATATCCAGAACGGAATGTGGCACGACCAAGGGGATAACTATGACCATTTTGTCGCCTTCGTGCAGGAACTGGATCCGGATATCTGTATATGGGCCGAGGCTGAGTCCCGGTACAAAACTGGTATGGCCGAGAAGATGCAAATGCCCGAGGAACAGTATCTGCCCTGGAACTGGGACCTCTTGGCCGCCCGCTATGGCCATCCCTATACGCTCATTTGCGGCAAGCGTGACACCTTCCCACAGGTGATAACTTCCAAGTACCCCCTGCGCATTGTCAAGCGCATTACCGGCAACGGGACCGACATCATTGTTGCCCACGGTGCCGGTTGGGCGGTAGCGGAGCTGCCCGGCGGGGAGGAACTCAATCTTGTCACCCTGCACACCTGGCCCCAGAAGTATGCCTATCTGGCTCAGGACGAGAAAGCCGATGCCGCAGCGCACGGCGGCGACTATTTCCGCGCCCGTGAGATGCAGTTCATCTGCGGGGAGACCATCGGCTCCGTACCGGATGCCAGGGAGCAGCTCTGGCTGATGGCGGGGGACTTCAACGCCATTTCGTCCGTGGATAATTTCCATTATGGGAAGCGCGCGGACGACACCGCCTTCCTGGTGCATGACTATGTGCGCAACCAAACACCGTATATCGATGTGATTGAGAAGTTCTATCCCGGAGAGTTCCAGAAAACCACTGTCTCGGGAAAGCGTATCGACATGGTCTATGTAACTCCTGCGCTCTTTGAAAAGGTAAACTCGGCGCGCGTTATCCGAGAAGGTTTTGCCGATTGTTACCGTGACCCCCGCGGGAAGGATATCCACAACTTCTGCCATCCTTCCGACCATTTTCCTGTATTTGTGACTCTTAAACCTTGACCCTATGTCAGAATCTAATCTCGACCAGAAGCTGTTGAAAACCTACAAGCGTCAGCGGATGCAGACTTTTGTGGCCGCCACCCTGGGCTATGCGCTGTACTATGTGTGCCGCCTGTCCATGGGGGTGATGAAGCAGCCGCTCATAGACGCGGGCCTGCTCAGTGCCACCCAGCTGGGTGTGATTGGCGCCTGCCTGTATTGGACATACGCTGTAGGAAAACTGGTGAATGGTTTCCTGGCCGACAGTGCCAACATCAAGCGTTTCATGGCTATGGGCATCCTCATTTCCGTGGCCATGAACTTTGCCATGGGCGTGCTGGGCGTGAGCGCGCTGAACGGCGGTATCGCCAATTCCCTGCTCTTTCTGAGTTTCTGCGTCCTCTGGGCGCTGAACGGCTGGGCACAGTCCATGGGCGCTCCCGCCTGCATTGTCGCCCTGTCCCGGTGGATGCCGCTGAAGGTAAGGGGAACGTTCTACGGCATTTTCAGCGCCTCCCATAATATAGGCGAGGGGCTTTCCTTCATCTTCGTGGGCTCTATCGTGGCCGCCTTCGGTTGGAAGTGGGGCTTCTTTGGCGCTGCGCTGGGCGGCATTGTCGGCCTTGTTCTGGTACTGCTTTTCTTCCACGACTCCCCGGAGGCCAAGGGACTTCCCGCCATTGAGGTGCTCTCAGGCGAGATGACCCAGGAAGAATACGACAGGGAGAGCGGCAATATGCATTTGGCCGCGGCGGAGGAAAAGAAGAGAAAACGCCTGGAAACCAAGCAGATGCAGAAAATGGTGATCAAGAACCCCGGCGTATGGATTCTGGCGGCGGCCAGCGCGTTCATGTATATGAGCCGATACGCTATAAACGAGTGGGGTACCATCTTTTTGCAGGAAGCCAAGGGATATAGCCTGGCCGAAGCGGCTACCGTTATCGGTATCAATCCCGTTTTCGGCATTATCGGCACGGTGGTGTCCGGCTGGCTGTCGGATGTCATCTTCAAGGGTGACCGCCGCTATCCGGCTTTTGTGGCCGGCGTCCTGGAGGCTGTGGCCCTGGCGCTGTTCCTGTACGGTGGACCGGCAAAGTGGGTGAACATCGTGGCTATGGTGCTGTTCGGCATTGCCATAGGCGTGCTCATCTCTTTCCTGGGCGGGCTTATGGCCATCGACCTTGTGCCGCGGAAAGCTTCCGGTGCCGCCCTGGGTATTGTGGGCATTGCGTCTTATGCTGCTGCCGGTCTGCAGAACATTGTAACCGGCCTGCTCATGGACAGCGGGGATGCAGGCACCCATGACTTCACCTATGTGAGTATTTTCTGGTTGGGTGCCGCCGTTATCTCTTTCCTGCTTCCGCTGCTGAACTGGAAGCGGAAAGTGCAGCAAATTTAGTTTCGGCCCTCATAACGCCATGTCACAGGTCGGCTGTCCGTGCTAACCTGTGACTTTTTTCGTACCTTTGCAGACTATGAGACAGTTTGGCTTCATCGTGCTTTTTCTTCTGACGCTCTCGTGTGCAAGTCCCGCAGGGCAGGGAGAAATGAACATGGAATATGCCCGTTGGTTCGGCATCAGCGGGGATACGGTTTTCGTGAGCACGCCGGGCGGGGGAGCGGATACCTTGCAGGGCCCGTTCAAGGCACTGGTGTGCATGTCCAGCTCCTACGTGGGGTTCCTCCATGCCATCGGCGCGGATTCCACCGTTGTGGGCGTGTCCGGCATGGCTTTTCTGGGCGAACGCCCGCCCCGGGCCGTGGAGGTGGGGTACGATGCGGCGTTGGATTTTGAGGCTATCGTCAAGGCCTGTCCGGACCTTTTCCTTACGTACAATGTGGGTGCGGTGGAACCGCCGTATCTGGCCAAACTGCGGGAGCTGGGCGTGCGGACGCTGGTATTGAGCGAGCACCTGGAAAGCCATCCGCTGGCGCGGGCAGAGTACGTGAAACTGTTCGGTGCGCTGACCGGACGCCAGGCCCTGGCCGATTCCGTCTTCCGGCAGGTCCGCGAGCGCTATCTGGCCCGTGTCCGGCCGACGGTGACGCGGAAAGTGCTCATCAACATTCCGTACGCGGACCAGTGGTACATCCCGGGCGGAGACAATTACATGACGCGCCTGGTCCGGGACGCCGGCGGTGAGATTTTGGGTGCCGTTCCGGGTAAGCGGGAATCGTCCGTCATCAGCCTGGAAACCGCCTGCCGATATGCGCAGGAGGCCGATATCTGGCTGAATCCCGGCTGGTGCCGTACCCGGGAGCAGATTCGCGGGATTCATCCCTTGTTCGCTTCCTTCCCCGTACTGGAGAAGGCGGTGTGGAACAATACGCTGCAAAGTACGCCCGGCGGCGGCAACCGCTTCTGGGAAACCGGCCCCGTCCATCCGGAACTCATTTTGGAGGATCTTGTCTCCATTTTCTCCGGCGCCGCCGGAAACTGTAATTATTACCTTCCGGTGGAATAATTTCCGGAAAAGTTTACTAATTTTGCAGGAGAAACAAATGAACGTCAACCAATTATTATAAACTATGCGTAAAATTTATGTGCTTATGGCAGTTGCCGCCGTCATGGTGGTGGGCTGCAAGAACAACGGTGCCAAAAAGGCTGCCGCTGAGGCCAATGCAGCCGAAGAAGCTGCCGTGAAGGCCGCCGACGACATGGCCCAGGCTATCGAGGCCGTAGAGGCTGCTGAAGAAATCGATGTCCGCGAGGCTGTAGAAAAGCTCTCCGCCGCCCAGAGCGCCGGAATCGTGGAAACCGCTGCCGAGGCTCTGGAAAAGAACCCGGACGCCGTCCTTCCTTTTGCCCTGGTAGAGAGCAAGCCTACGTTCAACGGCGGTGACGCCAACGACTTCTCCAAGTGGGTGAACGAGAACATCGTCTATCCCCAGAGCGCCATCGACGACAACATCTCCGGAAAGGTCATCCTTCAGTTCACCGTTTCCAAGGAAGGTGACGTGAAGGACGTGAAGGTGCTGCGTGGCGTGAACGAAGTCCTGGATGCAGAAGCTGTCCGCGTCGTTTCCGCTTCTCCCAAGTGGGAGGCCGGTTCCCAGAACGGTGTCCCGGTATCTGTGAACTATACCTTCCCGGTCGTGTTCCGCATCAACTAGAACAATTTTCCGTTGTTGAATTTGCTGGCCAGTCCCTGCAGCTCGTCTGCGGTGGCTGGCCTGTTCAGTGCCTCTTTCCGCTCCTTCTGGAACTGGGCCTTGAGCCGTGCAAACTGGCGTTTGGTGTCCAGGGTGAAGTCTCCGGCCTCTATCCAGGCAAAGTAAGAAGGCTCCGCATTCCACACTTCCCGGGCGGTTTTTCCCTTGTGTTTACCAAAGCTGATGACCGCTTCTCCGGCATCGTTGTATATCAGGCGGCCGGCGAAGTCCACGTTGCGGGTGCGCGGACCTATCTTGGACAGGGCGTCCACGTCGTTCTTGAGTACTTCCTGCTGGAATTCCGTGGGGGCCTGGTAGCGTTCCAGCTGGCCTTTCAGGACCTCATAGGTGGCCAGGGTATCCGCCTCCGCCGTATGGGCGTTCTCAAAATCCTTTCCGCCGCAGTAGAAACGATAAGCGGCACGCAGGTTCCTGGGCTCAAAATGGTGAAAGATGTTCTGGACATCCACCATCCGGCAGGCGTGCAGGTCCAGCCGGTCAATGCAGTCTATCATTTCCTGCGCTTTTTCGCGGGCGGCATCGTTGGACAGGCGCGAAACGGAGTATGCCCGGGCGCGCTCGATTTCCTCCGCCAGCATAGGAAGGTCGAACTTGGCGGAGTTGAAACCGGCCAGGTCGCTGTCCTGCAGCCAGGAAGCCACCTCCGGAAGCACCTCGATGAACTTGGGGCAGTCCACCAGGTCTTCGTCTTTGACGCCGTTCACTTCCGAGGCCTGCGGATTGATGGGAATGGTGCAGTGGTTTACGTAATCCCAGGGCTTGATTTTCCAGGTTTTTATCTTTACCTCGCCGCCGGGCATCACTTTTACGAAGCTGAGCTCGATGATGCCGTCGGTGGGAATATTGAGGCCGGTGCTCTCAATATCGAAAAACAGCAGCGGTCTTTCTAATTTTAGTTCCATATTTTAAGTCCCTCCCCCGGGGGGAGGGGTTTCGGGTGGGGTAACGTTGGTGAAACGGATTCAAGAGCCGTCAGGCTATTGGATCATGATGGGCATTAAGATGCCGCATACCTTCTCGGTATCCGCTTCTTCCTCCGCGGGGAGGATGAGGGCGGCGCGACGGGCATCGGCAAACTTGATGACAAGCGTATTGCAGCTCATGTTGGAGAGGATTTCCGTGAGGAAAGTGCTCTTGAAGCCTATGGTAAGGGCGTCTCCGGCGTAGTTGCAGTTTATTTTCTCATAGGCGGCCAGCGCGAAGCCCAGGTCCTGGGCGCTGATTTCCAGCTGGCCTTCCTGCAGGGTGAACTTGATGTGGTTGGAGGCCTTGTTGGCGCAGACGGCCACGCGTTTTACCGTGTTGAGCAGCAGCTGGCGGTCTATCTGCAGGATGTTGGCGTTGCCCGTGGGAATGACGTCCCGGTACTTGGGATATTTGCCCACCACCAGACGACATACCATGGTGGTGGCGCCAAAGGTGAACTGGGCCGTCGTGCTGTCGAAAGCGATTTCCACGTTCTCCACATCCTTGCCGATGATGGAGCGCAGTACGCCGGCCGGTTTCTTGTGCAGGATGAAGGAAGCCTTTTCGGCGGCTTTTACGTCCTTGGTGGTATAGCAGATAAGCTTGTGGGAATCCGACGCTACCAGCGTGGTGCTGTCCGGGTCGATATCGAAGAAGATACCGTTCATGGCCGGGCGGATTTCGTCGTCCGCGGTGGCGTAAATGGTGCCCTGGATGCCGTCCGTGAGGCTTTCGGCCGGGAAAGTGACCTTGAGGGCGTCCTCTCCGGTGGTCTTGATTTCCGGATAGTCCGCGGCCGGGAAGTAGGGGAGCACAGAATTACCGCTGGCCCAGCCGCACTCGAAGGCGCTCTCCGAAATGGTTTTGATACTCACCGGCTGGTCCGGCAGTTCTTTCAGCAGGTCCGTCATGTGGCGGGCCGGAACGGCGATGGAGCCTTCCTCCTGGGGACCGTCCACCTCGATGGCGGTGCGCAGGGTGAGCTCGGAGTCCGAGGCGGTAATTTCCAACTTGCCGTCCTTGAGCACGAAAAGGAAATTCTCCAGGATGGGAAGCGGAGACTTGGATGGAATGGCCTTGGATACATCCATGAGGGCCTTCAGGAGATTGGTGCTGGAAATAGTCAGGTTCATATGGCGTTCTTTTTAATCATCAAAATGTCTTAGCTCACAAATATAATGAATTTCTCGTAAATGGCATAACTTTTGAGTAAGTTCCCCTTTGGAAAATATTAAACACAGATATATGAAACCTATGACAACTGTACTACTATCTATCCTGGCAGGAGGCCTCACGGCATTTGGAGTCGTGAAGGCGACGGCTCCCCAGGCAAATCCCGAATCCGTCAGCATCGTCAAGGACGCTTCCGGCAATTCCGTGGAATACCGTACTGTCAATTTGGCAGAAACCGATTATCCGGATTTCACCTACGCGGCGGAAAGCGCCGTGGAGGCCGTTGTGTATGTGGAAGTGACGGTCCAGAGCCGCCAGCAGTACCAGACCATCGACCCCTTCTTCCGTTTTTTCTTCGGTGACGAATATGCCTTCCCGCAGCAGCGCGAGCAAAAGGGGAGCGGCAGCGGCGTCATCATCCGCCCGGACGGCTACATCGTCACCAACAACCACGTGGTGAACGGCGCCAGCAAAATCCAGGTGACGCTGAACAACAACCAGCAGTACGACGCCACCGTCGTGGGTACGGACCCGGCGACGGACGTGGCCATCATCAAGGTCGATGCCACCGACCTTCCCACCATTCCCCTCGGGGACAGCGACGCACTGCGGCTGGGTGAGTGGGTGCTGGCCATCGGCTCCCCGCTGGGCGCCCAGCTCCGTTCCACCATCACCGCCGGCATCGTGAGCGCCAAGGGCCGCAGCATGCCGGACTATTCCGGAGAATTCAAAATCGAGTCCTTTATCCAGACCGACGCGGCCGTGAATCCCGGCAACTCGGGCGGCGCGCTCGTGAACAAGAAAGGCGAACTGGTGGGTATCAACACCGCCATCGTGAGCCAGACGGGCTCCTACACCGGCTACTCCTTCGCTGTTCCCGTGAACATTGTCAAGCGTGTCTCCGAAGACCTCATGGACTACGGCTCCGTCAAGCGCGCCGTGCTGGGCATCAGCATGGGCTCGGTGGACAAGAAGTTTGCCGACGAAATGAAACTTTCTTCCGTCTCGGGCGTATATATTAACGAGGTTATGAAGGGAAGCGCCGCCGAGAAAGCCGGCCTGCAGAAGAATGACGTCATCATAGCCATTGATGGTCAAAAGATTACAGATGCTTCTTCCGTACAGGCCAAGGTGAGCAGTTACCACCCCGGAGACAAAGCCGTCGTCAGCTACATCCGGGACGGGAAGCAGCAGCAAACCACCGTGGAATTCCAGGCTGCAGCCGTGCAGAACGGCGAGACAGACCTGGACGGTTCCATCGCTTTCTATGGCGCCCGTCTCAAAGCTGCCAACCCTGAAAAATTGAAAACACTGGGCCTGCGCTCGGGTGTGGAGATTGTTTCCCTGGGTAGCGGCAAAATGGCGGAGGCCGGTGCAGAAAAAGGCGGTATTATCGTCTATGTGAACGACTCGGCCGTTTCCAGCCCCGAAGATGTCGTGGCCAAAGCAAAGAAGGCATCGCGTGCGGTTTACATCGAAGGTGTGGACCAGAACGGGAAAGCGTTCTATTTTGGCTTCGGCAAGTAAGGAACTGCCGCAGTCAGCCATCGTTTCGGTCAGCTCCTTACGTGAGTTGACCGAAACTATTGTATATAAATGAGACAACTTAAAATTACCAAGTCCATCACCAACCGCGAGAGCGCGTCGCTGGACAAGTACCTGCAGGAAATCGGCCGCGAAGAGCTCGTCACCCCGGACGAGGAAGTGGAGCTGGCCCAGCGTATCCGCAAAGGAGACCAGGAAGCCCTGGAAAAACTTACCCGTGCAAACCTCCGCTTTGTGGTTTCCGTGGCCAAGCAGTACCAGAATCAGGGCCTCAGCCTGCCGGACCTCATCAACGAAGGCAACCTGGGCCTCATCAAGGCGGCGGAAAAATTTGACGAAACCCGTGGCTTCAAATTCATTTCCTACGCCGTGTGGTGGATTCGTCAGAGCATTCTCCAGGCCCTGGCCGAACAAAGCCGTATCGTGCGTCTGCCCCTGAACCAGGTAGGCTCCCTGAACAAGATAAACAAGGCCCTGTCCAAATTCGAGCAGGAGAACGAGCGCCAGCCTTCCAACGAGGAACTGTCGGAGATGATTGACGTCCCCAAGGACAAAATTTCCGACACCCTCCGCGTGGGCAGCCGCCACGTCAGCGTGGATGCGCCTTTTGTGGAAGGGGAGGACAACAGCCTTCTGGACGTGCTTCCCAATGACGATTCCCCCAGCGCGGACCGCGGCCTGGTGAACGAGAGCCTGAACACGGAAATCGAGCGTGCCCTGAGCACCCTGACGGACCGTGAGCGGGAAATCATCAAGAGTTTCTTCGGCATCGGCTGCCAGGAAATGACCCTGGAGGAGATCGGCGAGCGTTTCGGCCTTACCCGTGAGCGCGTGCGTCAAATCAAGGAAAAGGCCATCCGCCGGCTCAAGAGCCCGTCCCGCAGCAAACTTCTTAAATCGTACCTGGGATGACGCCGGAAGCCTTTATTCAGCAGAAGGCCGCAGCGGCCATACAAGCTGTTTATAACTCGGAAGTGGCTCCCGCGTCGCTGCAGGTGGCCGTTACCCGCAAGGAGTTCGAGGGAGACTACACCCTGGTCACTTTTCCGCTCCTGAAAATCAGCCGTCAGGCTCCGGACGCTACCGGCAACGCCATCGGGCAGTGGCTGGTGGACAACGTCCCGGAAATCGCCGCCTACAACAGCGTGAAGGGCTTCCTGAACCTGTCTTTCTCCCCGGTCTATTGGAACGAGGCCCTGCAAGGCATCGCCGCCGACGCTTCCTTCGGCCAGCTTCCTTCCACGGGTAAACGCATCATGGTGGAGTTCTCGTCGCCCAATACCAACAAGCCCCTGCACCTGGGTCACATCCGCAACAACCTCCTGGGAGACAGCGTGTCCCGCATCCTGAAGGCCTGCGGCAACGAGGTGGTCAAGTCCACCATCGTCAACGACCGTGGCGTGCACATCTGCAAGAGCATGTACGCCTGGGAAAAATGCTTCAACGGCGCCACGCCGGAGAGCACCGGAAAAAAGGGCGACCACCTGGTAGGGGACTGCTACGTGGCCTACGCCAAACTGGAGAAAGAGCACCCGGAGGTGATTGACGACGTGCACAAGATGCTGGTGGACTGGGAAGCCGGAGACCCGCACGTGCGGCAGCTCTGGGCCATGATGAACAGCTGGGTGTACAAGGGTTTCGACGAGACGTACGCCGCCCTGGGCATCAGTTTCGACCAGGTGGACCACGAGAGCGAGACCTATCTCCTGGGCAAGGAACTGGTACAGAAGGGTTTGCAGGAAGGTGTCTTCGTGAAGGACCCGGACGGTTCCGTGTGGTGCGACCTCACGGCGGACGGCCTGGACCGCAAGCTGGTGCTTCGTAGCGACGGCACCTCCGTGTACATCACCCAGGACCTGGGCACCGCGGAGCGCCGTTTCGCCAACTTCAAGCTGGACTCCCACGTGTACGTGGTGGGCAATGAGCAGGACTACCATTTCCAGGTGCTCAAGCTCATCCTCAAGAAGCTGGGCTTTGCCTGGGCGGACCAGATTTACCACCTGTCCTACGGCATGGTGGAGCTCCCGGAAGGCAAGATGAAATCCCGCGAAGGCACAGTGGTGGACGCCGATGACCTCATCCGGCAGATGTACGAAGAAGCGAAAAAGACCTCCGAGGAAGGCGGCAAGCTGGCCGACATTTCCGAGGCGGAGCGCGACCAGCTGTACCACATTATCGGCCTGGGCGCCCTGAAGTACTTCATCATCAAGGTGGATCCCAAGAAGACCATGCTCTTCAACCCCAAGGAGTCCATCGACTTCAACGGCAATACTGGCCCTTTCATCCAGTACACGCACGCCCGTATCCGGAGCATCCTGCGCAAGGCGACGGTCCCGTATGGCCCTGCCGATGCCCTGGGCGCACAGCCCTCGGCCAAGGAGGTTCGGCTTATCAAGCTGCTGGGCCTGTATCCCGGCAAGGTGGGAGAGGCCGGCGCCGCGCTGAGCCCCGCCATTATCGCCAATTACGCGTACGACCTGGCCAAGGAGTTCAACCAGTACTACCACGATACGCCTATCCTCAAGGAGGAGGATGAGGCCGTGCTCAAGTTCCGCCTGGCCCTGATCGACACCCTGGCCCGCACCCTTCGCCACGCCATGGGCCTTCTGGGCATCACCCTCCCGGAACGGATGTAGCCCTGTGACAGCCAATCATCTGATTATCATACATTTATAGTATAATCCTCGTTCAAAATCCGAACGAGGATTATTGTGTAATCGTTAGAGTGTCAGCTTTTTAAGTATCACAGGATATGCCCTGTCAGCGTCCTTCGGAGAATCGCTGGAGGATGTTTTTGATAATCTCTCCCAACTGGGGACTCACCTCCAGGGGGAAGCCGAAGGCGGCCACGCGGTAGCGGCCGTTGTCCATGAAGATGGCGGCGGTGATGTCGGTGCCTTTGTAGCGCAGCAGCGCCCGGCTTTGGTCCGATGCCGGGGCGAGGCCGTCTGCATTCTCCACCCGGTACAGCTGGGGAGAGCGTTCGCGGTTGTACGTGACGGAGGGGAAGTTGCTGCCGGGCGCAGGCAGGGCCCGTCCGCTATAGTCGCCGTAATTGGTGACCCATTGGTAGCCCAGCACGCTTTTCACGAAGGTACGGGTGTCTTCAGAGGCCTTTCCTACGCCGTGGTACACGGTATCCCACGCATCGGTGGCAATGTAGGCCCCCGAAATAAGGATGTTGCCGCCGGCGTCCGTATAAGTTTTCAAGGCAGTCCGGAGCGTCTCCGGAAATACGGAGTAGCGGTTGGGCACGGCGCCGCTCCCGATGCGCGTGGTAAGTTGCTTGCCGCAGATGAGGTCCAGGGCAAAGGCGTCGGTCTGCCCGGTAAAGGCTTCGGCACTGGACGAATCGAAGCTGTATCCGGCGTTGAGGATGGCACGGCCGTGCTGCGCCACAAAGTCGAAGCTGTTGCCGGCAATCTGCGTACCGCCGTGGTCCGTGTAGGAACCGCCGAAGCCCGGGTTGTCGTCGTCCGTCCATTCGCGGGAACGGTCGAACTGGTTGACTTCGCCGGCAAAAAGGATGTCCTTCCCCCACGGAACGCCGCCGTCCAGCCGGACGTTGAAGCCCGCATAGGTGGGAGAATCAAAACTTGCCGGTGCGGAAACACGCGTGAAATTATTGACAATGTGAATCTTACGTGTTCCTGCGGGCATTTCCCCCACCGCCAGGATTTCCGACGGGAAACTCTCGCCGCCTTCGTTGCAGGCCGTAATCTTGTAGCTGTACACATGTCCGGGCTGCAAGGAGAGGGTGCAGGTGGTGTCGTTGATTTGGAAGCCCTGGTCGAAGGCACCGTCGTCCCGGCGGGTATATACCTTATAATAATTGGGCTTGGCGGTGGGCTCCAGTGAATCGGAAGTGGGGCTCCAGGTGAGCACGGTCCGGCCTTTGTCCAGACGGGCGCTGAACCCGTGCACCGGCAGGGGCTGCACGGCGTAGGGACAATTGTAGCGGGCGCTTAGGTATTTGACGACGCCCTTGTACACGGCGCGCGCCAGGGTGAAACGGAAGGACGGGTCCAGGCCGTAGCGCATATCGGCGAAATTTTGGTGCGATAAGGGCTCCAGAATCATGGACGGCACCTGCGGGACGCGACATTCGCTGTAAGAGCGGTCGCGGGTGTCCCGGCGCATCCACTGTGGTTCGAAGCCGGCGCGGATATCGGCCACGACCTGGCTCTGCACCCAGTCGGCCAGGAGGCGGCTTGTGAGGCGGCTTTCGCCGGAGGGCAGCGATTCCGTGTTTTCGTTGCGGAGGGTATAGATGGCGAGCGTCCCTACGATGGAGTCGCCCGGCGTGACACCGGCATCCGAGTGGCAGGCCAGCGTCAGGTCCAGCGGGATACGGCGGCCGGGGGCTTCCGGATTCACGCGGGACCCGCCGGTAAGTTCGTTTACCCAGGTGCCGCGGGACGAAAGGTCTTTTTTGTAGTCGCCTTCCCATTTTTCCAGCAGGTCCATGTCCATGCCGGCGTACTGGAAGCTGTACAGGGCGCCTTCCGTGTAGGCCGGCAGCCCGGAGAGCGTACCTTCGCGTTCCACCTTGCCCATACCGCCGCCGAAGCGGACGGCATCGGCACAGACAACGCCGCTCCTGCTGCTGTGGTTGCTGAGGCTGACATAGCCCGCCGTCCCCTTGTCGAAGGGAAAAGTGCCCAGGTAAATCCAGGTGCCGCCGCCCATCTGCTGGTTTACGTGCAGGAGGGTTTCTCCGCCCAGGTGGTGCACGGTGTAGCGGGCGTCATCCGTGCTTTCCGGCAGGGTGGTGTAGCTGACATATACGGCGTAGTCGCCTTTTTCCGGGATGTCCGGCCGCCAGATGGCTTTTGCTTCACGCTCGTCGGTTCGGGAGGTGGCCCTCATGCGGGCCGTGCCCATCTTGAAGGGGTTGTCCCTTCCGGAGTACCGTTCCTTGGCATCGGCAAAACCGGGGCCGACCGGCTTCCATTCGCCTTCTTCGCTGTACTCGCCCTCGCGGCGCACCTTCGGGTCACGGCGGGGGGAGAAGCCGGGGTCGTTGTCACACACCACTTCCCAGGTCTGGGTATCCCGTTCGCGCGGGGTGAGCACCACGGCGCCGGCGTGCTCCAGCATGGGAATCAGGAACGGCAGGACGTAACTTTGCGTGAAAAGGTCTTCCACGGTGGTGTGGGTGGCGCTCCGCTGCCATTCCCATCGGCGCGTGGTCTCCTCCCAGTAACGGCCATGACTATGCCAAAGGCCTATATGGCGGCCGCTCAGGCCCAGGGGCCAGTTGCTGTCGCCTTTTACCAGCGGCTCGGTTTCCGTCCGGGCGTCCTTGACGCGGTAGGCGGTGGACACGGGCTGCCCGTTGTTGGTGATGGGGGGAAGGGGAAGTTCCGCGATATTCTGTTTCTTGGCGTAGATGCTGCCGACCGTATAAGAGCCCAGGCCCCTGGCCCCCAACTGGCGCAGCTGCTCCCGGAACCAGGTCACGTCACCGGGCCGCCAGGGATAGTTGGTCAGGTTCTGCGAATAGTAGAAATCCAGGGTTTTCCCCCGTGCCGTCACCTTTTCCAGGCGGAACGTGTTGTCCACCCCCATTCGCTTTTTCAGGCGGACTTGCAGGGAGTCGGACACGCCGGCGAAATCCCGCACACGGGGCGGATTCTGGGCGCTTGCACAAAGACTCAGGAACAGGAAAAGAATGGCGGCAGGGTGTTTCATAGGTTTTTTTTCTGTTTTCGGGTATCCAGGAAAATAACAAGTACAGTGCTTATGACGAGGGCCGTTATGTCGGCCAGGAGGTCCATTAAGTCTCCGCTGCGATAGTTGGTCAGGTGCGCCTGCCCCCATTCCGTCGCCACGGCCAGCAGGATACCCAGCAGCAGGGTGACTCCGGAAAACAGCAGCGTGCTGCGCAGACTCCCCGTATATCGGTCGAAGGCCAGGAACGCCAGCAGGGGGAAGGGGAAGAACATGCAGAAGTGAACCACTTTGTCGCTGGGAATGCCGAACAGGGACCATTTCGTGGAGGGTACCTGCCCGAAATGCGCAAAGCACAGATACAGCACCGTGCCCAGGTAGAGGATGAAAATAAGCTGAAAGCCGATTCTGGTAAAACGGGTCATAGGGCCTGCATGTCGATAAGTTTTTTATAATATCCGCCCTGGCCGATCAGTTCTTCGTGCCGGCCCGTCTCCACGATGCGTCCTTCGTGCATCACCACAATCACATCGGCATGGCGGATGGTGGAGAGCCGATGGGCGATGGCGATGGTGGTGCGCGTGGACATCAGGCGGTCCAGGGCGTCCTGCACCAGACGCTCGCTCTCCGTATCCAGCGATGCCGTGGCTTCGTCCAGAATGAGGATGGGCGGGTTCTTGAGGATGGCGCGGGCGATGGAAATACGCTGGCGCTGGCCACCGGACAGTTTGCTGCCGCGGTCGCCTACATTGTATTGGTAGCCGCCTTCTTTCTCCATGATGAACGCATGGGCGTTGGCGATTCGGGCGGCCGCGACCACCTGTTCCTCCGTAGCTCCCTCCACGCCGAAGGCTATGTTGTTGAAAATGGTGTCGTTGAACAGGAAAGGTTCCTGGTTGACATTGCCCATGAGGGCGCGGAGCTCTTTCAGGTCCAGCTCCCGGATGTCTTTTCCGTCGATGGTGATGCGCCCCTCGCTGACATCCCAAAAACGAGGAATCAGGTCCACCAGCGTGGTTTTTCCTGCCCCGGATTCGCCCACGACGGCCATCATCGTCCCACGGGGAATTTCCAGGTTTACATGGTCCAGCACCCGGCGCGAACCGTCATAGCTGAAAGATACGTCTTCCAGGCGGATACTGTGCCGGAAACCCTTGATTTCCAGAGGAACGGCTGGTGACTGGATGTTGTTTTCCGTTTCCAGGATGTGGTTGATGCGCTCCATGGAGACCATCCCCTTGCGTACGCTGTATGCGGCGCGGGACAACTCCTTGATAGGCTCTATGACCGAGTACAGGATGACCAGGAAGTAAATGAATGTAGGGGCGTCGATGAATTTTCCTTTGCCGACGAGGCTTTCCCCGTTGATGACCATGATGCCGCCTATGCAGAGAACGACCATGAGCATGACAGTCCCCAGAAATTCACTTACGGGATGGGCCATGGCCTGGCGGATACTCACGCGGGCCACTTTCCTGCGCATGCGGTCCGTAATGTCCCGGAAACGCCGGCGCATGGTTTTTTCCGCATTGAACGCCTTGATGACGCGCAGGCCGCCCAGGGTTTCGTCCACCTGGCTCATGGTGTCGCTCCACAGGTTCTGCGCCTCCACGGAGGGCCGTTTGAGCTGTTTGCCGATAAACCCCATCACCCACACGAACAGCGGCGCAAAAACAAGGGTAAGGCCCATCATTTCCGGGCTCAGCCAGGTGAGAAATCCCAGGTACATGAGGATGAGAATGGGATTTTTGATAAGCAGGCAAAGGGAGGCGATGATGGAATTCTCCACTTCCGAAACGTCTCCCGAGATGCGGGCGATGACGTCTCCTTTGCGCTCCTGGGAGAAGAAACCGAGGGGCAGGTCCAGGATTTTGTTGTAGATGCGGCCGCGGATTTCCTTGACGATTCCCGTGGATATGGGGATCATGACGGCGTTGGAGCCGAAGTAGCAGCCGGTTTTGAGGGCGGTAAACAAAATCATGACGCCGGAGAGCATGAACAGGGCGGAGGCTGCCCCATAGGTGTCGGAAAAGTGGGACACGTAGAAGTACAAGTTGTTGAGCAGCTTTTCCTTCAAGCCGATGTCTGCGGCCCAGGGGATGAAAGTGTACTGCGTTTCGTTCACTTTGAACAGGAGTTCCAGCAGGGGGATGAGCACGGCGAAGGAGACGATGTTGAATGCGGCGCTGAGGATATTCAGCACCACCGATGCCGCCAGATGCCCTTTGTAAGGTGCGGCATATTGTCTCATCATGTTCAAAAAGGCCCGCATGCTACAGTATCTTGTCCAGCCAGTAGAAAATGAGTTGGATGCGTTTGCGCATCACGGCATAGTCCAGGCTTTCCGGGGTGTCGGTGGACTTGTTGTTGTTATAAGTGATGCCGGAGGTGAACATGACGGCCGGAAGCCCGTTTTCCAGGAAGACGCGCTGGTCGCTGATACGGGTGTAAAACAGCCGGGTGAAGTCTGCGCTGCCATAGTAGCTGTAGCCGATTTCAAGGCCGATATGCTGGTCCCGGTTCACGTTTTCCAGGGTGGAACGCCAGGCGCTTGCGGCCTCCGACAGCATCATGATATAGTGGGGATTGCCCTTGGTAAGCGGTGCCAGGGTGGCCCCTACCTGGTCCAGGTTCACCACCAGGGTAATCTGCTCCCGGGAGATGGGCGCTCCGCTTGCCGGGTCCTTCAGCTTTCCCTGCTCTATCAGGCGCCACAGGGCCTTGGAACCGGCCAGGTCCTTTTCCTTGGCGTCCAGGGCGGCGAAGATGATTCCGGCCCCGTAGCTGCGCTTGCAGTTCTTCATGTGCCCGAACATGCGGGCTATCTCCAGCAAGGCCGCCACGCCGGAGGCGTTGCTGTCGGCGCCGGGGTAGAAGGTGCCGCCCAGCGTGCCCAGGTTGTCGAAGTGGGCCATCACAAGCACATAGCCGGCAGGCTGGGCGCTGCCGGGGATAAAGCCCAGTACGTTGCGCCCGAACAGGCCGTCGGTGGTGAATCCGTGCATCCAGGCCCCGCCGAGGGGCTGCAGGGCCAGGTCCCGGAATCGGCCCTCCAGCCAGCCTGCGGTATTGCGCCCGCCGTCCGTTCCGGCGGCGCGTCCGCCCAGGGAAGGGTCGGAGAGGTACTCCACGGTACTGCGGATGTTTTCCGTCTTCAGGACGGTTTCCGCGTTCTTGGGACTGATGGTATATCGTACTTGTGCCATGGAAGGAGCAGAGGCTCCCAGCAACAATATCATCAAAAAATTTACTAACTTTGTCATCTGGCGCGAAATTAGCTATTTCGGAGCGGAAATGAAAATATTTTAATGAAAAACAGCACCCGGCGTTTCCTTCTTATCTGCCTGACTCTCTGCGTTAGTATGCAAGCATGGGGCCAGTGGGACAAGGATGTCTTTTCTTTTCGCGGCCGCACCGCTTTGCAGGACGGCCGCCTGAACGAGGCCGTATCCAATTTCAATATCCTGGCCCAGCTGGACAGTACGGACTACTGGACCTTCTTTTACAGGGGTATCGCCAAGTACAATCTGGGCGATATCCGGGGCGCGCGGGCCGATTTTTCCACCGCCGTGCGCCTGAATCCCGTCTTTACTTCCGGCTTCCATTACCGTGCCATCACGGAAAGCCGCACCGGGGACTACGACCAGGCGCTGAAAGACCTGGAGCGGGCCATCGAACTGCGTCCGGGGTCCTCCGGCCTGTATTTTACGCGCGGCGTCACCTTTTTCCTGAGCCGCCAGTTCGAGCGTGCCGTCCAGGATTTCGACAAGTATATCCGCAAGGAGCCCAAGGACCCTTCGTCCTACCTGAACCGCGGCGCGTCCTATCTGTTTCTGGGCGATACCACCAAGGCCCTGCAGGACTACAACCATGCCATCAAGCTGGACCGATTTGAACCGGAAGGGTACATCCGGCGCGGCGGCCTCCTGGCGGCGCGGGGGCAGTTCGACGACGCCCTGAACGACCTGGACAAAGCGGTGGAACTGGATTCCACCCTTACGCTGGCCTACTTCCAACGGGCCATCGTGCGCAGCGAGAAAGGGGACCTGAACGCCGCCATGAGAGACCTGAACACCGTGCTCAAGTACGAGCCCGGCAATGCGCTCACCCTGTACAACCGGAGCCTCCTGAGCGCACAGGTGGGCGACTACGAGGGGGCATTGGAAGACATGGACCGCGTGATTGCCATCAACCCGGGCAACGTGCTGGCCTATTTCAACCGCGCCGGCTATTTCATCGAAATGAAGCGCTGGGACGACGCCCTGGCCGACTACAACAAGGCCATCGAACTGTATCCGGATTTTGCCAAGGCCTATATGAACCGCGCTTTTGTGGAACTGCAGCTGGGCATGACGCGCGCTTCCAAGGAAGATTACCGTACGGCACGAACGAAAGTGGCTGAATATGAGAAGGCTACGTCCGGCGGCGCAGACTTTTCGGATACCACGCGCAAGTATTCCAGCCTGCTGGCCTTCGACGCGGATTTTGCCCGGAGCGGCGGCTTCGAGAACGAGATGCTCCGCTACCGCGACGTGGACATCAATCTGAAACCGCTCTATCGCTTCGTGATTACCGGCAAGCGCGACGATTCCCACTACGCGCTGGCGCATAAGTACGAAAACAAGCTGCTGGACAGCTTCCTGGCCCGGGCGCCGCTGCCGATGGAACTCAGTCAGGAAGCGCCGGAACTGCCGGCGACATCGGCCGTGCTGAGCGAAACGGTCGAGGGTGCGTTCTTCAAGGGACTGCAGGACATGGGACTCAAGCAGTATTCCTCGGCGCTGCTGCATTTCACGGATGCGGTGGATACCCCTGGCGATGACCCGTATGCCGCTTATCACAAGGCGTTTTACCTGATGAACCGGGGTGCGCTGCGGGCCGAGATGATAGCCTTCATCGCCTCCTTCGAGTCCAATGTGCAGACGCTGACCATGGACGACAAAGGCAATACGCGGGCGCGTGTACGGGAGCAGGTGATGAAGGAGTACGACTATTCGGAGGCGCTTGCGGACATGGAAGCCGCCGCCGCCCTCCTGCCGCAATTCCCGTACATCCAGTTCAATCTGGGCAACCTCTACAGCCTGAGTTCCCGTTTTGTGCAGGCGATCGAGAGCTACGACAAGGCCATCCGCCTTTACCCCTGGATGGGCAGTGCATATTTCAATCGTGGCTTGGTACTTATCTATCTGAAAGATAAAGAAAAAGGCTGCATAGACCTGTCCCGTGCCGGTGAATTGGGCGTAGAAGGCGCTTACACGGTGATTGCACGCTATTGTGAGAAGGAGGACCGGCCGTAATGCACTTTGTGAGTTTTTCCAGCGGCAGCTGCGGCAATTGTTACCTGCTCATCGGCCCGCATTCCGGTCTGCTGATTGACGCCGGCGTGAGTATCCGTCGCGTGAAAAAAGAACTGGAAAATTTGCACCTGGACTATTCCTGCCTGTCGGCCGTCCTGGTAACGCACGACCACGGAGACCATATCCGCTCGCTGGGCTCGTTCTGCAAGCGGCTTATGCTGCCCGTCTGGACCACATCGGCCATCCACGAGGCGCTGCTGCGGCATCCTTTCACCCGGGACTGGACGGCTCCCTGCAGGCACAACCTGGCGCCGCGCGTGTGGAATCCCGTCACGGAAGACTTTGACGTGCAGTTTTTCGAGGTGCCGCACGATGCCACCCAGTGCGTGGGTTTTGCCATCCGCTGCGAGGATGAACTCTTCGTCCTTATGACGGACCTGGGACACACCACGGGAGAGGCTATCCGCTGGGCTTCGCAGGCCGCGACGGTCGTGGTGGAGTCCAATTATGACCTGGATATGCTTCTGGGCGGGAATTACCCCGAACAGCTGAAACGACGCATTACCCGCGGTATCGGCCATCTGTCCAATGCGGACTGTGCGGAGGCTATCACGCGTTTTATGCATCCGGAGCTCCGCAACCTCTTCCTGTGCCACCTGAGCGGCAACAATAACACGCCGGAACTGGCCTACGAGAGTGCCAAACGGGCATTGGAGAGCCTGGGCGTGGAAGCGGGGACCGTGAACCTGCGGGTACTCAAACGCGGCGTGGCGTCGCCGCTGCTGGCCCTTTAGAGTTGTCTTTCCCTGGCTTTGATGGCGCTGCTGAGGGCACTGGAAGCCCGCATTTTCCTTACCATTCCCTGTGAAACCTGGAAACTGAGCATGGTCTCGCTCAGCTGCTCTTCGGTGTAGTCCGGATACAGACGGGCGAGTTCCGTTGCAAACAGGTCCAGCTGGTCGCCTACGGAAAGCGGGAAGTTATCGTCCCCGAAAAAGGACTCGCACCAGCGGAAAAGGTCCAGGTTCTTCTTCACCGATTCTTTCACGGCTTCGGGTCCCTGGGGCGGCAGGGGAGCGGTCCAGGCAAGCTTTTCCCACCAGACGTTACGGACAGGCGCGCAGCCGATTACCGTTGGAATCACTTCCAGGCTGCCGTCCGGCCTGGACACGGACATTTCCCGGAGTTTGGCGCTGCGGAAGACAAAGCTGGAGAGGGGGGCGGGGACATGCTCCACCACGGCCAGCTTGAAGAACTTTTTGGCGCTTGCATTGCAGCCGTAGGAGATGCCGGTGCGCACGTGGAACACCTGGGACTTCTTGAACAGCCAGGCGCAGAAAAGCACGCGGCACACAAAGCGCGGGCCGGGTACGGCGCCGGGTTCCAGGATGCACACCAGGGGCTCTTCCACTTCCTTCCAGCTTCCGTGGACCATGTTCAAGCGGCCTTCATAGTCGGCGGTGACGGGCGTGTCTTCGGAAACATAGACCTTGAATTTCTTGCTTTTCTGGAACAGCAGGGCTCCCAGGAGGCGGTCGTCGGGTTGCGGTACAACAATGGCAAGCATATACTTGAAAATTAACGGGTTAACGATGAAATCCATTTTCCCCGGGCCAGGCGGATGAGGAAGATGACGCCACGGAAGTTCAGTTCCACGGCCATACAAATCCAGAAGCCTACGAGGCCGTAAATGCGGGTAAGGAAAATGGCGGGAATAATTCGGACTATCCACATGGAGCAGAAGTTCATGAGGCTGGGGACGCGGGTGTCGCCGGCACCTACGCAGGCGCCGTAGGCGACGATGGAGGCGGCATAGCCGATTTCTGCAAAGGATTCGATGCGGAGTATGTGGGCTCCCAGGCCGATAACGTCAGGATCCGGCGTGAGCAGTCCCATCATCTGCGGGGCGAAGAGGAACATCAGGATGGCTAGCAGGCCCATGATTCCCATGGCCAGGAAGGTGGTGATCCAGGCGAAGCGCTGCGCCAGCGGTTTGCGTCCTGCGCCGATGCTCTGGCCCACCAGCGTGGTGGAGGCATCGGCAATGCCATAGCCGGGCATGTAGCAGAAGCTTTCGGCGGTAATGGCGAAGGTGTTGGCTGCGATGGAGATGGTTCCCAGCGGCGCCACAATGACGGTGGAAGCGATGTGCGCACCGCGCATGAGGAGGTTCTGGAACGCCATCGGCCCGCTGATGCCCAGGGCTTTTTCCACCACTTTCCGCGTCGGACGGAAACTCCCTTTTTCCTGCCTGAGGTTCAGTTCCGGGCTGCGCGCGGCCAGGAACCAGAACATGGCCAGGCCGGTAATGACTTCCGCCAGGCCGCTGCCCAGCGCCGCGCCGGTGACGCCCATGTCCAGCAGGTAAATGAAGAGATAGTTGAAGATGACGTCCAGCACGCACATGCCGATACTCAGCAGGCTGGGTACTTTCATGTTGCCGCTCGCCTGCAGGATGGCCGCGCAGGTCCAGTCCATGAGCATGGCGGGCATGAACAGCGACATGATGAAGAAATAGCTGGAGGCATCCCCGGAGATGTCTTCGCCGCCTCCCAGCCAATGGGGCAGGAAGGGGGAGATTCCCATGCCGACGACAGAGAGGAAAAGGCTGAAGCCCAGTACGCACACCAGCGCCTGCCGCAGGACGGAACGGGCACCGCTGAAGTCGCCCGCGCCAACCCGGTGCGCCACCTGCACGGAAAAACCGCTGGTGACGGCCATGCCAAATCCGCCAAAGAGCCATAAGCAGGTGGAAACCAGGCCGATGGAAGCTCCGGCGGCCGGCCCCAGATGCCCCACCATGGAGGCATCGATATACTGCATCATCACCGAGGAGAGTTGCGCCAGGATGGCCGGATAGCTGAGCATCAGGCACAGTTTGATTTGTTGTCCCAAACTGAGCCCTTCACCCTTGCGTATGCGGCCAAGCAGTATGTCTTTTCCGGAGGTCATTTGCGGTGCAAAGATAGGAATTTTATGCGTAAGGCGGAACTTCTTTCCGGTCGATGAGTTCACGGAGCACCGGCAGCCAGTTCTCGTCGGCCGTGCCGAAGGCGCTGCGGATGTCGGCAAGGGTGTAAGGGGCGTTCCGTTGCTGAATCCAGGCTTTCAGCTGCTGTTCCAGGTCCTGCGGACGGGCGGCCCGGGCGCGGCAGAGGTCGCATTTGCCGCAGTTGGCGCTCTTTTCCTGGCCAAAGTAGCGGAGCAGGAAGCGGGAACGGCATTCCGTGGTTTCCTCCACGTAGTCCAGCATGGTTTGCACGCGCTCGCCGTAGGTGCTGCGGAGCATCCGGTAGCGCTTGGGCGAGAGCTGGACATTGCCGGGCTGCAGGCGGCCGTGCTGGAGGTAGAGCACCGTGGCATGATCTGCGGGGATGTAACGGATTACATGGTTTACGCTGAGCTGGTACAGTTCCTGCCGAAGTTGTGCGGCGCTGATGCCGACTTTCCGTGCAACCGCTTCTTCATCAATGGGTTGCGCGAAGGAAAAGATGCCGGTGTACATGCGCATCAGGGCTTCCAGCAGGGCGGGCATCACCGGGCTGGGCAGTTCCACGTTGTACAGCTGCTGACGGTCAACTTCTATGCGGACGCGCGTGGGAATGTCCATGTCTTCCGAAAGCGTCCAGTGGCCTTCCCGTTCGATGTACTTGATGGCGTAATAGGCCGGTGCCCGTTGCAGTTTGTACTGCTTGCAGAAGCTGGGAAGGTCGAATTTGAGCATGCGGCCCGTCCCGGCTTCATAAGGTATCCCGAAGAAGATGTGTATTTTCTGGTAAATGTCCTCGATGTATTCCAGGCTGGGGAAGGAGACTTCCTCCAGTTGCCGCAGGCGGGTCTGGTCCGTGCCGTTCCATAGCAGGACGGCGTAGGAGGGGAGTCCGTCGCGTCCGGCCCGGCCGGCTTCCTGGAAGTAAGCCTCCGGGCTTTCCGGCAGGTCCGCGTGCACCACGAAGCGGACATCGGCTTTGTCGATACCCATGCCGAAGGCGTTGGTGCAGACCATGACGCGTGTCCTGCCGCTTTTCCAGTCCTCCTGGCGCAGGGTGCGGATTTCCGCTCCCAGGCCGGCGTGGTAGAACGAGGCGGGAATGCCGGCTGCGCGGAGTGCTTCCGCGAGTTCCTGGGTGCGGGCCCGGCTGCGGACATAGACGATGCCGGTGCCCGGTACGCCTTCGCAGATGCTCAGAATCTGGCCCAGTTTGTCCTGGGTTTTCCGCACCACGTAACTCAGGTTGGGACGCTCGAAGCCGGAGCGCAGCAGGTTCTTTTCCTTGAAGCGCAGGCGGTCCATGATGTCCTCGCATACCGGCGGCGTGGCGGTGGCGGTAAGGGCAATGACAGGCGCATCTATACGGTTTCTCAACTGGCCGATTTCCAGGTAGTTGGGCCGGAAATCGTAGCCCCACTGGGAAATACAGTGGGCTTCATCCACTACAATGTAGGAGACCTTGAGAACGCTGATATAGGCCTGGAACAGGTCCGTGTGCAGACGTTCGGGGCTCAGGTACAGGAACTTGTAGTCTCCGTAGGCGGCGTTGTTCAGGGCCAGGTCCACTTCCCGGCGGTTCATGCCGGCGTGGATGGCCATGGCCCGGATGCCCCGTGCCTGCAGGTTCTGCACCTGGTCCTTCATGAGGGCGATAAGGGGGGTAATCACCAGCGCCAGGCCGTCCTGCATGAGGGCGGGCACTTGGAAGCATACGCTCTTGCCGCCCCCTGTTGGCAGAATAGCCAGTACGTCCCTGCCGGCCAGGGCTTCCCGGACAATCTCCTCCTGCATGGGACGGAAACTGTCATAGCCCCAGTATGTCTTCAGTACCTCCAGCGCTGTCATAATCTGTCATTTCGGGTGCGGTTCTGCCTATTTCGGGCGTTCTGTTTATTTGAGCATAGCTCTATTTTTTCGGCCAATCTATCCTGTTTGAGCATAAACTCTGCCTCTTTCGGGCGTTCTGTCTATTTGTGTAGTCCTGCCTTTTGGTTTGGTTCTGCCTTTTTCGGGCGTTCTGCCTATTTGAGCATAGCTCTATTTATTTCGGCCAATCTGTCCTGTTTGAGCATAAACTCTGCCTCTTTCGGGCCGGCCCTCTTTTGTCGTTCTGAACGAGGCTCTTTTGTCGTTCCAAGCCAACGCCTCTTGTCATTCTGAGCGTAGTCGAAGAATCTTGCAGCTCCGAATTTACGAAGGTACGAATAATTTCACTAATTTTGCACCATGGCTTTACAGAAAACAAACGCAGCCCGCTTGCTCGATGCCGCCGGGATTTCCTATACGCTGGTTCCTTACGAAGTGGACGAGGAACATTTGGAGGCTTCCCATGTGGCGGAACAGCTGGGCGAAGACCTGGACCGGGTGTTCAAAACGTTGGTGCTCCGGGGAGACCGGACGGGGTTGTTCGTCTGTGTCGTTCCGGGGTCTATGGAGGTGGATCTTCGTGTGGCGGCCCGTATTTCCGGCAACAAGAACTGCGCCATGATTCATGTGAAAGAGTTGCTGCCGCTCACCGGCTACATCCGTGGCGGATGCAGTCCCATCGGCATGAAAAAACCGTTCCCTACCTTCATTCACGAGAGTGCCCTTTTGTGGGACACAATTTATGTGAGCGCCGGCGTCCGCGGCCTGCAAATCTGCATCGAGCCGCAAACCCTCATCGATTTTGTCGGTGCCGGCATTTATCCCCTGTAATTTTTGTGATTGCTAATCTGTTGATTAACAGATAATTGTACACTAATCCTCGTTCATTTTTCGAACGAGGATTATGTTGTAACAAGTTGGCCAACAATAAATTAGCTGTCACAGGCGGCCTCCCTCCCTGGACGTGTGACAGCTAACTAACTGATTGATAGTATATTGTACACTAATCCTCGTTCAAATTTCGAACGAGGATTATAATGTAACAAGTTGGCCAACAACAACTTAGCTGTCACAGGCGGCCTCCCTCCCTGGACGTGTGACAGCTAACTAACTGATTGATAGTATATTATACACTAATCCTCGTTCAAAATTTGAACGAGGATTATGTTGTTATTTGCTGACAGCCAATTGGTTAGCTGTCACTCTATCGGATGTTTAGGAGTTTGTGGGTTTGGAGGGAGAGGCGCCAGAGGGGGTGGCGCTGCACAAAGCCGATGGTCTCCTCAAGGAGCCGCTGCCGAAGCGCCGGGTCCGGCACATCGCATGGCTGGAGGAAGAGGTGGCTGGCGGGGAAGCCTTCCCAGGTGCAAATCTGTTCCTCGGTAAGCGAACCGTCATAGACCAGTTTGATTTCATCGGCTTCACGGATGTTCACCTTGCCCCGTTCGGCATAGCCGGGAAGATGATTCTTCGGACTGAGCGTAACCCATTGAATCCGATTCACTTCCGGCTTGTTGACGGAACCGTTGGTTTCCATGTGGACGATGTAGGCGCTGAACGTGTCGATAAACTCGTCATCCAGCTGCAGCAACGGTTCTCCGCCGGTGAGACAAATGCGCGGACAGCGGTACTGCTGCACCTCCCGGAGGATTTCCTGCGCGCTCATCTCCTTGCCGGGCTTGTGGTCCGTGTCGCAGAAAGTGCATTGCAGGTTGCAACCGCTCAGGCGCACGAACACCATGGGGGTTCCTGTCCAGAAACCCTCACCTTGCAGGGAGTAGAATATTTCGTTGACGCGGTACATGGAGATTCTTCGGCTTCGCTCAGAATGGCAACCGGCTTCGCTCAGAATGGCAACCCGCTACCGTTCATAAGCGGCCATGTTGTTCTCGCTCTCCCAGACTTCCACCTTGTAGGCGTTTTCCACGTGGTCGCAGATCCAACGGGCAATGTTCTCAGCCGTAGGATTGAACGGCAGTATCTCGTTCAGGTTCTTGTGGTCCAGTGCGCCGCAGATATCCCGCTTGATGTGCGTAAAGTCCGTTACCATTCCGTCCGCATTCAGCGTCTCGCTCTTGCAGTACACCTTCACTATCCAGTTATGCCCGTGCAAGTCCTCGCACTTGCTCTCGTAGGAAAGGCGCAGTGCATGGGCCGATGATATTTCCAGTCTTTTACAAACGTAATACATAGTTATCCCCAAATTTTTTGCAAAGATAACAAATATTTTGGTCTATTTCTGGTCCTCATATTATGGACTCTCGGCCTCGCTTAGGTATTGGGGCTTTTCGAGCAGCGCCGCGTTGTAGTCGTATACTAAATTCCGTGTGTAGATAAGGAGTTCAAAATCCAGTGCCGTTTCTAATTTAGCAATGGTTTCCAGGGTAAGATTCTCTTTTCCTTTAAGAATGAGGGATACGTACTGCTGGGAGCAGCCCATTCTTTCTGCCAGTTCTTTCTGTGTAAGGCCCAATGCATTTAACCGTCCTTTAACTTTCATGGCAATTTGGGCGGAATGTTTAATCCATGCCCAGTTGTCCACGTGCCATTGCGCTTGCTGTTTCCACTGGGACGGCTCAGTGCTCTGATGAGCCTTTACAACATCAATTGCTTTAGTCATTGTTATTTACGCTTAAATCAATAATTCCATCTAAATCTACGACACCGTTTTCTATCAAGAAATTGCGGACCATTTCCATTCTGTTCAATTCCGAGAGCGTGTGTTGACGTTCGGTCATGGTATAGGTAAGTTTGATGGCCCCACCCGTAATAACGTAGGTTTGTGGCTCCAGTTTTATGGCGTACAGTCTCAACCAGGAGAGATGCCCAGACGTGCGGAACCCTTTTGCCTTTTCTTTCCCAAGTAATATTTCTGCGGTTTTGCTATTATGCAGTGGCTTGAAAATGGAGTCTAAATCCGCGTTTGGAGATATGTCCAGAATAAGGCTTTGCATCCTGACAGCATCCGATAAGGTGTCGAAGATGGCATCGTCAATATTGATAATGCGGAAATACTGGGCTCCCTCTTTTTTGTGCCGGAGGATAATTATCTCCTACTTGCGGATGGAAGGATGATGAGTGCGGGTAGGTGGTTGAAAAAAGACCAGTCACATGCAAATAGGCCGATTTTTGCAGGTAGGTGGCGAAAAATTTACCAGTTATCCGCAGTGGATTCGCTGAGGGGGAAGGAGATACGCTCGCTGCGCCCGGTATGGCAGGAAGGAATACACGGTATGCCGGGGGAAGTCGGTGAGGAGACCGAAGGCAGACATGTTCGGGACTGCCAGGGGGCGCGATATTGGCCAGGAACGTAGCAGTGGGGGATCGAATGGACCGCTGGTTAGCAGTGAGTACTGCTTTTCACGCGAGGCCTGCCCAATCCCCATGCGTAATGGCGTGCGCAGTGGTGCAGGTTGGAGTGGTGTCCGCTACAGGTCCTGCCGAAATGGGTGGCAGCTAAGTGGCAGTCCCACAGTGTATTATGCAATAATCCTCGTTCGATTTTCGAACGAGGAATGTGTTATAGCACGCTGTGATTCAATTGTTTAACGGCCACCCATCCCGGGCCCTCTCCCAGGGGCAAAAAGGTACAAAAAAAGTTCCAGCTCTCACTGAAACTTTTTTTGAGCCACTCATCAGGCTCGAACTGACGACCTGCGCGTTACGAATGCGCTGCTCTACCGACTGAGCTAAAGTGGCAAGACCGATTGTGATGAATCGGGATTGCAAATATACAACTTTTTTCTAAAACAATCCAAACTTTATTTGCAGAGGTTGCGGATTAAACGTATTTTTGCAAACAAAATTATAGGTATGCGTTCGGATATTATTGTTATCGGCGGAGGAGCCGCCGGGCTCATGGCAGCCGTAGGTGCAGCAAAAGTGCTGGCGGAAACTGCAGAGGGGGGCACCGTGACGGTATTGGAGAAAATGCCCAAAGCGGGCCGCAAGGTCATGATTACCGGCAAGGGCCGCTGTAATTTCACCAACGTGAAAGACTGGGCGGCGTTCAGCGACCATATCCGGACCGATATCAACTTCGTGAGCCCTTCCTGGCACAATCTCACCCCTGAAAACCTCATCGCCCTGTTCCAGGACAACGGCCTGCGCAGCGTCGTGGAACGCGGAGACCGCGCCTTCCCGGCTTCGCACATGGCCGGCGATGTCGTGGATACGCTCCTGCGTGCCTGTACCCTGAGCGGCGTCAAGGTGGTGACGGACTGCGAGGTCAAAACCATCGACCCTACGGCCCACGGCTTCAGCCTGGACTGCGTGCAAACTTCCCGCAAGCAGGTGCGAATCCCTGTCGATGACCCCCGCAAACGGCGCCCCGGCAAACCGGCGCCCACGCGGGAGGAAGTCACCATAGAACCGGTGGAATATACTTGCAAAAAGCTGATTGTCGCCACGGGCGGACTGTCCTATCCGGGCACCGGGTCCACCGGTGACGGCTATATGTGGGCGGAGGAACTGGGACATAGCATAGACGCCTGCCTGCCTGCCTTGACGGCCCTCGTGCCTGTCGGTTACAAGGAAAAGACACCCCTTTCCGGCGAAATCAAGCAGGCTTTCCGCGGCCGCACCGTATATGGCAAAAGCAAGGAGCGCAAAATTGCGCCGCTGCCTTCCTGGTATCCCACTTTTGAAAAACACATCGAGCGCGTCACCCCGCTCAGCGACTTGGGCGGCCTGTTCAACGGCAACAACCTGGACAATGTCCAGCTCACCCTCCTGGTGAACGGAGAAGCCGTGCAGCAGGAATTCGGCGACATCGAATTCACCGACGGGGGACTGGAAGGTCCGCTGGGCTTCATGGTGAGCCGGAAGGCTGTCAAAGCGCTGGTGGACGGGCAGAAGGTAAGCGTGTCCATCGACCTGAAACCGGCCGTAGAGGAGGAAAAGCTCAGTGCCGATATCCACGCCAAGTGGGAAGAGGTGATTCACGACGAGCGCTCCGAAGGCCAGCCTTTCCAGAAACTGTTCCGCATCATGCTGGGCAAGCTCATTCCCTGGAACATCACCCTTGCCTTCCTGAAAACGCACCCTAAGGTCAGTGTGGATACCCTCGCCGCCGCCCTCAAGGACTGGAAACTGGACATTGCCGGCTTCGTGGGCTTCGAGCGTTGCGTGGTCACGGCCGGCGGCGTAAGCACCGCGGAAGTGGTGGCCAAGACGCTGGAATCCAAGAAACAGCCCGGCCTGTACTTTGCCGGCGAGGTGTTGGACATGGATGCCGATACCGGCGGCTACAACCTGCAGCTCGCATTCAGCTCCGGCTACCTGGCCGGTGCATCTGCCGCAAAATCATTACAATAATAATATGGACAAGAAATCGTACGCATTCGGAATGAGCGTGGCTTCCAGTTTCTATCAGCAGGGAATCCACGTGGCAAACGTAGAAGACTTCCTCTCCGGCCTGAAGGACATGCTCACGGGCGCCCAGCCCGCCATCAGCATGGAGGAGGCCGGTGAGGCCCTGGAAGCTTTCTACAAGGAACTGGAGGAAGAAACCAGCCAGCGCGCAGCCGCGGCCGGTGCCGCCGCCAGGGAAGAAGGAGAGAAATTCCTGGCCCGGATGGCCAAGGACCCCGAGGTGAAAGCCACCAAGAGCGGTCTCATGTATAAGGTTATCAAGGAAGGAACCGGCCGCAAGCCCAAGGCTACGGACAAGGTATATTGCCACTATGAGGGCACCTTCCCGGACGGTCAGGTGTTCGACAGCTCCTACAAGCGCGGGGAACCCATCGAGTTCGGCCTCAATCAGGTAATCAAGGGCTGGACGGAAGGTCTGCAGCTCATGAGCGAAGGCGCCAAGTATGAACTTTATCTGCCTTACAACCTGGCCTATGGCGAGAGCGGCACCCGCGGCATCCCGCCGTGCAGCGCGCTCAAGTTTGTGGTGGAACTGATAGAGGTAAGGTAGGAGATTTCTCCGCTCGCTTCGCTCGGTCGAAATGACAAACTGGATTCAGGCCATAGAGATTTTTGCGACGGTGACCGGCATCGCGTACGTGGTGCTGGAAATCCTGCAGAAAAACGCCATGTGGGTGCTGGGCATTTTTACCGGCATCGCCTGCGCCGTGAGCTTCGGCGTACAGCACGTGTGGGCCTCCATGGGACTGAACATCTATTATATGGGCATGTCCGTGGTGGGCCTTCTCCAGTGGCGGAAAGCCGGTGAACAGGTGGGGGAGGGAGAAATTCACCTCCGGCGCCTTCCCAAAAAGGTGGCAGCCTGGAGCGCCGTCCTGCTGGTGGCAGGCTCCGTGGCGCTCATCCAGGTGCTCCGTCTGACAGGCGACTCCGCTCCCGTGCTGGACGGCACGACCGCCGTGCTCAGCGTAATCGGCACCTGGTGGCTGGCACAGAGCTATTTGCAACAATGGCTCCTCTGGATTGTGGCCGATGTCCTTTCCACCGCCCTTTGCATCAGCACCGGGCAGTACTGGATGGCGGCGCTCTACGCCTTGTATGCGCTGTCCGCCGTTTACGGCTATTTCCATTGGCAGAAAAACGGTAAATGGGTACAGGCATGAAAACGCTGATTGTCGATTGCGGCGCCACCAAGTCGGACTGGCTGTGCAGCGACGGAACGCAGCTGCGTACGCCGGGCTTCAACCTGGCGCAGACGCCCGAGGAACAGCTCCAGGCCGTTCTGGACGCGGCCGCACGCCAGTTCCCGGACATCGACGAGCTGTACCTGTATGCCGCCGGACTGGTGGGAGAAGCGCCCGTAGATATGGGCCGGTGGTTCCCGAAAGCGCGCATGGAATATGCTTCCGACATGCTGGGTGCCGCGCGTGCCGTCTGCGGCCGCCGTCCGGGCATTGCCGCCATTGTGGGCACCGGCGCCAACAGCTGCCAGTACGACGGTGAAACAATCGTCGCCCAAATTCCTTGCGGCGGATACATCCTGGGCGATGAAGGCGCGGCCTCCGTGCTCGGAAAACTCTTCCTCGCGGATTACCTGAAAGGTTTTGTGCCGGAGGAACTTGCGCAGGAATTCGCACATGCCTTCCCGGCTTCGTATGCGGAAATCGTCCGGCAGGTGTACCGCACACCTGCACCGGCCCGTTATCTGGGCGGCCTGGCTCCCTTCCTGCTGGCGCACTACAAGACCAATACGTATGCAAAGGAATTGATAGACAGGAATTTCCGTGCTTTTTTTGAACGGACAATCCGGCAATATGAAGCCCTGCCCCTCGGTATCGTGGGCGGTTTCGGCTATGCCTGCCGGGATATCCTGCAAAGCCTTGCCGCAGAATACGGCATCACGGTGTCACGCATCATCGCCTCCCCGCTGGACGGCTTAAAACTGTACCATGGCCTATAAAGAGAATTATCCTTCCGTATTGCTGTCGGAGGCCGTCGAGGCCATCAGCTCGCTTCCCGGCGTGGGCCGGCGGAGTGCGCTGCGCCTGGCCCTGCACCTTCTGAAGCAGCCCGCGGAGAACGTGCATCACTTCACCGAGGCCATCGACCGTCTGCGGGACGAGGTTTGCTATTGCCGCCGCTGCCGCATGATTTCGGATGACGAGATATGCTCCATCTGCAGCGACCACAGCCGCGACCAGCGGACCATCTGCGTGGTGGAAAGCGTCCGCGACGTGATGAGCATCGAAGGAACGGGGCAGTACCACGGCCTGTACCATGTGCTGGGCGGCATCATCTCGCCCATCGCCGGTATCGGCCCTTCGGACCTGACCATCAAGGAATTGACTGAACGGGTGAACAGCCTGGAAAATCCTTCCGAGGCCGAGGTCATCCTGGCCTTGAGCGGCGACGTGGAAGGGGAGACCACCGCATTTTACATTTATCGACAGATAGAGGCTTCCGGCATCAAGGTAAGCACCCTGGCCCGCGGACTGGGATTCGGGGATGACCTTGAATATGCCGATACCCTCACATTGGGACGCTCACTGACTAACCGACAAATCTTTAAGCCATGAATACTGAAGCACAACGCTGTTTATTGTGCAAAAAACCCAAATGTGCCCTGCAGGGCTGTCCGGTGCAAACGCCTGTGCCGGAATGCATGATTTTGTACCGTCAGGGCAAACTGGACGAGGCGGGGGAGATGCTGTTCCGCAACAACCCGCTGACCGCCGTCACTTCGCAAGTATGTGACTGGAAGCAGTTTTGTTACGGCCATTGCGTGCTGAACGTGAAACAGGTGCCGATACGCTGGTACGAGGTGGAACAGGAAATTTCCATGGCCTACCTGTTCAAGCGCCGGCTGCAGCGCCGTTCGACGGAACTGGCCGGCAGGCGCATCGCGCTGGTAGGCGCGGGACCGGCAGGCATTGCCGCCGCCGTGTGGCTGTACGAGGCCGGGGCCGATGTCACCCTGCTGGACGCGAATGAGCGCATGGGCGGTGTACTCCGTTACGGCATCCCCGCGTTCCGCCTGGACAAGAAGTACTGCGATGTCTTCGAAACCATGTTTGCCGATGCCGGCATCCCCTTCCGCGGCGGCGTGGAAGTGGGCAGGGACATTACCCTGAAGCAGCTTTCGGCCGACTATGACGCCGTCCTCGTGGGCGCCGGTGCGGAAAAACCCGCCACGCTGCACATTCCCGGGGAGGAAAAGGCCGTGCAGGCGCTGACCTTCCTCAAGGCTCCTTCGGCCTGCAGACTGGGCAGGAAGGTGATTGTGGTCGGCGGCGGCAACGTGGCCATGGATGCCTGCCGCACCGCCGTACGCCAGGGCTGCGAAACCTGGGTGTATTATCGCAAGACCTTCGAAAACATGCCGGCCAATCCGCTGGAAGTGGAAGAAGCCAAGGCCGACGGCGTCCGATTCGAGGTTTTCCAGGCGCCGGTGGAGGTACGGGAAGACGGCGTCGTGTTCTGCGACTGCGAAAACGTGGTGCCGGAAGACGGCGGGCGCGTGGTGACGCGCATCATTCCGGGAACGGAACACTTCGTCGCGTGCGACACCCTTTTTACGGCCATCAGCGAAAAGCCGGACTTCGACTTGCTGAAGGGGTCGGGAGCCGTCATGAATGAAGAAGGCTGGCCTGTCGTTTCCGAGGCCGGTCTGGTGGAAGGCCTGCGCAACGTGTGGGTGGCCGGCGACTTCTGCCTGGGGCCGCGCACGGTGGTGGAAGCGGTGGCATCGGCCCGGGAGGCGGTGAGAAATATAATGGAAGTTTTATGAAAGCGCTACTGATTTATTCCGGCGGCCTGGACAGCACTACGCTGCTCTATGAGTACAAGGACAGCATTGCGCTGGCCGTCACGTTCGACTATGGCTCCAAGCACAATGCACGGGAAATCGCCTGTGCACGTGAGAATTGCAAACGACTGGGTGTCAAGCATCTGGTAATGCCGCTCGGCTTTATCGGCCAGTATTTCAAGAGCGACCTGCTGCTCAGCGGCGGCGACATCCCCGAGGGTTCCTATGCCGACGAAAACATGAAGAGCACGGTGGTGCCTTTCCGCAACGGCATCATGCTGGCCATTGCGGCGGGCCTGGCGGAAAGTTATGGCCTGGATACCGTGATGATGGCCAATCACGGCGGGGATCATGCCATTTATCCGGACTGCCGTCCGGAGTTCGTGGAAGGGATGGACAAGGCCATCCAGACGGGCACCTATGAGGGTATCCGGCTGGTGTCCCCGTACTGCGACATCACCAAGCGCGACATTGCGCTCCGGGGCAAAGCCATCGGCCTGGATTACTCGCTCACGTATTCGTGCTACAAGGGCGGGGAGAAGCACTGCGGCAAGTGTGGTACCTGCATCGAGCGCAAAGAGGCGCTGGAGGGCTTTGATACCACCGAATATGAAATATAAGATTCTCAGCGGCAGCGCGCTCAAACTCCTGGCCATGCTTTCCATGCTGGTGGACCATCTGGCCACTTTCCTGTGGGAAGACAGTCCGGACATGCTGGTTCCGCTGTTTACCTATCATGCGCACACCATTACGCCGTATGTGTTGTGCCGGATGTTCGGACGGCTGGCTTTTCCCATCTTTGCCTTTCTGGTGGTGGAGGGGTACCTCCATACCCGCAGCCGGAAACGATATGGCCTGAACCTGCTGCTTTTCGCCCTCTTGTCGGAATTGCCCTGGAACCTGGTGCACACCGGAGGTTTTTTCTTTCTGGGCAAACAGAATGTCCTGTTTACGCTGTTTTTCGGGATGCTGGGGATGTACCTGCTGGATTACTACAGGGAAAAGCCGGGACGCAGGGCGCTGGCCGTTCTCGGCCTCTGTGTGTTCGCATTCTTTTTCCATGCGGACTACGGCTACGTGGGCTACGGGTTCATCCTGATGCTCTATGTGCTGCGTGAACTTCGTCCTGTCCAGGCCGTCGTGGGCGCCTGTATGCTCCCTTCACGCTGGATTGCCGGCTTGGCCTTCATTCCCATCAACCTTTACAACGGCAGGCGGGGCTTTATCCGCGGACAGGTGGGGAAATATCTTTTCTATTCCTTCTATCCGTTGCATCTGCTGGTAATCTGGTTGCTGCAATCGTAATAAAAATATTTGCTTTTTCAGGATTTTTCCGTACTTTTGCTGGCTGACTTTTCCGTAATGTCAGCTGGTTTTTACGTACAATCCCATCCGGTGCGACTGGCCCGGAGCTAAAACAGGTTCTGAGATATGCTGAGTATCTTCTACAGAGAAAACGGAAAAATTCTCCTCTCCCAGTCGGAGAAAGACTTCCCGCAGTTGAAACTGGAGGACACCGTATGGATTGACCTTGTGGACCCCACAGGGACGGAAAAACGTGCGGTGGAATCCTTCATGGGCACCGAAATCCAAAGCCGGGCGCAGGCGGAGGAAATTGAGTCATCGTCCCGTTACTTCGAGACGGACGACGCCATCTTCGCCAACACCAACTTCCTTACGCCGTTCCAGGACGAATATACGATGCAGGCGGTTTCGTTCACCATCGTGGACGATACCCTGGCCACGCTCCGCGAGGTGCCGCTGCGCTCCTTTACGGAATTGCAGCGCCGCCTGCAGGTGAACCCCCGGCAATATCTTTCCGGCTTCAGCGTCTTCGCCTCCATCCTGGATCAACGCGTGGACCTGGATGCGGACATGATTGAGCTCCTGTCCAAGGAAATTTCCCAGTATGCCAAGCGCATCAACGAGGAGGAAGACATCGACCAGGAACTCCTGCTGGACATCTCCCAGATGCAGGAAAATACGATGGTGGTGCGGGAAAACGTGGTGGACAAGCAGCGTCTCATCTCCAATCTCATGCGCTCCACCAAGGTGCCGCGCACCCTGGAGAACCGCCTGAACGTCTTGCTGCAGGACATCAGCTCTCTGCTCAACCATACCAACTTCTGCTTCGAGCGTCTGGAATACCTGCAGGACACCGTCCTGGGTCTTATCAACCTGGAACAGAACAAAATCATGAAGGTGTTCACCGTGGTGAGCGTATTCCTGATGCCGCCCACCCTCATCGCCGGATTCTACGGCATGAACGTACGCCTGCCCATGCTCAACGCCGATGAGCCCAACGCCAATTTCTGGAACTGGATTATCATCCTGGGCGTGATGGCCCTGAGCTGCGTGGCCATCTGGATTGTGTTCAAGCGGAAGAAACTGATGTAGGGCAGTTATTGCAAAATCAAATATTTATATGTATATTTGCGCGCTTTTTTCCCGCCCATGTGCGGGGAAAAGGCTCAAAAAATAATGTTTAACTACTAATTTTTCAAGTCAAATTTATGTCTGAAGAAATTAAAAACACTGTGCTGAACGCCTCTGTCGCTCCCGAAAACTTCGACTGGGATGCTTTTGAGAACGAAGGCGTGGACAAGAGCTCCAAGGAGGAAACGCTTGCCAAGTATGAGCAGACCCTCTCCAAGGTGACCGAAAACGAAGTGGTGGAAGGTGTCGTCACCTCCATCAACAAACGCGAAGTTGTGGTGAACATCGGCGCCAAGAGCGAAGGTGTAATCTCCGCTCCCGAATTCCGCTACAACCCGGACCTCAAGGTGGGTGACAAGGTGGAAGTGCTTGTCGAGAGCGCCGAAGACCGCAAAGGTCAGCTCGTCATCTCCCACAAGAAGGCGCGTCAGCTCAAGTCTTGGGATATGGTAAACGCTGCTTACGAAAGCGGCGAAGTGGTGAAGGGTTATGTCAAGACCCGCACCAAGGGCGGTATGATTGTGGACGTGTTCGGTATCGAGGCTTTCCTCCCGGGCTCCCAGATCGACATCAAGCCCATCCGTGACTACGACGTATTCGTAGATACCACCATGGACTTCAAGATTGTGAAAATCAATCAGGAATTCCGCAACGTGGTCGTTTCGCACAAAGCCCTCCTGGAGGCCGAGCAGGAACTCAAGCGCGCAGAACTCATCTCCAAGCTGGAGAAGGGCCAGGTGCTGGAAGGCGTTGTCAAGAACATCACCAACTACGGTGTGTTCGTGGACCTGGGCGGCGTGGACGGTCTCATCCACATCACCGACCTCAGCTGGGGCCGCATCTCCCATCCGGAAGAGGTGGTTGCCCTGGACCAGAAAATCAACGTGGTCGTCCTGGACTTCAACGAGCAGCAGAAACGTATCGCTCTCGGTCTCAAGCAGCTTACTCCGCACCCGTGGGAGGCTCTCTCCGCAGACCTCAAGGTGGGTGACACCGTGAAGGGCAAAGTGGTGGCCGTGGCCGACTACGGTGCCTTCGTAGAGGTGGAACCCGGCGTGGAAGGCCTGGTTCACGTGAGCGAAATGAGCTGGAGCCCCCGTCTGCACAGCGCCCAGGAATTCCTGAAAATGGGCGACGAGGTAGAGGCCGTCATTCTTACCCTGGACCGCGAGGCCCGCAAGATGTCCCTCGGCATCAAGCAGCTCACCGCCAATCCTTGGGAGAGCATCCGCGAGAAATATCCCGTCGGTTCCCAGCATAAGGCTACTGTCCGCAACATCACCAACTTCGGCGTGTTCGCTGAGCTGGAAGACGGCGTCGAGGGCCTTATCCACATCTCCGACCTCAGCTGGAACAAAATCAAGCATCCTGCGGAGATGGTTCAGACCGGCGACGTCATCGACGTTGTCATCCTGGACTTTGACGAGAACAGCCACAAACTTTCCCTGGGCCACAAGCAGCTTACGCCCAACCCTTGGGACGAGCTCGAGGCCAAGTATCCTGTGGGTACCGAGGTAGAAGCCACTGTTACGGCTGCCGGTGACAAGAACACCACCCTCACCTTCGCCGACGGCACCGAGGTTACCGCCTTCAACCGTGAAATGGTGAAGGAAGATGGCAAGCAGGCCCTCGTGGGCGAGACCCTTCCCGTGAAGGTTGTGGATCTGCGCCGCAGCACCCGCACCATCCGTGTTTCCCACGTCCGCACCTATCAGGAGGTGAAAGCCGCCCGTGAAAACGCCGAGGCCGAAACCGCCAAGAAGGCCATCAAGAAGGTCCAGAGCAATGTGGAGAAGACCACCCTCGGTGACATCTCCGCCCTGGCTGCCTTGAAGGAGCAGATGGAAAAGGGTGAGTAATAACCCGTTCACATTGACCTTGCTCGGCACGGCTTCGGCCATGCCGGTCAAGGGCCGGAATCAAAGCGCCCAAGCTCTCAACCTGCATGGGCGCTTATTCCTTATTGACTGCGGGGAAGGAACCCAGTACCGGATGGTGGAGGAGCGTATCCCCATGATGAAACTGGATTCCGTCTTCCTTTCGCATATCCACGGGGACCATGTCTTCGGTATCTTCGGCCTGCTGAGTACCCTGGGCATGAAAGGCCGTCAGACGCCGCTGAACATTTTCGCCCCGGTGAACTTCGGCCCCATCCTCAAATTCTTCCTCAGCTATTATGGGGACGGGCTGGCGTATGAGATTCGGTTCACACCCCTGAAAATGAAGGCCCCGGAGACCATCCTTGAGACAAAAAGCATCGAGGTCCGGGCGTTTCCGCTGAATCACGGCATCGAGACCTTCGGTTTCCGCTTCGCAGAGAAGGAACCGCCCTTCAATGTGCGCAAGGAGGCCATTGAACAGTACGGCCTTACCCTTACGGAAATCGGCACATTGAAAAGAGGGGAGGATGTACTCCGTGCCGACGGAAGCAGGATTCCGGCTTCGGAGGCCGCCTACAAGCCCTTCGTGCCGCGGAGCTATGCCTATTGCTCCGACACCGCGCCCTTTGCGGAGGAAGCCGAATGGCTGCGCGGAACCACCGTCATCTATCACGAGGCCACCTATATGCAGGAACTTGCCGACCAGGGTGCCCGGCGGCATCATTCCACTACGCTCCAGGCGGCGAAGGCAGCCCTGGAGGCCGGAGCGGAGAAGCTGCTCATCGGCCATTATTCTTCCCGCAGCGGCGAGGCGAAAGCGTATGAGGCGGAGTGCCGCAGCGTTTTCCCTG
This sequence comes from uncultured Bacteroidia bacterium, assembly GCA_902788095.1. Taxonomy (GTDB): domain Bacteria; phylum Bacteroidota; class Bacteroidia; order Bacteroidales; family UBA932; genus Cryptobacteroides. Next base: position 21,137 of record CADAIT010000001.1, on the reverse strand, counting down.
AAACTTTTGCCACTTCCGACGGCGATATCTACCAAATTTGATTTTTTCTTTTTAACTTAGCAACTTGAGATTCTTCGGGCGGTGCCCTCAGAATAACAGTGCTATGATGAAAAAATTGTTTCCGTTCCTTTTTGCGCTCCTCCTTCCGCTGTCGCTTTTTGCCCAGACGCTGCAGGAGAAATACATCAATACTTATTCCGACATCGCCGTGCAGGAAATGCTTCGCAGCGGTGTGCCGGCCAGCATTACCCTGGCCCAGGGCATCCTGGAATCCGGTTCCGGGCAGTCTCCCCTGGCCGTCAAGGGCAACAACCACTTTGGCATCAAGTGCCACAAGGGCTGGACAGGTCGCACGATGCATAGGGACGACGATACCAGGAACGAGTGTTTCCGCGTGTACGACTCGGCGGCCCAAAGTTTCCGGGACCATTCGGACTTCCTCCGTTACCGCGACCGTTACAAGTTCCTCTTCGACCTGGAACGTACGGATTACAAGGGGTGGGCATACGGTCTCAAGCAGGCCGGTTATGCGACGGATCCCAAGTATCCCGCCAAACTCATCAAATACATCGAGGAGTATGAGCTGACCCGCTTCGACATCGTTCCCGAGGAAGTGGAAGCCGCTTTGCCGGAGGCACCGAACAAAATTGAGGAACCCGTGGCGGTGCGTCCGACGGCCGCCACGTCGGTGATATCGGACGAAACGGATATCGTGCAGCCCAGCGAAGACTTCCATTTTGCGCTTTCCCGTCAACTGTTTTCGCTGAACGGTGTGCCTTTCGTGTATGCCATGGAAGGGGAAACCTATGCGTCCATCGCCAAGGAATATCACCTCTTCAAATGGGAAATCCTGCGTTACAATGAAGTGGAGAAGGGTGCTGTCCCGGCGCCCGGCGAGATTGTTTACCTGCAGGCCAAGAAAAACCAGGCTCCCAAGGGCTTGGAGATGTACATCGTGGCGGAAGACGGTGAAGATTTCCACGCCATCTGCCAGCGCTTCGGCGTGCGGCAGAAAGCCATCATGAAACTGAACGGTCTTACGGCGCCCGTGGAGTTGCAGGAGGGAGACAGCATTAAACTCCGTTGACATGAAAAAAGTACTTGTCTGGACAGGGGCCGTGGCGGCCGTCCTGCTGCTCGTATGGGGGGCGGTGAAAGCCTATCGTATGTGGTACGACCGCAAGGTTCCCAATTTTACGGGTGTCCGGCACCTGTACATCTATCCGGACATGAGCCTGGAAGAGGTGGAAGACGATATCCTGAGCGGCGGAAAAGTGAAAAAGGCATCCAGTTTCCGGCGTGTTTTCCGGGAAGTCAGGGAGGTAAAGCCCGGACACTATCTGCTGGACTCCACCTGCACCAGCATGTATGTGAAGCGCATGCTGGAAAGGGGGTGGCAAACTCCTGTGAACCTTACCCTGTCCGGCAGCATCCGGCGCGAGGGGGATCTTGCACGTAAAATCGGCTCCCAGATGATGGTGGATTCCGCCCGGGTCGCCGCTTTTATCGGCTCCAACGACTCGCTGGCCCGCTACGGCGTTACGCGCACGCACTTGTTCACCCTCATCCTTCCGGACACCTATCAGTTCCTCTGGACGGCGTCGGTGCCGGAAATCATGGACCGCCTGGTGGAGCAGCGCAACGCCTGGTGGACGGCGGAGCGCAAGGACGCCGCACAGAAGTTGGGCCTTACCTTGCAGGAGGTCAGCACGCTGGCGTCCATCGTGGACGGGGAAACCAAATATGTCCCGGAACAGCCGGCGATTGCGGCCGTGTACCTGAACCGCCTGCGCACGGGGATGAAACTCCAGGCCGACCCTACCGTGGCCTATTGTTTCGATTACCAGCTCAACCGCGTTCTCAAGTCGCACCTTCTGGTGGATTCGCCGTACAATACCTATATGTACATGGGGTTACCCCCGGGCCCCATTTCCTGCCCGCCCAAAAGCTGCCTGGAGGCAGTGCTGCACCCGGACAGCCACAATTATATCTTTTTCTGTGCGGACCCTGCGTTTAACGGAAGGCATCGTTTCGCATCCTCTTACGCAGAACACCTGGCCAACGCCCGGGCGTTCCAGCGCGCCCTCACGGAACGTCAGCGCGCCCGTTAGTAAATATAAGTCAGATGAGCAGTTCCACGGAAATTGTAAACAAAGCACGTGAAGTGGCGGCGTCGGTCCTCAAGGACCGGACCCGTTACGACGGAACGCCGTTCATGGGCCATCCGGATGCCGTGGCGCAGATAGTCAGGGAGGAGATAGGCCTCCCGGAAGAGTGCATAGCCGCCGTTTATCTGCACGAGGCCAGCCGGATGGCCGGTTACGAGGTGAAGACTGCGGAGTGGGGAGAGGCCATTTTTACCCTGGTGGACGGGCTCAACAAAATTGCCACCATCAAGCCCAAGGATACACGCCTGGAGGCGGAGAATTACAAGAAACTTATCATCCAGTATTCACGGGACCCGCGCGTGACCGTGCTCAAGCTGGCGGACCGCCTGGAAGTGATGCGCAGCCTGCCCATGTTCCCCAAAAGCAACCGTGAGCAGAAAATTCTGGAAACCCTGATGCTGTACATCCCCCTGGCGCACCAGCTGGGCCTGTACAACATGAAGCGGGAGATGGAGGACATTTACCTGAACTATGCCCAGCCGGAGCAGTACAGGCTTATCACCAATAAACTGAAAGCAGGGGAGAAGGACCGTGAGAAGCTCATGGCGGAGTTTATCGAACCGCTGAAACGGAAACTTTCGGAGGCCGGCATCCGGTACAAGCTGAAAATCCGCACCAAGGCCGCTTACTCCATCTGGCAGAAGATGGTGAAGCAGAAAGTGCCGTTCGAGGGTGTTTATGACGTTTTTGCCATCCGCTTCATCATCGACTGCGACGGGGAAGACCACAAGCGGGAGAAGGACCTCTGCTGGCAGGTGTATTCCTTCGTAACGGAGGAGTATGAGCCCGATACCAGGCGCCTGCGGGACTGGGTGACCAATCCCAAGCCCAACGGGTATGAGAGCCTGCACATCACGGTCAAGAACCGCGACGGCGCCTACGTGGAGGTGCAAATCCGCACCAAGCGCATGGATGACATAGCGGAGAACGGTTTTGCCAGCCACTGGTCCTACAAAGGCATCAAGCGGGAAGCCTCGCTGGATACCTGGCTCAAGAGTGTGCGTTACGCCCTGGAGCATCCCGGCTCGGACAATCCGGAAGATCTTCCGCAGCCGCCGGACAAGGAAATTTTCGTGTTTACCCCTACCGGAGAATTGCGCATTCTGAGTGCCGGTTCCACGGTGCTGGATTTCGCGTTCGGCATCCATACCAATATCGGTGCGCACTGTTCCGGCGCCAAGGTGAACGGAAAGGCCGTCTCCATCCGGGAAAAGCTCTCAACGGGCGATGTGGTGGAAATCCTTACATCCAAAAACCAGCGTCCCAACCAGGACTGGCTGGGATGGGTGGTGAGTTCCAAGGCGCGCGCCAAGGTGAAGCAGGCGCTTGTGCAGCAGGAGCAGAGCCGGGCTGTGGATGGCCGGGAACTCCTGGAGCGCCGTCTCAAGAACTGGAAGCTGGAACTTCCGGACGACATGCTCACGGAACTTCGCAAGAAACTGGGTTACAGTTCATTGACGGCTTTCTATGCGGCCGTGGGCGTGGGGACTGTGGACGTGAACCAGGTCAAGGACTATATCCTTGGCGAGGCGGAACGCCATGCCGCATCCGTGGAAGCGGCGGAGGCCGTAGTCGCCCAGGTCAAGCAGCGTCGCCCGAACGCATCCAGGGAGGACATCCTGGTGCTCAATGCCAAAAACGTGAAGGGGCTGGACTACAAGATGTCCAAGTGCTGCAATCCGGTGTTCGGGGACGATGTCTTCGGCTTTGTGACGCGTACGGACGGCATCAAGATTCACCGCATCACCTGCCCCAACGCCGCCCGCCTGCTGGAACTGTATCCCTACCGCATCCAAAAGGTGAAATGGGCCGAAAGCCTTTCCGGCGGCAGTTTTCAGGTGGGAATCAAGGTGGTGGCCGATGAAGAAAGCGCCTCAGGCAGCATCCTGGAGACGGTAGGCCATTTCAAGGCCAGTATCCGCAGCTTTACCGTTGTCGAGAATCCGCGGAACGGCACCTGGGAAATCAGCATGAAAATCTCCGTCCCCTCCAACCTGGAGCTGGACAAAATTCTTTCGCAAATCCGTGTTTTGAAGCACGTGATAAAAGTGGTGCGCCAATAGGGCCGTTCTTGTTTGCAAAACCGGTTTTTCCTTTATGGTGAGGGCAAGGCGGTTTTTTACGTGGTGCACCTGGCCCTGGAGAATGGCATTATTCCCTCCACACCTTCAGGTACTGCTGCAGGGCCCACATTTCGTCGCGGAAGCGGGCGGCGGCGGTGAAGTCCAGGTCGGCCGCGGCTTTCTGCATCTTGCGCCGGGCTTCTTCGGCGGCTTTCTCCACCTGTTCGCGGGACATGGAGCGGATGACCGGGTCCTGGAGGACGGCGGCCAGGTCGGCCTGGATGTAACCGTCCACATAGGCCGATGTCCCTTCGCGCCTGGCGTCGTGCCCGAGGCCTACGCTCACGTCGCCCTTGCCCAGTTCGGAGGCGCTGGGGACATAGGTGGGGTCGGAAACGGAATCGCGTGCGCTGACATGGCCGGTGACACTGTTCTGCAAGGCCGGGTTCAGGAAACCGCTCATGTGGGTGGTGTCGTCCCCGGATTTCACCAGCTCGCTCATGAGTACGTTGGCGCGGACCTGTACCTGTTTGGGCGTAATTCCGTGCAACTTGTTGTATTCCTGTTGTTTGGCTCTGCGACGAGCTGTTTCGCGGATGGTTTCGTCCATGCTGTCCGTGATGGTGTCGGCATACATGATAACCAGGCCGTTGATGTTGCGGGCTGCACGGCCGGCGGTCTGGGTGAGGGCGCGGCCGCTGCGCAGGAACCCCTCCTTGTCGGCATCCAATATGGCCACCAGCGAGACGGTGGGGATGTCCAGGCCCTCGCGCAGGAGGTTTACGCCGATCAGGACGTCGAAGAGGCCGTTCTTGAAGTCTTCGATGATTTCCACGCGCTCAGCGGTGTCCACGTCGGAATGGATGTATCGGCAACGGATGCCGGTTTTGGTGAAGTAGCTGTCCAGTTCCTCCGCCATGCGCTTGGTGAGGGTGGTCACCAGCACACGTTCGTCCTTGGCGGCCCGCTGCTGAATCTCTTCCATGAGGTCGTCCACCTGGTTTTTGGTGGGACGAACCTCGATGGGCGGGTCCAGAAGGCCGGTCGGGCGCACAATCTGTTCCACCACCAGGCCTTCTGACTTGGACAGTTCGTAGTCGGCAGGGGTGGCGCTTACATATACGGTCTGGCCCGTCACCGCTTCAAACTCCTCGAAGGTGAGCGGGCGGTTGTCGCTGGCGGCGGGAAGCCGGAAGCCGTATTCCACCAGCGTTTCCTTGCGGGAATGGTCGCCGCCGTACATGGCGCGGATCTGGGGGAGCGTGACATGGCTTTCGTCGATGAACACCAGGAAGTCGTCCGGAAAATAGTCTATCAGGGTAAAGGGGCGCTGGCCGGGCTTGCGGCCGTCGAAATAGCGGGAGTAGTTTTCCACGCCGGGACAGTAGCCCATCTCCTTTATCATCTCGATGTCATATTCCACGCGCTGCTTCAGACGCTTTGCCTCCAGGAACTTGCCGACGGACTCGAAGTATTCCACCTGCTTCACCAGGTCCTCCTGAATCTGGCTTACGGCTTTGGCACCCTTTTCCTTGGAAGTGACAAAGTTCTTCGCCGGATAGAGGTCAATCTTGTCCATTTCCTCAAAAACGGCCCCGCTCACCGGGTCGATGAGCGCAATCCGGTCCACCTCGTCCCCGAAGAACTCGATGCGGGCGGCATAGTCCGCGCCGCCCAAAAATATATCGATGGTATCCCCTCGCACGCGGAAGGAGCCGCGCTTGAAATCGGTCTCCGTCCGGTAGTACAGCGCATCCACTATTTTATACAACAGGCGCGTCATGGACATTTGCTCGCCTTTGCGCACCGTAACGGTCTGGTCGTGGAAATCGTCGGGATTGCCTATTCCGTACAGGCAGCTCACGGACGATATGACGATGACGTCCCGCCTGCCGCTCATGAGGGCGCTGGCGGCGCTGACCCGCAGCTCGTCAATCTTGTCGTTGATGCTCAGGTCCTTTTCTATGTAGGTATCGGTGGTGGGAATATACGCCTCCGGCTGGTAATAATCGTAGTAGGAGACAAAGTACTCCACCGCGTTGTCCGGAAAGAAGGCTTTGAATTCTCCGTACAGCTGGGCGGCCAGGGTTTTGTTGTGGCTCAGGATAAGAGCCGGCCGCTGCAGCCGCTGAATGACGTTGGCCATGGTGAAGGTCTTGCCCGAACCGGTTACGCCAAGCAGCGTAACATCCTGGACACCCTGCTCCAGGGCCTTGCACAATTGGTCGATGGCCTCCGGCTGGTCGCCGGAAGGTTGATAATCTGAATGCAGCTTGAAATCCATGCGTGAAACTTGTTGCACAAAGATACGTGCTTTCCTTAAATATTAAAAAAATTGTATAAAATTTTGTTCGTACGAAAAAAATATCTAATTTTGCATCGACAATCCCCGTTAGGGGTGGAAGAAAGGAATTAATTTTTTCTAATATTGTATTATGAAAGGTATCAAATTCTTTGGAGCTCTTGCAATTGCAAGCCTCCTGTTCTCCGCTAACGCTTTTGCTCAGGAGAATCACAACCGTGACGAGAACGGTAAGATCGTCCATGGCCCTTATGAGACCAATCATGCTGGTGACAACATGTTTATCGGCATCGGTGCAGGTATCAACGGTGTTGTAGGACCCATCAGAGATCCCAAGCAGTGGGGCAACATCGGCCTCGCCGCAGACCTGAACTTCGGTAAGTGGTTTACTCCTACCATCGGTATGCGTCTGGGTTATCATGGCCTTTGGAACAATTCCAAGGTTGCTTTTACTTCCCCCGCAGTCGCTGCCGGTAACAAATTCGGTTTCCATTATCTGCATGCAGATTTCCTCTGGAACATTTCTCACACCATCGCCGGTTACAATGAGCTCCGCTTCTGGAACTTTGTTCCCTATGTAACCATGGGTGTTCTGGATATTTCCGAAAACATCAACCCTTTCCAGAAGGCTAACCTCGAGTATGCCGCCGGTGCCGGTCTCCTCAATGTCCTCCGTGTCAGCAAGCGCATCAACATCACGCTTGATCTGAAGGCCCTTGTCGGCAAAGCTCACGCTTACACCCCCAACGCCGGTCGTTTCATTCTCTATCCTTCCGCAGCCCTCGGTCTCCAGGTCAACCTCGGTAAGACCAACTGGGATCGTCACTCCTCCATCACTCCTGTCGTGATCCCTGTTCCTTTCACCACCGAACAGTACAACGCTCTGAAGGACAAGGTGGCCGCCCTCGAGAAAGAGAATGCCGCCCTGAAGGACAAAGTGGCTGCCCTCGAAAACGAGCTTGCTCCTTTCCGCAACCTCCAGAATGGCCAGACCTATCTGTATGAGAACGGTACCTTCACCGCTGTGGAAATGAAGGCCGGTGCTCCTATCACCCTCTACTTCGACTGCGGCTCCGCCAAGCTCTCCGATCGTGAGAAAGCTCACCTCGAGTACTTCGCCCAGAACGTTGTCAACGGTGACACCAAACTCGCCGTCAACGGTTACGCTGACAAGCAGACCGGTTCCGCCAAGCGCAACCAGCAGCTCTCCGAGCAGCGTGCAAAGGCTGTTGTTGATGTTCTCAAGGCCGCTGGTGCCAACGAGGCCAACATCGAGTGCATTGCTCACGGTGCAGATGTCCAGCTCTTCGACGCTGCTGCCAAGAACCGTGTTGTTACGGTCGAGGTCAAGTAAATTTGACTATCCCTTACACAAGGAGCCCGAGGGTAACCCCGGGCTCTTTTTTATGCTGCCCATTCTATTTTTTTTATTACCTTTGCTGCGTAAAAAATTCGATACATGAGACGTAAACCCATCATCGGCCTTATTTATGATTTCGACGGCACCCTTTCTCCCGGCAACATGCAGGAGTTCGGGTTCATTCAGGCTATTGGGCAAACGCCGGAGGAGTTCTGGGCCAAGAGTGATGGAATCGCCATCGGCCAGGATGCTTCCAATATCCTTGCCTATATGAAACTGATGCACGACGAGGCCAAGAAGAATCACATCCGGCTTACGCGCAGCGGCTTCCATCGTTTCGGTGAAGATATCAAACTGTACGACGGCGTGCGCGAATGGTTCAACAATGTGAATGATTACGGAAAGGAGCACGGAGTCATCATCGAACATTATATCAACTCCTCCGGCCTCACGGAAATCATAGAAGGGTCGCCCATCGCCAAGTATTTCAAACACATCTTTGCCGGCAGTTACATCTATGACGAGAAAGGGGAGGCCGAGTGGCCCGGGATAGCCGTGGACTTCACTGCCAAAACACAGTATCTGTTCAAAATCCAGAAGGGCATTTTCTCTTCCCGGGATGCCCAGCATGTGAATGAGTCCATGGCGGATGATGCCAAGCGGCTTCCGTTCACCAACATGATTTATTTTGGAGACGGCGATACGGATGTGCCCTCCATGAAGTTGGTGAACATGTTCGGTGGCAATGCCATTGCCGTTTTCGACCCCAGCCGTCCTTCCAAGAAGGCTACTGCCCAAAAACTGCTTAGACAGGGACGTGTAAACTTCATTACACCAGCCAGTTACACAAAGGATTCCCGCACTTTCCGCCTTGTCTGCGCGATTATCGACAAAATCAAGGCGGACAGCGAGTTAAGACAATTTAGCCGATACAAATAATGAGAAAACTGAAGATAGGCATGGTGCAGCAGTCCTGCACCGCCAGCATTCCCGACAATATCGCCCGCCTGCAGCAGCACATACGCGAGGCGGCAGCGCAGGGGGCCCAGTTGGTCGTGCTGCAGGAATTGCACAACAGCCTGTACTTTTGCCAGGAGGAGAATGCCCGCCTGTGCGATTTGGCAGAACCCATTCCCGGGCCTTCCACGGAGGCTTTCGGGAAGTTGGCCAAGGAGTTGGGCGTGGTAATTGTCCTGTCGCTGTTCGAGCGTCGTACGGCCGGGATTTACCACAATACGGCCGTAGTGATGGAGGCGGACGGCAGCATGGCCGGTATTTATCGGAAAATGCATATTCCGGACGACCCTCTCTTCTACGAGAAGTTCTATTTCACGCCCGGCGATTTGGGCTTCCGGCCCATCAGGACTTCAGTGGGCGTGCTGGGCGTGCTGGTATGCTGGGACCAGTGGTATCCGGAGGCCGCCCGCGCCATGGCGTTGTCCGGTGCGGAATTGCTCATTTATCCCACGGCTATCGGCGGCGTGCCTACGGATCCCGACTGGGAGCAGGCACAGCAGCGTCAGGCGTGGCAACTGGTACAGCGCGGGCACAGCGTGGCCAATGGACTGCCGGTTATTACGGTGAACCGTACGGGGGTGGAGCCGGATCCTACCGGTCATTCCACCGGCATCGACTTCTGGGGACATTCTTTCGCCACCGGTGCGCAGGGTGAGTTGCTTACGGAGTTCGACAAGACGGAAGAAGGTGTCCGTGTGGTTGAAATTGACATGGAACAGTGCGAATATGTCCGTCGCGGCTGGCCTTTCCTTCGCGACCGTCGTATCGATGCCTACGACATCCTCTTACAGCGTTTCGGAAAGTAGGTTCTGGGAGGCTTTGCCTTCCCAAACCGTCGCTTCGCGACCCCTCCCATACGCAACGTGCTAAAGCACGGCTGTGGGCCCCTCCCGTTCCGGGAGATTGGTTTTCCCCCTGTAATCCCCCTAGGGATACTTGCCCTTACGGGGCACGGCCGAGGGTGGCCATGGGTTTGGGAAGGCAAAGCCTCCCAGAACCTACCAGCCTAGGGGGTAGTTCATGGTGATGCAGTGGAGGCCGCCGTGGCCGGAGAGGAGGGCACGGCAGTCGATGATTTCTATGGTGCGGTCCGGGAACGCTTTTTGGAGTTGCCGGGCCGCTTCCGTATCCAGCGGAGAGCCGGCCCCCGGCATGAGTACGGCACCGTTTACAATCAGGAAATTGGCGTAAGAGGCCGGCAGGCGGTAATCCTCCAGGTAGAGCGGCTCCGGAAGGGGCAGGGGAATGAGCTTGTACGGCCGTCCGTCCAGGGTGCGGAACGTGCGCAGCTGTTCTTCCATATCTTTGAGCGGAGCAAAATTCTCGTCATCGGGATTGTCGCAGGCCGTATAGGCGATGGTATCCGGGCTGCAGAAGCGTGCCAGAATGTCCACGTGGCTGTCGGTGTCGTCGCCTGCGATACCGCCGTGGTCCAGCCACAGGATGCGCTGCAGGCCAAAGGCTGCTTTGAGTTTTTCCTCTATTTGTTCCCGGCTCAGGTATTCGTTCCGATTGAGCGAACAAAGGCATTCGCTGGTGGCCATGAGCGTTCCGGCGCCGTCGGTGTCTATGCTGCCGCCTTCCAGCACAAAGGGACGCATGTCCCTGTAGAGGACATCGGCGGCAAAAGCGCCGGCTTTGTAGATGTTGCGTGTAATCTGGTTGTCCAGATCGGAGCCGAACTTGAGGCCCCAGCCGTTGAAGACAAAATCTTCAATGTATTTTTCTCCCTGGTCTCCCCAGACGGAAATGGCGCCGTGGTCACGGGCCCAGGTGTCGTTGAGGGGACTTTCCACCAGGCGGACGTTGGTGCCGGGCTCCCAGCCGCGGGCAGCCATATCCGCCCTGCATTCGGCCGTATTGCGGCATACGACCAGCAGCGGCTCATATCGCGTAATGGCTTTCGCCACTTCTACATAGCAGTCCAAAACCTGGGGGAGTGCGTACCAGGCAGTGTCCTCGTGCGGCCAGGTAAGCTGCACGAAACCTTGTTTTTCCCATTCGGCCGGAATTCTCATAGCTTCTTTCTTAGGGTACAAAGATACGGATTTTCTAAAAATAATTAGTATATTTGTAAGTTGTACAAACCGTTAACTTATTTATATGGAGAATAAAGTTTACCCGCATTACCTGCAGCGTCTGCAGGACGCTACTCGAAAATTCTGGAACAAGCCTGCACTCAATACTATCGGCGGCGATTCTTTCACATACGCCCAGATGGCAACGGATATCGCCCGCTTCCATATCGTGTTCGAAAAGGCCGGCTTCAAGAAAGGTGATAAAATTGCCCTTTGTGCCAACAACGGAGCCAAGTGGGGCTTTGCGTACCTGGCTGTCAATACCTATGAGACCGTCATCGTTCCCATCCTGGCGGATTTTACTCCGGAAAGCGTCATGGGCTTGGTAAACCACTCCGACAGTATTGCACTTTTCACCAATGCAGCCCGTTGGGCCAAGATGGATGCACAGAAAATGCCTGCGCTCAAGGTGGTGTTCGACGTGGATACCTGGAAGGTGCTTTTCTGCCGTGACGCAAAAATCCAGGAAGCGGTGGACAATTTGGATAAACTCTTCTCGGAGAAGTATCCCGGCGGCTTCGGCCCGGACGACGTGGTGTTCCCCACCGACAACTGGGACGATTTGTCCACCATCAACTATACATCCGGTTCTACGGGCGACCCCAAGGGCGTGATGCTCACTTATCGGAACTTCTCCGCCAACGTAGATTTCAGCCAGCGCCACGTTCCTGCGGGAGACAAGATGGTTTCCATGCTTCCCATGGCCCACATGTACGGTCTGGTCATTGAATTCCTGTATCCGCTGTGCAACGGCACTTCCATCTACTGGATGGCCAAGGCCCCCACGCCGGCCACGCTGCTGAAAGCCTTTGCCGACGTGAAGCCTTACCTCCTTATCACGGTTCCGCTGGTGATGGAGAAAATTTACAAGAGCAAGGTGAAACCCACCTTGGACAAGCCCCTCATCAAGTTCCTTACCAAGATACCGGGTATTAACAATGTCATCTACAAAAAGGTGAAGGACGGCCTGGTGTCGGCTTTCGGCGGCAATGTAGAAGAGTTCATCATGGGTGGTGCCGCCCTGAATCCCGAAGTGGAGCGCCTGTTCAAGAAAATCAAGTTCCCCTATCTGGTGGGCTACGGCATGACGGAAGCCTGCCCGCTGCTGGCCTATGAGCATTGGACCAAGTACGTGGCCGGTTCCTGCGGCAAGGCTGTGGATGTGGCGGAGGTCCGTATCGATTCCGATGATCCTCAGCATGTGGTGGGTGAAATCCAGGCCCGCGGCGAGAACATCACCATCGGCTATTACAAGAACGAGGAAGCTACCGCCAATGCCTTTACCGAGGACGGATGGCTGCGTACCGGCGATTTGGGCATCATCGATGCCGACGGAAATATCTTCATCCGTGGCCGCTCCAAGAATATGATTCTGGGTCCTTCCGGCCAGAATATCTATCCGGAGGAATTGGAGGCCGTGCTGAACAACCAGCCGTACGTGATGGAAAGCGTGGTCGTGGACCGCGGCGGCAAGTTGGTCGCCCTGGTATTTCTGGATGAACAGGCCATCGCGACGGCCCTGCTGGACCATGAGGCCAAGGCCGATATTCCTGAGAACATCCGTCTGGGAGCCAATCGTCAGCTGCCGTCTTACAGCCAGATTGCCAAAGTGGAACTCATGGACAAACCCTTCGAGAAAACCCCGAAAATGTCAATCCGCAGATTCCTGTATAAGTAATTCTGACAAATTGTCAGCCGCAAAGGCTTGGCGCATAATTTGAGTATCAAATACCGGTTCCCGAGGGGACCGGTATTTTTTCATTCTGAGCGCAAGCGAGGAATCGTTGCAGAAAACTAAAATATAGAGATATGGCAAACAAAGGACAAATTGGGGTAACCACCGAGAACATCTTCCCGGTTATCAAGCAGTTCCTGTATTCCGACCACGAGATTTTCCTCCGTGAACTGGTGGCCAATGCCGTGGACGCCACGCAGAAAATGAAAGCGCTGGCAGCCAGCGGTGACTATAAGGATGAGCTGGGCGAGCTGAAAGTCGTCATCCAGCTGGATGAAAAGGCGCAGACGCTCAAGATTATAGACAACGGTATCGGCATGACGGAAGAAGAGGTTGACAAATACATCAACCAGATTGCTTTTTCCAGCGCCGGCGAGTTTCTGGAGAAGTACAAGGACCAGATACAGAGCATTATCGGCCATTTCGGCCTGGGATTTTACAGCGCTTTCATGGTGTCCCGGAAAGTGACCATAGAGACGCTTTCGTGGAAGGAAGGGGCCAAGGCGGTCAAGTGGACCTGCGACGGTTCTCCGGCCTATGAGATGGAGGAAATCGACAAGAAGGAGCGCGGAACGGTGATTACGTTGTATCTGGACGACGATTCCAAGGAGTATGGCGAAAAGGCCCGCATCGAGGCCCTCTTGAACAAATACTGCAAGTTCATGCCTGTTCCCATCGTCTTCGGCAAGGAGCAGGAGTGGAAGGACGGAAAATATGTCGATACCGACAAGGACAAGGTCGTCAACGCTGTCGAGCCGCTGTGGACCAAGGCCCCGAGTGAGGTAAAGGACGAGGAATACAAGGACTTTTACCGTACGCTGTTCCCCATGAACGAGGAGCCCCTGTTCTGGATTCACCTGAATGTGGACTATCCGTTCAACCTTACCGGTATCCTGTATTTCCCTAAATTGAAGGACCGCGTGGCGGTGGAACGCAACAAGATTTCCCTCTACTGCAACCAGATGTTCGTGACAGACCATGTGGACAACATTGTCCCGGACTTCATGACGCTGCTGCACGGCGTTATCGACTCGCCGGACATTCCGCTGAACGTGAGCCGCAGCTACCTGCAGAGCGACGCCGCCGTCAAGAAGATATCGACCTACATCACCAAGAAGGTGGCCGACCGCCTGGAAGGCATTTTCAAAGAGCAGCGCGGCCAGCTGGAGGAAAAATGGGACAACCTCAAGCTCTTTATCGAATATGGTATGCTTTCCGACGAGAAGTTCTGCGAGCGGGCGCTCAAGTTTGCCCTTCTCAAGAACGTGGACGGCAAATACTTCTCTTTCGAAGAGTACAAATCGGCCGTGGAAGCCCGGCAGACGGACAAAGATAAGAAGCTGGTGTACCTGTACGCCACCAAGCCTGAGGACCAATATACGTTTATCCAGGCAGCCAAGGACAAGGGGTACGACGTGCTGCTGATGGACTGTGAGCTGGACGCTCACTATGTGAACCTGCTGGAGCAGAAGCTTACGGACATCCGCTTTGCCCGCGTGGACTCCGACGCTGTGGAGAACCTCATCCCTAAGGAGGAAAAGGTGAAGCTGGAAATGAAGGAAGACGAGCGCTACGACCTCGAGAACCTGTTCAAGGCCGTCATGCCCGAGGGCAACGACTACTTTGTCCAGGGTGACAACCTGGGGGCCGATGCCGCGCCCATCCTCATTACCCAGAACGAATTCATGCGCCGTTATCGCGAAATGAGCGCTCTTGGCGGCGGAATGAACTTTTACGGCTCCATGCCTGAGAGTTACAATATCACCGTCAACATGGAGAACCCGTTGGTGGCGAAGATCTGGGCCGCCAAGCAGGCCGATGTCGCCCCGCAGGCGGAACTGCCCGCCGAGGCGCCGTCCGATGCCTCAGACGAGGAGAAGAACAAGGCCCGCGAAGCCCGTGAAGCCGTTCGCAGAGCGCATCGCTCCGATGTGGAAGCCTTCGCCAAGGACAACGAACTGTTGCATCAGCTGGTGGACCTGGCTCTTTTGGGGAACGGCATGTTGAAAGGGAAGGCGCTGAGCGATTTCATCGCACGCAGCCAGAAAGTAGTGCAGGATGCCTACCTAAAATAGCGCGTGGTCAGTGCGCAGCGTACGGCGGCAGGGGAGAGTTCCGTCGGAAGCGTCTCCGGGGGCGTTGGGAATATCCGGTGCATCAAAGTCCAGGGGATTTTGTCTTCCGGAAGGCGGGGATGGTGAACGATAAAACGGGCTCTCTTCCTGTGCCTTGCAAAGAAGGGAAGGGAGGAGGAACAGTAGCAGGATGGTTATTCGTTTCATTTTCATAAAATCACAAAAAAATGGGACAGTTTTCACTGCCCCATGCATTGATTCGCAATAATTTATCGGCCAATCAGCTCCAGAAACTCGTTGCGGGTTTTGTCGCTTTTGAGGAAAATGCCCGAGAAGGCCGATGTAGTGGTAATGGCGTTGGATTTCTGCACACCGCGCATGGACATGCAGGTGTGCATGGCTTCGATGACCACGGCTACACCCAGCGGGTGCAGGGACTCCTGGATGCAATCACGGATTTGCTCGGTGAGGCGTTCCTGTACCTGCAGCCGGCGGGCGTAGGTTTCCACTACGCGGGCGATTTTGCTGAGGCCGGTTATTTCTCCCTTGGGAATGTAGGCGACATGCGCCTTGCCGATGAACGGAAGCATGTGGTGCTCGCACAGGGAGAACAGTTCGATGTCCTTTACGATGACCATGTGGTTGTACGGTTCCTGGAAAAGGGCGCTTTTGACGAGGGCCTCTCCGTCCTGGAAATACCCCTGGGTAAGGAACTGCATGGCCTTCGCTACCCGTTCCGGCGTCTTCTGCAGGCCTTCGCGCGTGGGGTCTTCCCCGAGCAGGCCCAGAATGGCCTCAATGTGCGCTGCGATTTCCTGCGTGGTCTTTTTATCGTATTCTTCTATTTTTTTGTACGCCATGGTCTATTCTTTGTAGCAGATGTCCTTCGAATTTGGACTGCAAAAATAGCGAAAAAAATTCATTATATCATTTTTTTGTCTATCTTTGCAGTCCAAATAGAACGATGTTGAGCTTAAACGACTGATTATAAACAACTAAAACCATACTCACTATGTTTTGGACACTCGAACTTGCAAGTTCCTTGGACGACGCTCCGTGGCCCGCAACCAAAGAAGAACTGATAGACTACGCAACCCGTACCTGCGCCCCCGACGAGGTAATTGAAAACCTGGAAGAACTGGACGACGACAACGCCGAAATCTACGAATCCATCGAAGACATTTGGCCGGATTACCCGACCAAGGAGGATTTTATGTGGAATGAGGAAGAATATTAACAGATTTCTCAGTTAATCTATACTGAAAATCAATAAGTTATGAAAAAGCCAGGGATAGTTCCCTGGTTTTTTTGTACCCAAAAATGGGGCAAAAATGGGGTGTTTTGAGGCCTTTACTATCCTTGGGGTCCTTCACTATATCTCAAAGTTCAAATACTCCCTTTATAGCTTCACTCATAACAATCTAATCAAAAGAAAAAATACCAAGCTGCCCAGAATAGCGGAATACCCGGGGCATGGCCAATGGTTCGGTAGTTGGCATCCTGGATGGTGCCATCGTCGCGGATGTGACCGATGGTGCGGTAGCTGCTGTCCTGGACGGTGCCGTCTTTCTTGACGTGGCCGATGGTAGAATAATTGGCGTTCTGGACGGTACCGTCATCTTTTAGGTGACCCACTGTCCTGTAGTTGGCATCCTGCACCGTTCCGTCTGACTTGATGTGGCCGATAGTGCGGTAGTTGGCATCCTGAATCGTGCCGTTCGACTTGATGTGTGCGACGGTCTGGTAGTTGCTGTTGGTGACGCGTTGGGCATAAGCCACGCTGCAAAGCAGGAGGCCCAGCACCATCAGGAATATGAGACGAAGGCGATTCACTACAGGTACTCTTCTAAAAACTCAGATGCATCCGCTACGCAGTCCGGGCAGTCGCGGAGCGATTTCCCGGTGCCGATGCCTTTTAGCTGTCGGCACTGCGTTGCTCCGTTACGGGCCTGGAATTTCTCCATCATTTCCTTCATCCGTGCCCGGGACTTGATTCTATCCTTGGTAGCAAGGCCCACAATCATTCCGGCGCCCACCAAGGCACCGCATGTTCCTTCCATATTGCCCATGCCGGTCCCATAGGCTCCGGCAATGTTCAAGGCGGTCTGTTCGTCCAGCCCCACCAGGTCGCAATAGGTGCAGACCACGCTCTGGGCGCAGTTGTGCGTGTTTTGCCGCTTCTTTTCTGCGGCGAGGTGCTTACGTGTTTCCATGTTTACTTTACTTCTGTCAATTCTCCTGTTGCCGAGTCGATAATGAAGCCTCGCACGTTCACATCCGATGGAATCAGCGGATGGTTAATAATGGTGGAGACAGTGTCCCTGACGGACTTCTCCGTGTCATGGAAGCCTTCCAGCCAGGCATTCAAATCTATGTCGGAACGTTCAAGTTCAGCGGCAGGAATTCCGCGATGAAGCATTTCCTCCTTGAAATGGCCGAAACTCATGTGGCAAGCGCCGCAGGTAGTGTGAGCAACCACCATGATTTCCGTCACGCCAAGTTCGTACACGGCTACAATAAGGCTACGCATAGCGGAGTCCCAGGGTGAAGGGATGATAGCTCCGGCATTCTTGATAATCTTGGCGTCGCCATTTTTGAGGCCCAGGGCATCCTGCAGCAGCACGGAAAGTCGCGTATCCATGCAACTGAGCACGGCCAGCTTCTTGTCCGGGTACTTGTCCGTCAAATGCTTCTCGTAGCCCTTGGAGGCTACATATTCGCGGTTGTACGCGAGGACTTTGTCAATATTGCTCATTCTATTCCTTGTTTTTCGTGTCGATACAAATGGTCACCGGCCCGTCGTTCACCAGGGCCACTTTCATGTCGGCGCCAAATTCACCGGCCCCCACCGGACGGCCGATGGCGGCGGACATGGCCGCGCAGAACTGTTCATAGAGCGGAACAGCCAGTTCGTGACCGGCGGCATGGATATAAGACGGCCGGTTCCCTTTCTTGGTGGAAGCCATCAGCGTGAACTGGCTCACAACCAAAGCCTCACCACCCACATCCACTACGCTACGGTTCATTACACCCGCATCGTCATTGAATATCCGGAGTCCGGCAATCTTCTTGACCAGCCAGTCCATGTCCTCCTGCCCGTCCTCATGGCCAATGCCCAGCAGGATCAGAAGGCCTGGGCCGATGGACGATTTGACGCGACCTTCAATGGTGACGGAAGCCGAGGATACTCGTTGAATTACTGCTCGCATACTTGTCCGTTATCTTAAGCGTTATTAAAAAACTTCTTGATTTCCAATAAGGGTTCTGTATTGCAAAAATACGAAAAACAATCTACATTTGCACCGTGCATCAAGAGTGCCCCTTGAGGGCCACCAACCGAGCAGCCAGAAGCCACGGTGGTAAAGCGATGCGGATTGTTCAACATCAAAAAAAGTCTGTACCATGAAAAAGTACAATTTCTTCAAGACAGACGAACGCCGTCCGTCCCAGGAGCAACTGCTCGACACCCAACTGTTCTACCAGAACGCACCGGAAATCTTTGCCCGCTTTGAAGAGTGGAAGGATATCGACCGTTTCTACTTCATTCCCCTCTACATGGAAATGACCTACAGCTGCGGCTGGGTAGCCGAGATTGCCTCGGATCCTGTGTGGCTTGGTTCCTTTGTGTGTCCGCGCCGGAAGGGAGTGGGCAGCTGAGGTGTTTATAGTCGAATTTTTTCATATGCGGTGAGGATTTGTTTCCATTGTTCAGCGATACGCTCCAACGGCCATCCGGCGCTAATACTTAGAGGACTTGTGCTGGTGAAAGAGAAAACGTCAATTCGTCCAAAGTCTCCATTAACAGCCTTCTGCATTTTCTTGAATGCCTTGGACGCCTTACCTCCGTTTAGTACGATAGCTTTGATGGAGGGATGTGCAGCAAGGAATCCAGCAATGTCATTACATGAATTATCGCGAATGTTCACGTCCAGGCTTCCTTCTCGTTCTGCCGATGCAAACACATCCCATAAGGCGACATGATGCTGAGCAAGGAAGGCTTTCTTCTCTGGATATGATTCCGGAACAGTATCTTCAAAAACGGAAGCCAACACCTTCCAGAACATATTCCGGGGGTTGCCATAGTACTCCTGCCGACGGATGGATTCATCGCCGGGAAGCGAGCCGAGGACCAGGACAATTGGGTCTGGGCATGTCAGCGGGGCAAGGCCGTGTTTCATCATCTTTCTTACTCAAGTACATGGGTTTGTAAAGTTACAAAAAATCCGGGGTTTTTTCTAAATCGTATGCGTGTGATACGTCCCATTATCCGAAGGAAGGTCCTTTTGAGGTGCCGGAGGGGTGGGTATGGAGCACACTTGGTGATTTTTTTACCTTCAAGCCGGTAAGTTCGTACCTGCAGAGGACATCCATGAAGAATCAGCGCGATACCCATACCGATGTTTTGGTGGGAACGGTATTCGTGGTTATGTGTCATCCCCAAATCGCACAGGTGACTTTCCGATTATTGGTCGTCAAGGCGCATTATGTGGCAACATTAATTATGCATCTGGGGAGTTCTATGCTACCGAACATGCTGTCGTTGCTGAGTCTTTCGGAGGTACAGACACGACCTGGACAAACATGGGTTCATCCAGGCCGTACCCGTCCGTGCCGAACACGCCGGAAAGAATCTTCCCGCGAGCCATTCCAAGGTATTTTACGAATTGGCCTTCGAGACTTCCGGCAACCCGGAAGCGTTTATCCGCCTGGACGTTCTCTATGAAGACAACCCCTATGCCAGGGCGAGGAGGCTGAATTAATCTGAACCATCAATCCTACTATAGACTTGCGACATGGGTGCTTGCCCTCGAAAAAGAAAACAAGCACCTGCGCCGCATTAGCGTGAACAAATTCCGCCTCATCTGCAAGATCGGTCAGGAGTCGGTGTCTTGCTGGATGAGGCGGTGAAGGAGGTTTTTGAAAGGCTGGGAAAATAAAATTGATTACGCCCTCCGGCGCCGATAGACTTCGTTCTTGCCGAATTGCAGGGCTTTGGAGTAGTTCCAGGCTTCCCAGAAGTCGCCGGAATCGCCGTCCCAAGCGATTTCAAAGCATCTGTCTGCGTAGGTGAGGTGGTTACAGTCCTGCTGCAAGCCGCTGTTCTCCCAGACGTATTGGAGCCGCGGATACTTGCGGACCAGGTCCTTGCAGGCGCAGAACATCGCGAAGAACCGGCCACGAAGGGGCTTCTCCAGCACATCGCCCCATTCCGTTTCATGCCAGTTATTGTAGGATGCCGTGCAACAGTGTGCCGCTTCGGCAAGGAGCAGGAAGGCTGCTTTTGTCTGACCAAGGTCGAGGAGACTGAGTGCCAGCTTTTCATAAGCGCAGCTCACCTTGAGGAGGTCGCCCACTTCGTGGTACGTCCCATAGCGCACCCGCTCGTTAATGCGGTTCAGATATTGCACTTCTTCACTGATGTATGCTTTGAGCTGAGAAGGAATCATGCGAACCTGGCCTTTGTCGGTCCACGCAACGAGTTGATAAGATTTTGCCATAACAGTGTACAATTTAAAGGTTTGACTTACAGTACCAGCGACCTGACGTCGGATACTTTCTTGACGACGGCGAGATAGTCTCTGGTGATGGTCTCGCCGTCCTTTTCCACCACGTGGATGTGTGTGACATCGTCCAGGGCGGCAAGCGTCTCAGGACTGATGTTTTTCACACGGATGCCGGAAAACAGGTCCTGCAGCAGCAGGCCCGTTCCGGAATCGTCGTAGAGGAACATAGAGAGTTCGGGGGCTTCCCCGAGAGGAGGGTTGAAGATGAGCATGAGCTCACCTTCCTTGTTTTTTAAGAAGCTGTACATTTGACTCGTATTTCAAAGAACTTCACCGGCCACCCGGCCGCTCGCGTCGGGGTACAATACACCCCGGGAGTGGACCTTCGTCCGGTGTTGTTGAAATACGTGCCTGTTATGGCTTATAGAATGTTCAAGTGTGCATAGAAACTGCTTCGGTTGGCAAAGTTACGATATAAAGACGAAAATGCAAGCGGAATTCTATCACTGGCTAAACAAATTCTATCGGTGTGATAGATTTATGTGCTTTTGGCGTCTATATTTCCGTAAGCGTAGAAGAATGCGGCGGCAGACCGGGCTCCGATTGCTTCGTCCCGGTCTTTTTGCTAAATTTGCAATCTATGAAAGTTGACTGTCATTGTCATATTCTTCCCGGACTGGACGACGGGGCGCAGACGCTGGTGGAATCCGTTTTTCTGGCATCGAAGCTCGCGTCCTGGGGGTATGAGCGAGTGGTTTGTACTTCGCACAGTTCTTTCCTTTACCGGAATACACCGAAGACGGTGGCATCGGCCTGTGAGCTGCTCCGGAAGGAG